>NZ_JBVJRP010000001.1:322925-544198 GCF_055607525.1 Kitasatospora sp. NPDC036993 | reverse complement strand
TCACGACCGGCACCGCCACCGAAGCCACCACGGTCACGGTTGAAACCGCCGCGGTCGTCACGGTCACGGCCACCGCCGAAGCCACCGGAACGGCCGCCGCGGTCGTCACGGTCACGACCGGCACCGCCACCGAAGCCACCACGGTCACGGTTGAAACCGCCGCGGTCGTCACGGTCACGGCCACCGCCGAAGCCACCGGAACGGCCACCGCGGTCGTCACGGTCACGACCGGCACCGCCACCGAAGCCACCCGAACGGCGGTCGTCACGGTCACGGTCACGGCCACCGCCGAAGCCACCGGAACGGCCACCGCGGTCGTCACGGTCACGGTCACGGTCACGGCCGGAGGCCGGACGCTCGCTGCGGGCCTCACGGTAGGAGGAGGTGCGCTCCTCGGTCTGCGCCGCGGCGGGGGCCTCGGCGGCCGGAGTGGCCTCGGCGGCCTCGCCGGACTCCTCCGAAGCGGCCGGCGCCTCGTCCTCGATGCCCAGCTCGGCGCGCTCGCGCGCGGCCCGGGCGGCCAGGCGGTCGGCCTCCTCGCGCAGCTCGTTGGCGCGGCGCTGCGCGCGCTCCAGCTGGCGGGTCATGTCGGCGAGCTCGCGCTCGGCGGCACCGGCGATGCCGGCCGCGCTCTCGGCCTGGACCTCGATCAGCGAGCGGGCGCCGGTGATCTTGGCGACCTCGGCGTCGAAGGCGTGGTCGAGGATGTGGCGCGAGGCGTCCACGCCCGCGTCCTCCATCAGGCGGAACACGCCACGGCGCTGGTGCGGCAGCACCAGGGTGACGACGGCGCCGGAGCGGCCGGCCCGCGCGGTGCGGCCGGAGCGGTGCAGGTAGTCCTTGTGGTCGCCGGCCGGGTCCACGTTGAGGACCAGGTCGATGCCGTCGACGTGGATGCCGCGGGCGGCGACGTCGGTGGCGACGACGACGTTGACGTAGCCGTCCTTGAAGTCGCCGAGGACGCGGGTACGGGCGCCCTGGGTCATGCCGCCGTGCAGCGCGTCGGCCTTCACGCCGGCCTCGATGAGCTGCTCGGCGACGCGGTCGGCGCCCATCTGGGTGCGGACGAAGATGATCGTGCGGCCCTTGCGGGCGGCGATCGCGTTGGTGATCGGCGCCTTGTCCTTGGGCTTCACCACGAGGATGTGGTGGGTCATGGTGGTGACCGCGCCGGCCGACGGGTCGACCTCGTGGGTGACCGGGTTCTTCAGGTAGCGCTTGACCAGGGTGTCGATCTCGTTCTCCAGGGTGGCGGAGAACAGCAGGCGCTGGCCGCCGGCCGGCACCTGGTCGAGGATCTCGGTGACCTCGGGCAGGAAGCCCATGTCGGCCATCTGGTCGGCCTCGTCGAGCACGACGGTCTTGACGTCGCCGAGCTTGGCACTGCCACGGTTCAGCAGGTCACGCAGTCGGCCGGGGGTGGCGACGAGGACGTCGACGCCGCGCTCCAGCGCGTAGATCTGGTTCGACATCGAGGTGCCGCCGCAGACGACCTTGAGCTTGAGGCCGAGCACCGAGCCGAACGGCTCCAGGGCGTCGGCCACCTGCATGGCCAGCTCGCGGGTCGGGACCAGGATCAGGCCCCGCGGGTGCTTGGGCTTGGTGCGCTCGCCGTCGGCGAGGCGGGTCAGCAGCGGCAGGCCGAAGCTGAGGGTCTTGCCGGAGCCGGTGCGGCCTCGGCCCAGCACGTCCTTGCCGGCCAGGGCG
The DNA here is from genome assembly GCF_055607525.1 of Kitasatospora sp. NPDC036993. Lineage (NCBI taxonomy): Bacteria > Bacillati > Actinomycetota > Actinomycetes > Kitasatosporales > Streptomycetaceae > Kitasatospora > Kitasatospora sp. NPDC036993. The sequence goes on along the minus strand of NZ_JBVJRP010000001.1, from coordinate 542,491 downwards.
TCCGGGATGGTCGCGGCCTGGATCGGGAACGGGGTGGTGACGCCGCGCTTGGCGAGGGCGCGCACGACGTCGTCGTGCAGGCCCAGGTCGCCGAAGGTGATGGTGGGCTCGGCGGCCGCCTCCTCGGTGGCCTCCACGGCCTCGGCGATCACCTCGTCCGCGGCGGTGTCGATGGTGTCGGTGGTGTCGGCGACATCGGCGGCGGCCTCGTCCGCGGGCATGGCGAAGCGGGCGTCGTCAATGAGAGACATGCAAAACCTTCCGGAAGTGGCACGCGCCAAAGTCCGGGGTTCTGTTTCACAACCGCCTCTATGCGGTCAGCCACGGATCGCCGGAACGCGCCAAGGGCGCCAGATGGGATTAGGGCGCCAGTCAAATGGATCAAACGAACGATCTACCACCATAGACGAACCTGGGGATCGGAGGCAAATTCCCTGACCATCCTCCTAATGTCCGCCCGCCCGGGGGCTGGGGGCCGAGGAACCGGAGCTGTCCGGGGACGGGTCGGGGGCCGGCGGGACGGTCGCCGCGGGCGAGCTGTGCTCGGGCGCCGGGGTGCTCGACGGGTGGCTGCTCGGGGTGGTCGAGGGCGTCCCGGCCGAGGCGCCGCCGGAGCGGCCCTCCCCGGTGCCGCCCGCCCCGCCGGTGCCGCCGGAGCCCGCCGTGCCACCGGTCCCGGCCGGCCCGCCGCCCTGGTGCGGCACCGGACTGGTGTTCACACCGCCCGCCGTACCGCCGCCGGGCCCGCCCTCGGGAGCGCCCGACCCCGGCACCGGGACCACCCCGGCCACCGTGCCGCTCGCCCCCGGCACCGCCTCGCCCGGCGCCGCGGCGGTGGCCCCGCCCGACCCGCTCTCGCCCTGGAGGCCCCCCGGCCGCTCGGGGCGCCCCGGGGGCCCGCCCTGGTGCCCGGCCCCCGGCGAGGCCGAGGGCCCGCCGGTCACCCCCGGCCTGGGCGCCGGACCGACCTGCCCGACCGGCGCCACGCCGTGCTTCTCCTCCGCCGCGGGACCGACCGACATGCACCCGGTCAGCCCGAGCCCGGCCACCGTCAGCAGCGCCGCCGCCCGTACCGCGCGCGAGCGCGGGACCGCCGCCGCCCACCCCGGAGCCGTACGCGCGCCGGCCATCCGTACCCGCACCACCCGTACTGCCCGCACCGCCCGTGCCGCCGCCCGTACCGAAGCCACTGAGGTCCCTCTCTACCGCCCCACCCGGGCCGCCCACTCACGCGCGACCGCTTTCGGTGCCCAACGCGCGCCCGGCCCGGCGGGACACGGGCGGGACGCAAGCTCGCCCCGGCGACGCGGGCGCCACGGGCGGCGCGGACGGCCCGGAAGCCCGCCGGGGCGGACCGCCCGGGCCCGGCGTCCGGTCAGCCCCAGAACGCCGAGGCCAGCTCCGCCCCCGCGTACACGGCGGCCAGCCCGGCCGCCACGCTGCCGGCCACGTTGGCCAGCGCGTACCGCCCGGCGCCGGTCTCGGCCAGCCGCAAGGTCTCGTACGAGAAGGTCGAGTAGGTGGTCAGCGCCCCGCACAGTCCGGTGCCCAGCAGCAGCTGGACCTTCGAGGAGGCCGCGCCCGAGGCCACCGCGCCGGTCACCAGCCCGAGGATCAGACAGCCGGCCACGTTCACCGTGAAGGTCCCCCACGGGAACACCGAGTCGTGCCGGGACTGCACCGCCCGGTCGGTCAGGTAGCGCAGCGGTGCGCCGACCGCCGCGCCCGCCACCACCAGCAGCCAGTTCACCGCGCCGCCTCCCCCGGGCCCCGGTCCGGGCCGGGCTCCCGCCCCGCGTAGGTCACGACCTCGCAGCGGTCCAGCAGCACCAGACCCTCCGCCACCAGCCCGTCCAGCTGCGGCAGGAACGCCCGCACCCGCTCCTCCTCGTCCACGATCACCACCGCCACCGGCAGGTCCTCGCTCAGCGACAGCAGCCGCGTGGTGTGCACCAGCGACGAGGCGCCGAAGCCCTCGATCCCCCGGAACACACTCGCCCCGGCCAGCCCGGCCGCCCGGGCCCGGTGCACGATCTCGCTGTACAGCGGGCGGTGGTGCCACCGGTCGCTCTCCCCGGTCAGCACGGTCAGCCGCAGCGCCGGCCCGCTCAGCCGGCTCACCGCGCACCCCGCCCTGCGCCGCGGCGACCGGCCGCGTCCCGCCCTGCGCCGCGCCGCAGGGCCCGGTGGACCAGCCGCCGGGTCAGCCCGGCCGCCGCCCACACCCCGACCAGCGCGCCCAGCAGGGTCAGCCCCAGGTACACCAGGGCGGGCCCCGGCCGGCCGCCCTCCAGCAGGCGCCGGAGGTCCACCGCGTACGTCGAGAAGGTGGTGAACCCGCCCAGCACCCCGGTGCCGAAGAACGGCCGCACCAGCGGATGCGCCTGCCGCCCCTCGGTGATCACCACCAGGAACACCCCGATCACCGCGCAGCCGGCCACGTTGACCAGCAGCGTCGTCCACGGGAAGGCCGTCGGCCCGGTCTGCCAGCCGAGCCCGGCCGCGTACCGCGCGGTCGCCCCGATCGCCCCGCCCACCGCGACCACCGCCACCGCGGGCCCCTGCCCGCGCAGCACCGGCGGCCGGCGCCCGGCCGGCGCCACGACCGGCGGCACCGTCCGGGCCGGACCGCCCGCGGTGTCGCCCGCGGCGCCGTCCAAGGCGTCCTCCGAGGTCGTCATAGCCCCATCAAACACCGGGCTCCGTCACCTGGCACACCGTCACCCGACACCCGACAATGATCCGGTGGAGATGACCCGGGAAGAGTTCGAGATGCTGGTCAGCGACGCCCTCGACCAGATCCCCCCGCAGCTCGCGGCCATGATGGACAACGTCGCGATCTTCGTCGAGGACGAACCCGACCCCAGCGATCCCGAACTCCTCGGCCTCTACGAGGGCACCCCGCTCACCGAGCGCGGCGAGTGGTACGCGGGCGTCCTGCCCGACCGCATCCTGATCTACCGCGGCCCCACCCTGCGCCACTGCGAGACCCGCGAGCAGGTGGTCGAGGAGGTCCGCACCACGGTCATCCACGAGGTCGCCCACCACTTCGGTTTTGACGACCACGAGCTGGACGAGCTGGGCTGGTCCTGACCCCCCGGAGACCCCGCCGCCCACTCGGCCGAAACCCGTTTTGGCGATCCGCCCTGCATCCCATATGCTTCTCGACGTCCCCGAGCGCTGGAAACAGCGGGACAGGCCGCAAGCCCTCATCGTCTAGTGGCCCAGGACGCCGCCCTTTCAAGGCGGTAGCACGGGTTCGAATCCCGTTGGGGGCACGCAGTACCCGTAGTAAAGTGCAGTAACGCAAGACCTGAGTGGTTCGCCACTTCCAGGTCCCGTGGAGCAGTTGGTTAGCTCGCCACCCTGTCAAGGTGGAGGTCGCGGGTTCAAGTCCCGTCGGGATCGCTCGTCTCGCAAGAGACGGTGCAGTACGGCCAGGTAGCTCAGTTGGTACGAGCGTCCGCCTGAAAAGCGGAAGGTCGCCGGTTCGACCCCGGCCCTGGCCACAAACAGGAAGCCCCCGCAGCGAATTCGCTGCGGGGGCTTCTTCGTGTCCTCCGATACCCTCCACCCCCGGCAAGTACGTGCCGTAGACGTGACGGAGGACGTGTTCTGGCCCTGCGTCCTGGACGGCACGCTTCCCGATCGAGGCGCGCCCGAGCCGCCACGCGAGGCGCTTCCCGTAGATCTGGTCCACCTGCTGATCAACCGCGTCGGACTCTCCGAGGACCAGGTCGCCGAGCTGGACAAGGCCCAGGCGATCGCGCGACTCCAGCAGTTCTGGACCGAGGGCCACTGACACGCTGCCGTCGCTGCCGATTCAACGCGCCCAGCGTGCCGAGCTCCGACCTCGGGCCTGGGAACTCCGAGGCGACTTCACCGCCGCGACGCGGTGCGCATCGCCCTGCCTGGGCGTTTGGAGCGATTCCCCTTGGTCACCGGCCGGCCAGCATCGCGCCCGCCAGCGCCTGCGCGGTGCCCGGTCCCTTGCCGTGGCGCGGTCGTGCTCCGGACAGTGACGGCATGCGCCGGGGAGCGCGTTCCCGGCGGGCCTTCTCGATGACCGTCGTCCCGGTCTCCGCCTCCAGCACGGGGGCGTAGCCTGCGGCCCTGAGCGCGGCAAGGGTCGCCTCGGGCTCGGCCGTGCTGATCAGCACCGTCGGCGCGATCCGTCGCAGCCCGAGCCTGGACAGCGCACGGGCCGCGGCGAGTTCCGACACCAGTGCCTCGTCGTCGGAGCGGATGCAGCAGGCGGAGCGCACCACCCGCATCCGGCCGTGGGTCCGCGCGGTGTCCTTGATCAGGTACTCCAGGGGCTGCGGAAGCGGCCGCCCGCCCTCGGAGACGTCGGCCAGCCGGGCCAGCAGGTCGGCGGCGTCCCATCCCGAGTCCAGCGCCCGGCGGACCGCCGCGGGGGTGATCCGCCACACCACGGCGTGGCCCTCCGACTCCCGGTCCGCGCAGGTGGACAGCAGGTCGGTCAGCTCCGGTGCGACGGCTCCGGCGACCACAGCCGTGAGGTCCGCCTGGAACCGGGCGGTGGTCCGCGGCGCGGGCAGCAGCCCGTCCAGGGCCGTGAACACCTGCCTGACCGCGTCGACCAGAGCCGGACGGTCGCGCAGCGCCGGCCCGGCGCCCGGAACGGCGGGGAAGTGGCGGTGTGCGCCCGCCCTGAGGAGCCCGAGCAGGGCGTGCCCGAGCGGAGTCAGCGCTCCGTGGGCGACGACCCCGAGCAGTTCCGCCTCCGCCAGGGTCGCCTCGACCCGCTCGGCCGCCCACGAGCCCCGGGCGAGGGCGGTCGGGCGGAACCAGGCCGCCGTGGCGACGAGACCGACGAGAGCGGTCGCCGGCTCGCGAGCGGACTTGCCGGTGGCGACTCCCTGCCCGGCCGGAAGGGTGGCCAGAGCCTCCAGAACGGCAAGGCGCAGGTCGACGGCCTCGTCGTCCTCCGGCGTGACCAGCGCGACCGGGGTCTCGTCCTCGTCCGGCCAATGGCTGAACACCTCGGGCACCACCGCCCAGGTGGCGACGAGCGGCAGCAGCCGCTGGGCGGGTGGCGCCGCCAGCCACTCGTCGTACCGCTCGGTGGGCAGCATCCGGGCGGGCGGCCGGGACTCCGGCCGGTGAGCGCGGCCCCGTCCTCTCGCCGGGGCCTCCGCTTCCTCGGCCCAGGGGGTGATCAGGTCCGCGTTGTTCGCCAGGTCGAGCCAGAGCCGGGCCTGTGCCTCCGGCATGCCGGCCGCCTTCGCCAGCCGGCGGGTGTCCCGGACCGCGATTCCGCCCGCCTTGCGCACGGCGAGCGGCTGCACGGCCAGCTGGCGGAGCATCAGCTCGATCCGGGAGGCCGTCTCGGCCAACGCCGCCTGCGCCTGGCTCTCCACCGCACCGTCCGGGATCTCCACCGTGCCCTCGACCGGGGGCGGTGCGGACTGGTAGCCCGGCGCACGGTCGTGGTCGCGCAACGCCTCGCCCACCTCGCGCGGCAGTTCCACCAGGTCCTCGTCCACCGGAAGGACCATGCCACGGGCGGCCAGCCAGTCCGTGCCGGGATCTCCCGAGCCGCTCTCCCGGAAGGTGAACTTGCCTCCGGAGCCCGGGTAGAAGCCGCCGCCGTACCGGGAGACGAAGCAGCGTGTGCGCAGCAGTGGCGGGCCCGGGACCAGGTGGTCCAGCAGGTCCAAGGCGGCCTGCGGCGCCTCGGCGACCATGGCGCGCACGCGCTTCGCGTCCCTGAGCACGTCCACGATCTGCCGCTGCGCCTCGGCCCGGGTCCGTGCCTTCGTGAACCCCAGTTCCTCCGCGATGCGGTGGATCTCCGGAGCGTTGAAGGCCTCGGTGAGCAGATGCTCGGCGGGCCGGCCGTAACTGCCGCCTTCGTCCGCCTGACGGTGGACCAGGATCGGAACGACGACCCTGCTTCCGGTCGAGGGCAGTACCAGGGCCCGCTCGGTCAGCCGGGACAGCGCCGCCTCGGCCGCGGACCGGCCCGCGCCGTCGAGTTGCAGGAACCGGAAGAGCTGCTCCCGGGTCACGGACCGGTCGGCGGGGTCGACCGCGGGCGCGTCGAGCCGTGGTGAACGGCCGCCGTAGCCCACGAACAGGTGATGAGCAGCCGGGACGGCCGGCAGCGGACCGTGCAACCGTTCGGCCAGAGTCCCCACAGCGACCAGTAGTTGAAGGTCCCCGAGGCCGATCTCGCTCAGCCCCAGGGCCGTCGAGGCGTCCGTCAGCAGGTGGTCGGCCAGGTCGGTCAGGTTCGTCACCCTGGCCGCGTGGGGAAGTTCGCGCTGCTCCAGCAGTTCGGTCAGCTGCTCGGGAGTACGGTCGGCCAGCCAGGTCGCGAGGCTTCGTGCGGCTTTCACCGCACCAAGCGTAGTGAGTCGCCGGCGGGGACGGGCCCGGAGGGTTGAAATCCGTCGCAGCGGGCCGGGCAGGTGCCGGTGATCGTCGCGGAGCACCGCCGGCCGCCGCCGGTGGGGAGGCCGCGCCCGAGTAGGATCGGCCGCCGGGCGGCGGGCTCGGTTCCGTCGAGCCCGCCGCCCGGTCCGTTCAGGACGTCCTGAGCCAGTAGTCCTTGGTGAGCTCCACCGAGCCGTCCGCCTTGTAGTAGGTGACGGTCGCCGCGTCGCTGCCGGGCTTCGCGCCGACGGCGAAGTAGCGGAACGGGGAGTCCCCGACCACGACCGGCACCGCCTCGGTGGTGCCGCCGGTCTTCCAGGCGATCACGACCTTCGTCACCTCGGCGTTGACGCCGTCGATCACCACCGGCGGGACGGCCGACGGGTGGTGGAGGCCGAGCGAGGCGCCGCCGACGGCGGCCGGGAACCCGCCGGGGGCGGAGACCGCGTGCACGGAGTCGTCGGCCTGCCGACGGCCGTCCACGGTGTAGTAGTAGTTCACCTGGTCGAGGCGCGCGTCCCAGTTGGTGTCGATGTCCTGCCGGCTGACCGGCTTCACCTCCGGGTTGGCGGCGTACCGCTCCTCCCGGAGCAGCTGGGCCTGCTTGAGGGCGTCCTGCTTGCTGGAGGTGGTCGGCCACAGCGCGGCCCAGGCCTGCCAGGTGTGGCCGCTCGCGGTGCCTTCGGCGACCTTGACCCGCACGGGCTTGAACGGGTCCCGGTCGGCGGCGGACGCGCCCGCGCCGGCCGCGGCGGCGGGAGCCGCCACTGTGGTGGCCGGGCTGGAGGCCGCCACCACCACGGTCGAGACGGCCTGCCGGCCGCGTTCGCCGATCACCGCCGCACCGCCGGCCACCCCGACGACCAGGGCCGCCGCCAACCCCGCGGTCAGCAGCCGCCGACGCCGCAGCCGCCGCCGGCCCCCGGCGACCAGCCGGTCGTACGGGACCGCCTCGATCTCGACGCTCTCGGCCAGGTCGCCCAGCGCCCGCACGGCCGCCCGGTCCTCCCCGCTCTCAGCGCTCCCTGGCAGGAACTCGTTGCTCATCTTGCTCCTCCGATGCTCGTCAGTCCGATGAGTGAGGAGGCGCCGCGGAGCTTGGCCAGCCCCCTGGCCGCCTGGCTCTTCACCGTCCCGACCGAGCACCCCATGGCCGCCGCGGTCTGGGTCTCGGTGAGGTCCTCCCAGTACCGCAGCACCACCGCCTGGCGCTGGCGCGGCGGCAGGGTGGCGAGCGCGGTGAGCAGCACGGCCCGGTCGTCCGGGTCCGCGCCGGCCGGCGCGGCCCGGTCGGGGACGGCGGTGACCGGGTACTCGACGAGCCGGCGCCGGAACTTCCTGGCGTGCTCGTTGATCACGATCCGGCGCACGTAGGCGTACGGGTCGTCGGCCGCCCGCACCCTGGTCCAGGCCGCGTACGCCCGTTCCAGCGCCTGCTGGACCAGGTCCTCGGCCCCGTGCCGGTCTCCCGCGAGCAGGTAGGCCGTCCTGAGCAGCCGCGACCACGCGCTGCCGACGAACGCCCGGAACTCCTCGTCCCTGGCGGTCTTGTGGGCTCCCATGAGCACCTCCTCACCCCCCAGAGCCCGGGACCGGCACGGACCGTTGCCCGGCGTTCGCGATTCGCCTCCGTCGGCTGTGACACTGGAGGGGCTCGAAAACCGAGGTGCGCTCCGCCGTGCCTCCTTGCGAACCTAGAGGGATGCCCGCAGTGAGTTCTCCCGCAGTCCAGTCCGCCACCGTACCCGCCGTGGGGCCCGGAATCGGTGCGCTGGCCGCCCGTCTGCCCGAGCTGACCCTGCGCGACCAGGTGCGGATCGGGCGCCGGCTGGAGGGGGCCCGCAGGGTCCGCAAGCCCGAGGCCCGGCAGAAGGTCGCCGACGAGATCGCCGCCGACATCGAACGCGCCGAGCTGCTGGTCGAGCAGCGCCGCGGCGCCGTTCCGGCCATCAGCTATCCCGCCGAGCTGCCGGTCAGCCAGAAGAAGGACGAGATCCTGGCGGCGATCCGGGACCACCAGGTGGTGATCGTCGCGGGCGAGACCGGCTCCGGCAAGACCACCCAGATCCCGAAGATCTGCCTGGAGCTGGGCCGCGGCGTGCGCGGCCTGGTCGGCCACACCCAGCCGCGCCGGATCGCCGCCCGCACGGTGGCCGAGCGGGTCGCGGAGGAGCTGGACAGCCCGCTCGGCGAGGCGGTCGGCTGGAAGGTCCGGTTCACCGACCAGGTCGGCCGGGACACCCTGGTCAAGCTGATGACGGACGGCATCCTGCTGGCGGAGATCCAGACCGACCGCGATCTGCACCAGTACGACACCCTGATCATCGACGAGGCGCACGAGCGCAGCCTCAACATCGACTTCATCCTCGGCTACCTCAAGCAGCTGCTCCCCCGCCGCCCCGACCTCAAGGTCGTGATCACCTCCGCGACCATCGACCCGGAGCGCTTCGCCCGGCACTTCGGCGACGCCCCGATCGTCGAGGTCTCCGGCCGCACCTACCCGGTCGAGGTCCGCTACCGGCCGGTGGTCGACGAGGCCGACGACGAGGACGCGACCGATGCCGACCGCGACCGCGACCAGGTCCAGGCGATCTGCGACGCCGCCGAGGAGCTCCAGGCCGAGGGTCCGGGCGACATCCTGGTCTTCCTCTCCGGCGAACGCGAGATCCGCGACACCGCCGACGCCCTCGGCAAGCTCAAGCTGAAGAACACCGAGATCCTGCCGCTGTACGCCCGGCTCAGCTCGGCCGAGCAGCACAAGGTCTTCCAGCGCTCGCGCAGCCGCCGGATCGTGCTGGCCACCAACGTGGCCGAGACCTCGCTGACCGTCCCCGGCATCAAGTACGTGATCGACCCGGGCACCGCCCGGATCTCCCGCTACAGCCACCGCACCAAGGTGCAGCGGCTGCCGATCGAGGCCATCAGCCAGGCCAGCGCCAACCAGCGCAAGGGTCGCTGCGGCCGCACCTCGGACGGCATCTGCATCCGGCTCTACTCGGAGGAGGACTTCCTCTCCCGCCCCGAGTTCACCGACGCCGAGATCCTGCGCACCAACCTGGCCTCGGTGATCCTCCAGATGACCGCGGCCGGCCTCGGCGACATCGCCGCCTTCCCGTTCCTGGACCCGCCGGACTCGCGCAACATCAAGGACGGCGTCCACCTGCTGCACGAGCTGGGCGCGCTGGACCCGGAGGAGAAGGACCCGCGCAAGCGCCTGACCCAGCTCGGCCGCAAGCTCGCCCAGCTCCCGGTGGACCCGCGGATGGCCCGCATGGTGCTGGAGGCCGACCGCAACGGCTGCGTCCGCGACGTCATGGTGATCGCCGCCGCGCTCTCCATCCAGGACCCGCGCGAGCGCCCGGCCGAGAAGCGCCAGGCCGCCGACGAGCGGCACCGCCGGTTCAACTCGGAGACCTCCGACTTCCTCGCCTACCTGTCGATGTGGCGCTACGTCCGGGAGCAGCAGCGGGAGCTCTCCTCCTCGGCGTTCCGCCGGATGTGCAAGGCCGAGTTCCTCAACTACCTGCGGATACGGGAGTGGCAGGACATCTACGTCCAGCTGCGCACCGTCGCCAAGCAGCTGGGCGTCACGGTCGAGGAGGATCCCGTCCGGACCGACGGTCACGAAGGGGAGCCGGACGCCGACCGGATCCACCAGTCGCTGCTGGCCGGCCTGCTCTCCCACATCGGCCTGTTCGACGTGGAGAAGCGCGAGTACGGCGGCGCGCGCGGCGCCCGCTTCGCGGTCTTCCCCGGCTCGGGCCTGTTCAAGAAGCCGCCGCGCTGGGTGATGTCGGCCGAGCTGGTGGAGACCTCCCGGCTCTGGGCGCGGATCAACGCCAGGATCGAGCCGGAGTGGGTCGAGCCGCTGGCCGGCCACCTGATCAAGCGCAGCTACAGCGAGCCGCACTGGGAGAAGAAGGCCGGCGCGGTGCTGGCGTACGAGAAGGTGACCCTCTACGGGATGCCGGTCGTCGCCCAGCGCAAGGTCAACTACGGGAAGATCGACCAGGAGCTCTGCCGCGAGCTGTTCATCCGCAACGCGCTGGTCGAGGGCGACTGGGAGACCCACCACAGGTTCTTCGCGGAGAACCGCAAGCTGCTCGGCGAGGTCGAGGAGCTGGAGAACCGGGCCCGCCGCCGGGACATCATGGTGGACGACCAGACCCTGTTCGACTTCTACGACGCCCGGCTGCCCGAGGAGGTCGTCTCCACCCGGCACTTCGACTCCTGGTGGAAGAAGGCCAGGCACGAGCAGCCCGACCTGCTGAACTTCGAGAAGTCGATGCTGATCAACGACGCCGCGGGCGGCGTCACCGAGGCCGACTACCCGGACCACTGGCAGCAGGGCAAGCTCCGCTTCACGCTGACCTACCAGTTCGAGCCGGGCAGCGACGCGGACGGCGTGACGGTGCACATCCCGCTGCCGGTGCTCAACCAGGTCACCGCGGAGGGCTTCGACTGGCAGATCCCCGGCCTGCGGGAGGAACTGGTCACCGCGTACATCAAGTCGCTGCCGAAGGCGATCCGGCGCAACTTCGTCCCCGCCCCCGACTTCGCCAGGGCGGCGCTGCGCGCGGTGAAGGACCGCCAGGAGCCGCTGCTCCCGGCCCTGGAGCACGCCCTGAAGCGCCTGACGGCCGTCACCGTGCCACCGGAGGCCTGGGACGACGAACGGGTGCCCGACCACCTCAGGGTGACCTTCCGGGTGGTGGACGGGCGCCGCAAGCTCGCCGAGTCCAAGGACCTGGAGGAGCTGCGGCTGAAGCTCAAGCCCAAGCTCAAGGAGACGCTCTCCTCGGCCGCCTCCGGCCAGGGCATCGAGCAGAGCGGGCTGACCGCCTGGCCGGCCTCGCTGCCGGTGCTCCAGCGCACCTTCGAGCAGCGCTCGCGCGGCCACGCGATGCGCGCCTACCCGGCCCTGGTGGACGAGGGCCAGTCGGTCGGCGTCAAGCTGTTCGACACCCCGCAGGCGCAGTCGCAGTCGATGTGGGAGGGGACGCGCCGGCTGCTGACGCTGACCACCACCTCCCCGGCCAAGTCGATCCAGGGCCGGCTGGGCAACCAGGCGAAGCTGGCGCTCTCGCACAGCCCGCACGGCTCGGTCGGCGCCCTGTTCGAGGACGTCGTGGCGGCCGCGACGGACCGGCTGATGACCCTGGCCGGCGGCCCGGCCTGGGACGAGGCGGCGTTCGGCAAGCTGCACGACAAGGTGCGCGCCGACCTGTACGACCTGTCCGCGGACACCACGCTGAAGACGGCCACCTCGCTGATCGCCTTCCACAAGGCCTCGACCCGGCTGAAGTCGGTGAGCAGCCCGGTGCTGCTGAACGCGGTGAACGACGTCCGGCTGCACCTGGCCTCGCTGGTGTACCCGGGCTTCGTGACCGCCACCGGCTGGCAGCGGCTGCCGGACCTCAAGCGCTACCTGCTGGCGGTGGACCGCCGCCTGGAGGCGCTGCCCAACCACCCGCAGCGGGACGCCCAGCACCTGCTGAAGGTGCAGCAGGTGCAGCAGGCGTACGGGGAGCTGCTGGCGGCGGTGCCGGCCGGGCACCAGCCGTCCGCGGAGGTGCGGGCGATCCGCTGGATGATCGAGGAGCTGCGGGTCAGCTTCTTCGCCCAGTCGCTGGGCACACCGAGCCCGGTCTCGGAGAAGCGGATCATGAAGGCGATGGAGGCGGCGCGGGCGGCGCTCTGACCCGGGCGCCGCTCGCCCCGCCCGGTGTGTGGCCGTGTGAGCTGCGGCGGGCCTTCGGGAGCCGGTTCGACCTGAGGGCCCACCATGGGCTAGAGTCTGTCTTGTTCGCAGCGCGGCAAGCGAGTGAACGAGATCAGAAAACTCTGGTCCCGTGGAGCAGTTGGTTAGCTCGCCACCCTGTCAAGGTGGAGGTCGCGGGTTCAAGTCCCGTCGGGATCGCCGCAACGCGAGAGGCCCGGAACCGTCAGGTTCCGGGCCTCTCGCTTTTGACCGTTCGGCCCTTTACCCCGACTAGGTCTAGACCACAAGCGACGGGCCGCGTGACGGTCGTCACGCGGGCCTCCTCGGTGCACCCCTCCCGAAGACCCCTCCAGAACCACGTTAATTTAATATGTAAAATTGTACAGGTATTCACTGTAAATCCCCCCCGCCCCACTCGCATCAAATCGTTATCCGGAGTTCAACATTCCGACCACTCGGCCGACCCGAACGCCTCCGGTGAGCGCGACAACGGGTCCGATGGCGGGCACGACAAAGGGGCCGCTTACCGGACCCGGCGGAGTCCGGTAAGCGGCCCCTTTGAAGAGCCTTCGGCCTATCAGGCCTCAGTGCGCTGAGCGGGAATCCCGGCCAGCAGAGCGCGCACCTCCGCCTCACGGTAACGGCGGTGACCGCCGAGCGTGCGAATCGACGTCAGCTTGCCTGCCTTGGCCCAGCGAGTGACCGTCTTCGGGTCCACGCGGAACATGGTGGCAACCTCTGCCGGCGTCAGCAGCGGCTCAGCATCAGGGGTACGAGCGGTCATGAGCGGCCTCCTCGGGAGAACCGAACCAGGGCGGTTCTATCCTTCAAATTCTGCACCTTGGCCCGCGATGCCCGAAATGGCATAGACGGGCCGAGTCGGTTATAGGACGAACGGCTTGTCCTGGTGTCTACAACTACACCATCCGTCCAGCCCTATCGACCAAACCGCCAAAATTGACCCCTCACGGGTTCAAGGCCGACGGATGGCGATGGACCACCCCATAGCGGACAGTCACGCTGTGATGACATCCGGTTACAGGGGGACCAGACCCTCCGTTTCCCCGCAAAGCACGCATCGACTCCAGAACCACCCAAAAGTGGGCACGCTCACGTGAAGTTGGGCTGGTTGTCCCATTTTTGCACATAGGGGTAAGTTCGCGTCAACGGTGAGTAGTGTCACGTTCGACAGGTATTGACCCGAACCGGGACCTTGGTCATCGGACTCGCGGTCCTTAGGACTCTTACAGTCATACACGGGCGGTCGGACGTCAGTTCGCGTGCCGCAGCGCGAGCACCCGACGCCACCGCGCCGTCAGTTCCCCGTACATCCGCAGCGCCTCGGCGGTGTCCCCCGCCCGCAGCGCGCGCAGCCCCTCCTCCAGCTCCCCCGCCGAACGGTCCGCCAGCAACCGCTCCGGGCCCAGCAGATGCACCAGGCCCCCGTAGTCCAGTTCCACCAGCGAGCGCGGATGGAACTCCTCCAGCCACCGCCCGATCCGCTCCGCCCCCTGCACCAGCTCCCCGTCCGGCACCGCCTCGCGCAGCGCCCGGAAGGCCCGCGCCACCCGGCGGCGCGCCTGCGCCATCGGCACCAGGTAGAACAGCGCCGCCGGCCGTCCCCCCTTGTCCTCTGCCCCGCCCTGGCCGTCCCCCTCCTGCCCCTCCCTTTCCTGGTCGTCCCTTTCCCGCCCGTCCCCTTCCTGCCGGGCCACCGGCCCCGCGCCGCCGTCCGGCACGAAGCAGCGGTCCTCGTCCCCGAACGGCAGGAACCAGCGCACCGGCACCTCCCACCGGCTGGTCAGGATCCACGGCCTGGCGTCCGGGTGCCCGGCCCGCCAGCGCTCCCGGTCCGCCTCGGCGGCCGCCCGGGTCACCGGCGGCAGCGCGGTGTCCAGCAGCGCCGCCGGCGCCCCGGTCCGCAGCTCCTCCAGCGCCTGCCAGCTGCGCAGCCTGGTCGCCCACGGGCAGACGTACAGTACGCCGTCCACCACCCGCAGGAACGCCCGTCCGCTCTCCCGCTCGGGCAGCGCCCGCGGCGTCCGGGCGGCCAGCCCGGCGAGCGCCTCGCGCTGCTGCTCCAGCACCGCCGCGGCCACCGGCAGGACCGGCTCCGCGGCGTCGGGGCCGTGCTCCGCCGCGTAGGCCTGCCAGTGCGCCCGCTCGGCCTCCGGATAGGCGGCCAGCGGCTCGTAGACCCGCAGGTGGGCGGCGTAGGGCGGCTGTACGGAAGTACGTACGACGGTCACGTCCTGCATGGTCGCACGCGGCGCGCGGCCCCGGGAGAGCGCGCATCCGAACCGTTCGCGCCCGCATCGCCGACCACGTTCCGTCTCACCCCTCGGACGAACGGAGGCAGGTCGGACAAGACGGCCGATACGCGACGGGCACCCGACTACGCTTCGCCCTAGGCGCCCGCACCACAGCAGCGGGCCTTCGATACTGGAGTCACCACAGTGACCGACGTACAGACCCCCGCCACGCACTCCGCACCCGGCGTGCTCAGCAGGATCTTCCGTACCGAGCAGGACGGCGCCCCCGGCGACGGTCACGAGCAGGTCGTCCTCTGCCACGACCGCAGCTCGGGCCTGAAGGCGATCATCGCCATCCACTCCACCGCCCTCGGCCCGGCCCTGGGCGGCACCCGCTTCTTCCCGTACGCCTCCGAGGAGGCGGCGCTGGAGGACGCGCTGAACCTGTCCCGCGGGATGTCCTACAAGAACGCGCTGGCCGGGCTGGACCTCGGCGGCGGCAAGGCCGTCATCATCGGCGACCCGAACAAGAACAAGAACGAGGCGATGCTCCGGGCCTACGGCCGCTTCGTCGAGTCCCTGCGCGGCCGCTACATCACCGCCTGCGACGTGGGCACCTACGTCCAGGACATGGACGTCATCGCCCGCGAGACCGAGTTCGTGACCGGCCGCTCGCCCGAGCACGGCGGCGCCGGCGACTCGTCGATCCTGACCGCCTTCGGCGTCTTCCAGGGCATGCGCGCCACCGCCCAGGCCCGCTGGGGCCAGCCGACCCTGCGCGGCAGGCGGGTCGGCGTCGCGGGCGTCGGCAAGGTCGGCCACTACCTGGTCGGCCACCTGGTCGCGGACGGCGCCACCGTCGTCGTCACCGACCCCTTCGAGACCGCGGTCAACCGCGTGCGCGCGGCCCACCCGGAGGTGGAGGTGGTCGCCGACACCACCGCCCTGCTCCAGGCCAAGCTGGACGTCTACGCCCCCTGCGCCCTCGGCGGCGCGCTGACCGACGACGTGGTCGCCGCGCTGGGCGAGTCCGGCACCTCGATCGTCTGCGGCGCGGCCAACAACCAGCTGGCCCACGCGGGCGTGGAGAAGGACCTGGCCGACCGCGGCATCCTCTACGCCCCCGACTACCTGGTGAACTCCGGCGGCGTCATCCAGGTCGCCGACGAGATCGACGGCTTCAACTTCGAGCGGGCCAAGAACAAGGCCACCCGGATCTTCGACACCACGCTGGAGATCTTCACCCGGGCCGCCGCCGACGGCGTCCCGCCGGCGGTCGCCGCCGACCGCCTGGCCGAGAAGCGGATGCGCGAGATCAGCGCCCTGCGCACGGTGCTGCTGCCGGGCGCCCGCCGCGCCTGATCCGGCCCGGACCCGACCCCGTGGCGCGCGGGGGGCCTTCCCAGCGGCCCCCCGCGCATCACGATGTGGAACCGGATTCTCACTTCTCCGCCCGAACGGGTGATCCGAGGTCCCCCCAGGGGGGATAATCAGTCCTGGAACGACGGACCTCAGACACCTCCGGACAGCGTGAAAACCGCCGCAAAACCTCCCTTGACCTGGAAAGACCTGGTCTCGGGTGCAGTCGGTGCGCGCCACGTCACACCGACGACGTACCGTCCAGCGGCGGAAACAGGTACCGTTAATGCTCCAAGGGACGGCTTCTCCCATTCGGGCAGGCCGGTCCTGATCATGAACACGTGTCAGACTCGGGGCCGTGAGCCCCATCGTTGAGGGGGTCGACCCATGGGGCGCGGCCGGGCCAAGGCCAAGCAGACGAAGGTCGCCCGCGAGCTGAAGTACAACAGCGGCGGGTTCGACGCTAACCGTCTGTCCAACGAGCTGGGCGTATCGCCGTCCACCTCTCCGATCGAGCCGGAGCCGATCGAAGAGGAGGAGGACGACGACCCGTACGCGGAGTACGCCGCCCGCTACGCCGACCTCGACGACGAGGACGACAACGAGCCGGGTGCCGGGGCCTCGCAGGCCTCCCGCCGCTCGTAACAGCAGCTCCACCGGACCGGTCCGGGTGCCCAGGGCGCCGGGCCGGTCTTCGGCGTTCCCGCGGACCGTCCGTCCGGCGTCCCCGCCGGGTGGGGCCCGTGGGACACGAGAAGGGCCCCTCCGGCGCGCCGGAGGGGCCCTCTCACCACCGGGTCCGGGTCAGACCGCCCGGAAGCCCTCGTAGGCGTTGTAGAGGGCCGCGCCGCCCTCGTGCCCGTCGGCGCGCTCGACGATGTCACCGAGCAGCCAGGACTCCACGCCGCGGTCCTCCAGGATCGACAGCACGACGTCCACCGAGTGCGGCGGGACGACCGCGACCATGCCGACGCCCATGTTCAGCGTCTTCTCGATCTCCAGGGTGGCCACGTCGCCGACCTCGGCGACGGTCCGGAAGACCGGCAGCGGGGTCCAGGTGCCGCGGTCCAGGCGGGCGTGCAGGCCGTCCGGGATGACCCGGGCCAGGTTGGCCGCCAGGCCGCCGCCGGTGACGTGCGAGAAGGCGTGGACCTCGGTGGCGCGGGTGAGCGCCAGGCAGTCCAGCGAGTAGATCCGGGTCGGCTCCAGCAGCTCCTCGCCGAGGGTGCGGCCGAACTCCTCGACCTTGCGGTCGAGCTTCCAGCCGGCCTGGTTCAGCAGCACGTGGCGGACCAGCGAGTAGCCGTTGGAGTGCAGGCCGGAGGCGGCCATCGCGATCACCACGTCGCCGGCCCTGACCCGGTCGGCGCCGAGCAGCGCGTCGGCCTCCACCACGCCGGTGCCGGCGCCGGCCACGTCGTACTCGTCCGGGCCGAGCAGGCCCGGGTGCTCGGCGGTCTCGCCGCCGACCAGGGCGCAGCCGGCCAGGGCGCAGCCCTCGGCGATGCCCTTGACGATCGCGGCGACCCGCTCCGGGACGACCTTGCCGACGCAGATGTAGTCGGTCATGAACAGCGGCTCGGCACCGCACACCACCAGGTCGTCGACGACCATGCCGACGAGGTCGTGGCCGATGGTGTCGTGCTTGTCCATGGCGGCCGCGATGGCCACCTTGGTCCCCACGCCGTCGGTGGCCGAGGCCAGCAGCGGCCGCTCGTAGTTCTTGAAGGCGGACGCGTCGAAGAGGCCGGCGAAGCCGCCGAGACCGCCGACCACCTCGGGGCGGCTCGCCTTCTTCACCCACTGCTTCATGAGCTCGACGGCGCGGTCGCCCGCCTCGATGTCGACACCGGCGGCGGCGTAGGTGGCGCCGTTCTGGTTGCTGGTCACTGCGTGCGGCCCTTTCGGGTCAGGTGGGGGTGGTTCTTCGGAACAGCAGGGGTGGAACAGCGGTGGGGCCCCGGTTCGCGGGACCCCACCGTCGGTTCGTTACGGCCGGCGCAGCGCGTCGGCCGCGCCCGCCCCGCCGAGCAGCGACTGGACGCCGTCCAGGTCGCTGCCGCTGGTCGGCTTGCCGCGGACGGCGGGCTGCTGCCGGCCGCCCTTGATCTCGGCCTCCAGCAGGAGCTTGCCGAGCAGCGCCGGGTCCGGCAGCTCCATCGGGTACTCGCCGTCGAAGCAGGCCCGGCAGAGCCGGTCCTTGGGCTGCGTGGTGGCCTCGATCATGCCGTCGATCGAGATGTAGGAGAGCGAGTCGGCACCGAGCGTGCGGCCGATCTCCTCCACCGTCATCCCGTTGGCGATCAGCTCCGCGCGGGTGGCGAAGTCGATGCCGAAGAAGCAGGGCCACTTCACCGGCGGCGAGGAGATCCGGATGTGCACCTCGGCGGCGCCCGCCTCGCGCAGCATCCGCACCAGCGCGCGCTGGGTGTTGCCGCGCACGATCGAGTCGTCCACGACCACCAGGCGCTTGCCGGCGATGACCTCGCGCAGCGGGTTGAGCTTGAGCCTGATGCCGAGCTGGCGGATCGTCTGGCTGGGCTGGATGAAGGTGCGGCCCACGTAGGCGTTCTTCACCAGGCCGGAGCCGTACGGGATGCCGCTGGCCTCGGCGTAGCCGATCGCGGCGGGGGTGCCGGACTCGGGCGTCGCTATCACCAGGTCGGCCTCGACCGGGGCCTCCTTCGCCAGCCGGCGGCCCATCTCCACGCGGGAGAGGTGCACGTTGCGGCCGGCGATGGTGGTGTCGGGGCGGGCCAGGTAGACGTACTCGAAGACGCAGCCCTTGGGCTTGGCCTCGGCGAACCGGGAGCTGCGCATGCCGTTCTCGTCGACGGCGATGAGCTCTCCGGGCTCGACCTCGCGGATGAAGGAGGCGCCGCAGATGTCCAGCGCCGCCGTCTCGGAGGCGACCACCCAGCCGCGCTCCAGCCGGCCGAGCACCAGCGGGCGGATGCCCTGCGGGTCGCGGGCGGCGTAGAGCGTGTGCTCGTCCATGAAGACGAGCGAGAACGCGCCCTTGACCTTGGGCAGGACGAGCTTGGCCGTCTCCTCGATGGAGAGGTCCGGGTGGCCGGCGAGCAGCGCCGTCACCAGGTCGGTGTCGTTGGTCGCGGCCGTCCGGCCGGAGCGCGAGACGTGCTCCTCGCCGGGCAGTTCGGCGACCATGGCCGCCAGTTCGGCGGTGTTCACCAGGTTTCCGTTGTGCCCGAGGGCCAGCGAACCGTGAACGGTCGCCCGGAAGGTCGGCTGGGCGTTCTCCCAGACCGAGGAACCGGTGGTCGAGTAGCGGGCGTGTCCGACGGCGATATGCCCGTGCAACGACCCCAGCGAGGCCTCGTCGAAGACCTGGGAGACGAGCCCCATGTCCTTGAAGACGAGAATCTGGGAGCCGTTGCTCACTGCGATGCCCGCGGATTCCTGACCGCGGTGCTGCAGGGCGTAAAGGCCGAAGAACGTGAGCTTGGCGACCTCCTCGCCGGGAGCCCAGACACCGAAGACGCCACAAGCGTCCTGGGGGCCTTTCTCACCGGGAAGAAGATCGTGGTTGAGTCTTCCGTCACCACGTGGCACGCCTTCGAGTCTAGGGCAGTTGACTCGGGCTTCCGGAACCCGGGACTGCGGCTTTGTCCGCCGACGGTGAGTTGATGCGCGTAGACAAAACCCCTTACGGGGCGGGGATTTCGGGTGGGGGGAATTCCCGGGGGCGGCGGTTGGCCTTGTGGTTCGCGCCTGTTGGGGAGTTCCGTGTGCGCGGCGGCGGGGTTCCGGGCCCGGCCGAACGTGAGCCTGCTCACCCGGGGTTCACCGGGCGGTCATGCGGCCGGTTCCGGGCCGTTCCGCGCCGCACGGCCTGGCTGTTCCCCGCTGTGCGGCCGCGTCGCCTGGCCGTTTCCCGCCGCGTCGCCTGGCCGTTTCCCGCCGCGTCGCCTGGCCGTTTCCCGCTACGCGGCCGGCAGCAGCAGGCCCCAGGCGCCCGGGTGCACCGTCCAGGTCCTGGCGCGGACCGGGCCGACGGGGTGGCCGTCCGCCTCGTAGCCGAAGCCGCGGCCGACCACCGAGACGCTCGCCGCCCTGGCGCGCACCATGGCTCCGGAGGCCGCGACCACGACCTCCATCTCGCCCGTCCCGTCCGAGGCGCCGGTCGGGAGCGTGACCTGGACCAGCCGGACCGGCCGGTGGACGTCCGCGAGCAGCCGGCCGTCGGCCTCGACCCTGACCCGGGAGCTGTGGTCGGCACCGTCCGGGGTGAGTGCGTTCGCCTGCTCGGCCGCAGCCAGTTTCGCCCATAGCGAACGCCAGCCACCCGTTCGGCCCACCGGACGACGGGTGCCCCCACCGGTGATCCGCACCCCGCCGAGCGCCACCCCGCCACCGTCGTCCACCAGCAGGTCCAGCCGGCGCGGGGCACCGGACAGCACCGCCCGCGCGGCCCGGACCGGCTCCCCCGGAACCCCCAGCGCGCGGGCCGTCGCCAGCTCCTCGGCCCGCCCTACCGGAACCATCCCCACCGGTTCGGTGCCCAGCTCACGCTGGCGGTGCAGCGCCTGGAGCACCCGCTGGAGAGCGAGGTCGGAACCGATCACCACCGGCCGCCGTCGACCCCGGTGCGAAAGCATCCGGTCGAGTTCGGAAGGGCTCTCCGGAAGGACCACCTTGACGTCCGTGCCCCCGCAGAGCACGTCCTTCGCGATCCGCACCGACTCGCCGTCGGTCTGCCGGGCCACCGGGTCGAGGAGCAGCAGGAGCGGCTCCGGGCCGCCGGTGGCAGGCGTGGACAGGGACGACACGACCGGTCCTTCCTCAGGTAATCTCTCGGTGCAAGAGCCCCTTGCGCCGTTGCGCCAGGGGCTTCGTCTATCTCGGGGCAGACTGCGGCCTACGCAGGATGCCCCAACCGGAAGGGGTGTACGCCTGTGCCGGCACTCGTGCTCGTTGGCGCTCAGTGGGGAGACGAGGGCAAGGGGAAGGCCACCGACCTCCTCGGCGGTTCCGTCGACTACGTGGTCCGCTACCAGGGCGGCAACAACGCCGGTCACACGGTGGTCATCGGCGACCAGAAGTACGCCCTGCACCTGCTCCCTTCCGGAATCCTCAGCCCGAACGTGACGCCGGTGATCGGCAACGGCGTCGTGATCGACCCGGCCGTGCTGCTCTCCGAGCTGGCCGGCCTGAACGAGCGCGGCATCGACACCTCGAAGCTGCTGGTCTCGGGCAACGCCCACCTGATCACGCCGTACCACCGCACCCTGGACAAGGTCACCGAGCGCTTCCTCGGCAAGCGCCGGATCGGCACCACCGGCCGCGGCATCGGCCCGACCTACGCGGACAAGATCAACCGCGTCGGCATCCGGGTCCAGGACCTGTTCGACGAGTCGATCCTGCGCCAGAAGATCGAGGCGGCGCTGCACGACAAGAACCAGATCCTGGTCAAGCTGTACAACCGCCGCACCATCCCGGCCGACCTGGTGGTCGAGGAGTACCTGGGCTACGCGGACAAGATCAGGCCCTTCCTCGCCGACACCACCCTCGTCCTGGACGAGGCGCTGAAGGCGGACAAGGTCGTCCTGCTGGAGGGCGGCCAGGGCACCCTGCTCGACGTCGACCACGGCACGTACCCCTTCGTGACCTCGTCGAACCCGACCGCGGGCGGCGCCTGCACCGGCGCCGGCATCGGCCCGACCAAGATCGACCGGGTCATCGGCATCCTCAAGGCCTACACCACCCGCGTCGGCTCCGGCCCGTTCCCGACCGAGCTGCTCGACGAGGACGGCGAGGCCCTGCGCCGGATCGGCGGCGAGCGCGGTGTCACCACCGGCCGCGACCGTCGCTGCGGCTGGTTCGACGCGGTGATCGCGCGCTACGCGACCCGGGTCAACGGCCTCACCGACTTCTTCCTCACCAAGCTGGACGTGCTGACCGGCTGGGAGCAGATCCCGGTCTGCGTCGCGTACGAGATCGACGGCAAGCGGGTCGAGGAGCTCCCCTACAACCAGTCGGACTTCCACCACGCCAAGCCGATCTACGAGACCCTGCCGGGCTGGACCGAGGACATCAGCAAGGCGAAGACCTTCGCCGAGCTGCCGAAGAACGCCCAGGCGTACGTGAAGGCGCTGGAGGAGATGTCGGGCGCGCCGATCTCGGCCATCGGCGTCGGTCCTGGCCGCGACGAGACGATCCAGATCAACTCGTTCATCTGAGCCCGACCGCCGGCCGACCGCCTGTCGGTCGTCGGCCGGTCGTCGGCCGGCCGCTTCGAGGGCCTCGCGGGATCCGTCCCGCGGGGCCCTCCGCGCACCCTGACCCCCGATTTTGCACTAGTTCAAACATCTCTTGCATCTAGTGCAGAGCGCCACTACGTTCTGACCATGACCGCGAAGCTGCCCTCACCCGTCGTCCTCACCGGCCAGCGCATCCGCCTGGAGCCGCTGGAGCGCCGCCACCTCGCCGACCTCTGGGCCACCGTCGGCTCGGACCCCGAGGTCTGGCGCTGGACCATGTTCCTGCCGCCCGCCTCACCGGAGGAGTTCGGCGCGATCCTCGACGGCCGCGTCGCGGAGGCGGCCTCGGGCGAGTCGGTGAACTTCGCCGCCGTCGACCTCGCCACCGGCCGGGCCGTCGGGGTCACCGGCTACCACGACTACAGCGCGCGGGACGAGTTCGTGGAGATCGGCGGCACCTGGTACGCCCGCTCGGTCTGGCGCACCGCCGTCAACACCGAGGCGAAACTGCTGCTCCTCACCCACGCCTTCGAGGACCTCGGCATGGGCCGCGTCTTCTGGAAGACCGACGCCCTCAACGAGCGCTCCCGCACCGCCATCCAGCGCCTCGGCGCCCAGTACGAGGGGACGCACCGCCGCCACCGCCTGCGTCCCGACGGCAGCTGGCGGGACAGCGCCTACTTCTCGATGCTCGCCGACGAGTGGCCGGCCGCCAAGTCCCGCCTGACGGACCGGCTTTCGCGAGGCTGAACGGCGACCGGGCCCAAGCCCGGCCGAGTGCGGAGACACGGCCGGGCGCCGGGGCACGGCCTCATGTCCGCTCGCCGGGGGCGGGGTGGGCGGGGGCGAACTCGTGGGGCGCCGGGTGGGGTTCGAGGGCCTGGATGTTCACCAGCCAGACCAGCCAGCCGACGAACAGGACCGCGAGCAGGAGTGCCGACAGTCCGGCGACGAGAAGCGCATTCACCGGGATACGGGAATGCGCTGGGAAGGAAGGGGCCGACGGGGGCGGAGAGGCGAGGGGAGGGGCATGGCTGTCTCCGATCGGTGATTTCGGGCGCCGCGACCATGCATCTGCCGTGTCATTACGGCCGATTGACGACTGTTTGACGACTGTTTAGGCGGCAACAAGTCAGCGAGTGACACGGATGACCATAGGGTCAGGGTGCCAGAGTTGCTACCGAGCGGGAGGACGTTCACTCCATCGTGGGGTATCCCCCATTTTGGTAGCTAGGGCCGGGTATGCGCGGCACACTTCACCGGAAGCATCGCCGCAGCCGCGACCCGGAGAAGAGAGTCATGCCACCCCGCTTGTCGCCGACCGTGCGCCAGCAGCGCCTCGGGATCGAGTTGCGCAGGATGCGCGAACGCGTGGGCGTCACGCCCAAGAGCCTGGCCGCCACCATCGGCACCGACCTGCCCAAGATCTCCCAGATGGAGAACGGGAAGTCGGGCATCAGCGCCGAGCGGCTCCGGATCTGGGCCGGTACCTGCGGCTGCGAGGACGGCCCTTACCTGGACGCGCTGTTGGCGATGACGCAGGACCGGCGCAAGTACTGGTGGGACGGCTACCGCGGACGGCTGCCGAACGGGATCATCGACATCGCGGAGATGGAGCACCACGCGGCCTCCCTGTCCATCCTGAACAGCACCTTCATCCCCGGCCTGCTGCAGACCCCGGCGTACGCCGCCGCGGTGTTCGAGCGGCTGCCCCCGCAGTACCGGCAGGAGGCTGACGTCCGGAAGGCCTTCCGGATCCGGCGCCAGCAGATCTTCGTCGACCACCCGAAGCCGTACAGCGCGTTCCTCCACGAGTCCGCGCTGCGCATGCAGTTCGGCGGTCCCGACGTGCTGCGCGACCAGTTGCTGGGCCTGCTGGAGAACTCCGAACGGCCCGGGGTGGAGATCCGGGTGATCCCCTTCAGCGTGCCCACCTACACCGGCTCCGGGGAGAGCCTCTACCTCGCCCGCGGGCCCGTCGCGGAGCTAGACACCGTCCAGATCGACCTCTCCCACGGGCCCACGTTCGTGCACACCCAGGCCGAACTGGCCTCCTACCGACGGATCAAGGAGGAGACCGCGAGGATCGCGCTCGGGACGGACGAGTCCCGGGAGTTCATCCGGTCCTTGCTGAAAGACTTCGCATGAGTACCTGGCGCAAGGCGTCCGCCAGTGGCGAGAGCACCGACTGCGTCGAGGTGAGGGCGACCGGCGGGCTGGTGGAGATCCGCGAGTCGGACCGGCCCGAGGTCGTCGTGCGGACCACGCCGCGCAAGTGGGCCGCCTTCGTCCGCGGGGTGAAGTCGGGGGAGTTCGACCGGTACGGGGACTTCACCCGGCCGTGAGGCCCGGCCCCTGTCCAGAGGAGCCCAGGGCGTGCGGAGTTCGGCCGTCGGGCCGTCGGGCCGGACCTCCGGCGACCGCTAGGCTGACAGCCCACAGTGGACCCCTGCCCCCGGCACGGCACTCCGGGTGGGGTGCGTGCGGGAGAAACCGGAGCAGCCGAGGATGGCTCGCCACCTGATCACCAGCGCCCTTCCGTACATCAACGGGATCAAGCACCTGGGCAACATGGTCGGGTCCATGCTCCCGGCGGACGTCTACGCCCGCTACCTGCGCCGACGAGGGCACGAGGTGCTGTTCGTCTGCGCCACCGACGAGCACGGCACACCCGCCGAACTCGCCGCCCAGGAAGCCGGGTTGCCGGTCGCGGAGTTCTGCGCCAGGGCGCACGGCGCGCAGCGTGCGGTGTACGACGGCTTCGGGCTCTCCTTCGACCACTTCGGCCGCAGCTCCTCGCCGCAGAACCGGGAGATCACCCAGGAGATCGCCCGCGAGCTCCAGCGCAACGGCTTCATCGAGGAGCGTGCGATCCGCCAGGTGTACTCCAACGCCGACGGCCGCTTCCTGCCGGACCGCTACATCGTCGGCACCTGCCCGCACTGCGGCTACGACAAGGCGCGCGGCGACCAGTGCGAGAACTGCACCCGGGTGCTGGACCCGACCGACCTGCTGGAGCCGCGCTCGGCGATCAGCGGCAGCGCCGACCTGGAGGTCAGGGAGACCCGCCACCTGTTCCTGCTCCAGTCCGAGCTCACCGAGGAGGTCGAGGACTGGATCGCCGCGCACGCCGACGACTGGCCGGTGCTGGCCTCCTCGATCGCCCGCAAGTGGCTGACCGAGGGCCTCCAGGACCGCTCGATCACCCGCGACCTGGAGTGGGGAGTCCCGGTGCCGGCCGACGTGTGGCCCGAACTGGCCGCCGAGGGCAAGGTGTTCTACGTCTGGTTCGACGCTCCGATCGAGTACATCGGCGCCACCAGGGAGTGGGCGGACGCGGCCCCGGCCGGGCAGCTGCGGGACTGGAAGTCCTGGTGGTACGAGGTCGACGAGACCGTCCGCTACACCGAGTTCATGGCCAAGGACAACGTCCCGTTCCACACCGTGATGTTCCCGGCCACCCTGCTCGGCTCACGCCGCCCGTGGAAGAAGGTCGACTACGTCAAGGCCTTCAACTGGTTGACGTACTACGGCGGGAAGTTCTCCACCAGCCAGAAGCGCGGCGTCTTCACCGACGTCGCGCTGGAGCTGCTGCCCGCCGACTACTGGCGCTACTTCCTGATGGCGCACGCGCCCGAGTCGGACGACTCCAGCTTCACCTGGGACCTGTTCGCCTCGGTGGTCAACAAGGACCTCGCCGACACCCTCGGCAACTTCGTCAACCGGGTGCTCACCTTCAGCCGCAAGCGCTTCGGCGACGACGTCCCCGGCGGCCACCCGGCGGGCGAGGCCGAGCAGCGCCTCGGCGAGCAGATCGCCGGCCTGCTCGCCGAGTACGAGGCCCAGTTGGAGGCGCTCAACTTCCGCAGGGCCGCGCAGGCCCTGCGCGCGCTGTGGAGCGCGGGCAACGCCTACCTGGACGCGAAGGCGCCCTGGCTCCAGGTGAAGAGCGACCCGGACGCGGCGGCGCTGACCCTGCGCACGGCGATGAACCTGATCCACCTGTACGCCGTGGTGTCCGAGCCGTTCGTCCCGGCCACCGCGGCGGCGATGCGCGGGGCCTTCGCGCTGCCCGAGGACTCGCCGGCCGCCACCCGTGACTGGGTCGGCCCCGAGGAGGCGCGAGCGCTGGACCTGGTGCCGGCCGGGACGGCGTTCACGGTGCCGCCGGTGCTGTTCGCCAAGATCACCGACGAGGACCTGGCCGCCTGGACGGCGCGCTTCGGCGGCTCGGCGCACTGATCCGAGGCCCGTACGACGACACACCACGCGGGCCCCGACCGCGGCGAACGGCCGGGGCCCGCGTCGTCGGTACCGGGGGCCGCTACCCGGCCGTCTCCTCCGCCACCCAGGCCAGGTAACCGGGGCTGCCGGCCACCACCGGCACGGCGATCAGCTCGGGCGTCTCGTAGGAGTGCCGTCCGGCCACGAACTCGCCGAGCCGGTCGGCGAGTTCGGCCCTGGTCTTGAAGTCGATCCGCCACTCCTCGGCGTCCCGCACCTCGCCGTCCCACCAGTACACCGACCGTACCGGGTACACCTGGGCGCAGGCCGCCAGCCGCTCCCGCACCACGGCGGACGCCAGGGCCCTGGCCGGCTCCTCGCTCTCGTGGGTGGTGGTCACCACCACCAGGCGCTGCTCGCTCGCTGTCATGCCCCGACGGTATCCCGGGGCCGGGCGCCGGTCCCCGTCGCGGCTCACCCCGGGGACCGGCGGGAACCCCCGGCTCAGTCCCTGCGGGCCGTGTGGACGGTCATCGCGGAGAGGTAGAAGGCGTCCGGGCGGCGCAGGATGCCGGTGGGGGCGTCCTCGGCGAGCAGGGCTTCCAGGGCGGCCCGGTCCTCGGCGTCGAGCTGCTCGGCGAGTTGGTCGCGCCGCCGGGCCAGCTGGGTGTGCAGGTAGCCGCGGAGGGGGCCGGCGAGCGGGGCCGGGTGGTCGACCAGGAAGGTGCGGGTGCCGGTCGGGGTCAGCCCGGCCCGCCCGAGCATGGCCGGCCAGTCCTCGATCTCCTGGATGCTGCCCGGCAGTTCGGCCCGCATGGTGCTGAAGCCGTCCTCGTGGGCGGCGTCCATCCGGGCCTGGAGCCCGGGCCGGCCGAGGCCGAAGTCGCGCGGCAGGTAGCGCGCCGGCAGACCGCGCTCGGCGACGGCGAGCAGGCCGCCGGGCCGCAGCAGTCCGGCGAGCGAGGTGAGCGCGGCCTGCTGGTCGCCCAGGTGGTGGATGGCGTTGCCGGACCAGATCAGGTCGGCCTCGCCGAGCTTGTCGAACTCGGCGGGCAGGTCGGCCTGCCGGGTGCCGAGCCGGCCGCCGGAGCGGGTCCGGGCACGCTCCAGCAGGGCGGCGGACTGGTCGACGGCCACCACCTCGGCCGCCGGGAAGACGTCCGCCAGCAGTCCGGCGATCACGCCGGGCCCGCTGCCGACGTCCAGGACCCGTCCGACCGGGCCCTCCCCGTGCAGGCCGGCCAGCCACCGGGCGGCCTCGGTGACGGCGTCGGCCCGCAGGTCGGCCTCCAGCTCCAGGTGCGCGGCGAGCGCGTCCCAGTCGAGGTCGGCGGCGGGGACGTGCGAGTGGGAGCCGTGCGCGTGGGAGCCGTGGGAGTGGGAGCCGTGGGAGTGGGAGTGGCCGTGCTGGTTCGCTGACATCCGGGTTCTCCGATCGTGGATTGACGAAAGTTTCCCGCTCAGGCGGGCAGGGCGGCACCGGAGGCGCGGTACCCCGCGACGGCCCGGTCGATCTCCTCCGCCACGAGGTCGTGGTCGAGCGCGAAGGCCGCCGCCGCGCCCGCCCCGGCGGCGGTGACCACCTGGGCGCGCGGGTCGGCGACGTTCCCGGCCGCCCAGACGCCGGGGAGGCTGGTGCGGCCGGTCCGGTCGGTGGTCACCCAGCCGTTGTCGTCCCGGTCGCAGTCGAGGCCGAAGAGCAGCGCGTCCCTGGGCACCGGCTGCGGGAAGACGAACACCGCCTCCCGCGGCACCACTTGTCCGTTCGCGAGTTCGACGCCGCGCAGCCGCCCGTCGTCGGACACCAGGCGGACGATCCGGCCCTCGACCACCCGGACGTCCCGGGCGGCGAGCCGCTCCCGCTCGGCGTCGGTCAGCGCGAGGGTGTGGGCGAGCAGCACCACGTCCGCCGACCACTGCCGCAGCAGCAGCGCCTGGTTGACCGCCCCGGGGCCGGTGCCGAGCACCCCGAGCGGGCGGTCGCGGACCTCCCAGGCGTGGCAGTACGGGCAGTGCAGCACGTCGCGGCCCCAGCGCTCGGCCAGGCCGGGCAGCTCCGGCAGTCCGTCGCGCAGGCCGGTGGCGACGACGATCCGGCGCGCGTGCAGCACCGGGCCGCCGGCCAGGTGGACCACGAAGCCCGGCCCGGCGGGCCCGGCCGGCTCGACGGGCTCGACGGGCTCGACGGGCTCAACGGGCTCGACGGGCTCGATGTGCTCGACCCGGCCGTCGATCAGGTCCACCCCGTACCGGGCGACCTCCTCCCGCCCGACCGCCAGCAGCGCCGCCGGCGGCATGCCGTCCCGGCTCAGGTAGCCCTGCATGTGGGCGGCGGGCGCGTTGCGCGGCTCGCCGGCGTCCACCACGGCGACCCTGCGCCGGGCCCGGCCCAGCACCAGCGCGGCGTTCAGTCCCGCCGCTCCGGCGCCGACCACCACCACGTCGTAGCGCTCGTTGTCCCTGATCCCGGTCGTCCCGGCCGTCCCGGTCGTCTCGCCCATGGCGCTCACCTCCACCGCCAGGCTGCGGCCCCCCTCACCACATCGGCAAGCTTTGTTGCCGCCTCAGCAAACACTCGCGGGGTCACACCCCGGTCCGCCGCCAGTACGACCGGGCGGCCACCGCCAGCGCGACCCCGTACCCCGCGAACCCGCCGATCCCGACCCAGGCGATCTCCAGGGCGCTCTGCTCGTCGGCGAAATCGCCCAGCCTGATCCGCGTCACCCCGGTGGTGCACAGCGCCAGATAACCGATCCCGACCACGCCGTACGGCGCCAGCGTGGCCGCGCCCAGCAGGGCCGGGGTGAGCGGCAGCCAGCGCGGCACCCGACGGCCGCGCAGCGGCCCCGTCCAGCGCGGGAAGACCTGCCCCCACGGCCGGACCAGCCCCCAGAGCAGGAACACCCCGAGCAGCGCCAGCAGCATGGTGCCGTCCAGCCCCCGGCGCTCCAGCGCGAGCCAGAGCCCGGAGGAGCCGTTGCGCACGTAACCGGCGTACATCCGCTCGCCGCTGACCCCGGCGAAGCTGCCGCCGAGCGCCCAGAGCAGCTTCATCAGCACGTACGGGACGAACGCCGCGGTGCCCGCCCAGGCGGCCAGCCGGACGAACGCCGGAGCCGGGGCGGGTGCCGGGGCGGGTGCCGGCGCGCCCCGTCCGACACCAGCGGGACCGCAGGCGCCATCGCGGGCCCCGCGGCGCGGGCCCAGGGCGGCGCGGGCCAGCAGCACCGCCCCCACCGCGGCCAGAGCGCGCTCCACCGTGTCGGGGACGCTGTCCACCCGCTGCCCGAACAGCAGCGTGACCAGGTCCATCAGCAGGCTCCAGGCCCCCAGGGCGGCCACCCCGCAGAGCAGCCACAGCAGCCGTCGCACCGGCTGTCGCCGCACCACCCCCACGCCGGCGGCGGCCGCGACCGCCCCCACGCCGGCCACCGCCCACCCCGGCCACCGCGCGCCGAACAGCTCCGTCCCGCTCAGCGCGCACCCCAGCCCGAACCCGGCGTACCCGACGCCCCAGCCGGCCACCGTCCACCCGCTCCTCATCATGCCGCCAGGCTCGCCCGCCCGGCCCGGCCGGTCCTCCCCCGGCACGGTGATCCGGCTCCCCCGCCCGAGGGAGCCCGCACCGGGGCGGGCTTGGGGCGGGGCGGCCGGGCGAGGCGGGCGGGCCGCGCTTCACCCCCGTGGAGCGGCGAAGCAGTGGACGGTGACGGTGCGCCCGGAGGCCCAGCGCTGGTCGCCGCCACCGAGGTGGGTCCAGCCGAGCCTGCGGTACAGGGCCACCGCGGCGGTGTCGGTGGCGAGGACGTCGAGAACGGGGTGCAGGCCGAGCGCCCGCGCGTGCGCCACCGCGCAGGCCAGCAGCCGGGCGCCGACGAGGCGGCCGCGCGCCGCGGGGGCGACGTAGAGGCGGCCGATCACGCTGGTGAGTTCGGGGGGCCCACCGGTGCGGCGGCTCCACAGCACGGGGGCGAGGTCGCCGGGGGCGCTGCGGGCGAGGCCGACGTGTCCGGCGATCCGGCCGTCCGACTCGGCGACCCAGGCGGCGAGCAGGCCGTCCGGGGTGAGCCAGCCGGCGGGCCGGTCGGGCCAGTCCACGGGATAGCCGTCGACGGCGTGGACGTCGCCCAGCACCCGGACGCAGCCGGCGAGGTCGTCGGCCCGGCGCGGCCGGACCACCACCCCCGCCCCGGCCTGCCGTGAGTCGGACGCGACGACAGTGGCGCGTTCTTCGAGGTCTGCCATGCCGGTACGTTACCGGCCCGCCCTCACCGTCGCAGCAGGTCGACGACCCCGGTCAGGTCCTCCCCGCCATGGCCGATCTCCAGCCGACGCTCCATCAGCCGAAAGTACGGATCCAGCAGTTCGGTGCTCACCCGCTGCTCCTCCGCGGTGCGCAGCAGGGTGCCCTTGCCGGCCACCTGCATCGCCAGGCCGGACACCACGTCCCTGGCGTAGTCACCGCTCTCCAACCGCTCCGCCGTCCGCGTCACCGAACCGGACATCGCGGTGAGCCAGCTCCCCAGCAGCGGCGCCAGCTCGGTCGGCGCCACGGCCTCGCCGCGGACCAGCGCGAAGGCGTGCGCGACCCCGGCGAACATCCCGTACATCGCGCTGAGCAGCGCCACGTCGTGCAGTGCCGCGGACCCGGCGTCCGCGCCCACGTACCGGGTGCCGGCCGGGACGGCGAGGGTGCCCCGGTGCTCCTCGAACAGCTCGGACGAGCCGCTGTAGAACACGTACGCCCCGGCCGCCGGGGCGCCGATCATCGGCGGGACGGCCATGATCCCGCCGTCCAGGTAGCGGGCACCGCGCCGCTGCGCCCAGGCGGCGCGGACCCGGGCCTGCCCGGGGGTGCCGGTGACCAGGTTGACCAGGTCCTTGCCGGCCAGGTCGACGCCGTCCAGGGCCTGTTCCACGGAGGCGTCGTCGAGCAGGCAGACGACCACCAGCCGGTTCGCCGCGACGGCCTCCGCGGCGGTGGCGGCGACGGCGGCCCCGCGGGCGGCGGGCCCGTCGGCGCGGGCGGCGGTGCGGTTCCAGACGGTCAGCGGGTGCCCGGCGGCGAGCCAGGCCCCGGCCAGCGCGGTGCCCATCGCGCCGAGGCCGAGCAGGGTGAGCGGGGTGGGTGGGATGTGCGAGGTGTGCGGGGTGGGTGGGCTGTGCGGGTTCCTGGACGTGTTCTCAACGGGGTTGGTTGCCATGGCAGTCAGCCTCCGCGCCGGCCCCGGAAACGATCAAGTACGCACTTCGAAGTGGGTGGTTACCCTGGAGTGAGCATCGAGGTCGGAGGGGCCGGAAAGGGCCGGAAGGGATGGGCATGGCGACCGTACCGAGGCCGGGGGCGTACGTCTGCGGGACCGACGCCGCGATGGACGTGATCGGCGGCAAGTGGAAGGTGTCGATCCTCTGGGCCCTGGGCGAACGCCCGCGCTGCCGCTTCGGCGAGCTGCGCCGGCTGCTGCCGGGGATCACCGAGAAGGTGCTGGCCGCGCACCTGCGCGAGATGGAGGCGCACGGCATCGTGCACCGGGAGGCGTACGACGAGGTGCCGCCGCGGGTCGAGTACGCGCTCACCGAGGCGGGGCACCGCCTCAACACGGCGCTGGGGCCGCTGGGGGACTGGGGCCGGGAGCACGTCCTGGGCAAGGCGCCGTACCCGGCGTAGCGCCCTCGGAGGGGTCAGGCGATCGCGGCCGACACCACCGCCGCCACCGCGATGTTGCAGGCCGCCGACACCCACACCGCCGGATGCGGCTCCGGATCGACCAGGATCTCGCCGAGCCTGCCCGGGGTCAGCAGGTCCACCAGCCAGAACGCGACGGCCATCAGCGCCAGTCCCAGCAGGCCGTAACAGGCCGTCGAGACCAGGCCCTTGCCGAAGTCCGCGTAGGTGTACATGATCGCGGTGAAGACGATGCCGCCGATGCCGAGCAGCGCGGAGCTGAGCAGGAGGGCGGCGTTGCGGTTGCGCTCGACCCAGATCTGGTGGCCGAGCCGACCGGGCGTCAGCAGGTCGACCAGGCCGATGCCGAGGAGCAGCAGCACCACCCCGAGGGCGCCGTAGGCCGCCGCCGCACCGAGCCCGTGCAGAATGTCGTTCATCGTGGTTCCAGCCCCCGGTCCGCTCTCGCCGTCCCCCTGACCGGCACGGTCAAGGGCTGGCAAAAGATACCCCACCCGGGTGAGGGGCGGACCGGGCGCCGAAGCCGGCGGCGGTCAGTCCTCCTCGTTCACCAGGTGGTCGACGCAGGCGGCGACGGCGAGCAGCAGACCGGTGTCCGCGCCGTCGGCGACCTCCACCCCGTAGGTGTCCCTGATCCGGAACCACTTGCGGCTGATCCTGGCCAGCTCGTCACCGTGCTGGTTCTCGATCCGGTAGTCCTTGTCGATCAGGCTGCCGTGGATCTTCAGCTCGCCGCCGGAGGCCAGATCCACCAGGTACTTGTCGCGGAACGGGGTGAACAGCTTCTCCCGGACGGTGGCGATCACCTCGCCGTCGGCGTCCTCGATCTTCATCGCGTCGCGGACTGTCAGCATCTTCTCCCTCACCACCGCGACCACCCGCCCGTGCGCGTCCTTCAGCTCGAAGGTGTCCCGCAGCCGCAGCACCTTGCCGTCCACCAGGTACGCCTTGCGGCCCCGGTCGTCCTCGATCCAGTAGTCGTCGCCGACCGCGAACAGCTTCTCCCTGACCAGATACCGCACGTGCGACCTCCTCCGGGCCGGCTCCACTGCCGGCCTCGCCCCATTCGACCCCGATCCGCCGCCCGCGGAAAAGCACCGCCACGAAGCACCGCCACGAAGCACCGCCACGAAGCACCCCGCGGAAACCCCGTGGCACGGCGGGCCCCGATCACCTTCAATACCGCCATGCGCCCCGACCTCACCACCGCCGAGCTGCGCAGCGAGCGCCTCGACCTGCTGCCGATCGCCCCCGAGCACGCCGAGGAGCTGGCCGCCGCACTCGCCGACCCCGCTCTGCACGCCTTCACCGGCGGCCGCCCGGCCACCGCCGGGGAACTGCGCGCCCGCTGCGAGCGGCTCGCCGCCGGCTCCCCCGACCCGGCCGAGTCCTGGGGCAACTGGGTGCTGCGGCTGCGCGCCGACGGCGCCCTCACCGGCTACGTGCAGACCACCGTCCGCCCCGGCCAGGCCGAACTCGCCTGGGTGGTCGGCACCCCCTGGCAGCGCCGCGGCCTGGCCACCGAGGCCGCCCGCACCCTGCTCGCCCACCTCACCGCCGCCGGGGCCACCACCGCCGTCGCCCACATCCACCCCGACCACCACGCCTCCGCCGCCATCGCCCGCACCCTCGGCCTGCACCCCACCACCCACACCCAGGACGGCGAGACCCGCTGGCAGGCCGACCTCCTCCCGAACACCCCCGGCTGACCCCGCCCCGCCCGCAACACGGCACGCCCGGAATGCGGGCACCCGGCGTGCGGTTTGATTGACGCATGGCATCTCGTGCACGTGTACGCGCCCCCGAGCTGGTCGGGGCAGGCGGTTGGCTTAACACCGGCGGCAGGGAGCTCACGCTCGCCGACTTCCGGGGCAAGATCACCATCCTGGACTTCTGGACCTTCTGCTGCATCAACTGTCTCCACGTCCTGGACGAGCTGCGGGAGTTGGAGGAAAAGCACCGCGACACCCTGGTGATCGTCGGGGTGCACTCGCCGAAGTTCGTGCACGAGGCCGACCACCAGGCCGTCGTCGACGCCGTCGCCCGGTACGAGGTGCATCACCCGGTGCTGGACGACCCGGCGCTGGTCACCTGGAAGCAGTACGCCGTACGGGCCTGGCCGACGCTGGTGGTGATCGACCCGGAGGGCTACGTGGTCGCCCAGCACGCCGGCGAGGGCCACGCCCACGCGCTCGCCCGGCTGGTCGAGGAGCTGGAGGCCGAGCACGCCGCGAAGGGCACGCTGCGCCGCGGCGACGGCCCGTACGTGGCGCCGGAGCCGAGCGCCGGGGACCTCAAGTTCCCCGGCAAGGCGGTCCGGCTGCTGAACGGCCACTTCCTGGTCGCCGACTCCGGCCACCACTCGCTGGTCGAGCTGGCCGAGGACGGCGAGACGGTGGTCCGCCGGATCGGCGACGGGCAGCGCGGCCTGGTGGACGGCACCGGAGCTGACAGCACCGGCACCAACGGCAATGGCACCGACGGCACCGGCCCGCGGTTCAGCGAGCCGCAGGGCCTCGCGCTCGTCCCCGAGGGCCACGGCTTCGACGTGGTCGTCGCCGACACCGTCAACCACGCCCTGCGCGGCGTCCGCCTCGCCGACGGCCACGTGACCACCCTGGCCGGCACCGGCCGCCAGTGGTGGCAGGGCTCGGCGACCGAGGGCCCGGCCCGCGAGGTGGACCTCTCCTCGCCGTGGGACGTCGCCTGGTTCGACGGCCGGGTGTGGATCGCGATGGCCGGCGTGCACCAGCTGTGGTCGTACGACCCGGCCACCGGCACGGTCGCGGTCGCGGCCGGCACCACCAACGAGGGTCTGGTGGACGGGCCGGCCGCCGAGGCCTGGTTCGCCCAGCCGTCCGGCCTCGCGGTGTCCGCGGACGGCGAGCGGCTCTGGGTCGCCGACGCCGAGACCTCGGCGCTGCGTTCGGTTTCACGTGAAACCAAGACGGTCGAAACCGCCGTCGGCACCGGCCTGTTCGACTTCGGTCACCGCGACGGCGCCGCCGGCCAGGCGCTCTTCCAGCACCCGCTGGGCGTCACCGTGCTGCCGGACGGCTCGGTGGCCGTCGCCGACACCTACAACCACGCGCTGCGCCGCTACGACCCGGCGAGCGGCGAGGTCAGCACGCTGGCCACCGACCTGCGCGAGCCGTCCGGCACGGTGCTGGTGGACGGCGACATCGTGGTGGTCGAGTCGGCCCGGCACCGGCTGACCAGGCTGCGGCTGCCCGAGGAGGCGGTGCGGGTCGAGTCGGTGGCCCACCGCACCCGGCGCGCGGCCACCGAGGTCGCCCCCGGCGCCCTCCGGCTGGACGTGGTCTTCGAGGCGCCGAACGGCCAGAAGCTGGACGAGCGCTACGGCCCGTCCACCCGGCTGCTGGTCAGTGCGACCCCGCCCGAGCTGCTGGTCTCCGGCGCGGGCGCGGACTCCGACCTCTCCCGTGAGCTGGTGCTCTCCGGCGAGGTCGCCGAGGGCGTGCTGCACGTCTCGGCGATGGCCGCCTCCTGCGACGACGACCCGGAGATCGAGTACCCGGCCTGCCACGTGCACCAGCAGGACTGGGGCGTGCCGGTGAAGCTGGTCGACGACGGCGCCCGCCGCCTGCCGCTGGTCCTGGCCGGGATGGAGTAGCGCGGACCCACGCGAAGGGGGCCCGGCGTTCGTCCTCCGGGCCCCCTTCGCCGTGTCTCAGCCCTCCAGGAAGGCCTTGAGCGCGCTCGCCAGCAGGTACGGGTCCTCAGCCCCGCACAGCTCGCGCGCCGAGTGCATGGACAGCGCCGCGATGCCGCAGTCCACCGTCGTGATGCCCAGGCGCGCCGCCGTGATCGGGCCGATCGTCGTCCCGCAGGGCATCGCGTTGTTGGACACGAAGGCCTGCCACGGCACGCCCGCCTTCTCGCAGGCGGCCGCGAACACCGCCCGGCCGACGCCGTCGGTCGCGTAGCGGTTGTTGACGTTGACCTTGAGGATCGGCCCGCCGTTCGGCACCGGGTGGTGGCCCGGCTCGTGCCGCTCGCTGTAGTTCGGGTGGACGGCGTGGCCCATGTCCGAGGAGAGGCAGATCGTGCCGGCGAGCGCCCTGGCCCGGTCCTCGGTGTTGCCGCCGCGCGCGTGGATCGTCCGGTCCAGCACGTTGCCGAGCAGCGGGCTCTGCGCGCCGGTGTCGGACTCGCTGCCGGTCTCCTCGTGGTCGAAGGCGGCCAGCACCGGGATGTACGGCAGGTCGGCGGCGCCGTCGGCGGTGGCGACGGCGGCGAGCGCGGCGGTGGCCGCGTGCACCGAGAGCAGGTTGTCCAGGCGCGGGGCGGCGATCAGCTCGCGGTCGCGGCCCAGGTAGGAGGCGGGCTGGACGTCGTGCGTCATGAGGTCCCAGCCGGCCACGTCGGCGGCGTCCAGGCCGGCCCGCCCGGCGACGTAGGAGATCAGCGAGCCCTCGTCGACCGGGCCGAGGCCCCAGATCGGGGTGAGGTGGCGCTGCTTGTCGAGCTTCATGCCCTCGTTGACCTGGCGGTCCAGGTGGATGGCGAGCTGCGGCACGCGCAGCAGCGGCTCGTCCAGCTGCACCAGCCTGGCGGTGCCGTCCTTGAGCGCGAGCCGGCCGGAGAGGCCGAGGTCGCGGTCCAGCCAGGTGTTCAGCGGGACGCCGCCGTAGATCTCCACCGCGACCTGCCGCCAGCCCGCCGAACCGGTGTCCGGCACCGGCTTGACCCGCAGGTTGGGCGAGTCGGTGTGGGTGCCGACGATCCGGAACGGCGTCTCGGGGCCCGTCCCCTCCGGCAGGTACCAGGCGATCAGCGCGCCCCCGCGGATCAGGTAGCGCCCGCCGGCCGCGGTGTCCCACGCGTCCGTCTCGGCGACCTGCCGGAAGCCCGCCTTCTCCAGCCGCTCCGCGGCGCTCGCCACCGCGTGGTACGGAGACGGCGAGGTGCCGAGGAACGCGATCAGGTCGTCGCTGTGCGTCCGGTCGAAGAATGCCTGGCGGGCGGCGGTCGACATACTGCTCCTGGGTCGAGTGAGGGCCGAAGCCGGATGGGGAGTCGGCTTCGCACCTGAGCATATGCCCGTACACGGACAGGGCATTCGGAACACCTCGTCCGGTGCGCAACCCGGACACAACCGTGAACGGCCCCGCACGACCCGAGCGTTCCCGCCGGTCATCCGGGCTTTCCGCGTCCGGGTTTCCCGCGGGAAACACCGAAGGGCCCGGTGGCAGCCGGGCCCTTCGGTGCGAGGGTGTGTCAGTCAGTCGAGGAGGTGTCACCCGCCGCCGCCCCGGGAGGGGCGGCGGCGGGTGACGGGTGGGCGCGGCGGCTCAGAAGGCCTCCTCCGCCAGCTCCATGATCTCGTTGTCGATGCCCTCGGCGATGAGGCGCTGCGGGGTGATGGTCGGCAGGACGTTCTTGGCGAAGAAGCGGGCCGACGCGACCTTGCCCTGGTAGAAGGCGACGTCCTTCTCCGGGGCGCCCGCCTCCAGCTTGGCCAGGGCCACCACGGCCTGGCGCAGCAGCAGCCAGCCGACCACGACGTCGCCGGAGACCATCAGCAGGCGGGTGGTGCTGAGGCCCACCTTGTACATGTTCCTGACGTCCTGCTCGACCGAGGTGAGGTCGGCCAGCAGCTTGCCGACGATGGCCTCCAGGTCGCCCGCGGCCTTGGCCAGCAGGTCGCGCTCGACGGCCAGGGCGTCGCCGCCGGCCGCGGAGCCGAGGAACTTCTGGATCTGCTCGGACAGCGCGGTGAGCGCCTGGCCGCCGTCCTTGACGATCTTGCGGAAGAAGAAGTCCTGGCCCTGGATCGCCGTGGTGCCCTCGTACAGGGTGTCGATCTTGGCGTCCCGGATGTACTGCTCGATCGGGTACTCCTGGAGGTACCCGGAGCCGCCGAAGGTCTGGAGCGACTGGGCGAGCTGCTCGTACGACTTCTCCGAGCCGTAGCCCTTGACGATCGGCAGCAGCAGGTCGTTGAGGCGCTCGGCGGCCTCGTCGCGCTCGCCGCGCAGCGCGGCGGCCGTCATGTCGTCCTGGACGGACGCGGTGAACAGGACCAGCGCGCGCATGCCCTCGGCGTAGGCCTTCTGGGTCAGCAGCGAGCGGCGCACGTCCGGGTGGTTGGTGATGGTGACGCGCGGGGCGGTCTTGTCCAGGAACTGCGAGATGTCGGCGCCCTGCACGCGCTCCTTGGCGTACTCCAGCGCGTTCAGGTAGCCGGTGGAGAGGGTGGCGATGGCCTTCGTGCCGACCATCATGCGGGCGAGCTCGATGATCTTGAACATCTGGCGGATGCCGTCGACCTTCTCGCCGAGCAGCCAGCCCTTGGCCGGGTGCTTGGCGCCGAAGGTCATCTCGCAGGTGTTCGAGGCCTTGAGGCCCATCTTGTGCTCGACGTTGGTGGCGTAGACGCCGTTGCGCTCGCCCAGCTCGCCGGTCTCCCAGTCGAAGTCGAACTTGGGGACGATGAACAGGCCCAGGCCCTTGGTGCCCGGCTTTCCGCCCTCGGGGCGGGCCAGCACCATGTGGACGATGTTCTCGGACATGTCGTGCTCACCCGAGGTGATGAAGCGCTTCACGCCCTCGATGTGCCAGGAGCCGTCCTCCTGCTTGATCGCCTTGGTACGGCCGGCGCCCACGTCGGAGCCCGCGTCGGGCTCGGTGAGGACCATGGTGGAGCCCCACAGGCGGTCGGTCATCCGCTTGGCGACCTCCAGCTGCTCCTCGGTGCCCTCCTCGGCGATGACGCCGGCGAAGGCCGGGCCCGAGGAGTACATCCAGATGGCCGGGTTGGAGCCCAGGATCTGCTCGGCGAAGGCCCAGATCAGCGAGTTCGGGGTGACCTGGCCGCCGATCGACTCCGGGATGCCCAGCCGCCACCACTCGGCGTCCATGAAGGTCTGGTAGCTCTTCTTGAAGGCGGCCGGGATCGGCGCGGTGTTGGTCTCCGGGTCGAAGACCGGCGGGTTGCGGTCGGTGTCCGTGAAGGACGCCGCGAGGTCGTTCTCGGCGAGGCGCGAGATCTCGCTCAGGATGTTCTTCGCGGTCTCGACGTCCATGTCCGCGAACGGTCCGGTGCCGTACACCTGGTCGCGGCCGAACACCTCGAAGAGGTTGAACTCCACGTCCCGCAGGTTGGACTTGTAGTGACCCATGGCCGTTATCTCCGGTTCGTCGCTTCCGGGAGACCGCCGCGTTCCGGCGTCCCGTACCCACCAGTAGGCATCATGATGCTACCCAGCGGTAACTTGAGCAAGCCCCCGCCGGCCAAACCTCTATGAACGTGGTCACGTCCCACAGGCGGGGCGACCACTCCTTGTCAGGATCGATGCCAGCAGAGAAGGGTGCCCTCCCGCTAGCCTGTCCGTGTGTACGGATATGACCAGAACACATACCCGGGAGATCCCTACCAGCAGCAGGCGGGGCCGCAGCCGGGCATGAACGGCATGCCCGGACCCGACGCCTACGGCGGGCAGTCGCAGACCCCCCAGCAGTCCCTGTACCCCGAACCCTCGCCTCCCTCACTCGCGGACGCGGTCCGGGCGTTCACCACCGGCTCGATGGCGGTCGAGGACTTCCAGGCGATCTTCATCACCTCGAAGGTGCACTGCCCCCGCGGGGAGCGCCCCGGCTTCCTGGCGCTGCACAACACCCCGACGCCGGTGATCCCGATGTTCAGCTCGCTAAAGGAGCTGCGCCGCTACGCGGGCAAGGACTCCAAGCACTTCACCGTGACCGGCGCCGAGGTCCTGGACCTGCTGCCGACCGGCTACGGCTTCGCGCTGGACATGGAAGGCGAGCACCGGATGGTGTTCGACGCCAAGGCCGTCGAGCAGATGGTGGACTTCACCATGCGCCGGATGTACGGCTGACCGGACGGCCCGCCGGAGCCGCGGACGGCCGGCCCAGCCGACCGGAGCCGCGGACGGCCGGCCCAGCCGACCGGAGCCGCAGCCGACCGAGCCGCGGACGGCCGGCCCGCGATGCGGCCGGCCCACCCCTGACCCATCCTGGAGGAGGAGCCCCGCGCTCCTTCGTCACTGCATAGTTCAATTTTCAACTTGCTTGTTGTTGATGATTGAACTAACCTCGTGCACGTAGGCCAGACCACCCCCCGAAGGAGGCCGACATGCCCGCCGTGACCGTCGACAACCCACTGACCCTTCCGCGCGTCACCACGCCGGACCCCGCCGTCACGAGCGCCCGGCCGGTCCTCACCGTGGCCACCGCGCCCGAGGGCTTCGAAGGCGAGGGCTTCCCCGTCCGCCGCGCCTTCGCCAAGATCAACCAGAAGTACCTCGACCCGTTCATCATGATGGACCAGATGGGCGAGGTGGATTACGCGGCCGGCGAGCCCAAGGGCACCCCCTGGCACCCGCACCGCGGCTTCGAGACCGTCACCTACATCATTGACGGAACGTTCATCCACCAGGACTCGCACGGCGGCGGCGGCACCATCACCGACGGCGACACCCAGTGGATGACGGCCGGCTCCGGCCTGCTGCACATCGAGACCCCGCCGGAGTCGCTGGTGAAGTCCGGCGGCCTCTTCCACGGCCTCCAGCTGTGGGTGAACCTGCCCGCCTCGGACAAGATGATCGCCCCGAAGTACCAGGACATCCGCGGCGGCAGCGTCAGGCTGCTCAGCACCGCGGACGGCGGCGCGCTGCTCCGGGTGATCGCGGGCGAGCTCGACGGCCACCAGGGCCCCGGCACCACCCACACCCCGATCACCATGATCCACGCGTCGGTCAGCCCCGGCGCCCAGATCACCCTGCCCTGGCGCTCCGACTTCAACGCCCTCGCCTACGGCCTCGCCGGCAACGGCTCGGCCGGCGCCGAGCACCGCCCCTTCCACCGGGGCCAGGCCGTCGTCTTCGGCGACGGCGACTCGATCACCATCCGCGCCGACGAGAAGCAGGACTCCCGCGACAACAACTTCGAGGTCGTGCTGCTCGGCGGCCTCCCGATCCGCGAACCCGTCGCCCACTACGGCCCGTTCGTGATGAACAGCCACCGCGAGCTCCAGCAGGCCATGGAGGACTTCCAGGCCGGCCGCCTCGGCACCATCCCCGCCGCCGGTCACTGACGGCTCAGGAGGCAGGGCCGGCTCGGCGGCAGGAACGACGGAGCCGGAACAACCGGGCGGCCGCAGGCAGTGCCTGCGGCCGCTCCGCCGTCCTCGTCGCCGAGCCGGCTACAGCAGCGCGTACAGGGCCGAGGCGTCGTCGTGCGTCCTGCCCCGCGGCCAGCGCTCGCAGGTCGGGTCGGCCCGCTCCGCCGCCCGGACCCTGGCGATCAGTTCGCCCGGCCCCGACTCGGCGAGCAGCCTCAGCGCGTCGCCCCAACTGCCCAGCCCGAAGCGCTCGGTGTAGCGCGAGGCGCCGGCGGTGAGGGCGGCCAGCGCGTGCAGCCGGTCCAGCCGGACGAAGCCGGTCTCGGCGTGCTCGGCCGCCCGCGGGCCGGCGGCGGCGATCCACGGGCCGGTACCCCGGTTCCTGGCCGCGCGCACCGCCAGCGCGTACTCCAGGCGCAGGGCGGCCCGTTCGGCCGAGCCGGGCACGGTCTCCCTGACCTGGCGGCGCAGTTCCTCCCCGCCGGGGAAGCGCTGGTTGTCCCCGATCACCTTCGGCGGGCCGTCCCGGTGCTCCAGCACCAGCAGCGAGTCGCCGAGCACCAGGTACTCCAGCGACTCGCCGTGCCGCCGGGCCGCGACGACCATCGCGGCGGGGGTGTTGGGGTGGGCCAGGTCGCAGCGGCCGCCGTGCAGCGCGGCCGTCTCCACGATGGCGTCGGCCAGGCACTCGGCGATCGAGCGGTCCGTCCGGTCGGTGAGCCTGGCCAGCAGGTGCACGCCCAGCCGGCGCACGTACCAGGCCGTCCCGTGCCGGCACCCCGACTCCAGGCCGGCCGGCGAACTCGCGCCGTCCAGCAGGACCAGCGCCTCCGGCGAGGCCGCCGCGAAGTCCTCGCTCTCACGGTCGGGACGGCGGGCTTCCCCTGCGAGCTGTAGCTGCATACCGGCAGTGTGGCCGCCGCTCCGGGCCCGCGCCCGGACCCGTGCGCCGGTGTGGCGGGCCCGGGGCCGGGCGCCCGGTGGCAGCCGGTGTGATTCGGCCATACCGTCGGACAGTGACCGGACGATTCGGCCAATCGGAGCGGGTCGGGTTTGGGATCACCTTCGGGTGTCCGCGGCGCCCGCGACTGACGAGGAGCGGAAGATGTTCTGGCAGTTCATCGTGGTGCTGGCCGCCTCGACCGGCTTCCCCACCGCCGCGCTGCTCTTCCTGATCGGCGGGCCGCGCTTCCCCGACGAGCAGCGCGGCCGCGGCCCCCGGACCGGCGGAAGCACCCGCGGCTCCTAGGGCCCGGGGTCCCGGGAGCACAGGGGATCGCGGCGCCGCGCTACGGCTTCCAGGCCGGGTCACGGCCGAGCAGGGCCAGCGCGCGGCCGAACCGGCCCGCGCCGCCGCCGGGTTCGAGCCGCGGCCCGAAGGCACGTCCCGGCACCCGGTGCTCCGGGCCGGCCGGAACGGCCTCGGCCACCCTCAGCAGCACGGCGGCCAGTTCCTCGTCGCCGTCCACCGCCGCGGCCGGCCCGTCCCCGGTGCCGAGCGCGGCGGCGACGTCCCAGCCGTGCACCAGGGTGTCCAGCAGGTGGAAGCCCACCGCCTGGGCGCACGGGAAGGGCGCCCCGTCGTGGAGTTCGGGCAGCCAGATCGGCCGTCCGGCGGCGGCCGCCTCCCGGAAGGCCTCGGTGAGGTCCTCGCCGGTGCGGCGGAAGACGCCCGCCGGGTCGGCGCCGAGCGGCGCGTCCGCGAACAGCGCCGGGTCGGGCCCGGCGCCCCGGGCCGCCGCGGCGAAGCCCCGGTGCTGCCCGACGCAGTGCTCCAGCAGGGTCCGCAGCGTCCACCCGGCGCAGGGGGTGGGCAGGTCCAGCTCGTCCGGCCGTACGCCGTCCACCACCTGGGCGGCCGACTCCACGGCCCGCGCGTGCAGTTCGACGATCCTCATGCGGCGGCGGCCGCCGTTCCCGCGGAGACGAACCCGATCACCTGGTCGACGACGGCCGGCTCCGCGATGATCCTTCGGTGGCCGAGCCCCTGGGTGAGCACCAGGTCGAGCCGCTCCCCGTACGCCGTGCGGAGCCGGTGCGCCTCGCTGGGCGGGACGACGCGGTCCCCCTCGTCGTGCACCACCAGGACCGGCCCGCCGACCGCCTCGACCTGACGGACGGCGTCGAAGCGCTCCCAGCCCCCGGCGTCCCCGCCGAACAGCTCCCGTTCGATCCGCTCCCGCAGCGCCCGCTCGACCTCGGCGTTCAGCCCGAGCCCGGCGCAGAAGGCGGCCGGGAAGAAGCCGACCCCGGACACCCCGGAGACGGCCGCCAGCCGGCCCGCGCTCAGCCCGTCGGCGAGCGCTCCGAAGGCCGCGCAGACGCCGAGCGAGTGCGCCACCACGGCCTCGAACGGCCCGTACCGCTCCTGGAGTCGCAGCGCGAGCTCGCGGAACTCCAGCACGCTGGTGGTGCGGCCGCCGGAGTCGCCGTGGCCCGGCGCGTCGAAGGCGACGGCGC
Organism: Kitasatospora sp. NPDC036993; assembly: GCF_055607525.1. Taxonomy (NCBI): domain Bacteria; kingdom Bacillati; phylum Actinomycetota; class Actinomycetes; order Kitasatosporales; family Streptomycetaceae; genus Kitasatospora; species Kitasatospora sp. NPDC036993. The sequence goes on along the minus strand of NZ_JBVJRP010000001.1, from coordinate 499,059 downwards.
TCAGCCCGAGCGCCCGCAGCCGGGACACGTACGGGGCGAACCGGGAGGCCCGGGAGCGCCAGCCGTGCAGCAGCAGGACCGGCCGCTCCCCGTCGCCCCAGCGGTAGCCGGCCACCGCCTTGCCGTTCACGGTGAGCCGCTCGACGGCGGCGCGCCCGTGCACCTCGCGCTCCGACTCGCGCACCCGGCTGCGCCGCAGCGGGTGCGCGAACAGTTCGAAGGCCGCCCGACCGGCCAGGCCCGGGGCGACGCGGGCGGTGGGGTTGAGGGCCGTACGGATCAGTGCCCGGGTGGGGTCCATCGGGTCTCCCTGCTCTCTGCGCTCCTTGTCCTGCCTTGCTCGCGGCGAGATATTAGCACGACCGTTCGTGCAATTTCCTGGCGTTTCCGAGGCCGCCACCGGTGCACCCACTACCCTGGGCGACACGCCACGACGAGCAGAACGGGGACGGACGATGGCCGGACCGACCACCGACGGACGAGTCCTGCGCGGCGAGGAGACCCGCCGGGCGGTGCTGCACCGCGCCGTCGGGATCGCCTCCGTCGAGGGCCTGGACGCGCTCTCCATCGGCCGCCTCGCCACCGACCTCGGGCTCAGCAAGAGCGGCGTCTTCGCCGGCTTCGGCTCCAAGGAGGAGCTGCAACTCGCCACCGTCCGCGCCGCCCGCCGGATCTTCGTCGACGCCGTCGTCACCCCGGTCGCCGACGCCCCGCCCGGCCTCGCCCGGGTCCGCGCCCTCTGCGAGAGCTGGCTCGCCTACTCCCGCGCCCGGGTCTTCCCCGGCGGCTGCTTCTTCTACGAGGTCACCGCCGAGTTCGACGCCCGCCCCGGCGCCGTCCGGGACGCCCTGGCCGGCTGCGCCCGGGAGTGGTCCGACACCATCGCCGCGGCCCTCGGCGACGCCAGGGCCGCCGGCGGCCTGCGCCCCGACACCGACCTCGGCGACCTCGCCTTCGCCCTGGTCGCCGTCCTGGAGACGGCCAACTCCCAGGCCGTGCTGCACGACGAGGACGTCCCGTACCAGCGGGCCGGCCGCCTCCTGCTGCGCCTGCTGCGCGCCGAGGCCGCCGACCCGGCCGACCCGGCCCTCGCCTAACGCTCCGTCAGCACCCGTTCCAGCAGGGCGGACCGGGCCAGCAGCTGCTCGTCCCCGCCCTCCGCGCCGACCACCTGGAGCCCGAGCGGCAGCCCCTCCCCGGTCCACCCGGCCGGCAGGCTCAGGGCCGGGCGGCCGAGGAAGCTCCACGGCAGCGACATCACCGCGTCCCCGGTGCCGTGCAGGCCCTCCGGCGCGCCGCCGGTCGCCGAGGGCGCCAGCCACAGGTCCACCCCGGCCGCCGTCTGCGCCGCGGCCACCCGCTCGCGCAGCCGCTCCCGGAAGCGCAGGGCGGCCGCCCTGTCCTCGGCCGCGACGCCCTGCCCGACCCGGATGCCGGCTGCCGTCTCCGGCCGGTAGAGCCCGCCGAAGCGGGCGAACCAGTCGGCGTGGCCGCGGGCCAGCTCGAACCGGTTGACCGTCTGCAACTGCCGCCTGACCTCGGCGAAGTCGGGGAACAGCTCGACCCGGCGCACCGTCAGCCCGGCCCTCACCAGCCGGGCCAGCTGCTCCTCGAAGGCGCGCAGCGCGGCCGGCTCCGCCCACTCCAGGTATGTCCCGTCCGGCACCCCGAGCACCGGCTCCGAGTCGTCCGCCGGCCGCCAGTCGTCGCAGAGCAGCGGGGCCACCAGCGCCGCGCCCGCCAGGTCGGCGGTGAACACGCCCAGGGTGTCGAAGCTCGGCGCGTTCGGGATCACCCCGTCGATCGGGATCCGCCCGTACGTCGGCCGGAAGCCCACCACCCCGCAGTACGCGGCCGGGCGGACCACCGAGCCGACGGTCTGGGTGCCGATCGCCAGCGGCACCAGCCCCGCCGCGACCGCCGCCGCCGAACCGCTGCTGGAGCCGCCCGGGGTGTGGCCCGGATGGTGCGGATTGCGGGTCGGGCCCGGGGCGCTCGCGGCGAACTCGGCGGTCACCGTCTTGCCCGCGACCAGTGCCCCCGCCGCCCGCAGCCGGTCCACCACCGGGGCCTGCGGACCGGCCAGCACCCCGGGCGGCAGCGCCGAACCGCCGTGGGTGGGCAGCCCGTCCACGTGCACGATGTCCTTGACCCCCACCGCCACCCCGTACAGCGGCGGCCGCCCGTCCGGCTCCGGGTACCGCGCGGCCAGCTCCCTCGCCTGCGCCCGCAACCGCCCGTGCCGTCCGGGCTCCGGCACGAACGCGTGGATCAGCGGGTCCACCCGCTCGACCAGCGCGCACAACCGGTCGACGTACTCGGGCAGTTCAGGCACGCCGGCACGCAGCCCGGCGGCCTCGGGGGTCAACGGCCGCGGCCGGACGAGGGGTTCCTCCATGCCGGGCAACGGTAGTGCCGCCTACGGGTGTTCGGCCGCCAGGTACGGGGCCTCGCGCAGGAAGTACGCCCCGCAGGTGTGGCAGCACAGCTCCGGGGTCTTCCCCCAGTCCACCGCCGAGCGCACCCGCGCCGCCGGATCGAGCTCCCGCCCGCACATCGCGACACTGTCCTCACCCCGGACCACGTGCCACAGCCGCACCCCCTCGGCCTCGCCGCCGGCGCCGTACTCGGCTCGCATCTGGTGCATCATGCCCCCATCGTCCGGTCCGCTCCCACGCCCGGCAACCGCAGTGCGGTCCGACGGAGGAGCACCGCCAGCGACTGGTCCGGCCCTCAGGACGCGGCGCGCAGGAGGGCGTTGTCCTGCCACTTGAGGATCTTTTGATCCCCACAAGCCAGTGACCTGCGGGTTCAACCAGAAAAGTGCCGCTGACCAGGCGAAACTACCTTCAGTAGTTCGCACTGGTCAGCGGCACTTTTGGGCTTCATGTGCCCCCGATGTGCCCTGCAGGGCACCGTTCACCGTCTACCTGGTGACACCGGCAACGACTCGCTCAACACGTTCCCGCACCACGCGGGCTCGCTGGAGGTCAGCCATCCACTGATCTCCGTCTGCCTCCCACGGCGCGAAGAACGGTTCGAGCGCCTCGCTGCCATGTGTGGCAGCGAGGCGCAGCCTACGCGGAGACCTCAGCGAGCGGGCGCTGGTTTGCATGGGGAGCCCAAAGCGGGGATCAGTGAGCGCGGCGGCAAGTTCTTCCATGCGCGGCGGAAGGTCCGGGTAGCAAGCCAGGTCGAACTTCCACAACAGCTCGCTGGACAGCCCTCGCCAACCATCAGCAGCCCAGGGAATGGCGGTGGTGTGGAAGAGGGCAATTCGACGAAGCAACCCGCTGGCCAGCCAGGCGCCACGGCGGGCAAGCCCGGTGTACCAACCTTCGTCATCCCTCTCCTGCAAGCGTTCCACTTCGGTCCAGGCATCAGGGTGGGTACGCCAGCAAGCCCGGTAGCCGGAATCCTCAAGGTCGTCCACAACCTGCTTCTCGGCCCGGCGCCAGACGGCATGCGGCGCACCAGCGAGGCGGACAAGCGTGCGCTGACCCGGGCGGTGCAGTTCCAGGCCATCGTCCCGCCACCTCAAGATTCGCAGGCCCTCGACGCCCTGAACCTCTTCCCCTTCTCGGTCTGCACTCGGCAGCAGGTCACGCAGCATGTCGAGCACCAGACGCTCGGAGGTGTCGACCACGAGCACAAGGCTCTCGGGATAGGGCCGCGTCTGGGCGATGCGTAGTGGATGCAGGCCGAAGCGGTACGGCTTCAGGATGTGCGCGAAGATGGCCGCTTCGAAGAGTTCTTGGTCTCCCCCTGCCGCCGGAAGCGGGCAGGAGCCGGGAGATAGCTCACGGATGGCCTGAAACGCGATGCGGTAGCGCTCGTTCGTGTAGACCATGCGCTGCCTGGCGAGGTCGCCGAGGACACTGTGGGGCACTGGAACTCCGTCGCCGCACCGCCGACCAGAGCGCGGAGTCGTGTGCGTCCGCAGAGACCGTGTGGTGGGTGCTGATCTCCCTCCCAAGAGGGGCGGATGGGGCCAAGCCCCTTGCCTGCCCTGCTGGCCCTGTAGGTCGGCGAGCCGTGAGCCGGAGTCGGCTTCCGCAAGCCGACTTGGTCGAGCCTAGAGGATGACTCGGCCGATACATCTTCGGCACGCCGAGGCAGCCGACGCGATGAACGGACGACGCGGAGAATTCATGGTTGAATCCCACCAGGCCGGACAGCGGCCATCCCAGGCGCTCGGCCCGGCCGTCGACGTCGCGGGAGAAGGAGCAGGGCTCACCTGGTTCATCTCCACCTTCAACGTGCTTCACAGAGCAGCAACTCCTCGTTGATACCGGGCCGGCGGTCAAGGAGTTCGACATGCCTCGCGACAACGTTTCCCGTCTGACCAGGGTCGTACGCGCTTACACCGGCGAGTCCCATCAGAGGCTGCGGGAGCGGATCGAAGGAACCCCACGAGGTCAGAGCCTGATCCCCGCAGCCCGCAGCGCTCTTCAGAGGCGGCTGGAGAGGCGGGCATTCTTCACCTTGGCCTGGCCGGACGAACTGACGATCTACCCCTTCGGCGTCAAGTCGGTGATCCCAGCCCCGGACTCGATCACCTTGAACTTCGAAGGCGACCACGTCGCCGATCACGCAGTGCAACTGCTGCCATGGACCCGCGACACCGAGATCGGCGGAGTACCAGGACTCCGTGTATGCCGAACCTCGGCAAGCGGAATCGACCTCGTCGTCGCCGGGACCTCCGCCACGATCAACGTAACGGGGATCAGCAGGCATGCATGGGAGCAAGCCGAGTCCGCCAGAATTAGCTGGCTCGCAGACGCCGGTGAGGAGATGTGTCACATCACGTCACCGCACCTCCAGACAGCCCAGGAGCGCTTGTTCGAGCGGTACCTCGCTACGGATGACCATTCAGCCTGGCTCAGCAGCGGTCTCCTCCGCAGGATCGGCCTGTTCAGCCGGATCGAGGTACCGCTCCACTTCTCTGCCTGGAGGAATCCCGGACAACACGGCGAACAGTGGTGCTTCGACATGGACTACCACCCCCTGAACGGCAGTTGCCAGCACGAGGCGTTCCTGAGCCGACTCACCGACCCCATGTTTGGTCTCCCACTCACGGTCGTCCGTCGCCACTGCACGGGCGACTACTCATGGGGCGCCCAGTGCTCTATCGATGCCAAGGGCATGGGGCAGCCCGGAGAAGTCAACCTGCGATTCAACCGGCGTACTGCCGAACGAACCATGGCCTGGCAAGACATGTCACCGGCCGTCATGGCTGCAAAGCAACTCGTCTGGCACACACCATCTTTGCTCAGGTAGGTGCCCCTCGGCGGCATGGCTCAACACCCACGGGTCGCCCGTCACATGCCGCTACACGACGCTGCGACGCAGGCACGCATCTTGCGCTGCAGGCGGCTGCGGAGGACGCCGACCGGGGAGTGCAGGGGCACGGGCAGGCCGGGCAACAGGGCTTGGGCCAACTCCTGGGCAGTGCTGCCGCGCTCCAGCCACTGGGCGACGAGCGGCGCCAGCTCAGTGGCCTCGGCCTCGCCCAGCCACAGGCGCGGCTCCGAGCGGATCGCCCGGAACAGCGTCGCCGCCGCCTCGCGGACCTGCTCGTCCGGGATGGTCAGAGTCTCCTGGTCGATGGTGTGGCCCTCCTCCCGCCCTTCGGGCCGGTCGGCGGCCTCACTGCTGGTGGCCGATCGCTGATCGGCCTGCTCGGCGAGGTGGGAGGGTTCTTGATACCGGTCCTTTACAAGAGGGACGCCAGCACGGCCGGTGCTCGCCTCACCGGAGACCGGACGGGTGACACCCGGTGCCGCCAGCTGAGGGGTGTCGTAGACGTGGGTCTCGGTGTGGATCGTCCCGTCCGGCAGGCGGATCTTCTCGACCCGGTAGTACCCGGCCTCGGTCAACTCCTTCAGAGCCTTGCGGATCGCCCCGCGCCCCTGCGGGCTGGAGTCGGCCATGTGCCGGCCGTCCTCGCGCCAACCATCCGGGCGGGAGAGGAGGTCGGCGAGCAGGCCACGGGCGGTGTAGGACAGCTGCCGGTACTGCAGCATGGCGTTGGGCAGCACGGTGAAGTTGCGCACGTGGGCGCTACGACGGACACGCATCGGGAGGTCGCACTCCTGCTGCCGGACCCCGGGGTGTTACCAGCACCGCCGGGGTCGCCTATTTTCGGTTGGACCACGGAACGTACCACAACAACCAGGCGCACAAGGCGCGTTCACGCCAGCGACCTTGATCACTGTCCGGCCTCTGCGGAGGAACGCACTGCCCTGAGAGGTGTCGGCTCTGATCATTAGGCTTCCACCCATGACCAGTGATCTCGGATTCACCTGCTCGTGCTGCGGCGGGCACCACCCAGAGCTGCCGATGAACTACTCGACAACGGCCCCCTACGTCTGGGCCCCGGGCTTCGCCGACGCTCCCGACTGCCTGCTCTCGTCGGATCAGTGCGTCATCAAGGCACAGCACTACTTCGTCAAGGGCCTGATCGAGATACCGGTCATCGGCAGCAGTGATGTGTTCTCCTGGGGCGTCTGGGTCTCCCTGAGCCGCGAGAACTTCTCCCGCGCCGCAGACCTCTGGGACACCCCAGGGCGCGAATCCGAGAAGCCGTACTTCGGCTGGCTGACCACCGAGCTTCCCATCTATTCGCCCAGCACGATCAACCTGAAGACCAACCTCCACACCAGGCCCATCGGTCAGCGACCCCTCATCGAGCTCGAACCCACCGACCACCCCCTCGCCGTCGAGCAGAGGACCGGCATCACCCAGGAACGCGTACGCGAAATCGCCGAGGCCGTTCTCCACTCCGCCAACGACGGCTCCTAACCACGACCAGCCAGGGGGAAGGGACATGAAACAGCTCTCGGAGATGGACGAGCGCGAGTACTTCGCCTGTATCGGCCAACGCCCCCTGATCATCGGCTGCAGCTCCTTCCACCAGCTGACCGCCTTCCTGACCGGCTACGACGAACACGCCAGCCGCCACGGCGGCCCCGTCCTCCTCACCGGCTGGCACGAGTGGCTCGTCGCCCGCCGAGGCCGTGACTGTAACCATGCCTGGCCCGGCCAGGTCCTGCACATCGCCCTCCCCGACGGCTGGGACAACATCTCGGACCTACCGTCCAAGGACGAGAAGCACGCGATCAAGGTCCTGTTCCAGCTCCTCGACGACTTCATCGCTGAACGCGAGGCCGCAAGGGGCGCTTGATGTTGGGTGGCCGGGCCGACCCGGCCACCCTTGCGGTCAACGGACGGCGAGGAGTTCTCCGCGCTCGACGGCCTCGCGCAGGACGGCCGCGAAGTCCTGGGGCAGGAGGTTGACCGCGTCGAGGGCGGCGGTGGTCAGGGGGATCTCTTCGAGGAGGTATTCGCCTCGGTCTTCCTGGCTGAACTCGGGGCCGGTGCGGTCCTCGAAGCTCCACTTCTGGATGGTGGCGAGGTAGAAGTCCTGGCGTTCGTCGGCGGTCTCGATGGTGTGGAGGAGGCTGACGATCTCCGCCTCGCCCGCGATCTCCTCGCGGACCTCGCGCAGCAGGGCCTCCTCAGGGCTGACGTCGGTCGGTTCGATCTTGCCGCCGACGATCACCCAGTACGGGTCGATGCCAGGTCGGATGCGCTTGATCAGCAGCATGGTGTCGTTCGGGGTGAGGAGGACGGCGCGGACGCGGTGCTGCATAGTGGCCTGCTTCCTGTTCGATGGTGCGGGGCGAGTCAGTGGGGGAGCCAGCTGCTCGACAGCCCGGCAGGAGCTAACTCGCGGGCGCCAGGTGCCGGTTCAACCATCGTTCCTCCTCCGTCCTGTCCCGTAGGGGAGCGACCAGCCAGGGCACGAGGCGAGGGGCCGGCACTGCGGCGTTCTGTTCGACCGGGTGGAGGAGCCCCCGTTCGCAGGTCTCCGCCGTCCAGACCGAGAAGCCGGCATGCGGGTGGGCCGGATTGATGCCGATCTCCCCCTTGGGGGTCGTGCCGTTGAACGGCGTCGGGATGCGCTCGGAGTTCCAGTAGCTCCACGCTTCCAGGGCCTTGACCTGTTCGAAGCAGTGGTAGAGCTGCGGGTAGCGGTCGGCGATCCGGATCTCCCGGAAGATCAGCTGGCCGAGGAGGTACGGGGCGGTGTCCGCCAGTGTGTCCAGGTCCGCCCGGTGGAAGGTGAGGGCGGAGGCGTCCTGATCCGGGGCAAGGGCTGTGGCGGCGAACAGGTGGGACAGCCGGCGTCGCACATGGCCGGGCAGGCCGGATGCCAGGCCGGGCTCGATGCGCTCGACGAGTTCGAGGAGCCGCGCGCAGTCCGGCGCGAACCGCCCGAGGTCGAAGAGAACTCCCATCCCCCGCACCGCAGAGAACGCGAGCTCCTTGTACAGGCGGTTGTTGAGCTCGCCCCGGTGGGCGTACTCCTTGGTCGCCCGGCTGGTGGAGTGGAGCATCAAGTACTCGGCGACGGTCTCGAAGTAGAGGTACCCAAGGTAGGGGAAGACCGGGACCGTGACGGCAAGGGTGTCGATGAACGACCCGTCCGGCGTCGTGCCACCGCTGGCGTTGCGCAGGAGCATGTCGAGGAACGGGGCAGCGACGCGCACCCGGTCCACGACGGACCGGAGCACATCGTCATCCTCGGCTTCGGTGAGGAAATGCCGGTACGTCTGGTACGTCCTCAGGTGGATACCTCCGAGGCGCAGGTAGTCGATGCCCTTGGCGGGCGCTGGAGCGCCGGGGGTGACCTCGATGATGAGCGGTGTGCTGTTCTGCCTGCTTTCCAGCAGGTAGGAGCCGAGGTTGTGGGGCCGGAAGGCGCCACCGGTCGGAGTGAGAGGCGCCCCGTAGACGGCGCCGACCAGGCAGCCGGTGGAGGCGTAGAGGTGCCCGCTGCTGCGGACGGTGCCCAGGTCGCGGGTCAGGTGGAGCAGGTGCATCGGGCGCCGCTGGCCAGGCTTCGGAGCATGGCGTTGTCCCGCAGGAGCCAGCCGTTCGGGGTCTGCGTCTCCAGGCGGTGAGCCCAGTCGGCTTCGCTCTCCGCGAGCCCGGCGGGTGACGGGCGCGAGACCGGCGCGTTGTAGCTGGTGTGGGCGTATTCCCAATCGGCGTGCAACGGGTCCTCCTACTCGGGCAGCACGGTGTGGAGTGCGTGTTCCAGGGCTTCGCCGTGAGTGGCGCCGTCGAGGCGTGCCTGCTCGCTGTGAACGACCAGGTCGAACGCGACCGGCGGGAGCCACGCCGGCAGGGCTACGCGGAGGCGGCTCGGGTCAGGCCACCAGCGGCGGAGGGGCAGTCGGTAGCGGTCGAGTGCGTCGGCGGCCTTGAGGAGGTCCACCAGGTGCGGGCTCTGCCGGTAGGCGTCGGCCTGGCTGTCGGTGAAGTTGTCGTGCGGGACGTCGTGGAGCGCGACGGCAGTGATCGTCTCGGTGGTGACCGGTTGGCCGAAGGTGCGGGCCACGGTGTCGAGGTTGCCGGCGAGCCAGCGTGCGGCGCGTTCGCCGTGGCCGGGGTCGTCGCGGTCGTGGTGCCGTCGGCAGTCGTGGCAGGCCGCTGCGGCGGCGAGGGCCAGGGCTTGATCACGACCGGGCTCGTGATGTTGGGCGAGGAACTGGACGAGAAGGCTGACGCGGGCGTTGTGCATGGCGCCGTGAATGGAGTCGATCACGGCCGGGCTGGCGAACCAGGAAACGTCGGGTACCAGCAGGGTCGGGCGATATGGCATCGTGGCCGGGGCACTGGGACCGGCGGGTCGGTTGCCGGCGATCCAGCTCAGGGTGTGCTGGTCCATGTGCTGGTGGTCCGGGAGCCTGCGGGTCTCGGCGAGTACGCGCAACGGCGCGTCGGCCGCTTCCGGTGTCGGCGAGATCATGAAGGACTCCTCGATGGGATCGGGTGCAATGGGCGTCACGCTGGGCGTGGTGGTGCTGACGATGGGCAACCGGCCGAAGGAGCTTCGTGCGCTCCTGGACTCGGTCGAAGCCCAGGAGGGCGGCGGCAGCACCCGGGCCGTGGTGCTCGGGCAGGGCGTGAAACTGCCCGAGCTGCCGGAGTGGCTGGACGCGGTCGAGCTGCCCGAGAACCTGGGCATCCCCGGAGGGCGGAATGCCGGCGTCGAGCGGCTGCGTGAACTCGGCGGTGTCGACGTCCTGGTGGTCCTGGACGACGACGGGCTGCTTCCCCGAACCGACACTTTCCGGCTGGCCCGGGAAGCCTTCGAAGAGAATCCGCGCCTCGGTGTGGTGTCCTTCCGGATCGCGGACGAGACCGGGTACACCCAGCGCCGCCACGTCCCCCGATTCGGCGCGAGCGATCCGCTGCAGTCCGGCCCGGTCACGACGTTCCTGGGCGGCGGGCACGCGATCCGCATGAGCGTGATCGACCAAGTCGGCCTGTTCCCCGCCGAGTTCTTCTACGCGCACGAGGAGACCGACTTCGCCTGGCGCGCGCTCGATGCCGGATGGGAGATCGACTACCGGGCCGACCTGGTGTTGCAGCATCCCCGCACCGATCCGGCCCGGCACGCCACCTACTACCGGATGACGGCACGCAATCGGGTGTGGCTGGCGAAGCGTCATCTGCCTGCCGTTCTGGTGCCCGTCTACCTCACCTCCTGGGCGCTGTACACGGTGGTGCGGCGGCCGCCGCTCTCCGGTCTCAAGGCTTGGTGGTCCGGCTTCTTCGAGGGCGTTCGGACACCGTGTCCTCCGCGTCGGCCGATGCGGTGGAGCACGGTGTGGCAGATGACCAGGCTGGGTCGGCCGCCGGTCATCTGACAGTCGGCCTCGCGGAGTTGCGGGTCAGGACCAGACAGCGAGGATCGCGTCGATGACGCGCTGCACGTCCGTACTGGTCATGGCCGGGTAGCACGGCAGGGACAGCTGCCGGGCGGCGATCTGATCGGTGACGGGCAGGTCGCAGTCGACGTACCGGTAGGCGGCGAGTCGGTGGACCGGTTTGAAGTGGACGCTGGTGCCGATCCCGTAGGCGTCGAGGAGCAGGTCGGCAACTGTGTCGCGGCTCCGGCCACCGAGCGGTTCGATCAGGACGGGGTAGAGGAACCAGCCGTGCTGGACGCCGTCCAGCACGGTCGGCAGCCGCAACCCCGGAAGGCCGGCGAGGGACCGGTCGTAGGAAGCGGCGATCTGCGCCCGTCGCGCGGTGAAGTCCGGCAGCTTCTGGAACTGCTGGATCCCGACCGCGGCCGTGATGTCCGGCATCGTGTACTTCAAGCCCGGCACGGTGACCTCGTAGTCGGCGGTGCGGCGCTTGCCGTGGCGCTGCCACACTGAGGAGTCGATGCCGTGTCGGCCGAGGAGGCGTGCGGCCTGGACGAGGTCCGTGCGGCCGACGATCATCCCGCCCTCGCCGGTGGTCATGACCTTGTTGGCGTAGAAGGACAACACCGCCAGGTCGCCGATGCTGCCCGCTTGCAGACCGTCACGCGAGGCGTGCAGAGCGTGGGCGGCGTCCTCGATGAGGACCAAGCCGTGGTCGTCGGCGAGCTTGCGGAAGGCCGGCAGGTCGCAGGGGTGGCCACCGTAGTGCATGACCACGATGGCCTTCGTCCTGGAGGTGATCGCCAGCTCAGCCGCCTCGGGGTCGATGTTGAACGTGACCGGATCCACCTCGGCGAACACCGGTGTGCCGCCGCACTGGACGACGGCGTTCGGGGCCGCGCAGAAGGTGAGGCTCGGAGTGATCACCTCGTCCCCCGCCCTGATGCCGACGGCGAGGAAGGCCAGGTGCAGGGCGGCGGTGCACGAGGACACGGCGAACGCGTCCTCGGCTCCGAGTGCGGTCTTCACGACTTCCTCGAACCGGGTTGCCTTCGGGCCGTGCGTGAGCCAGCCCGACCGCAGGGTGTGGATCACCTCGGCCTCCTCCTCGCTCCCGATGGACGGCCGGTTCCACGGAAGAAACGGTGCGGTGGTTGTCACGGCCGCCCCCACGTGGCGGTGTACTCGGCCTGATACCGCTGGCAGGCGGGGGAGCGCACGGATCGCACCCTGTCGGCGGTGAAGGCGTCCACCAGGCCCCGGTGGTTGTCGTACTGGGGCTCGTCCGGATCAGCGATCGTGCGGGTCGCGAGGAGGTCGGCGATCTCCTGCACGCCGTCCTTGAGAGCGGTGGAGCACGCCCCGGGCATGTGGCGCTGGAGCCGGGTGAAGCTGACCCGGTAGTCGCGGGCGTCGGCCTCGTCCCGCTCCGGCCCGCGCTGGATCTTCGAGCCGGGCACGACGGCAGCGACTGTCTCGGCGATGTCGGCGATGGTGTGGTTCTCCTGGTCGCTGCCGACGTTCCACGCCCCGGTCAGGTTGTCGGCCATGACGCCGGTGAGGACTTCGGCGACGTCACCGACATGGACGAGGGGTCGGCGCTGTGCGCCGCCGTTGAGCGGGATGCGACCGGTGGCGACCGCGCGGGAAGCCATGGAGTTGACGACGGAGTCCAGACGCTGGCGGGGCGATGAGCCGTGGACGGTTGCCAGCCGAAGGGTCGTGAACTCGGTGACTCCGGCGAGTACGTCGGGGAGGCGCCGTTCGGCGAGGACCTTGGTCCGGACGTAGATGCCCAGCGGGTTCGGCTCGGTGTCCTCGTCCACGGTGCCCTCGTGCCTGCCGTAGACGCTGCAGGAGGAGAAGAACACGTACTGGCCGACGCCCGCGCCGGCGGCAGCCTCGGCGGCGATCATCGGGGCGGCGTAGTTCAGCTCGACGGCCAGTTCCTCGTCCAGTTGGCAGGCCGGTTCGCCGACGATCCCGCCGAGGTGCACGACGACGTCCGCGCCGTCGCAGACGTCGGCCAGCAGGGCGGGGTCGCGCAGGTCCCCGCCGACGAACGCGGCGGTGTTGGGTAGTAGCCGACCCGGGTCGTCCCCGCGGTTGTAGATCAGGCCGTCCACGACGGTGACGTGGTGGCCGTGGGAGACGAGGTAGTGGGAGGCGACGGAGCCGATGTACCCGGCTCCGCCGAGGAGCACGACGCGCATGGAAGCGGTCCCTTCGTTCAGGCGGCCATAGAGGCGGTCGGCGCGGCAGTGAACCAGTCCGGGATGGCGCTCGGCGTGGTCCTGAGCCAGTTCACGTAGCGGTCCACGCCCTCGGTGAGGGTGACGGCGGGGCGCCAGCCGAGCAGGTCGGCGGCCCTGCGGGTGTCGGCGTAACCTCCGCGCGGGTCGCCCTCGGGCATGGGTGTCTCGACGAAAGCGGCGCGGGGGTAGTGGGCGGCGACCAGCTCAGCGATCCGCCGGACCGAGGTGGGGATGCCGGTGCCGATGTTGATGGTCTGTCCGGCGGCCTGGTCGGCGACGAGGGCGAGGATCGTGGCGTGCGCGATGTCCTCGACGTGGACCATGTCGCGCACCTGGTGGCCGCCGCCGTTGAACCGCATCGGCGTGCCCGTGTGCGCGGACAGGGCCAGCCACGGGACCATCCAGGAGTGCGAGCCGGGCTTGGGGATCTGCGGGTCGCCGTAAACCGAGAAGTACCGGACGATCGAGTACTCGGTACCGCTGCTGCCGAGCATCAGACGCGCCTGGTGTTCGCCCCACAACTTCGTGTTGGCGTACACGGAGATCGGGGTCAGCGGCTGGTCCTCGATGAAGCGCGCCACACCGTCCACCGCTGGGATGCCGTCGCCGTAGACGGAGGCGGAGGACACGAACACCAGCCGCTTCACCGACGACTCCAGCACCGCATCCAGAACGGTCTGGGTACCCTGCACATTCGCCGCGAAGGCAGTGTCGGGCCGGCGGGTGCAGGCGGCGACGTCGGCGTGCGCGGCGGCGTGGATCACGTAGTCCGCGCGGCCTGCGAGCCACTTCACGGTGGCCCGTTCGCGCACGTCTCCGAGGACGACCCGGGCACCGTGCTGGTCCACCCGGAACAGGTCCCGCACCGGGTGCGGGTAGGCGTCGAACCTGTCCAGGACGGTCGGCTTGGCTCCGCACGCGGCGAGCTGGGCGACGATGCGGCTGCCGACCAGGCCACCACCCCCGGTGACCAGCACGCCGGCCCCGGCCAACTCGCGTAGGCGCGGGTCGAAATACACGTCGGCCATGAGGCAACGACCTCCTCTGAAGTGCGGGTTTGTGCACTCAGTGAACAGCCGGCCACGTCCAGGCGGTACGGTGATGGCCCGCCCATCCCGTTCAATCTGTTCAAGATCAGTTCTGGGGGTGCGAGTTGACTGGCAGCAAGAAGCCCAACCGGCAGCTGGCGAGCATCATCGAGGAAGCCGGGTGCACGTACGAAGCCCTGGCCAGAACGGTCCGCACTGTTGCGGCGGAGGCCGGCGAGACCTTGCACACCTCCCGATCCGCCGTACTCTCCTGGGTCCGGGGCGGCACCCCAACTGGCAGAACCGCGACCTACCTTGCCGAGGCTTTGACCAGAATGGTGAAGCGGAAGGTGACGGCCGCCGAGATCGGTCTAGGCTTCCCCGCAATCGGGGAGGTCATGACCCCTGATCCTCTGGCAACCGCTGCCGATCTCGGGAGACTTGTCATGTTCCACCGTCGCGACTTCCTCGCCCTCGCCTTCGGCACCGCTGCGGTCGGGCTCCCGCTCGTCTACGACCACCAGGCCGTCGCCGCTGCCCTGCGAACCGCGAAGGGCAGTCGCAGGGCCGGGGCTGAAGAGGTCTCCACCGTCCGGCAGCTCACCGAGATGTTCCGGACCGCCGACGAGAGACTGGGCGGCGGCCACGGGCTGTCCACTGTCTCGTCCTATCTGGCGGACGCCGTCGTGCCGATGCTCCAGGCCACGTTCCCGTCCGAGGAGGTCCGCCGGAGCGCGTACGGCGCGGCGGCTGAGCTGGCGACCTTGGTCGGATGGAAGTGCCATGATCTCGGCCGCGAGGGCGCGGCCCAGAGGTTCTACCTCCTCGCCTACCAGCTCGCCTGCGAGTCCGACCCCGCAGGTCACGGAGCCTGGATGATGCGGGCCCTCACCCACCAGGCCCTCGATCTGAGCCAGACCACGCACTGCGTCGAACTGGCCGAGGCCGCGCTGTCGCGGGCCCGGGGGAAGGTCGACCGGACCTCTGGGATCAGTGCCTGGATCTCATGGACGGCGTGGCATCCGACCGGAACCGGAAGGAGCTGAAGACGGTGCGCTCGACCATGGCCGTCTACAGCAGGCGGGGAATCCCTGGCGCATCCGAACTCGCGCAGAGAGCTGGCGAACTCGTGTCCCAGTGACGCCAGCTGCGTCGGCCGCTTCCCGACGAACGTGCCACTCCTTCCGCCCTGAACCGCTCTTCGGCCTTCGGACGGGTGGGCGACGGTCCGGCGCGCTGCGCGGGCCGCGCCCTCTGGCCGGGGCGGCCACGCTCACCAGTCCCAGGTGGCGCAGAGAGCCACAGACGCTACGAGGACGCAGGCGGCGACGCGATGCCGTACTGGGCCCTCTCCTGGGGCCCATCGCGCGCCACGGCCAACTCCCGTAGTGCCAAGGTCTTCTCCCGGCTCGGCGACCGGAAGGGCGCCGCGGAGAACTACGCGGCAGCGGCGGCCCCCCAACCGGCCACGACCTACACGAGGATCCTCGCGCTCGACCTGGTGGCCCAGGCGAGGATGGAACTCGCGGACGGCGGCATCGAGCAGGCGTGCGGCACCTGGAACCGCGCGCTCGACGCCATGGCCGGCGTGCAGCCTGTCCGCACCCACCGTTCGGTGCTGGAGATACGCAAGAGCCTCGCCCAGTTCAAGAGCCGTGGTGTTTCCGCCGCCCAAGAGCTCGACGAGCGGGCAGCCACCTTCTTGGCCTGACGGCCCACCATGGCTCCGATACCCGGTTCAAATGAAGCCGCCCGCCGAAGCCTGAGTCCCTCCGCCGCCTGCATCAGCCGGATGGCATCGAGCCAATCGGGCGGCGGAAGAAGGAGAGTTCGGCCATCATCGTCACGTGCAAGCAGGGGATGGGATCCGCGTGGCGTGGAGCCGAGGGCGGGCTGCGGCGGTGCGCCGTCGGGCGCGGCTACGGCGATGGCGTCGGCAGGTAAACCGCCGCGCGGGCGAAACCGAACCGGACCGGACCATCGTCCGGACCGGACGGGACCGGACCGTCCGCAACACCGGTCCCCGTCACCGGACCGTCGATCCGGACGGTCCCCGTCTGCGGACCGGCGGTCCGGGACGGAACCGCAGGCCGGTCCGCCGGTCCGTCCCCGTCCGGTGGAACGGTCCGCTCGGTCCGCGCCTGCGGACCACCGTCCGTCGAAATGGTCCGGGACCGGTCCCCGTGTTCCGCCACAGGCTGCGGACCGTCCCCGGGTTCGGTCCCCGTGTCCGGACCGTCCGCAGCGGACGGACGACGGCCGTCCGCAGAGTCCGGAACCGACACCGGTCCCGTCGAGGGTGTGGAAGGCATGCTCTCCAAGGAGTCTCCTAACTGCGCTCCCGGACCGTGGAGTCCGGGACCGCCGAGTCGAGCGGTGATGTGGGGAAGGGCCGTACGGCCCGCCGACGCGCTGGGCGGCGGGGACCGGGGGGTGGAAGCTGACCGTGCAGGTGGTGCTCAGGCGGCGGCGCGGCCTGAGCTCAGATCGTCCAGCCATGCCTCCACCTCGGTCCAGCGGTAGCGCAGGTGCCGGCCGACCTTGATCGCCTTCGGGCCTTGGCCCCGGTGCTTCCACCCGTAGACGGTGTCGAGGGGCACCTGTAGGTGGTCGGCGAGCTCCTGGGCGGTGGCCAGCGGGCGGCGGTCGGCAGTGGTGGCGCGGAAGGGCTTGGGCACGTATCTCCTATGGGCAGGGAACAAGGGCAGGCCGAAATAGACGGTCCCTTTTCGGGCCGCCTGCTCGGGTGAGCGATGGAAGTTCAGCAGGAGATCGGAGAATTTCCCAAAAAGACTCCAACCCCCTCGCGGGGGCCTCCTGCGAACGCGATCCGGGCGAGTATGACCGGCCTGCGGCTCGGGACCTAAAACGGACCGAGCATCACCCACCCTGGCTGGGTGCACGAAGTTGCCGCCCGCAGGTGACGGCGCCCATTAAGACCGTAGGAGCCGGGATATCCCCTGGGCAAGGACTTCGGGAAGATCACGGAAAAGATCTTGCTGAGCGCGCCAGGCCAGCGCGCTTGGGCCACCGACAGCACTCCCCCAGTGAGGACGCGTGGCCCAGGCCACTGCCACATGCCCCTCTCGCGAAGGCTCGCGCATTTCCCGGGACGATCTGACACTATTTGGCACTATCGGCCGCTGACGGGACGATCAAGCACCGTCCATTTGACAAACGCCCGCCGGTCGATGAATATCCAACACCCGCCCGAAGAAAGCATTGATCGCGACTTATCGGATCTGCGGTTCGCCCGCGAGGAAAATCCCCCTTTACCCACCGCCGCCCACCCGGCGCGTATCTCCATGTCTCCAACCCGAAGGAGCCGAATGGCCACCGTCTACGACACCTGGCACAAGACCTACCCCCGCCCGACCGACAAGCCCTACCGTGAGCACAAGGGCAAGTACCCGAGCGCCGACCACGGCAAGGGCAAGCGCTGGCAGGTTCGCTACCGCGACCCCGACGACGTCCAGCGCAAGGAGGACTTCGAGCTCAAGACCAAGGCCGATGACCGCGCCGCCGAGCTCAAGGTCACGCTCAAGGAGGGCACCTACGTCGACCCGAACGCGGGGAAGACGACCGTGGGCGAGTACGCCGAGACGTGGCTGGAGGCCGCCACTCCCGGCCCGACCACCCTGGAGCGCTACGACGGCGTGGTGCGCAACCACATCGTGGCCCGCCTGGGGAAGTTGGAGCTCCGGGCACTCAAGCCGACCACGATCAAGCGCTGGATAAGGCGACTTCAGGACGAAGGGTTCGCGCCGTCCAGCATCGGTTGGTACGGCTCCGTCCTGATCATGATGCTGGATGCGGCAGTTGACGACGGCGCGATCGCCACCAACCCCTGCCGGGCGAAGTCGGTGAGCTTCCCGAAGGTGGAGAAGGAGCCGGTCGTCCCGTGGTCCGTGGAGCGCGTCCACGCGGTCATCAACGGCCTGCCGGAGCGCTTCCAGGCCGGCGGATCCGTCGCGTTCGGCTGCGGGCTCCGACAGGGCGAGGTCTTCGCCCTCTCCGTCGACGACATCGACTTCCGCCGCCGCATGGTGACGGTACGTCGGCAGGTGCGCTTCGTGGCCAAGACGATGGTGTTCGCGCTGCCGAACGGCGGCAAGGTCCGACAGGTCCCGCTGCCCGATGGACTGGCGAGGGCCCTGAAGGCCCACATGAAGAAGTTCCCGCCGACCCGGGTCACGCTCCCCTGGCGCCTCGCCGATGGCGACGACCACACGGCGAACCTGCTCTTCACCGACGACAGTTCCAAGCCGTACCACCGCAGCGTCTTCAACGCGGGCGCATGGAAGCTCGCGCTCGTCGCGGCCGGGGTGATCCCGCCGCGCGAGAAGGGGGCGAAGTACTTCCAGGCGGCCCCGGACGACGGCATGCACGCCCTACGGCATGCCTACGCATCGGTGCTGCTGGATGCCGGCGAGACGATCAAAGCGCTGGCGGCCTACCTCGGCCGCAGCGACCCGGGCTTCACGCTCCGGACCTACACCCACCTGATGCCGACGAGCGAGTCCCGGACCCGCTCGGCAATCGACAGGGTGCTTCCTGGTGCGAAGGCGGGGCACAGCGCGCCGAAATCCGAAGGCATGTGCCCCACGTATGCCCTGGCGGCCTGATTCCGGTCTCGCGTTCGCCGCGACCTGGACCTAGGAAGAGGCTATTCGTGCAGGTCAGAGAGCTATAAGCGCTACGACGCGGCGCGCAGGAGGGCGTTGTCCTGCCACTTGAGGATCTTGTCGAAGCTGACGATCGCGCCCCGCAGCGGGTGGTTGCGGAGCTGGACGTGGTCGGTGAGGGCGTGGATGAGGAAGAGGCCGCGGCCGGATTCGGCGGTGAGGTCGGGGAGGGTGTCCAGGTCGACCGGGCGCAGGGTGGGGGCGGTCGGCCCGCAGGGCAGGACGTGGGTGTCGTACGGGTGGCCGTCGCGGCGGGGGCGGTGGGCGGTGAGCACCCGGGACGGGACGGTGGCGCGGCCGCGGCGGGTGCGGTGCGGGCCCCGGCCGGTGACGGCCGGGCGGGCCGCCGGTGCGGACGCGGCCGGGCGGCGGGCGGGCGCGGCCGGCCCGGCGAGGGCCGGCAGGCCGGGGCCGGAGTCGGTGACCTCGATCCGCAGCCGGTCGCCGCAGATCGAGGCGGTGACCTGGAACAGGTCGTCGGGCCGTCCGGTGGCGCCGTGCTCGACGGCGTTGGCGCAGGCCTCGCTGAGGGCGACCCCGAGGTCGTCCGCGATCTGCGGGTCGACGCCCGCGGTCGCCATCGCACCGAGCAGGATGCGCCGGGCCAGCGGGACGCTGGCCGGGTCGCGCTTGAGGTGCAGAGTCCACCAGATGTCCACGGGAGGTCCCTCCTGGCTGCGGCTCCACATACAACTAGGTATCTCCGGGCGATTCGGCGGTGAACCGTTCCCGGGGGCCGCTACCGCCCGTTCGGCGGATGGACTGGGGGCCGGGGTCTGTGCCGGGCGGCGCGTCGGTCACCCCGCACGCCGCTGCCGAAAGGGGCATTCGTAGGGATTTCCCACCCTGCCCGTGTCGGCGGCGTACGCAATGAGAGGATGGCCCGGCCATGACTGCCCTCGCCGCCGCCCCGCTCCCGGGCGCCCCAGGACCGGCCCGGCCGGTGGGGTCCGCCGCCTGGGACCTGCGGCTTGCCCGGGCCGTCCCGTTCGCGCTGGTGTGCACCCTGATCGCGGCCGCCGGGCACGCCCTGGCGGGCGGCGGGAACGTGCCGCCGACCGCGCTGGCGGCGGGCTTCGCCGCGATGCTGGCGTTCGCGGCGGCAGGCGGAGGCCGGGAGCGTTCGCTGGCGGGCATCGCCGGGGCGCTGGGCGCCGGGCAGCTCGGACTGCACTGCCTCTTCCACGGTTTCAACGGCTCGATGCCCGGCATGCACCACGGCGGCTCGGCGGCGCTGACCGTGCCGCAGGTGGCCGGCCGGCTGATCTGCAACGAGGCCCGTCCCGGCACGCTGGCCGGCCTGTCCGGCGGCCCGTCGCCGGAGCAGCTGGTCTCCTCCGCCGGCCTGGACCCGCACGCGTACACCGCCGCGCCCTGGTGGCAGGCCGGCGTGTTCGGCATGACGCCGTCGATGCTGGCCGGGCACCTGGCCGCCGCGCTGGTCGCGGGCTGGTGGCTGCGGCGCGGCGAGGCGGCACTGTGGCGGCTGCTGCGGGTGGCCGCCACGGCCGCCAGGGAGCACTGGGCGGCGCCGCTGCGGACGGCGTTCGCGCTGGCCGCCGCGCTGCTGCGCGGGCTGTTCGGCGTGGCGGGCCCGGCCCGCCGGTTCGGGGCCGGGGACGGGACGGGCCCGCTCCCCGCGGGTGCCGTGCTGCGGCACAGCGTGGTGCGGCGCGGTCCGCCGTGCGGGGCCCTCGCGTACTGACCGGCGTTCCCGGCGGCCCGTTGGCCGTACCGGACGCCCGGTGTGCGCACCGTCCGGCCGTTCCCCGACCACCGGGGCGGCCCGAGGCTCTGCCCCCCACGTCCCCAGGCGCGGCCCCCGCGGCACGGCTCACGTCCGTCGCCCGGTACCGGCCGCCGCCGAGCTCCGATCGGAGACCCGCATCATGCGTTCCCTTCCCGCCCGCCGTCTCGCCGCCGTCGCCCTGACCGCCGCCGCCTCCGTGGTGGCGCTGGCCGGCCCGGCCTTCGCGCACGTCACCGTGAACCCGGGCGCGGCCGCCCAGGGCGGCTACACGGCCGTCGACTTCCGGGTGCCGAACGAGAACGACACGGCGGGCACGGTGAAGCTGGAGGTCAACCTCCCGCTGGACCACCCGCTGGCCTCGGTCCGGACCCTGCCGCTGCCGGGCTGGACCGCCGCGGTCGAGAAGGCCAAGCTCGACAAGCCGATCAAGGTGCACGGCAACGACGTCACCGAGGCCGTCTCCAAGATCACCTGGACCGCCGACGCCGGCACCAAGATCGCCCCCGGCCAGTTCCAGGAGTTCCGGGTCTCGCTCGGCCCGCTGCCGACCGACTCCGACAGCCTGGTCTTCAAGACCCTCCAGACCTACGACAACGGCGACGTCGTCCGCTGGATCGACGAGAGCAAGGACGGCCAGCCCGAGCCGGCCAAGCCCGCCCCCGTCCTGAAGCTCACCAAGGCCGCCGAGGGCGACGGCCATGGCGTGACCGCCTCCCCGGCCGCGAACGGGGGCAGCTCCGACCACGCCGCCGCCTCCGGCGACGCCAAGTCCAGCGACTCCACCGCCCGCACCCTCGGCGTGGTCGGCATCGTGGTCGGTGTGATCGGCACCGCCGTCGGCGTGCTCGGCCTGCGCCGCAGGAGCGGCGGCTCCGCCTCCTGACCCCCCGCGCCGGCGGTCCGCGACCCCACCCCGGGCCCGGACCGCCGGCCGTTCACCGCGCACGATCGGAACTCCCATGCCCCGCACCACCCGCACCACCCGTCTGGCCGGCGCGGCCGCGCTCGCGCTGGCCGCCGCCCTGACCCTCTCCGCCTGCGGTTCCTCCGGCGGCGACGGCACCGCCGCCAAGGTCACCCGGCAGAAGGAGGACACCCCGTACCAGGGCACCAAGCTCGCCAGGAACTTCGAGAAGCCGGACCTCCAGCTGACCGACACCTCCGGTCAGCCCTTCGACCTGCGGCAGCAGACCAACGGCAAGGCCACCCTGCTGTTCTTCGGCTACACCAGCTGCCCGGACGTCTGCCCGACCACCATGGGCGACATCGGCGTCGCGATGAAGGCGCTCCCCGAGGAGGACCGGAAGAAGATCAACGTCGTCTTCGTCTCCACCGACCCCCAGCGCGACACCCCCCAGGTGCTGCGTACCTGGCTGGACTCGATGGGCGGCGACTTCATAGGCCTCACCGGGGACCTGGCGAAGGTGAAGACCGCCGCCAAGTCGCTCGGCATCATGATCGAGGACCCGGTGGTCAACCCGGACGGCACGGTCACCTCCACCCACGGCGCCCAGGTGCTGGCCTTCCTCCCCTCGGACGACAAGGCGCACGTGCTCTACATGAGCGGCACCGAGGAGAAGACGTACGAGCACGACCTGCCGCTGATCGCCAAGGGGGTCGCGGCGTGACCGCGGTGACCACCGGAACCCGCCGCTTCCGCCGCACCGCCCTGCTCGGCGCCGTCGTCGCGACGGCCCTGGGCGGCGGCGCCATCCTGGCCGCCTGCGGCACGGACGGCGGCACCGGCGGCGGCACCGGCCAGGACGGTGCCGCCGCCGGCCCGGCCAGGCTCAGCGTCGCCGACTCCTACATCCCGCTGCCCCCGGCCGGCGGCATGGCGGCCGGCTACCTGACCGTCAACAACGACGGCGGACAGGACCAGCTGCTCAAGGTGACCAGCCCGGCCGCCGGGTCGGTCACCATGCACCGCTCGACCGCGTCGACCATGGAGCAGGTGGACAGCCTGGACGTCCCCGCGCACGGTGCCCTGCAGCTCGCCAGGGGCGGCAACCACCTCATGATCATGGGATGGCAGAAGGCCCCCGCCCTCGGTGACGAGCTGGAGCTCGACCTCACCTTCGCCAAGTCCGGCACCATCTCCGTCAGGGTGCCGGTCAAGGAGCTCACCTACCGCCCCGGCCAGAGTTAGGGGACCGCCAACCATGGGGACCGCCACCACGCAGCCGGCCGGCCCGGAGAAGGCCGCCCACCGCCGGATCGCCGGGGTGCTCGGAGTGCTCGGCGCGCTGCTCGCGCTGATGCTCGCGGGCGCCGGACCGGCCTCCGCGCACGCCACCCTGGATTCCACCGACCCGCGGCAGAACTCGGTGGTCGCCACCGCCCCGCAGGCCGTGACCCTGACCTTCAGCGAGTCCGTCTCGCTCTCCGGCGACTCCGTCCGGGTGCTCGACCCGGCCGGCCAGGCCGTGGACACCGGCAACCCGGCGCACGCCGACGGCAAGGGCAACACCGCCAGGGTCGGGCTGAAGGGCGGGCTCGGCAACGGCACCTACACGGTGGCCTGGCGGGCCGTCTCGGACGACTCGCACCCGATCGGCGGGGCGTTCACCTTCTCCATCGGCGCGCCCTCGGACACCTCGGTGTCGGCCACCGCGTTGCAGGGCGCCGAGGCCGACGGCCTGGTCGCCGCCCTGTACGGCACCGGACGCACCGTCGCGTACGCGGCCTTCGCGCTGCTGGTCGGCGCCGCCGCCTTCGTGCTGCTCTGCTGGCCGGCCGGCACCGCCCGGCGCCCGGTGCAGCGGCTGCTGATGACCGGCTGGACGGCGCTGCTGGTCTCCACCGTCGCGGTGCTGATGCTGCGCGGCCCGTACGAGCGCGGCTCGGGGGTCGGGCAGGCCTTCGACCTGTCGCTGGTGCGCGCCACGCTGGACGAGCGGATCGGCACCGCGCTGGCCGCCCGGCTGCTGCTGCTCGCGGCGAGCGGGGTGTTCCTGTCGCTGCTGGTCGGGCAGCTGGGGCAGCCGCCGCGGCCGGTCGGGCCGAAGCCGGAGGACCAGGGATCCGTGGTTTCCGGGGCTTCCGAGGACGACCCCGAGGCGGCCGAGCTGCGCGAGCTGGAGCGGCGGGCCGCCGAACGGCCGCAGCGCGAGGTCCGGCTCGGCCTCGGCGTGGCCGGGCTGGTGCTGGCGGTCGCCCTCTCGGCGACCTGGGTCGGCGCCGACCACGCCTCGGTGGGCATCCAGGTCTGGCTGGCGCTGCCGCTCGGCATCCTGCACCTGATCGCGATGGCGCTCTGGCTGGGCGGGCTGGCCGCGCTGCTGGTGGCACTGCGCGAGGGCGTCGGCGCCGGGGTGGTGGACCGCTTCTCGAAGATCGCCTTCGGCTCGGTGGCCGTGCTGGCCGTGACCGGGATCTACCAGTCCTGGCGGGGGCTGGGCAGCTGGGGCGCGCTGACCGGCACCGAGTACGGGCGGCTGCTGCTGGTGAAGAGCGGCTGCGTGGTCGTGATGCTCGGCGTCGCCTGGATCTCCCGGTCCTGGCTGGCCCGGCTGCGCTCGGCCCCGGCCGAGGCGGTGGAGGTCGAACAGGCCGAACTGCCGGAGCCGGTCGCCGTGGCGGCGCACAGCGAGGACCCGCTCCGGCAGGCCCAGCTGGAACGCCAGCGGGACGCCCTGCGCAGCGCCGGACGGGACCGCGGGCTGACCCCGACCCGGGCCGGGCTGCGCCGCTCGGTGCTGGTCGAGGCGCTGGTCGCGGTGGCCGTGCTGGTGGTCACCACGATGCTCACCAACTCGCCGCCCGGACGGGTCGCGGGCGAGGTCAAGGGCGAGGGCACCGCAGGGGCCGTCGCACCGGCCGCCGGCGGGGCCGCGGCGGCGCCGCAGACCGAGCCCGGCCGCACCGTCGACCTCAAGCTCCCGTACGACACCAAGGGCCGGACGCCGAACGCCAAGGGCACCGCGACCGTCACCCTCAACCCGGCCAGGACCGGCCCGAACGAGGTGAAGCTCGCGCTGGTCGGCGCGGACGGGCAGCCGGTGGACGTTCCCGAGGTGCAGCTCGCCTTCACCCTGCCGGACCGCGACCTGGGCCCGCTGCCGGTCGCGCTCACCCCGGAGGGCACCGGCCGCTGGAGCGGCACCGCGCAGCTGCCGCTGGCGGGCACCTGGGTGGTGTCGGTGCAGATCCGCTCCTCCGACATCGACCAGACCACCCCGACCCAGCAGTTCAAGATCGGGTGAGCGAGGTGGCGGACGTTTCGACACAGCAGGAGTCCACGCGGCACGGGTCCACGCCGCACGTCTCGACGGGGCACCCGGGCTTCACCCGGCGGGCGCTGCTCGGCACCGCCGGGGCCGGGCTGCTGGCCGGCGCCGGCGCGGGTGTCGCCGGGGCGGTCGTCCTGGACGGCCGGCCCGGTACGGCGACCCCCGCGGCCGGCCGGCCGGGCGGGGCGCTGGGCGCGGCCCGGGTGCCGTTCCGCGGCGAGCACCAGGCCGGGATCACCGACCCGCCGCAGGCCAGGGTGCAGCTGGCCGCCTTCGACCTGACCGAGGGCGTCGGCCGGGACGGGCTGCGCACCCTGCTGCAGCGCTGGACGAGGGCGGCCGACCGGCTGACCGCCGGAGAGCCGGCCGAGGAGTTCGACAACCAGGTCGCGCTGGACGCCGGGCCCTGCTCGCTCACCCTCACCCTCGGCTTCGGCGCCACCCTGTTCGACCGGGCCGGACTGGCCGACCGCCGGCCGCCCGGGCTCGAACCGCTGCCCGCCTTCCCCGGTGACGCGCTCGATCCGGCCCGCGGCGACGGCGACCTGTTCGTCCAGATCGGCGCGGACGACGCCCTGGTGGCGGTGCACGCGCTGCGGGTGCTCCAGCGGCTGGCGGCCGGCACGGCGGCGCTGCGCTGGCAGTCGGCGGGCTTCGCCCGCACCCCGGGGGCGGCCGCGCAGCCGGTGACCGGACGCAACCTGATGGGCCAGATCGACGGCACCAACAACCCCAGGCCGGACGAGGAGGGCTTCGCCGCCAAGGTGTTCTGCGCCGCCGGCGGCGACCGGCCGGCCTGGCTGGCCGGCGGCTCGTACCTGGTGTTCCGGCGGATCCGGATGCTGCTGGACAACTGGGAGGCGCTGCCGGTGGACCGGCAGGAACGGGTGATCGGGCGGCGCAAGTCGGACGGCGCCCCGCTCGGTGCGCCCGCCGGGGCCGGCGAGCGCGCCCCCGTCGACCTCACCGCCCAGGGCCAGGACGGCACCCTGGCGATCCCCTCCGACGCGCACGTCCGGGTCGCCGCCCCGGCGGCCAACGGCGGGGCGGCGATGCTGCGGCGGGGCTTCTCGTACCACGACGGGCTGCTGCCGGACGGCTCACCGGACGCCGGACTGCTCTTCCTGGCCTTCCAGGCCGACCCGCGCCGGGGCTTCACGCCGGTGCAGCGCAAGCTCTCCAGGGGCGACGGCCTCTCCCGCTTCCTGCGGCACGAGGCGAGCGGCCTGTACGTGCTGCCGCCGGGCGCACCGGCCGGAGGCTACCTCGGGCAGCAGCTGCTGGAGGGGTAGTTCCCCGAGGCCGGGCGCCGCGGGCCCCCGTCCGTGAGACACGTTCCTGCCCGGGCCGCGGAATCGTTAGGGTGACTGCTTCGGCAACCCTGCCCGCGCACCACCGAGATCTCCCGGAGGCGTCATGTCGGCCACCCGCTACACCTACCTCGGACCGGCCGGCACGTTCACCGAGGCGGCGCTGCACACCCTGCCCGAGGCGGCCACCCGGGAGCTGGTGCCGCTGTCCTCGGTGGCCCTGGCGCTGGAGGCGGTGCGCGGCGGGGAGGCGGCCGGGGCGTTCGTCCCGATCGAGAACTCGGTGGAGGGCGCGGTCACCGCGACCAACGACGAACTGGCCGCCGGCACACCGCTGATGATCTACCGTGAGGTGCTGCTGCCGATCACCTTCGCGCTGCTGGTGCGGCCCGGCACCGAGCTGTCCGGGATCAAGACGGTGACCAGCCACCCGGTGGCCCAGCCGCAGGTGCGGCGCTGGCTGGCGGCCAACCTGCCGGAGGCGAGCTGGGAGTCGGCCGCCTCCAACGCGGACGGCGCCAGGCTGGTCGCCGAGGGCCGCTACGACGGCGCCTTCGCGGGCGAGTTCGCGGCGCCGATCTACGGGCTGGATCCGCTGGTCAAGGAGATCGCGGACGCGAAGAGCGCGGCCACCAGGTTCGTCCTGGTCGGCCGCCCGGGGCGGGTCTCCTCGCCGACCGGCGCGGACAAGACCTCGATGGTGGTCTGGCTGCCCGCGGACCACCCGGGCGCGCTGCTGGAACTGCTCCAGGAGTTCGCGGTGCGCGGGGTCAACCTGATGCGGATCGAGTCCAGGCCGACCGGCGAGGGCATGGGCAGCTACTGCTTCCTGATCGACTGCGAGGGCCACCTGTCCGAGCGCCGGGTCGGCGAGGCGATCATGGGGCTCAGGCGGATCTGCCCGCAGGTGCGGTACCTCGGCTCCTATCCGCGCGCCGACCGGCAGGAGTCCACCCACCGGCGTCCCGGCACCTCGGACGAGGATTTCGTCTCGGCGGCGGACTGGCTCTCCCGCGCGCTCGACGGCCGCGGGGACATCTGAGGCGCCGGGGCGGCCGAGAGCCTCAGGGCTTCCGAGGGCCTCGGGACAGCCGAGACCTTCGGGACATCCGAGCGACACCTCTTGTCTTTCCGCTGTCTTTTCGACCGTTTCCGACCATTTTTGATCGGGTCGATCGGGAGGGGCGGGTGACCCGACCCGTCATCCACAGGCGGCCCCGATGCCGCGACCGCTGTCCACAGGCCCCTCCGCTGTCCACAGCCCGGAGTTATCCACAGGCCTGGGGACGAGTCGACAAACCGGTATAGCCATTGCCCAGACCTGGTCGGACCATCGGTTTGCGTCGCAGAGATGACCAATCAGACCAGAGTCACCCGGTTGCCAGCAAATCACCCGTCCGAGTGCTTCAATTCCCTCACTCGGGAAGGTTCATTGAGGTTTGAAACCTCAATTCCCTGATTCGTTCACGCGGAAGGCAATCCTCCCCTTTGATCCACAGGCCCGGGCCCCGGCCTGTGGATAACCCACCCCCGGAGCGTCCCCCACGCGTTCCCCACAGGAGTTATCCACAGGCCGGGGGGAGTTATCCCCAGGGAAAAAGCCGTACCGGTGGAGGAACGGCCGACCGGTACGCTTGGGCCTGTGATTGACCTTCGCCTGCTTCGTGAGGACCCTGACCGAGTGCGCGCCTCGCAGCGCGTCCGTGGCGAGGACGTCGACCTGGTCGACGCCCTCCTCTCCGCCGACGAGCGGCGCCGGTCCTCGGGCAGCCGCTTCGACGAACTGCGCAGCGAGCAGCGGGTGCTCGGCAAGCAGGTCGCCCAAGCCAAGGGCGAGGAGAAGGCCGCCCTGCTCCAGCGCACCAAGGACCTGGCCGCCGCGGTCAAGGCCGCGGACGCCGAACAGGGTGCGGCCAAGGAGGAGGCGGACCGCCTGCTCCGCTCGCTGGCGAACCTCATCGACCCGGCCGCCCCGGTCGGCGGCGAGGAGGACTTCGTCACCCTGGAGGAGATCGGCACCCCGCGCGACTTCGCCGCCGAGGGCTTCGAGCCGCGCGACCACGTCGAGCTCGGCCAGATCCTGGGCGCGATCGACACCGAGCGCGGCGCCAAGGTCGCCGGTGCCCGCTCCTACTACCTGACCGGCGTCGGCGCGCTGCTGGAGCTCGCCCTGGTCAACATGGCGATCGCCCAGGCCACCGCGTCCGGCTTCATCCCGATGATCACCCCGACCCTGGTCCGCCCGGCCGCCATGGACGGCACCGGCTTCCTCGGCCAGGCCGCCGAGAACGTCTACCACCTCGCCGAGGACGACCGGTACCTGGTCGGCACCAGCGAGGTCCCGCTCGCGGCGTACCACATGGACGAGATCCTCGACGCCGAGAAGCTGCCGCTGCGCTACGCCGGCTACTCCTCCTGCTTCCGCCGCGAGGCCGGCACCTACGGCAAGGACACCCGCGGCATCATCCGCGTCCACCAGTTCGAGAAGGTGGAGATGTTCGTCTACACCACTCCGGAGGACGCGGAGAACGAGCACCGCCGCCTGCTCCAGTGGGAGAAGGACTTCCTCAACGCGCTGGAGCTGCCGTACCGGGTGATCGACGTCGCCTCCGGCGACCTCGGCTCCTCGGCCGCGCGCAAGTTCGACATCGAGGCGTGGATCCCCACCCAGGGCAAGTACCGCGAGGTCACCTCGACCTCCAACACCACCGAGTACCAGGCCCGCCGGCTGTCGATCCGGATGCGCGAGGAGGGCAAGACCCGCCCGCTCGCCACCCTGAACGGCACCCTGGTCGCCGTCCCGCGCAC
Organism: Kitasatospora sp. NPDC036993; assembly: GCF_055607525.1. Taxonomy (NCBI): domain Bacteria; kingdom Bacillati; phylum Actinomycetota; class Actinomycetes; order Kitasatosporales; family Streptomycetaceae; genus Kitasatospora; species Kitasatospora sp. NPDC036993. The sequence goes on along the minus strand of NZ_JBVJRP010000001.1, from coordinate 470,264 downwards.
CATCGTGGCGATCCTGGAGAACCACCAGCGGGCCGACGGCTCGGTCGTCGTGCCCGAGGCACTGCGGCCGTACCTCGGCGGGCGGACCGTCCTCGAACCGGTCAAGTAGCCCGGTCCGCAGCACCCAGCACCACCCGCCACTCCCGGGAGACGCACGGCCCATGAGCACCATCAGCCCCAGCCCCGCCTCCCCCGGAGCCCCCGGCGGCGGCGACCTGCCCTACCGGCTGGTCGCCACCGACCTCGACGGCACCCTGCTCACCAGCGAGGAGACCGTCTCCGAGCGCACCCGCGCCGCCCTGGCCTCGGCCACCGGCGCGGGCGCGCTGCACATCATCGTCACCGGACGCTCGGCCGTCTGGGCCCGCCCGGTCTTCGACGAGATCGGCTACACCGGGATAGCGGTCTGCGGCCAGGGCGCCCAGGTGTACGACGCCGGCGCGCACAAGCTGCTCACCTCGCTCACCCTGGACCGGCGGCTGGCCGCCCTCGCGATCGAGAAGATCGAGGCCGAGACCGGCCCGCTCGCCATCGCCGCCAACCAGGACGGCCTCGACGGCCAGGTGCTGGCCGGCCCCGGCTACGAGTTGCAGATCGGCTCCGAGCTCCCGGTCGTCAGGGTCGAGCGCGACGGGCTGCTCACCGCCCCGCTCGGCAAGCTGTACATCCAGCACCACGCCCTGACCGACGACGCCCTCGCCGAGGCCGCCAGGCGCGCCGCCGGCGACCTGGTCGGCGTGGTGATGGCCGGCGCGGGCGTGGTCGAGCTGCTCCCGCTCGGCCTGTCCAAGGCCACCGGACTGGCCGTCGCCGCCCGCCGCCTGGGCGTCCGCGCCGCCGACACCATCGCCTTCGGCGACATGCCCAACGACGTCCCGATGTTCGGCTGGGCCGCCCACGGCGTCGCCATGGCCAACGCCCACGAGGAACTCCTCGCGGTCGCCGACGCCGTCACCGCCGGCAACGACGAGGACGGCGTCGCCGAGGTCCTGGAGCGCCTCTACCCGCAGCGCTGACGCCTCCGGTGGGCGGCCCCCACCGCGCGCAGGTCGCCGTGTCCCCGGTGGGACGCGGGGACCACTTGTCCGCGCAGCGGCCGTCCGGAGGGACGATCGGGTGTTCACGTGCTGTTCAGGGGTGGGTTGTAGGATGACCGGGCAAGCGGTTGTAGGATGACCGACGACCGATGATGACGTGTGCGGTGACGACGGGAGGTCCGGCATGAGCGGCGGTCTGCAGGCGGCCGGACGGCGCTCCCTGGTCGACACCACGATCGAGCAGCTGCGGGGGCAGCTCGCGGCCGGGGCGTGGCCGGTGGGGTCGCGGATTCCCACCGAGCACGAGCTGGCCGAGCGGTTGCAGGTCGGCCGGAACACCGTGCGGGAGGCGATCCGGGTGCTGGTGCACGCCGGAATGCTGGTCTCCCGGCAGGGCGAGGGGACGTTCGTCCGCTCCACCAGCGACCCGGCGTCCGTGCTGCGCGGCGTCCAGCGCTCGGGCATCCGGGACGTCCTGGAGGTCCGCGCGGCGCTGGAGACCGAGGGCGCCCGGCTGGCCGCGCTGCGGCACACCCCCGAGGACGTCCGGCGGATGCGGGCCGCGCTGGCCCGCGAGGCCGAGGTGTTCGCGGCGCACCCCGAGCGGGCGAGCCGCGAGGCCACCGTCGAGCACGACCTGGAGTTCCACACCGCCGTCGTCGAGGCCGCGCACAACCCCGCGCTGACCGAGGTGTACCGCTACTTCGGCGCCTCCGTGCGCGAGTCGATGACCTCCGCCTTCGGCGACCACGAGATGCCCGAAGCGGTCGTGGCCACCCACGAGGCGCTGGTCGACGCGATCGAGAGCGGTGACCCGGACCTCGCCGAGGCCGCGTGTCGTGCGCTGCTCGCCGAGCCGACCGCGGCCGTCGAGCAGCTGCTCGCGGCCATCGCGGCCCGGAAGTAGGACGGCGCGAGCCTCCCCTTCCGTCGTCCGCTTCCACGCACATTCACGAAAGAACAGCACACCCATGGCCGTCACCCGCGCCCAGCAGCCGGTTGCCACCACTCCTGCCCCGCTCCCCGTCCGCGCCCGGCTGGCCCATCCGTTCCTGCTGCTGACCGGCATCGTGCTGGTCGCGCTGAACATGCGCGCCTGCCTGGCGGCGGTCTCCCCGATGGTCGGCGAGATCCAGCGGATCTTCGGCCTGTCCGCCACCGCGAGCGGGCTGATCACCACCGTGCCGGTGCTGTTCCAGGGCGTCGGCGCCCCGCTCACCCCCCGGCTGACCCGCCGCTTCGGCACCGAAAGGGTGGTGCTCGGCGCGGTACTGGTGCTGGGCGCGGGCGTGCTGCTGCGGGTGCTGCCCTCGGTGGCGGCCCTGTACGCGGGATGCGTGGTGATCGGCGTGGCCATCGCGGTGCTGAACGTGTCGATGCCGGGCCTGGTCAAGCGCGAGTTCCCGGACCGCGCGGCCACCATGACCGGCGTCTACTCGACCACCATGCTGGTCGGCGCGACCCTCGCCGCCGGCACCTCCGTCCCGCTGGAGCACGCGCTCGGCGGCGGCTGGCGGGCCTCGCTCGGCGCCTGGTCGCTGCTCGCGCTGGTCGCGGCGGTGGCCTGGCTGCCGCAGGTGCTGCGCTCCCGGCAGGAACGGCAGGAGCAGCAGGGGCGGCCTGGGACGGCGACCGCGGCCGCCACGGCCGGCAAGCCGATCGAGGGCATCTGGAAGTCCCCGCTGGCCTGGCAGATCAGCCTCTTCATGGGCATCTCGTCGCTGCTGGTCTACACCCTGGTCGCCTGGATGCCGACCATCCTGGCCGACCACGGCATGGATCGCGGCCAGGCCGGCCTGGTCTTCGCCTTCTCCAACCTGGTGCAGGTGGCCGGCGCCTTCCTGGTGCCGCTGATGGCCGGCCGGATGACCAGCCAGCGCGCGCTGGCGGTGACCATGGCCGTCCTGAACGGGCTGGGCATCGCGCTGCTGCTGGTCGCGCCGGTCTCCGCCGCCTGGGTGTCGGCGACCATCCTCGGCGTGGCCCAGGGCGGTTCGCTGGGCCTGGGCCTGGCGTTCATCGTGCTCCGCACCCGCACCGCGGGCGGCGCCGCCCAGCTGGGCGGGATGTCGCAGGCGATCGGCTACCTGGTCGCGGCGGTCGGCCCGGTCGGCGCCGGTGCGCTGCACCAGCTGACCGGCGGCTGGGACGCCACCCTGCTGCTGATGCTGGTCCTGGTGCTGGTGGTCGGCGCGGCCGGCTGGGGCGCGGGCCGCGACCGCACCCTCGGAACCGCCTCCTGAACCACCCGCCGGCCCCGCCCGGGCCGCGCCCCGCGGATCACCGCCGTACGGATCACCACCGTGCGGCGGTGATCCGTACCGGGCTCACTCCTCGCCCGCGAGGGTCAGCCCGGCCAGCTTCACCGAGGCGAACACCGTCGCCCCGACGGTGACCGCCAGCAGCAGCGGCACGGCCGCTCCGAGGGAGACGCTCGCGGTGATCGCGTCCTCCCCCGCGACCGCCCCGGCCACCGCCCGGCCCCACTGCTGGATGCTCAGCGTCCGGGCGCCCTCGACGTAGTTGCCGACCAGCGACTCCCAGATCAGGGCGTACGCCAGCCCGGCCACCACGGCGTGCCTGGTGACCACGCCGAGCAGCAGGAACAGCGCGCTGTACGCGGCCCCGGCGACCAGCACCGCCACGGTGTAGCCGAGCGCCACGCCGTCCTGGGTGCCGTAGAGGATCAGCCCGGCCAGCAGCGTCGGGACCACCGAGAACAGCCAGGTGACGCCGATCGCGACGGCCAGCTTGGTGGTGACGATCCGCCACCGGGGCAGTGGCTTGGCGAGCAGGTAGACGATCGAGCCGTCGTCGATCTCGTTGGCGATCACGCCGGTGCCGACCACCAGCCCGAGGATCGGGACCAGGGTGCCCAGGCCCAGCTCTCCGACGATCTTGAGGGTCATGCGGTGCTCGTCGGCGTCCGATCCGGCGGCGATGGCCGCGGCGACCAGCAGCAGGACGGGGGCCACCAGCAGCAACAGGCCGCGGCGGCGGCCCAGCAGCCCGCGCAGGGTCAGCCTGGCGACGGTGGGGTTCATGGTCGGTCGGCCCCTTCCTGGGTCCGGTTGGTCGGTGACAGCACGGGGTCCGGGGTCCTCATGTGGAGACCAGGTAGGAGAAGACGCTCTCCAGCGATTCGTCCGCCGGGGAGACGGTGTACAGCCGGATGCCGGCCTCCCCGGCGACCCGGGGCAGCAGGGTGGTGAAGCCCTGGAAGTTGACCGCCTCGATCCGCAGCGCCCGCTCCCGCTCGTCCACCTCGATGCCGGAGGTGGAGCCGTCGGCGATCAGCGCGGCGGCGAGCCGGCGGTCGTCGCTGGAGCGGACCAGGTAGCGGTGCGGGCGGTCGGTCATCAGCCGGCGGATCCTGCGGAAGTCGCCCGAGGCCGCGTGCCGGCCGGCGACCACCACCTCGATGTGCCGCGCCAGCTGCTCGACCTCCTCCAGGATGTGGGAGGAGAACAGCACGGTGCGGCCGTCCGCGCCGAAGCGGCGCAGCAGCTCCATCAGCTGGAGCCGCTGGCGCGGGTCCATGCCGTTGAAGGGCTCGTCGAGCAGCAGCACCGACGGGTCGTGGACCAGGGCGGAGGCCATCTTGACCCGCTGCTTCATGCCCTTGGAGTAGGTGCCGGTGCGGCGGTCCTTGGCGTAGGCCATCTCCACCAGGTCCAGCGCCCGGCGGGCGGCGGCACCCGGCTGGGGCAGGCCGTGCAGTTCGGCGTTGGCGAGGACGAACTCCCAGCCGGTCAGGTAGTCGTACATCGACTCCCGCTCGGGCACCAGGCCGATCTGCTCGTACACCCGCTGGTTGCGCCAGATCGGCGCGCCGTCCAGGGTGACGGAGCCGCTGGAGGGGGCCAGGAAACCGCTCATCATGTGGATGAGGGTGGACTTGCCCGCGCCGTTCGGCCCGAGCAGGCCGGTGATGCCCGGGCCGATGGACATGGTGATGTCGTTGACCGCGACCACGTTCCCGAACCACCGGGAGACCTTGTCGATGCTGATGGTGGCCATGCCGCCCTCTCTCAGACCCTGCTGTCGAATCAGACGCGGCTGTAGCGGCGCAGCAGCAGCCGGTACGAGCCCGCCACCATGGCCACCGCGACGAGCGCGAACACCACCAGACCGAGGCCGCCGGGCGCGTGCCGGCGGTCGAAGCCCTCGCCGAGCCCGAACAGCTCGTTGACCACGGAATCCACCAGCAAGGTGGGCGAGATCAGCCCCGACCACTGCATCGCGTCGCTGCCGCCGTTGGAGGGGTTGCTGATCCCCACCGCGATGGCGCCCAGCGCGGTGCTGACCGTCAGGTAGCCCATGATGGCGGCGACCCCGAAGCCCCGGCGCGGGGTGGTGGCCGCGATCAGCACGGCCACCGAGGTCGGCACCAGGGCGTACAGCACGGCCGCGGCCAGGCCGTACAGGAAGTGCCCGGTGTTGTGCCCGAAATCCATCCCGCCGAGCAGCGAGCCGACGTACAGCACCAGCAACGGGGCCGTCATCAGCAGCAGTTGGGCGCAGACCATGGCGCCGAACTTGGCCCGGACGTAGTCGGAGTGGGTGATCGGGCGGGAGAAGTAGAGCGGGACGGTCAGGTAGCGCAGGTCCCGGGAGAGCAGCACCGGGGCCTGGGAGGCCAGGAAGACCGAGACCACCAGGCTGAAGTTGGAGAGGTAGCCGGCGTACTCGACCGGCAGCTCCTCCCGCTTCATCACGATCGCCAGCGCCACGAAGATCACCGCGGGCAGCGTCATGACGCCCAGCACGAGCATCGGCAGCACCTTGGACTTGCCGGAGCGGCCGAGGCCGTACGCGGCGCGCAGGCTCTGGGTGAAGAGCGCGCGGGTGGCGTAGGCGCGGCCGAGCCGGGGGCCGGCGTAGCCGCGGTAGCCGATGTCGTGGATGACGCCGGTGTCGGTGGGCCTGGTCTCAGGAGGCAGCGCCATCGTTCGTCCCTCCCTTGCTCTGCTCGGTGTCCCTGCCCCGGCCGGCGTCCTGGGCCTCGTCGGCCTGCTGGGCGTCGGCCTGTTGGGCGTCGGTGTGCTGGGCGTCGGTGTGCTGGGCGTCGGCGTGCTGGGCGTCGGCGTGCTGGGCGTCGTCGGTGAAGAGCTCGGCGACCCGGTGGCGGCGCTGCTCCAGCCGGACCAGGCCGAGGCCCAGACCGGCGACGGTGTCGCGGATCGTGTCGTACGTCGAGTCGTCGGCCAGCCGGACCAGCAGCAGGTGCGAGCCCTCCGACTGGACGGACAGGCCGGCCGCGGCGAGGCGCTCGCGCACCAGCGGCCCCGGCTCCGCGCCGTGGTCCTCCGGGAGGTCGGTGACCTCCACCGCGAGGACGGCCGTCGCCTCGGTGAAGGAGGCGGTGGAGGAGGAGCGCAGCAGCTTGCCGCCGTCGATCACGACCAGGTGGTCGCAGGTGCGCTCCAGCTCGCCGAGCAGGTGGGTGGTGACCAGCACCGAGATGCCGAAGTCGGTGTGCACCCTGCGGATCAGCCCGAGCATCTCGTCCCGGCCGGCCGGGTCGAGGCCGTTGGTCGGCTCGTCCAGCAGCACCAGCTTCGGGTCGTGCACCAGTGCCTGGGCGAGTTTGACCCGCTGCTTCATGCCGGTCGAGTAGCCGCCCATCGGGCGGTACCGCTCCTCGTACAGGCCGACGTGCCGCAGGGTGTCCGCGGTGCGCTCACGGGCCGCGGTGGCGGGCAGGCCCGCCATCCGGGCCATGTGCACCACGAACTCGGTCGCGGAGACGTCCGGTGGCAGGCAGTCGTGCTCGGGCATGTAGCCGACCTGCGCGCGGATCTCGGGGCCCCGGGTGGCGATGTCCAGGCCGAGGACCTCGCCCCGGCCCGACGTCGCCGGGGCCAGCCCGAGCAGGATCTTGATCAGTGTGGACTTGCCCGCGCCGTTGGCCCCGACCAGACCGACCACACCCGGCCGCACCTCTACGGTGAGCTGGTCGAGGGCGGTGACGCGGGGAAACCTCTTGGTGAGGCCGTCCGTCTTGATGACAGCTGTGGACACGTCGACCAACGTAACGGTCCTGTCCGGCAAGGGGCATGAGCTGGAATGACGAGGCCGTCTGCTGCTGCGGTATGACGTCGGGCCCCCGCACCCCTAGGGGGTCGGCAAAGGCGGAACCCGCCTGTACTCTTTGTCGGCATCTTGACGTACTTGCCGAACTCTTTGCCGACGGGGGTGCTGGAGCAGCAGCGCTCCGGCACGGAGGGGATCGATCGACATGTCTGACCGGGCGACCGCGTTCGACCGGATGATGAACCCTTGGGCCTATGACGCGGACGGGAACCTGACCGCCCAGGCCCGCGCCCAGGAGACGGCCCGCACCCGGATCAACTCGGCCTCGGCGGCCGGTGGCGGCGGTGGCGGCGGTGGCGGTGGCTTCAGCGCCGACCCCGGCGCGCTCACCGCCGCGGGGAACAGCTCCGACCAGATCCACGCCCGGCTCAACGCCGACGGGCGCGGCGCCGACGAGGCCACCGCCAAGGTCTCCACCGCGCTCGCCGACTGGAGCACCGGCAAGGCCGCGCAGGGCGTCGCCGGCACCTGGGACCAGTGCGTCGCCGCCCTCGGCGCCACCGTCGGACAGACCACCCAGGCGCTGCGCGCCACCGCCGCCGGCTACCGGCAGAACGAGTCGGCCGTCCAGCACGACCTCGGCGCCTGAGAGGACCCCCAGCGATGGTCGACTTCCACGAACTCAGCACCGCCGACTTCGGCGTCCTGGACAACGCCGTCACCGCCTGGACCACCGTGGCCCAGAAGATCAAGTCGATGGACGACGACTGGGACAGCACGGTGATCGCCAAGGTGAACTCCGCCTGCTGGAGCGGCCCCTCGGCGGACCAGGCCCGCCCCGGACTCCAGCGCACCAACGAGCAGTTGACCGCCGCCGTGACCGAGGCGAACGCCTTCGCCTCGATCTTCAAGGAGGCGTCGACCGAGTTCAAGGCGGCAAAGGCCAAGCTGGACAAGGCCGTCGCGGACGCCCGCGCCGCCGGACTGACCGTCACCGACAACGGCACCGTCAGCTGGCCCCCGGCCGACTCCGCCACCCGGCACGACCACGAGGCCCTCCGGGACTACCAGAAGGAGTGGGGCGACAAGGCGGAGGCCGCCCGCAAGGCGATCGACGCCGCCGTCGCCGAGGCCACCGCCGCCGACGAGCGGATCGCCTACGCGCTGCGCGCCGACAGCACGACCGACCCGCAGAAGTCCTTCAACGGCAAGGCCATCGGCGGCGGCCCCGAGGCCGACGGCAAGCGCGCCGCCCGGCTCGCGGCCAGGGGCGGCGACATCACCGAGCCCGAACTCACCGAGCTGAACTCGCTGCTGGCCTCGCACGGCGACGACCCGAAGTTCGCCACCAAGTTCTACCAGGACCTCGGCCCGGACGGCCTGATCAAGTCCTGGAACGGCATGGTCGGCGACCCGGCGCACCCCCGCGACGACAAGGACCCGCGCTGGAAGGCCTACCAGCGGCTCCAGAAGAACCTGGGGCTCGGCCTGGCCACCGCCACCCGCACCACCAACGAGCCGCACCTGTCCGACGAGTGGGCCGCCGCCCTGCGCAAGGCCGGCTCCCAGCCGGTCTGGGACAAGCCGTACCGGGCCTCGGGCCTGGACTACGTGCCGTACGGCTACCAGGTGCTCTCCGGCATCCTGATGAACGGGAACTACGACGCCCACTTCATCAACCCGATCGCCGAGCACGTCACCCAGCTCGACACCCAGGACAGGTACTGGCCGGCCCCGATGCCCGGCTCCAGGATCCAGGGCTTCAACCTGAGCGGAGGCGACGAGGCGGGCTCCGGCTTCCGCCCCACCACCGCCGTGCTGGAGGCGCTCGCGCACAGCCCGGAGGCGGCCGACACGTTCTTCACCGAGCGGCCGACCGCGTACAACGAGGACGGCACGGTCAACCAGGGCGGCAAGCCCAAGCCCTCGGACTACTTCGACTACTACGCCCACGACAAGGACTGGATCCCGGACACCACCTCGCGGGACTCCACGGTGTGGGACCAGAGCAAGCAGGCCGGGCCGGCCGCCTTCGGCCGCGCCCTGGAGGCCGCCACCACCGGCCACCCGTACGACGAGCCCGGCCCCGTCCCGCCGGAGCGGCACACCACCGAGCAGTCCGACCTGATGAAGCGGGTCGTGGACACCTTCGGCCCGCACGGCGACGACGGCGCGCTGGACGACATCAAGGGCGACGGCAAGCTCGCCGCCATGCGGGGCAGCCTCGGACACATGACCGCCGAGTACATCGGCGACGTGCAGAACTCCCTCTCCCACGGCACCGACCTGCCGGTCAACGGCTCCCCCGCCGCTCTCGACGCCTCCTCCGTGGCCGGGCTGCTCGACGCGCTCGGACGCGACCCGGACGCGTACGGCGCGGTGACCAACGCCAACCAGGCGTACACCACCGCCCTCATCCGCGGCCACCTGGACAGCGGGCAGACCGACTTCGCCCGGCTGGAGTCGGACATCAAGCACGACGCGGAGTCCGGCGGCGTCGTCGGCGGCTACCTCAACCAGGCCCGGGTCGACGAGGTGCACAACCAGCACGCCGCCTCCGACAAGGAGTTCAACGACGCGCTGGAGAAGAACGTCGGCTACGGCAAGACCGCCTTCAACTCCGTCATCGGCACCGTGACCGACAAGATCCCGCTCGGCGGCGAGATCGCGGGCGAGATCGTCGACTCGATCGCCGAGAGCGTGATCGAGGCCAACAAGAAGGACACCACCGAGGACGGGCGCCAGGAGAGCCGCAACCACACCGCCGAGGCCGAGGGCCGGGTGGCTCGGGGGGCCGACCAGGCGGTCAGGGACGCCGGCTCCGGCACCGGGGTGACCCGCCAGGACATCGACCGGCTCGCCAACAGCGCCCGCGACAGCTCCCTCCAGGGCATGGCGCGCGGCACGGCGAACAACGTGAGCACCAACGCGAAGGGCGACGCGTGAGCGGACTCGCGGCCCGCTGGGCCCGGCTCCTGGCCGGCCGGTGGGCGGGGCGGTGGGCCGGCCGGTGGGCGGGGCGCCTCCACGATCCGCTGCTGCTGCCGGCCGTGCTGGTCGTGGCGGTGGCGGCCGCCGGGTACATCGGTTACCGGGACTGGCAGGGCCACCGCCCGGTCGAGGCCGCAGGACGGTCGGCCCAGCTCTGCCGGCAGCCCACCGGCGCCGACACCCCGCTCGGACGGCTGCTGCCGCCCGGCCGGCAGGACTCCGAGGAGCGGATCCGCTCCGGCGTCCGCGCCACCGACCAGCAGACCTGCACCGTCCGGATCGACGGACGCACCGTGCTCACGGTGACGTCCGTCCTGCGCACCGGGGACATCGCCCTGACCTCCGCGGACGCCCGGCGCCGGGACGCCCGCCCCTTCGACGTGCCCGGCCTGTCCGCGGCCTGGCCGGGCGGCGCCGTCGCGGCCCAGTACTGCCTGACCGGCCCGAGCGGCTACGTCGAGGTGCAGGTCACCGCCGGGGAGGCGGCCCGCGCCGACGGTGCGGACGGCCTCGACGCCCTCGAACAGGTCGACCGCGCCGCCCTGGCGGCGCTCACGAAGGAGCTCTGCCGGTGAAGCACCCCCGGGCCCTGACCGCGGGCGGCGCCGCGCTGCTGCTCGGCGGCGGCCTGCTCGGCTGGCACCTGTACCTCGGCCACACCGCCTACCGGCCGCCGGCCGTCGCCCTGTCGCACGGCGAGTGCCTCGGCCTGCTCGACGACCCGGACGTCACCGCGCTGCTCGGCGGCGCTCCCCGGGTCTACGTACAGACCGACCACCGGACGGCGGACGCGACCGCCCCGGCGTCCGTCCGGTGCTCGGTCAACGGCGAGGGCGGGCTGCTGCTCACCGCCGAAGCCTCGGTCGGCGCCGAGCTGACCGGCGGCGACAGCCGCGGGGCGGCCAACTTCGAATGCGTGCTGGACGGCAGGAGCACCGGCTACCGGGCCGTGGTCAGGCTCACCGGCAAGGACGGCAGGGCCCTCGCGGACGAACCCGGCCGCAAGCGGATGGGCCGGCTGGCCGGCGGCTTCGCCGAGCGCGCCGCCGGGAGGCAACTCGGCTGCGCGGGCGGCGCCGAGCGGCTCGACGTGATGTGAGCCGCCCGGCGCCGGGGAGGGACCGAGGCCGGCCGTCTCCGGCTCAACCCAGCTGGGCGAGGCCCTCGGTGGCGATCCGCTCGAAGACGGCGAGGTCGTTCTCGAAGATCGAGTCGGGGACCGGCCAGTGGATCACCAGCTCGGTGATCCCGATCTCCCGGTAGGTGCCCGCCCAGTCGACGAACGCGTCCAGCGAGGCCAGCGGCCGCTCCGCGGTCGAACCCTGGAGCAGCACCTTCTCCAGCCCGGCCACGTCCCGGCCGGCCGCCTCACAGGCCGCGGTCAGCTTCCCGACCTGCGCCGCGACCACACCGGGAGCCTGCTCGACGGGCACGTCCGCCGGGCCCTTCGGGTCGCCGTACGTCACCCAGCCCTGCCCGTACTCGGCGGCCAGCCGCATGCCGCGCGGCCCGGCGGCCGCCACGTAGAACGGCAGCCTCGGGGTCTGCACGCAGCCGGGGACGTTCCGCGCCTCGACCGCCGAGTAGTACGTCCCCTCGCGGGTCGTGGCGTCGTTGCGCAGCAGCTCGTCCAGCAGCGGCACGAACTCCCCGAACCGGTCCGCCCGTTCCTTCGGCGACCACGCGTCCTGCCCCAGCGCCGTCGCGTCGAAGCCCGTCCCGCCGGCCCCGATCCCCAGCGTGAACCGCCCACCGGACACGTCGTCCAGCGTGATCAGATCCTTCGCCAGCGTCACCGGGTGCCGGAAGTTCGGCGAGGACACCAGCGTGCCCAGCCGCAGCCGCTCGGTGGCCGTGGCCGCCGCCGTCAGCGTCGGCAGCGAGCCGAACCACGGCTCGTCCTGGAACGACCGCCAGCTCAAGTGGTCGTACGTGTAAGCGGCGTGGAACCCGAGTTCCTCGGCCCGCCGCCAGATCTTCTGCCCCTCGCTCCACCGGTGGATGGGGAGGATCACCGTGCTCAGTCGCATGGCAGCGACCCTACGGTAGCCGTCAGCGGCCGGGGCCCTCCGACTTGACGACCGCTTCAGCGCCGCAGCCAGCTCAGCAGGGTCGCCGCCGTGAACGCCGTGGCCGACGCCAGCCAGACCGCGCGCGGGGTCAGCCACCCGGGGCCTTCCGGCGGCCGGGACTGCGGGACCGGAGCCAGCAGCGCGTCCGCGAAGGCCTGGGCGGTCGGCGGTCGGTCCGCCGGCTCGACGGACATCGCGGCCCGTAGCAGCACGGCGACGTTCGGCGGGAGCTCCGCTCCGGCGGGGAGCGCCGGCAGCGTCGAGGCGGTCTGCCGGTCGGTCATCAGGGCTGTGGCGCGTCCGCCCGGGCCGAACGGCTTCTGCCCGGTCAGCAGCTCGTAGGCCACGACGGCCAGCGCGTACACGTCGGCCCTCCCGTCGAACCCGCCGGTCTGGAAGGCCTGTTCCGGTGCCATGTACGCGGGCGTGCCCGTGGTCACCGTCAGCCCGGAGGCGTCGGCCAGTTGCTTGGCGCTGCCCAGGTCCGCCACCAGCACCGCGGCGGGCGCGGGGCCGGCGGCGAGCAGCAGGTTGGACGGCTTGACGTCGCGGTGCACCACGCCCGCCTCGTGCAGGACCTGAACCGCGTAGCCCGCCTCCGCGGCCAGCCGCAGCGCCTCCTGCGGGTCGCACTGCCCGACCCGGTCCGCCAGGGTGCCGCCACGTACGTGGTCCATGACGAAGTAGGGCCGGTCCTCCTGCACCCCGACGTCGTGCACCCGGACCACCCGCGGGCTGGCGATCCGGCGCAGCAGCCTCGCCTCCGCCAGGAACCGCTCGCGCACATCCGCGTTGGCGGCCCAGTTCTCGGCCAGCACCTTCACCGCGACCTCGGTGTCGAGCTCCGGATCGTAGGCCTTCCAGACCGTCGCGAAGGAGCCGGCTCCGAGCCGCTCCTGGAGGAGGTAACGGCCGAGCTTGCGCATGTGGCAGCATTCTGCCGGAGTCGGGGGGAGTGCGGAACTCCCGTTCGACGGGCGGGGTGCCAGACGGTGCCGGGCGGGGCGGAACGGGGGGATCCGGGTGTTCGAGGACGGCGAGCTGGAACGGCTCGTGGCGGCCGCTCAGGCGGGGGAGCCCGGCTCGACGGAGTACCTGCTGGCCAAGCTGCGGCCGGTGGTGCTGCGCCGCTGCTCGCGCTTCCTGCCCCACCACGCCGACGCGGAGGAGGCCGCGCAGGACGCGCTGCTGTCCATCAGCACGCACCTCGGCGGGTACGGCGGCCACGGCTCCTTCCTGGGCTGGGTGACGGTGATCGCCTCGAACGCCGCCCGGTCCACCTACCGCTCGATGCGCCGGCGCGCCGAGGACAGCCACGCCGACCTCCCCGAGTCCGTCGACCCGCGTACCACCAGCGTCATCGCCGGGACCCGGCTCGACCTGATGGAGGCGCTGGCCGCGCTGGAGCGGCAGCACCCCACCCTGGTGGAGGCCTTCGTGCTGCGCGACCTCGGCGGCCTGACCTACGTCCAGGTGGCCGAGGAACTGGACGTTCCGCTGGGCACGGTCAAGGACCGCATCCACCAGGCCCGCCGCTTCATGCGCGAGCGCCTGGTCACCGGTCTGTGAAGGGCGGTCCTGCGGTGGGCGGCGGCCACGCCGTCGTCCGGCCCCGGTCCGCCGTCGCCGCCCTGGTCGCCGCCGCCACGCTCGGGCTGGTGACCGGCCGGTTCGTCCTGCCGCCGCCCCCCGGCGGCACCGGGCACCCGGCGGCGCGGCCGGGTGCCGCGGTCGGCGGGGCCTCCTCGGGCGCGTCCGCTCCCGCGACGCCCGACGGGTCCGTCCCGGCGCCCGGGACCTCGGCCTCCGGCTCACCGACCGGTGCGACCGGTGCGACCGGGCCGGTGACGACCGCGAACCTTCTGGAGCCCGCGGCGTTCGGCCCGGACCTCGACACCGAGCGGATCCACGTCACCGACCGCTTCGGCGACGGGGCTTACGCCAACGCGGCCTGCTCCGGCGAGAAGACCCTCACGCAGACCCTGGGCGGGCCCGGTGCCCACTTCCGCGGACTGATGACCGGCTCCCGCACCTCCCCGGAGGACCCCACGCGGTCCGCCGACCACGGCGGCCAGGTCGCCCGCGAGGTGGCCGCCGCGGCCCAGAGCCCTTCCCTGGCACAGAACTTCGCCGACCGCCTGCTGCTGGAGGAGGTGCCCTGCCAGGAGGCGGCGCCAGGGCACTGGGTCTACGGAAGGACCACGACGGTGCGGCTCGCCCCGGACGTCACCGCGAGCTGGATGGGCAGCTACCAGGGATCCCTCAACACCACCCGTACGGCGCCCGAGGGCAAGGAGCCCTGCGGCGGCATCGCCGTGCTGCGCAGCGGCAACCACTACGCGGTGCTGGAGGTCGATGCCTGCCTGGGGACGGCCGCGATGGACCGTGTGGTCAGGACCGCTCTGTCACAGCTGTGAAACAGCCGGTCCGGGCTCCAACTTTCCCTTCTCCGGCGGCATCTCCCCGGTCGTACGAGGACGCAGCGGGCGTCCCGACCAGCAGGGGGACCAGATGACCGAGAACCAGGCCGTCCAGCAGAAGTCCGTTCGCCGCAACCGGGTCGCCACCGCGGCCTGCTTCGCCGCCTCACTGATCACGGTCAGCGTCGTCGGCGGGAGCCAGTCGGCCACCGCCGACGGGACCGCGCCCGACGCCGCGCACCGTGCCGCGGTCGCCGCCCAGCCGGTCACCGGCGCCACCGCCCACCCGGCCGCGGTCGCGGCCGCCGCGCCCGGACTCGGCTCCGCCGGCCTCGTCCAGAGCGAGGACTCCTCCCGGCAGGGCCTGAACCCGGTCGGCGCGACCATCGATCTGACCGGACGCGAGGGGCTGTCCGCCTGCTCCGGCGAGGAGACGATGCGCGGCCTGACCGCGGGCAAGGCCACCGGGTACGCGTCCGTGACCTGGACCTTCGACACCGACAGCCGACTGAAGGAGTCGGCTGCGAGCGCCCCCACCGGGACCGCGGCCGACAGCTGGGAGAAGCAGCTCGTCGCGCTCGTCCAGGAGTGCCAGGACGAGCCCGCCGGCCACTGGTACTACGGCGCGGCCCACACCCTGACCGTCAACGGCGGCACCGCCCGCTGGTACCTGTCCTACAACGGCGACGGCGCCGTCAGCGGCGGGGCCGCGGTCCTGCGTACCGGCACCAGGGTCGCCGTCGTCGAGCTCACCGGCCGGCCCACCGACGTCCCGGCCTCCGTCGAGGGCGTCGTCACCGCGGCACTGAACCGCCTCCGCTCCTGAACGGCGGCCCCGCACCGCCCGCGCCGGCGGGCGGAGCGGGTCAGGGGTATCACGTCCACTGGGCGTCCGATCGCCCGTAGCGGTGGGCTGTGCCTTCGAGGGCCCGTGAGCGGGCGCGGCCGTGGGCGGGTGGGCCGGTTGCGGGCCCCGGCCGGGCGCTACGGGTGGGGGCGGGTGCGCTGGGCGGGGAGGGAGGGGGCGGCGGTGCGGCGGGCCAGGTCGGCGAGGGTGTGGAAGAGGACGTCGCCGAGCAGGACCGGGTCGCGCGAGGCGGCGGGCGCCTGCGGGTCGCCGGGGTCGGGGCGGGCGGTCTGGGGCGGCTGGTCACTGAGCTGGCGTGTGGGCATGGCTCTTCCTGCCGACGGGGTGGCCGTGGGCAGTCATGCCCGGCGTGTCCTGCCGGGGACCACCGGCGCGGGCGGATCGGCCGGAAACGGCGCATGAAGGGCTTGATCACGGCGAGGACGGCGGCCGGGCGCGGGCCCGTGACGGTGACCTCGGGGCACCGATGGGCGAAGATGGACCGGTGACCGAACCGCGCACCGCCCTCCGCCTCATCGCCACCGACCTGGACGGCACCCTGCTCTGCTCCGGCGGCACCGTCTCCGACCGCACCGCCGCGGCGCTGGCGGCGGCCGAGGCGGCCGGGGTGCAGGTGGTGTTCGTGACCGGGCGGCCGCCGCGCTGGATGCGGCAGGTGAGCCCGCACATCGGCGGGCACGGGGTGGCGATCTGCTCGAACGGCGGCGCGGTGGTGGACGTGCGGCGCGGCGAGCTGCTGGAGAGCTTCCCGCTGCCGGTGGAGACCACCCTGGCGGTGGTCGAGGCGCTGCGGGCCAGGCTGCCCGGCACCGCGTTCGCCTTCGAGTACCCGGGCGGCTGGGCCAGGGAGGCCGGGTACGCGGTGCCGATGTGGGGCGACGAGCTGGAGCACGAGGTCGGCAGCGCGGAGGAGCTGCTGGGTGCCGGCGGTCCGGTCCGGGGCCTGTTCAAGCTGCTGGCCAAGCACCCTGACCTCGACCCGGACAAGTTCCTCGCGGAGGCCGGGGAGGCGGCCGGGCACCTGGCCGAGATCACCCGCTCCGCGGCGATCCCGCTGCTGGAGATCAGCGCGCCCGGCGTCACCAAGGCCAGCACGCTGGCCCGCTGGTGCGCCGGGCGCGGGATCGACCGGAGCGAGGTGGTGGCCTTCGGCGACATGCCGAACGACCTGGAGATGCTGGCCTGGGCCGGCACCGCCTACGCCGTCGCCAACGCGCACCCGCGGGTGCTGGCCGCGGTGCCGCTGCACACCGTGAGCAACGAGCAGGACGGCGTCGCGGCGGTGCTGGAGCGGCTCCTCGGCCGGTAGGGCCGCAGGAGCCGCCCCACCGGCCCGGACCGGCACAGCCCGGACCGGCACAACCGGCTGGCCGGCCTAGCCGAAGCGGCCGTTGACGTAGTCCGAGGTCCGCTGGTCGCGCGGGCTGCCGAAGATCTGCTCGGTCGGCCCGGCCTCGACGATCCGGCCCGGGGTGTCGTGGGTGGCCAGGAAGAACGCGCAGGACTGCGAGACGCGCTGGGCCTGCTGCATGTTGTGGGTGACGATCACGATGGTGAGCCGCCCGCGCAGTTCGTCGATGGTCTCCTCGACCCTCCGGGTGGAGGTCGGGTCGAGCGCGGAGCAGGGCTCGTCCATCAGCAGGATGTCCGGCGAGACGGCCAACGACCGTGCGATGCACAGGCGTTGCTGCTGGCCGCCGGAGAGCGCCCCGCCCGGGGTGTGCAGCCGGGTGGACACCTCGTCCCAGAGCCCGGCCCGGCGCAGGCTGGTCTCCACCAGGTGCCGGCGCTCCTCCTTGGAGACCTTGATCCCGGCCAGCTTGAGCCCGCTGGAGACGTTGTCCTGGATGGACATCGCCGGGAACGGGTTGGGCCGCTGGAACACCATGCCGATCCGGCGCCGCACCTCGGCGGGGCGCCGGCCCGGCCGGTAGACGTCGTCGCCGTCCAGCAGCACCTCGCCGGCGAGGGCGGCGCCGCGCACCATCTCGTGCATCCGGTTGAGGATCCGCAGGTAGGTGGACTTGCCGCAGCCGGACGGGCCGATCAGCGCGGTGACCTCGCCGGCCGGCATCGCCAGCGAGACCCGCTCCAGCACCTTGCGGCTGCCGAACCAGGCGGAGACCTCCCGGGTCTCCAGCCCGGCCAGCGGCTCGCCGTCCTGGTACCGGCCGTCGGCGCCGTACGGCTCCGCGCCGTACGTCCCGGCGGGCGGCGCGGGGGCGACCGGGGGGAGGGTGATGGTGTCGGCGACGGGGTCGGCCGGTGAGGAGTCGACCAGGGGGGTGTCGGTCAGTGGTGCGTCGGTCATCGGAACGGTCCTCCGGGCGCGCGTCAGTAGAGGTTGGGCAGCAGGGCGGCGGCGTTCTCGTAGACCGCCCAGAGCAGCGCGGCGGCCACCGGCGCGAGGCTCAGGTACGCGGCCGAGCGCCGCCAGAACCGGGCCAGCACCAGGGCGCCGGCCACCGTGCCGAGCAGGCCGAGCGACCACAGCTGGAGCGTGGCCAGCGCGCCCTTGTCCGCGGCAAGCGCCTTGTCGTACGGGATGGTCGCGGGGCGACCGCCGGGGTTCTGCTGCGGGTCGCCCTCCAGCCGGGCGCCGATCAGCACGGTGGAGCCGGGGATCCAGTCGGAGTCGCCGGTGACCAGGACGAGCCGGTTGCGGGCCGGGTCGACGACCGGGTGGTCGCCGTCGCCGTACACGTTGACGGTGTAGGTGAACTTGCCCTGCCCGGTGGTGGCTTCGATCTTGTCGCCGACCCGCAGCCTGGACAGGTCGGCGAACGGGGCGCCGAAGGTGGCGCCGCGGCCGAAGACCACCGCGACCCCGCCCTGGCCGGGCAGCGCGGTGTCCCTGCGGTGGCCGGGGCCGCGCATCAGGTCCCGGCCGGTGGTGCCCTCGACCACCACGGCCTGGTGCAGGCCGATCGCCGGGATGTCCAGCAGCGCCACCGGGGCGCCGTCGGCGGCCGCGCCGGTCGGGGCGACCGCCTTGGCCAGCTGGTCGCGGAAGGTCTTGTACGCGGTCGACTGGTAGTGCCGCTGCTGGACGTGCGAGAGCGTGAACAGGAAGCCGACGAAGCCGAGCACCAGCGCGGCCGCCAGGCTGACCGCCCAGGCGCCCTGGAGGAACCGCCGCCGCCCGGCGGAGACGGCGGCCCTGGCCGGGGCGGCGGGGGTGACGGGGGCGGCCGGCCGCTCCGGCGCGGGCGGCGCGACCGGCTTCTCCAGCACCGGGGCGGTCACGAGGTGCCGCCCGAGCCGTTGCGGCGGCGCAGCAGCCGGCGGCCGAGCAGCGGCGGGACGAGCACCACGGCGAGCAGTTCCAGCGCGGTCAGGGAGGACAGCATCCAGTCCTCGGGCCTGCCGCTGACCTCGACCACGTTGGCGGCCACCTCGGTGGATCCGCCGCGGCCGCGGGCGACCACCTGGCCGGTCTGCGGGTCGATCACGTCCTCGGTGCCGTCACCGCCGGCGCCGGGCGCGTTCGGGTCACCGGCGGCACCGGCAGCACCGGCCGCGTTCGGGTCACCGGCACCACCGGCGGTACCGCCGGCACCACCCGCCGCGTTCGGGTCACCGGCACCACCGGCGGTACCGCCGGCACCACCCGAGCCGGAGCCGCCCGCACCGGTACCGGCCTTGCCGCCGGCGGTGCCGCCGGCCCCGCCGGAGCCACCGTTGCCGCCATTGCCGCCGGTGCCGCCGGTACCGCCGCCCGAACCGGCGTTCGTCGCCTGACCGCCGCAGTTGGCCCCCGCGTCCTTCTTGTCGCACGGGTTCGGCGCCGGCGCGTTCTTGAGGACGGTCAGCTCACCGGCCGAGTTGAAGGTCGGGTTGGCGCAGTTGGCGAGGGTGTCCGGGTTCACCGGGCTGGCGTTGCCGGGGATGCTCTTGGTCTGGAGCAGACCGCCCTTGACCAGGCCGCGCGGGATCGGCGAGTAGCCGAGGCCGTCCGCCTCGCCCTGGCCCTCGCAGAGCACGTAGGAGAGGAAGCGGCTGAGCGCGGAGCCCTTGTCGTTGTTGAACCGCGGCGGCACCGGCTGGGCGGCCCCGGCGCGCGGCACGATCACGTAGCTGTAGCTGGAGATCGGGTAGGCGCGCGGGTCGTCCATGGTGTAGACGCCGTCGAGGTTCTGCTGGAGGTAGTTCGGGTCGGTCGCCGGGGTGTTGTCGTCGACGCCGCGGATCTTCGCCGCGGTGAGCGCCACCGCGACGTTGGAGGCGGTCGGCAGGGAGTAGTAGCCCGCCGCGTTGAGCACCTTGACGACCGGCCAGTTCGAGCGCTTGGCGAAGGCGTACTCGTCGTAGCCGATGGTGCCGAGGTTGTTCGGCTCCTTGATGTAGCCGGCGACGGTGTCGGAGCTGCTCTGCGCGGTCATCCGGCCGGAGGACGGGAAGAACTCGGTGTAGTCACCGCAGGGGACGCCGTTGACGCCCTTGCAGTAGGCCTCCCACTGCTGCTGGTGGGTGTGCTGCATCCACCGGGTGAACTGCGCGGTGGCACCGGAGCCGTCCGAGCGGACCACCGGGGTGATCGGCAGGTTCGGCAGGGTCTTGCCGTAGTCGGCGGTGATCTTCGGGTCGTTCCAGTTGGTGATCTTGTTGGTGAAGATGTCGACGACCGTCTGCGGGGAGAGCCGCAGGTCGCGGACCTGCTTGCCACCGACGACCAGGTTGTACATGAAGGTCGTCCCACCGGCCGTGATCGGCACGTAGGAGTAGCCGTAGACCGGGTTCTCCTTGGTGCCCTGACCGCCGCTGCGGCGCTCGCCGCTGAGGCCGGTGTCGTCCTGCGAGCGGAACGGCACGTCCGTGGCGGTGAAGTCGTCCTGCCCGAGGCTCCAGGCGTTGCGACCGGCCGCCGAGCCGATCGGGTTGAAGTTGATCTGGATGCCCAGCGGGCCGACGTCCTGGCGCCACTGGTCGATGGCGGGGCCGGCCCAGCTGGAACCGTCGGCGTTCAGCGCGACCGAGGCCGCGTACGCCGGGACGCTCTGTCCCAGCAGCAGGGAGGCCGCGGCGAGCAGCAGGGACAGCAGCCCTGCCGCCAGTCGGGCCACGGAGCGCCTTGCGGCCTCCCAGGACATGTGAACTCCTCTGGTTCCGAGGGTGGTTGTACGGCGCATCACTGCTTCTTCGGCTGGTTGACGGACGGACGGGCGACGGCGGCCGCGGCAGCCGCCTCGAGGCGGCGGGCGTTGCGATTGAGCTCGCGCTTCTGGGCCCGCGTCAGCTGGCCGGGCTGCCGTCCGCCGAGCACACGGGCGGTGACGAAGAGGATCAGCACCAGGCCCATGAGGGTCAGTGCGGCGGCGAAGCCTCGCGAGATCATTCCGTCGTAGGGCTGCTTGACGTAGTTCCAGATGTACAGCGGCAGCGACACCTGGTGCTCGGAGAACGGGTTGCCGTTGAACTGCGAGGTGAAGCCGGAGGTGAGCAGCACCGGTGAGGTCTCGCCGACGCCGCGCGCCATGCCGAGCACCACGGCCGTCATCAGGCCGGGGCGGGCGGTGGGCAGCACCACGTTCCACACCGTGCGCCACTGGCTGCCGCCCAGTGCGTACGAGGCCTCGCGCAGGGTGCCGGGCACCAGCCGGATGACCACCTCGGAGGCCCGGGTGACGATCGGCATCATCATCACGGTGAGCGCGAGCGAGGCCGCGAAGCCGCTCTTCTCGAAGCCGAAGGTGATGATCACGATGCCGAGCACGAAGAGCCCCGCGACGATGGACGGCAGCGCCGTCATCGCCTCCACCAGGGTCCGCACCGGCCGCGCCATCCGGCCGCCGACCTCGGACATGAAGACCGCCGCGGCGATGCCCAGCGGAACGGCGAACAGCGTTGCCAGGCCGAGCTGTTCGAGCGATCCGACGATCGCGCCGAGCGCACCGCCGGAGTCGATCGGGGAGAGCGGGCCGGTGCGCTCCATCGACTCGGTGAAGAAGTTCAGATGGCTCGCCGCTTCGATGCCCTTGCTCGCCACGAAGCCGATCTGGTCGACGATCAGCGCGACGACCGCGATCCCGGCGCTCCACGCGACCACGGACACCAGGCGTTCGCGCACCAGCATCGCGCCCCACTGAAGCCGGCCCAGCGCGAAGTAGCCGGCCAGGAAGAGCGCGTACCAGCAGATCACGAAGCCGGAAGCGCCGCTGAACGGCAGCACGCGCTCGTACAGCAGCCAGTTCAGCCCGAGCGAGCCGACCAGGGCGCCGGCCATGGTGAGGACGTCCTCACGGGTGACGCCGCCGAGCTTGACCTTCTTCTCGGGGCGGGGTTCGCCGGGCCCGGCCGGTGCGGGACCGGCGGCGGGCACCGGACCGGCGGCGGGCCCGGACGCCGCGGCCGGCGGCAGGTCGAGCGTGGTCATCGGGTGGTCCCTTCACGGTGGTTCGGGCCGCGGTCGGCCGCGAGGCGGAGAAATCGACCGTCCGTCATGTTCAGTCCGCCGTCGAGGCGCCGGAGCGGGACCGGTTGATCACGAAGCCGGCCCCCACGTTGACCACCAGGGTGAGCGCGAACAGCACCAGGCCGGCCGCCATCAGCGCGGAGAGCGAGAGCTTGTCCGACTCGCCGAAGCGCAGCGCGATCAGCGCCGAGATCGAGTTGGCGCCGTTCTCCAGGATGTGCGTGATGGTCTTGAAGTTCGGCGAGATGATCAGCGCCACCGCGATGGTCTCGCCCATCGCGCGGCCGAAGCCCAGCATCACCGCGCCGATGACGCCGCCCTTGCCGAACGGCAGGACGACCGTGCGCACCATCCCCCAGCGGGTGGAGCCCAGCGCGTACGCGCCCTCCCGCTCGCCCTGCGGCGCCTGGGAGAAGACCTCCCGGCTGAGCGAGGTGATGATCGGAATGATCATCAGGGAGACCACCACGCCGGCGATGAAGGTCGAGGAGGTGTAGGAGGTGCCGATGTCCCCGGTGCGCACCTTGAGGAAGGGGATGTACTCCCCCAGGTGGTTGGCCATCCAGCGGACGAAGCCGACGATCCTCGGCTGGAGGAAGAACAGGCCCCACAGGCCGTAGACGATGCTGGGGATCGCCGCCATCAGGTCGATCAGCGAGATCAGCGTGGCACGCAGCCGCGGGGGCGCGTACTCGGCGATGAAGACCGCGGTGCACAGCGCCACCGGAACGGCGATCACCAGGGCGATGACGGCGATCAACAGGCCGTTCGGCAGCACGGCGGCGATACCGAAGTTGTGGGCGGCGGTCTGCCACTTCTGCTCGGTCAGGAAGGACCAGCCGACCGTCCGGAAGGCGTCCGTGCCGCGAAGGAGCAGGAAGAAGGCGATCAGACCCATGATCGCGAACACCGAGAGCCCGGCCACCCGCAGCACGCCGCGGAACACCCGGTCGGCCGGGGTGGCGGGGGCGGTGATGACGCGGGGAACGTCGGTGTCTGGTCCGCGATCGGGTCGGCCCGGCGCCCCGGCGGGCGTTGCCGCGGGCTCGGCGGCGGCTGTCATGGCTGCATCTCCGTGCTCGGGTACGGAGGCCGGGGCGGAGCCCAGGCCCTGAGGGTGGCCCGGCGGGGCCGGAACGGCGGCCCCGCCGGGTCGTACGGACGGCGTGCGCGTCACGGACGGCGGCGCACCCGCGACCAGCCCTTGCGCAGGCCGTTCAGCGCCCGCTCCCCGGCCGGCGTGCCGCCGAGGATGAGCGCCGCAGGGCCGCCGACCAGCAGCACCAGGCCACCGATCAGCGCGACCGGGAGCAGCAGCCTGGCCGCGCCCGAGCGGTCCGCGGCGGGCGTCCCGGCCGCCACCGGTGCGGCGGCCAGCGGGCCGCCGCTCGCGCTCGGCGTGGCGGTGGGCTTCGCGCCCGGCGCGGCGGCCGGGGCGACCGCCCCGGTGCCGCCGGTGGTTCCGGTACCGCCGGTGGAGCCGCCGGTGAGGCCGGAGCCGGACGAACCGTCGCCGGTCGTGCCGCCGGTGCCGCCGGTACCGCCACTGCCGTCGGTGCCCCCGGTGCCGCCGGTGCCGCCGGTGCCCCCGGAACCCTCACCGGAGCCGGACGAGCCGGTGCCCCCGGTGCCCCCGGTGCCGGCCGCACCCTCGCCGCCCTCGGCGGGCGGGGTCGTCGGGGCGACCTGGTTGCCGGGCAGCTTGCCGTCCTGCGCCTCCACGTGCTTGGCGGCGTCCGCCGCCTGCTGGCGCTGGGCGCCGTTCAGGGCCAGGAAGCCCGCCGCCAGCTTGCCCGGCTCGAAGCCGAACACCTGGCCGGTGGTGGTCACCGTCTTCAGGAACTGGGAGACCGCCCCCGCCTTGGCCTCCGGGAGGCCCTGGGTGGGCACCATCGCGTACTGCACGGTGGTCAGCGGGTAGGCCCGCTGGTCCCGCGAGAAGGCCGTGTCGGCGACGCCGTACGGCAGTTGCTGCACGCCGGTGGCCGGGTCGGTCGGCATGTCGGCCACCGCGGCCTGGAAGCCGGAGCCGTCCGGTGAGACGAACTGGCCGGCTGGGTTGAGCAGTTGGGCCTCAGGCAGGGAGAAGGCCTTCGCCTGGCCGGTGTCCATGACGGTGAACAGCGTCCGCTCACCCGGCGGCATGGCCGGGCAGGCGGGATGGGTACCGTCCCCGTTGAGTCTCGCGACCGTGCAGTTGGGCGTGTTCTGGAGGAGCTTGCGGGCCATGTCGCCCAGCCCCATCGTGTTGGGGTTCCACTCGTACTGCTTCCACCGGTCGAACGGGTCTTCGGTGGCCCCGGCGATGCCCGAGGAGTCCTGTCGGATGAAGGACTCGACCGGGTACCCGGAGAAGGTGGGACGCAGGTAGAAGGTGTCCACGTGCATGCCCCACGGGTCGGGCTCGCCGTCCAGGAAGCGTGCCGCGTCCGGGTCCGACACGATCCACGAGGTCAGCTGGTGCACCAGGTCCGTGGTACCGCCGACGACCGTCGGGCTGGAGTTGGCGGTGCTGCAGAACGTCGGCCAGGCCAGCCCGGAGGCCGGCGGAAGGACGTTGAGCTTCAGGAACTCCGGATCCTTGAAGAAGCAGTCGGGGTTGCCCCGGACCGAGGCGATGTCGGAGCTGGCCGGCGAGTAGGACTGGGTGAGCAGCTTCGCCAGCAGCCGGGCGTTGAGCTTCATGTCGCGGATCTGACGGCCCGTCCCCGGATCGTCCACCACGAAGACCACCGAGATGCCGGTCGTCGTCAGCGGGGCGTAGACGTACGGCCTCGCCGGCGGCTCCCGGTCCGGCCGGGCGGTCAGCGCCACGTCCTTGCGGCCGCCCAGGAAGTCCTCCCGGGCCTGCGGCTCCCCGCCGGCCGAGCTGTACTGAAGCGCGAGCGGCGCGCTGCCCTGGCAGAGGCCGGCCCGCCACTGCTGCATGGCCCGGTTGGCCATCTCCAGCCCGGCCAGCGTCATGTCGGCGGTCCGGCCCTCGCACTCGGCCGGGGTGGGCGCGAACTGCAGCGGGATGGCGACGTGGTTCTGCCACGCGCACTGCTCGCTGGTGGTGAGCTGGTTGCGGACGTTGCCCTGGCCCATGACCTTGTCGGTCGCCGTCGGAACGTACCCGTCGGCGGTGACGTCGGCGTCGTGGTTGTCGCAGTTGGTCTTGCCCTTGCGGTTCCAGATCGCGATGCTGTCCCCGCCGTAGTTCGGCTCGACCACGATCGAGCACGGGTGGGTGGCGTCACACCCCAGCGTCGGGCTCTGCACCGCCGTCCAGACCTCGATGTTCGCGAAGCCGGAGCCGTCCGGCCCGGTCGGGGAGAGGGCCATGTTGCTCGGGAAGTCCGGCGTCGTGATGCCGGGCGCGGGCTTCGGCTGCTCGAAGCCCTTCTCCGGGTCCGTGTTGTACAGCGTGCTCCCGTAGCAGTCCGTGATCTTGGGGTCGGCGCCCCGGCACTGGTAGACCCTGACCGGGTAGCGCGCCAGGTCCCCGAACACCGGGGTGACCGGCACCGGCGCCCCCATGAAGTCCACGGTCGGGGTGAACCCGGTCCAGGACACCTGGATGACCTGGTTGGTCAGGTTCTTGGTCTGCGAGACGGTGATGCTGCCGTGAGGGCCCTTCGACTGGCTCTCCGGGATCCAGACCTCCGGTCCCTCCACGGTCGTGGCGGACCCGGTCGCCGCGGTGGCCGGTGCCACCGTGCCCAGGCCGATGGGCACCACGCCGAGCGCGACCACCACCGACCACACCAGCGCGATCGACGGCAGTCGGCGTCTCCACCCCCCCGGTTCTCTCCGGACGGGCAATCGGACTCTCATGACGGGCACCTCCGTGCGGATCCGCGCCGCCGGGATGCGCGACGCGAGGGGGATCGGGCTGCGGGCGCGACCGGCGATTCCGGTACGCATCCATTCGGCCCGCCACACATGGCCGGATCCGGTCGCCCACGTGTACGAGGGCCCAACGCGGCGACTCCGTAGCGGAATTGGCCAATCCACACGGGGAGGCCCGCACCTGACGGCGCGGGCCTCTCGGGGTCGGACGGCGTCAGCCGTTGACCGTCAGGGAGAACGAACCCACCGACTGGCCGGCGGTGAAGAAGGTGGTCTTCAGCTGGGTGTCCAGGTACTGGGCCGCCGAGGCATCCACCTTGAAGTCGGACGAGTTGAGCGTCTGGGTGGTTCCGCTGTGCCCGGTCTGCGCCACGCCGGCCGGCTTCAGCAGGTTGACCGCCGTGGTCCCGCCCTCCGGCACGCCGGTGAGCCGCCAGGCCTCGGCGTTGAACGCGAGCTGCTTGAAGCGCACGCTCTTGCCGGTGAAGTAGTCGATGAACAGCAGGCTGCCGCCCAGCTGCACCTCGCCGTAGTAGCCCTGGAGGCTGACCGAACCGCCGGTCACCGGGAAGGAGACCTTGAGGCCCTCGGCCGAGTTGTAGGAGACACCGGCATCCGGCAGCGGGAGAACGACCACGCCGTTCTGCGCCGCGGAGGACACGAACGTGGTGCTCACGGTCGCCACGGCAGTGCCGGTCACGGCGGCCGGCGCGCTGTCGGCGGCGGCCGCACCGCTCAGGCCGGTCACGGCGAGGATGACCGCGACGCTGCCGGCCAGCAGCCGGGCGGGAGTACGGGACATGCTGAACTCCTTGGGAGAGGGAGAATTGGTGCTGGTGGTACACCGGTCGGACGACCGGCAGTTCAGGGGTGCCTCACCGCGGCGGGGGCGGCAGTCGACAGGCGGCCCGGAGGATCGGCTCTGGCGGAGGAAGCCGCGGGCCACGGTCGGCGGGGAGCGGTCGCGTCCCGGCTGTGCGGTCGCGGCGACGTGGAGCCGAACCGGACCGATGGGCCGGCGGCCACAGGCACGAGGCCCGTGACCGCCAGGTCTGCAGGTTGTGCAGGGAATCAGGGTCGATCAGGTGAGGGTGGCGACACCGCAGGCGGCGGTCGGCAGGAAGCCGTAGCTCTTCAGGTCGTTGGTGGCCTGGGTGGAGTTGCAGATCCAGCCGTCCTCGCCGAAGATCGCCTGCAGGGCGACGCCGTGCGCGTCGGTGGCGGTCCACTCGGTGTTGCGGACCACGTTGTAGACCACGCGGCCGAACTGCGAGTTGGCGAAGGTGCTGTTGATGACGTTGCTCGCCACCGGAACGATCGTGGTGCCGTTGATGGTGACGTTGCGCAGGGTCAGGTTGCCCGGGGCGTCCGTCGCGGTGCTGTGGCCGCCGACCGTCTGGCCGAGGAAGCGGGCCACGGAGTAGGGGAAGACCACGTTCGGGTCGTCGAGGCGGGAGTCGGTGCCCTCGTTCTCCTCCGGACCGTCGGTGACGCAGGAGCCCAGGGTCGGGTTGCCGATCGCGGTCAGGAAGAAGGCACGGGTGCCGGAGTTGGCCTGCGGCAGAACCGGCTTGATGGCGACGGCCGGCTTGGTGGAGTCGATCTGGTTCCAGGTGCGGAAGTTGACGTCACACTGGTAGATGCCCTTGAGCTGCGCCGGGGTCAGCGCCGCCGGGGCGTTGCCGTTGAGCTTGGCGGACCAGGTCACCGCGTCCTTGGCGAGCGCGACGAAGGCGAGGCCGGTGGCGTCACCGGTCGCCGGGCCACGCGAGGAGCGGGCGAAGTCGACCGTGGCGGTGGTGTTGGTGGCCAGGGCCTTGACACCGGCGCCGGAGCCGTTCGGGCGGGTGATCGCGGTGGCACCGGTCTTGGTGGTGATGGTGCCGGCCGGGGTCGCGTCCCAGCTGTACAGGCGCGGGGTGCTCGCGTTGGTCAGCGACGCGTTGTAGTCGGCGGCGAGCTGGTTCAGCACCGACTGGGTCGTGTCGGAGCCGACACCGACGATGTCGATGGCGCGCGGGGTCACACCGGCGGCCGGGTCGGCGACGGCGGTGCCGCCGGCGACGGTGGCGATGGAGGTCGCCAGGGCGGCGACGGTGAGCAGCTTGGCAGCGGTCTTACGCATGTTCCTCTTCCTCCGGGGGAGAGACGTACATCGCGTGAACCCGTACTCCGGTCGGGAGTCCGGGGCCTTGTGGCCGCGTCCGCTGCGGCCTCGTCGGCAGTGCCGATCCTGGCCGTCGGGGAGGTTCCGCCGGAAGGGAGGCCGAGTCCGGCCGGGGAATGTCGACTCATCGGTTCGGCGAGGTTTAGCCACTGGTCAGCACGCACGTGACAGGGGCACCATCGGGCCTCCGCGCCCGGTCGACGTTCTTCTCCAGGAGGCTGCTCGGAGTGTTGCCGGAAACCTGCCCTTCACCGGGACAGCACGAACGGAGGCGGATGCACCGGGAGCGCACGGAGGCATCCGGAAAGCGGACGGAAGCGCGGGTGGCGGCACCGCGGGGCAGCGGATCCGGAAACGCCGACATGACGGTCCGTCACATCGACGGACCGTCATGACGCGGCGCCCTACAACGGCCAGCGGCCGTCCCGTCCGGACCGCCGTAGCTCCTGCCCCACCTTCTGCAGTCCTGCCAGGAACCCCTCGATCCCGGCCTGGCACTGGTCCCGCCGCAGGTACCCCCGCGCGCTGCGGGCGACCGGAACGGCGGCGGCCGCCCCCGGCCGGGTGCTGCGCACCGGCAGGTAGGCGGCCCAGACCCACTGGCGCCCCTCGGACTGTCCGACCGAACATCGCAGCGCGGCCCGTTCGATCAGCAACTGCCGCACGGACTGCGCGAGTTCCTCCTCGTTGCGGTAGGTCCGCACGCCGACCCCGAGCGGCCGCCCGTTGGCGGCCCGCAGCGCCCAGCCGAGGCCCCGGTCGGCCGTCGGCACGATCAGCAGCCGCGGGCCGCGCCGCTCAGCGGCCATCGGCGCGTCTCAACGGCGCTGCGGGCTCAGGAAGTTCGCGCGGCGACTGCTTGGCGAGCAGCACCACGAACCGCCGGAACGCGTTCTGGCAGGTCGCGTACCGTTCGTACGCGCGACTGGAACGCACCTCGGGAAGGCTGCGGGAGCCCTGGACGACCCAGATCCAGCCGATGCCCTCCCGTACGTGGGTGATGCGTGCGGTGAGATCGGTCGCCACGACGCGCAGGCCGTCGAAGCCCCGCTCCGCCTCGCCGGCCGTCTCGAACGCGGCCGGGGTGATCGCGACCACCCGTCCGTTGGGCGCCTTCAGTTGCCAGCGGTAGCGCCCGTCCGCTGCCCGTTCGGCGCGGAAACCCCCTCGACTTGCCCCTGCTGCGGTGTGACCGCGGCCGGCAGCGTTCACTGCCCCCTCCGTCCGGTTGCCCTCCGGATTCCCCTCCGAGCGGAGCAAAGCTATGTGTGCACACGGAGACCCCGAAAGCCCAGAACGTTCACAACTTGCGCCGTTGGTCGGGAAGTTCTCTCTCGTTTAACTTTCACTTGTCACGGGCCGAAACCGACGGAACGTGTTCCGGTTCGCTCACCGACCGATGAATCCGCGGTCGGAAAGCGGCAAATCCGAAATCAGCGCAGGTCCCCGCGCCGGAATCGGCCCCCGGATTCGACGGCCGGGTCCACGCCCCCGGTCCACGGCCCCGGTCAGAGCCTGGCCGTCCAGCGCACCATCGTCCCCTTGCGGTACGGCCCGCTCTCGTGCCAGGCGTCGCCGCCGAGCGCCTCGGCCCGCCGGGTCAGGTTGAGCAGTCCGCTGCGCCGCCCGCCCGCCGGGATGCCCACCCCGTCGTCGGTCACGGTGAGCAGCACCCCGGGCCGCCCGCCCCGGTCCAGCGACTCCGGGTCGCCGCCCACCGGGCGGCCGTCCTCGCCCAGGTGGGTGGTCGCGTCGACCTCCACGCCGACCCGGGAGGCGCGCGCGTGCCGGGCCGTGTTGGAGAGCATCTCCCGCAGCGCCGCCAGCAGTTGACGGCCGGTCTTCTCGCCGACCAGGCTCTCCACCGGCCCGACGAAGCTCACCGAGGGCTTGAAGCCCAGCGCGGCGGCGGCCTGGCTGGCCTCCCGCAGCACCCGGGTGCGCAGGGTGTCCGGCGCGTCGCCGTGGTTGTCGTGCTGGAGGGCGTAGATGGTGGTGCGGACCTCCTGGATGGTGGCGTCCAGCTCGTCCACCGCCTTGCCGATGCCGGTCTTCACCTCGGGGACGATCGCCCGCCGGGCGGCGCTCTCCAGCATCATCCCGGTGGCGAACAGCCGTTGGATCACCAGGTCGTGCAGGTCGCGGGCGATCCGGTCGCGGTCCTGGAAGACGGCCAGGCGCTGCTGGTCGCGCTGGCCCTCGGCGAGCCGCAGGGCGAGCGCGGCCTGCGAGGCGAAGGTCTCGGCGAGCTGCTTCTCGCTGTCGGTGAACGGCAGGGCGCCGCAGGGGCGCCAGACGCAGAGCCCGCCGAGCACCCGCCCGGCGGCGACCATCGGCACGGCCATGGACGGGCCGAAGCGGCGGGCGAGCCGGATCACCACGGTCGGGTCGCCGGACATGTCGTCCAGGTAGACGCTCTCCCCCGCGAGCAGCTGCGCGGCGAAGCTCTCCCTGGGCAGCAGCTCGCCGCGGACGAACTCGGCCAGCTCACCGGAGGCGTGCGCGACCCGCATCTGCCCGTCGCCCTCGCCCCCGCCCTCCGGACCGGTCGGCAGCAGGATCATGCCGAGCGCGGCGTCCGCCAGCTCCCGCACCTGTTCGGCCGCGACGGTCAGCGCGCTCTCGGCCTGTTCGGCGGAGAGCAGGGCGGTGGCGACGGCGGCGGCGCCGGCGATCCAGCGCTCGCGGCGGCGGCCCTCCTCGTACAGCCGGGAGTTCTCGATGGCCACGCCGGCCGCCGCGGCGAGCGCGTGCACCACCTGCTCGTCCTCGGGGGTGAAGGCGCCGCCACCGATCTTCTCGGTGAGGTAGAGGTTGCCGAACACCTCCGCGCGGACCCGGATCGGCACGCCCAGGAAGGTCCTCATCTGCGGGTGGTGCGGCGGGAATCCGGAGGAGCGCGGGTCGGCGCCGAGGTCGGTCAGCCGCAGCGGCTCGGGGCGGTCGATGAGCACGCCGAGGATGCCCCGGCCGGCCGGCAGTTCGCCGATCTCGGCGGCGTTCTCGTCGTCGACCCCGACATGGATGAAGTCGGCCAGGCCGGTGCCGCCGGGGGCGATCACGCCGAGTGCCGCGTACCGGGCGTCGACCAGCTCGGCCGCGCCGACGGCGATCCGGTGCAGGGTGGCGTGCAGGTCCAGCCCGGCCCCGATCGAGACCACCGCCTCCAGCAGCCGCTGCATCCGGTCGGTGACCGCGGCGGCGGACTGCAGGCGCTCGGCGACCTCGGTGACCAGGGTGTCCAGCCCGAGCGAGGCGATCTCGGGCACCCGGTGGGGGGTCGGCTCGGGAGTGGCCTCGGGGAGGTCCGGCGTGGGGTCCGGCGTGGGGTCCATGGAGAAAGCCTAGTTTGTACGCTTTTCAGACAAAGGGCGGCGCGACCGGCGGCCCCTGATCAGCGGCCCACCGGCTCCGGCACCCCGTCCGACGCCCGCTCCGGCACCCCGTCCGCCTCCTGTCCCAGCAGCCCGTCCGCCTCCCGCTCCCGCCGCCGCATCGCGTGCAGCCGCCCGTCCGGGTCGGCGACCAGCTCCGACCAGCGGCCCCGCTCGGCCACCCGCCCGCCGTCCAGCACCAGCACCTCGTCGACCGTGGCATCGTCCAGCCCGGCCAGCCGGTGGGTGATCAGCACGGTGGTCCGGCCCTCGGTGGCGGCCAGCAGATCGGCGGTCAGCGCGTCCGCGGTGGGCAGGTCGAGGTGCTCGGCGGGCTCGTCCAGGACCAGGACGGGGAAGTCCGCGAGCAGCGCCCGGGCGAGGGCCAGCCGCCGGCGCTGGCCCCCGGAGAGCCGGGCGCCGTGCTCGCCGACCATGGTGTCCAGGCCGTCCGGCAGTCCCTCGGTCCACTCCAGCAGCCGGGCGGCGGCCAGCGCGGCGCGCAGCTCGTCCTCCCCCGCTCCCGGCCTGGCCAGCCGCAGGTTCTCCCGCAGCGAGCTGTCGAAGACGTGCGCGTCCTGGGCGCAGAGCCCGATCACCCGGCGGACGTCCTCGCCCGCGAGCGCGCCGGCGTCCACGGCCTGCGGACGGCCGGCCGCGAAGGTGACGGTGCCGGAGCCCGGCTCCAGGAAGCGCAGCAGCGCCTGGGCCAGGGTGGTCTTGCCGGAGCCGGACGGGCCGACCACGGCGATCCGGCGGCCGGGGGCGAGGTCGAGGTCCACTCCGGTGAGGGCGTCCACCGCCTGCCCGGGGTGGCGGACGGTCAGCCCGCGCACCGCGACCGGCAGCGGCTGCTCCGGCAGCGCCACCGGCTCGGCGGGCTCGGTGACCGGCGCGGGGGCGTCCAGCACCTCGTCCAGCCGGGCCCGCGCGGCGCGGCTGCGCTGGCGGGCCTGGACGGCGAGCGGCATCCCGGTGACGGCCTCGAAGGCGGCCAGCGGGGTCAGCACCACCACGGCCAGGCAGACCGGAGCGAGCGCCCCGGCGCGCACCCCCTGGACGCCGACGGCGGCCGCGGCGGTCACGGTCAAACCGGTGAGCAGCGCGATCAGCCCGGTGCCGAGCGCCGTGGTGGCCGCCGAGCGGGCGGCCAGCCCGGTCAGCGCGGCGTCGGCGGCGCGGACGGCGGCCAGCCGGCCGGGCAGCGCGCCGGCCACGGTGAGTTCGGCGGTGCCGGTGAAGGCGTCCACCACCGCGGTGGCCAGCCGGCCGCGCGCCGGGGCCTGGCGCCGCTCGGCGCCGGCCGACCAGCGGGCGGCCAGGGCGGGCACCAGCACGCCCGCGAGCAGCAGCCCGAGGCCGAGCACCAGCCCGGCGGCGGGCAGGAAGGCGGCCAGCGCCGCCGTCGAGGCCACGGCGACCACGCCCGCCACCGCGGCCGGCAGCCGCCAGCGCAGGTAGTGGTCCTGGATCGCGTCCACGTCGGCGACCAGCCGGGAGAGCAGGTCACCGCGCCGGAAGGCGGGCAGCCCGGCCGGGGCGAGCGCGCTCAGCCGCCGGTAGACGGCGGCCCGCAGGGTGCCGAGGCCGCGCAGCACCGCGTCGTGCGAGACCAGCCGCTCGGCGTAGCGGAAGACGCTGCGGCCGATGCCGAAGGCCCGCACCGAGGTGACGGCCATCATCAGGTACAGCACCGGCGGCATCTCGGAGGCCCGGGAGATCAGGTAGCCGGAGGTGGCCATCAGCGCGACGGCGCAGCCGAGGGCGAGCGCGCCGAGCAGGATCGACAGGGCCAGCCGGGGCGTGCTGCCGCCCTCGGGCTCCGGCTCCTCGGGCGCGGCGGGGGCCGGGGTCGGCCTCCCGCTGTGTGCCAGCGGGGTGACCGGGGCGGCGGACGCGACGGCGGCGGGCCCCGCCAGCCGTGCCCGCCGGTCGGCGACGGCCAGCAGCGCCGGACGGTGCGCGACCACCAGCACGGTGCGCGCCGGGTCGGCGGCGAGCGCCCGGACGGCGTCCACCACGGCCGCCTCGGAGGCGCCGTCCAGGTTGGCGGTCGGCTCGTCCAGCAGCACCAGCGGCCGGTCGTCGGCGAGCAGCACCCGGGCGAGGGCGAGGCGCTGGCGCTGCCCGGCGGAGAGCCCGGCGCCGTCCTCCCCCAGCCCGGCCGCCAGGTCGGTCACGAAGTCGAGCGCGTGCGCGGCCCGCAGCGCCGTCCAGAGCTGCTCGTCGGTGGCCTCGGGCCGGTAGAGCCGCAGGTTCTCGGCGACCGTCCCGGCGTACAGGTGCGGGTGCTGCGGCACCCAGGCGATCTGCCGCCGCCAGCTCGCCGGTTCCAGCTCGGCCAGGTCGTACGAGCGGCCGTCGGCGGCGGTGATCCGGACGGTGCCGGACTCGGGGGCGGTGAGGCCGAGCAGCACGGCCAGCAGGGTGGACTTGCCGGCGCCGCTCGGGCCGGTGAGGGCCGTGGCGGAGCCGGGAGCCAGGGTCAGCCCGGCTCCGTCCAGCGCGGGCTCGGTCCGCCCGGGGTGCCGGACGACCAGGCCCTCGGCGGCGATCGACGCCCCGGCGAGGGCGGGCGCCGGGGTGGTGCCGGCGGCGGGCAGCGGGGTCTCCAGCACCCGGAACAGCTCGTCGGCGGCGGTCAGTCCCTCGACGCTGGAGTGGTAGAGCGCGCCGACCTGGCGGATCGGGAAGTACACCTCGGGGGCGAGCACCAGGATCAGCAGCCCGGTCTCCAGGTCGAGCGTGCCGTCCACCAGCCGGAAGCCGACGGTGACGGCGACCAGCGCGACGGACAGGGTGGAGAGCAGTTCCAGGGTGAAGGAGGAGACGAAGGCGATCCGCAGGGTGCGCAGGGTGGCCCGGCGGTAGTCCGCGGTGATCCTGGCGATGGTGGCGGCCTGGGTGTGGGCCCGGTTGAACACCTTGAGGGTGGGCAGCCCGGCGACCACGTCGAGGAAGTGGTGGGAGAGCCGGGCCAGGGTGTCCCACTGCCGGTCCATCCTGGCCTGGGTGGCCATCCCGATCAGCACCATGAACAGCGGGATCAGCGGCAGCGTCCCGGCGATGATCGCGGCCGAGGTGAAGTCGGCGCCGACGATCCGCAGCAGCACGATCACCGGGACGACCACGGCCAGCGCCAACTGCGGCAGGTAGCGGGCGAAGTAGTCGTCCAGCGCGTCGATGCCGCGGGTGGCGAGGGTGGTGAGTTCGCCGGTGCGCCGGCCCGCCAGGTAGGACGGGCCGAGCGCCGTGGCGTGGTCGAGCAGCCGGCGCCGCAGGGTGGACTTCACCCGGGCGACGGACCGGTGGGCGGTGAGCTCCGTGAGCCAGCCGGTCAGCCCGCGGCCGACCGCCGTCAGCGCGAGCAGCAGCAGCGGCGTGGTCAGCTCCCCGAGCGTCGCCCCGCGCTGGAAGGCGCGGACGACGATCTCGGCGATCAGACTCGCCTGGGCGACCACCAGGGCCGCGCCGACCGCGCCGAGCAGCACGGATCCGGCGAGGAAGGCCCTGGTGGTGCGGGCGTACCCGAGGAGTCGGGGGTCGACCGGCTTCACGGCGTCAGGCCTGGTCGAGCGGGGCGGCCGGGTCGTGCCCGGGGATGTGCTGGACACCGATCCGCTTGCGGAACACCCAGTACGTCCAGCCCTGGTAGAGCAGCACCAGCGGGGTGAAGATCGCCGCCACGACGGTCATCACCTTCAGCGTGTACGGCGAGGACGCGGCGTTGCTGACGGTCAGGCTCCACTCCGGGTTCAGGGTGGAGGGCATGACGTCCGGGAAGAGCGCCAGGAAGAGCATCGCGACCGCGGCCACGATGGTCGCCCCGGAGAGCGAGAACGCCCAGCCGTCGCGCCGGAGCTGGTTGGCCGCCAGGGCGCCGACCAGGGCGATCACCGCGACGATCAGCGCGGCGAGGCTGCGGCCGTTGCCGTGCTCGGCCTGGGTCCAGACCAGGAAGACCAGCGCCAGCACGGCGGTGGCCAGCCCCGACCACAGCGCGGCCGTACGGGCCCGGTCACGGATCCCGCCGACCGTCTTGAGGACGGCGAACACCGAGCCGTGGAAGGTGAACAGGGCGAGCGTCACCAGACCGCCGAGCAGCGCGTACGGGTTCAGCAGGTCCCAGAGGCCGCCGGTGTAGTTCTTCTGCGCGTCGATGTCCACGCCGCGCACGATGTTGGCGAAGGCCACGCCCCAGAGGAAGGCCGGGATGAGCGAGGTCCAGAAGAGGGCCTCCTCCCAGTTCCGCTGCCAGCGGGCGCCGTCGCGCTTGTGCCGGTACTCGAAGGCCACGCCGCGGACGATCAGGCAGACCAGGATGACCAGCAGCGGGATGTAGAAGCCGCTGAAGAGCGTCGCGTACCAGTCCGGGAAGGCCGCGAAGGTGGCGCCACCCGCGGTCAGCAGCCAGACCTCGTTGCCGTCCCAGACCGGGCCGATGGTGTTGATCAGCACCCGCCGCTCGGCGGTGTTCCTGGCCAGCGGCTTGGTCAGCACGCCGATCCCGAAGTCGAAGCCCTCCAGGAAGAAGTAGCCGATCCACAGGACCGCGATCAGCACGAACCAGACGTCGTGGAGTTGCATGTCAGATCCTCAGTTCCCCAGTGGTCCTGGTGCCTCAGTACGCGAACGCGAGCGGCTTGTCGGCGTCCTCGTCCGAGGACGGTCCGCGCAGCGACGGGTCCTTGGTGGGCGGCTGTTCGGTCACCTCCGGGCCGGCCTTGGCGTACTTGACCAGCAGCTTGACCTCGATGACCGCGAGGATCGCGTACAGCGTGGTGAAGGTCGCGAGGGCGCCGATCTGGGTACCGGTGCTGACGTTGGGGGAGACCGCGCTGGCCGTGGTCATCAGGCCGAAGACGGCCCAGGGCTGACGGCCCATCTCGGTGAAGATCCAGCCGAAGCTGTTGGCGATCAGCGGGAAGCCCATGGTCAGGATGCCGATCCGCCAGCTCCACTTGGTGAGCAGCGGCCCCAGCTCCCGCTTGGGGGTGAGCATCAGCCGGGGCACCTCGGTCTCGCCGGTGCGGAACTCGGGGTGCAGGAAGAGCTTCTTCCTGGTGGTCCACAGGCCGATCAGGCCGGCCAGGAAGGACGTCATCCCGAAGCCGATCATGAGGCGGAAGCCCCAGTAGGTGACGAAGATGCTCGGGATGTAGTCCTTGGGGTCGCCGCCGTGCTGGGCGGCCTCGGCGGCCGCGGTGTCGTTGATGCCGGGGACGGAGGAGCTGAAGTCGTTGTGGGCGAGGAAGGAGAGTATCCCGGGGATCTCCAGGGCGACCGAGTTGTGGCCCTTGCTGACGTCGCCGACCGCGAAGACCGAGAACGGCGCCGGTGACTGGGTCTCCCACAGTGCCTCGGCGGCGGCCATCTTCATCGGCTGCTGCTCGAACATCACCTTGCCGAGGGTGTCGCCGCTGAGCGCGGTGCCGGCGCCGAAGATCACCGCGAGCACCAGGCCGAGGCGCAGCGAGGTGCGCATCGCGGCGGTCCGCTTGGGGTCGGCCGTCTCAGGCTTGCGCTTGGCCTTCCAGAGGTGGAAGGAGGCGATGCCGACCACGAAGGCCGCGCCGGTGAGGAAGGCGGCGGTCAGGGTGTGGAAGACGACCACGAGCGTGGTGTTCTGGAACAGCACCCGGACGATGTCGGTCAGCTGCGCCTTGCCGGTGGCCGGGTCGATCGCGTAGCCGACCGGGTGCTGCATCCAGGAGTTGGCGGCCAGGATGAAGTAGCCGGAGAGCACGGTGCCGAGCGCCACCATCCACATGCAGGCGCAGTGGATCTTCCTGGGCAGCTTGTCCCAGCCGAAGATCCACAGGCCGATGAAGGTGGACTCGAAGAAGAAGGCGATCAGCGCCTCCATCGCGAGCGGGGCGCCGAAGACGTCACCGACGAAGCGGGAGTAGTCGGACCAGTTCATGCCGAACTGGAACTCCTGGACGATGCCGGTGACCACGCCCATCGCGATGTTGATGAGGAAGAGCTTTCCCCAGAACTTGGTGGCGTGGAAGTACTTCTCCTTGTTCGTCCGCACCCAGGCGGTCTCCAGACCGGCCACGATCGCGGCCAGGCTGATCGTGAGCGGGACGAAGAGGAAGTGGTAGACGGTGGTGATGCCGAATTGCCATCGCGCGATGGTCTCGTGAGCGATTGCCAGTTCCACGTCGCCCTCTCTCCCAACCTGCCCGCGTGATGACGGGCATCTTCCGGACAAACTTCATCTATAGCCGTAGACCGTTGCTCAACCACGCAAGCTTGTCCGCTTGTGAACGTGAACACGTTCACAAGGAGCAGTATCCATCATCCTTACGAGCAAATCGCAGGCGGGGTGGGGTTGACACGGCGCGACGGTGGGTGACGCCGCCCACAAGTCTGCGCAGTCGCCAGGGGCCGGGGGCCGGGGGCCGGGACAACGAACGAGTGGGCGGCAGGGGCGCGAATCTTGGCCGAACCGGCGCTTGACAGGCCGGAACCCCGCTTGACCTGCGCCGGTCAGGCCCGGCCGAGCAGTTCGGCGCCGGCGACGGAGTCGGCGCGGGCGGTGAAGAACTCGGTGAAGCCGCGGAGGAACTCCTCCCGGGTGATCCGCCCGTCCCCGTCGGTGTCCAACTGGCGGAAGCCGTGCGACAGCTCGACCGGATGCACGCGCGGGCCGCCGAACACCGCGCGGTACTCGTCGAACTCCAGGAAGCCGCTGCCGTCGGAGTCGGCCGCGTCGAACACCGCCCGCAGCGCGGGCAGCAGCCCCCGCTCCAGGTACGCCTCGTCCCGGTCGCAGCCGGCCAGGGTGGCCGCCACGAACTCCTCCCGGCTGACCTTCCCGTCCCCGTTCGCGTCCATCGCCGCGCGCAGCTGCTCCCACCAGCTGTCGAAGGCCTCGTGGACCCTGGCCTCGGCGGCCTCGTCCAGCTCCAGCTGCCAGCAGACGTTGTGCGCCATCGCCCGCAGGTCGTGCACGGTGACGAAGCCGTCGCCGGTCTGGTCCAGCACCTCGCGGAAGAACCGGTCCAGCCGCGGTCCGCGGGTGTCCCGGCGCGGGCGGTAGCGGCGCGTCCCCGGATCGGACCGCTCCTCCGGGGTCCGGTAGCGCAGCCGGTCAGGGAGGAGGGGGACGACGGCGCCGGCGCCGCGGTGCAGCACGGCGGACAGCAGCGCGGCCCGCCGGGTCCTGACCATCCCGAACCGCTCCCGCACCGCCGGCGGCAGGTCCGCCACCGTCAGCTCGCGGATCAGCCGGGCGACGAGCCCCCGCACCACCCGCCACCCGGCGTCGCCGAGGAACCGGAGCCGGCGCGGCCGGGGCGCCTCGCGCAGCAGATCGTCCAGCAGGTGGCGCACTGCCTCGGTGAACTCCAGCCGCTCGCGCGCGTACCGGGCGAAGTAGGCCGGCAACTCCTTGGCCGAGGCGGGGAGTTCGCCCTCCGGGAGGTCGAAGGCGGCGACCGCCGTCCTGAACTCGGCGTACGCCTCCTCCAGTTGGGCGGCGTCGTACCCGTCCCCGCCCAGCCGGCGCATCTCGGCCACGCACTCGAAGAGCGTCAGCAGCACCCACGCCCTGGTCGCCGCGTCCCGGGCGTCGTACGGCCGCCCGTCCGGTCCCGTCCCCCGGATCCGCTTGTGCGCCCGCTCCAGCCGCGCGATCTCGCGCCGCAGCGTCTCCGCGTCCTGGTAGAACAGCCGCCGCCCGCTGCCCAGGGTGTGCTCCACCCGCCGCCACGGATGCGCCCGGTACGTCGAGTGCTCCGCCATCCCGGCCCCCACCACCGGATCCGCCGCCTGGAGCACCAGCAGCCGCCAGGCGACCAGGACGATCCGCCACTCCGAGAGGTCCCGCCTGAACGACGCTCCCCCGCGTTCAGCCACGGCGCTCGCCGGTGATCTCGGGGCCGATCACGAAGCCCTTGGCCGGGCCTTCGGGGATCACGGCCTCCTTGCCGTACGGGACCCGGGTCGAGGTGGCGTAGTCCCCGTACTCGGGGTCCGGCCCGCTGAGGATGATCACGGCGCCGCCGTCGTCGTGATCGTCGATGATCACGTACACCGGGATGCCGGCTGCCGCATAGGCGCGGCGCTTGAGAACGTGGTCGCGACGGCGGCCCTCGGCACCGGGCGAGACGGTCTCGACGACCAGGGGGATTCCGGAGGCGAGCAGGCCCAGGCCCTCGGGATGCTCGATCTCCTCGTCGTCCTCGGGGGCCACGTAGGCGTCCGGAATGAACACCTTGAGCCCGTGAATGACGTTGCAGTCGTTGCCCGGTGACCATCCGGAACCCTGGAGGTGACCGAACAGGGCCCCGAGCAACCGCCTGTTCACGCGCGCATGGCGACTGTTACCGGTGGGTGACACCTCGAACCCCTTGATGATCTCCACATGGACGCCCTCGGGGACGTCCATGGACTTCCACAGCTCCCACAGCGCCTGGTCCAGGTCCACGCCGGTCTCCTCAATAGCAACCGCGCTCATCGGAACACCTCATTTCCCGTCCAGTGTGATCAGCCCGCGCGATCTCGCACAAGCAACGGCTGGACGGTCGCACACGACTGAGGGGACGAGTGGGTGAACGGCTACCGGTTCACCCGAACGAGGGGTTTCGGAGCCGGGAGACCGGTCAGCGCTGGCGGGGGAGTTCGACGCGGAAGGTCGCACCCTCGCCCGGGGCGGTGTGCAGGGTGAGGGTGCCGCCGTGGGCGCGCGTGAGGGCGGTGGCGATGGCGAGGCCGAGGCCGGCGCCGCCGCCCTTGTCCCGGCTGCGGGAGGCGTCCACCCGGAAGAAGCGGTCGAAGACCCGCTGGGCCTGCTCCTCGGTGAGGCCGGGGCCCGAGTCGGCGACCTCCAGCAGGCAGATCCCGCCGGGGCCGGAGCCCACGCCGATCCGGACCGGGGTGCCGGCCGGGGTGTGCTTGACGGCGTTGCCGACCAGGTTGGTGACCACCTGCCGCAGCCGCGCCTCGTCGCCGAGGACGGGCGCCGCCCCGGGCGCGCCGTTGCCGGCCGGTCCGGTGAGCGAGACCCGGCGGCTCGGGTCGAGCGCGGTGAGGTCGTGCAGCGCGTCGGCGGCGAGGGTGCGCAGGTCCATCGGGGCGAGGTCGAGCGGGCGCTCCTCGTCCAGCCGGGCGAGCACCAGCAGGTCCTCGACCAGGGCGCCCATCCGGTCGGCCTCGCTCTCGATCCGCGTCATGGTCCGCTTGACGTCGGACTCGGTGGGCAACGCGCCCATCCGGTACAGCTCGGCGAAGCCGCGGATCCCGGCCAGCGGGGTGCGCAGTTCGTGCGAGGCGTCGGCGACGAAGCGCCGCATCCTCGCCTCGGACTCGGCGCTGGCGGCGAAGGCCGCCTCGATCTGGGTGAGCATCCCGTTGAGCGCGATCGACAGCCGACCGACCTCGGTGCCCGGGGAGAGCTCGGGCATCCGGTGCGACAGCTCGCCGGCCGCGATCCGTTCGGCGCCCGCCTCGATCCGGTGCAGCGGCCGCAGCCCGGCCCGCACCGCGAAGAAGCCGAGCGCGGAGATCAGCACCAGGACGCCGCCGCCGATGGCGAGGAAGGAGGTGCTCAGCCTGCCGATGGTGGCGTCGATGTCCTCGCGGGAGACCGCCACCATGACGTGGCTGGGGGTGACCGTCGGCGAGGCGTACGCGCTGGCGCTCGGGGCCTGCCCGCGGGGGGCCTGGAGCGGCAGCACCAGCACCCGCCAGCTGTGGTGGCCGCGCTGGTCGGGCAGGTCGAAGGGGACGTCGGGGGTGTCGGCCGGGTCCAGCCCGGCCAGCTGGGGCGCCGGGTCGCTGTCCGAGACGGGCTGGCGCATCAGTGCCTGGACCTTGCCGTCCGAGGAGAGGTACTGCACCAGGTACTGGCTGGGCAGGCTGACCTTCCGGCTGGTGACGGCGGGCCGGCCCGCGGTCGGCGTGATCAGCTGCCCCGGGGGCTTGCGGGAGAGCGGCGGCCCGTACCGCTGGAGCTGCTCGTCCAGCTGGGCCACCAGCTGGGACCGCACGGTGCCGAGCACGAAGGTGTCGCTGACCACGAGCCCGGTGGTGACCAGGACGAGGGCGAGCACCAGCAGCCGGGCGCGCAGCGACAGCCGGGAGGAGAACCTGGCGAACACGACGAGTGGGCCCGGTCAGCCCTGCGGGGGACGGCGCAGGGCGTAGCCGATGCCGCGCACGGTGTGGATCAGCTTGGGGCCGTGCGCCGGGCCCGAGTCGAGCTTGCGGCGCAGGTAGGAGATGTACGACTCGACGATGGAGAGGTCCCCGCCGAAGTCGTAGGCCCAGACGTGGTCGAGGATCTGCGACTTGGAGACCACCCGGCCGACGTTGGCCATCAGGTAGTGCAGCAGCTTGAACTCGGTCGGGGAGAGCGAGACCGGGATGCCGCCCCGGGTGACCTCGTGGGCGATCGGGTCGAGGCTGAGGTCGGCGACGATCAGCCGGCCGTCCTCGGCGGGCCCGCCGGCCCGGCGCAGGATCGCGCGGATCCGGGCGATCAGCTCCTCCAGGCTGAAGGGCTTGGTGACGTAGTCGTCCGCACCGGCGGCCAGGCCCTGCACCTTGTCGCCGACGCCGTCCTTCGCGGTGAGGAAGAGCACCGGCAGGTGGTCGCCGGGGTGCCCGTGGGCTGGCCCGGCTATCTGTCCGCGGCTGGTGCGCTCGCGCAGCTTCTCCACGACGGTGAAGCCGTCGAGGTCGGGGAGCATCACGTCGAGCACGACCAGGTCGGGGCGCTCGGCGGCGACCAGTTCGAGTGCCTCGGTGCCGGTGGCCGCGGAGGCGACGCGGAAGCCGGAGAAGCGCAGCGAGGCGGAGAGCAGCTCGCGGATGTTGGGCTCGTCGTCCACGACGAGCAGGAACGCCTCGCCCTGGCCCCCGGCCACCGATGATCCGCCTGGTGTGGTGACAGTGCCTTGCACGGGGCTTTCGCCTCCTGGTCGGACGGTGACGTTCAGCATGAGGCTAGCCCTCGGAGGCTATGCGGCATGGATGAATGTTGGATTAACACCTTATCGGGCAGTTTTTGGGCGCCAGGCGCGCAGGGGTGGGCTCGGTGGTGTGCGCACGGGCGTGGACACGTCGAGCGCGCGCCGGGGCGGGGAACCCGGCACGGGTGATCCCCCTCACGCCCGCTCCTCACCACCGCGTCGCACGCCCCGCTCGGCACCTCGCCTGGACCCCCGGCCCGGCACCCCGCCACCTCGCGCTCACGCGCCGCCGCGTTTCTCCGGCTTCCGAGACCGAATCGAACAGCTGCGGCTGCGGCTGCGGCTGCGGCTGCGGCTGCGGCTGCGGCTGCGGCTGCGGCTGCGGCTGCGGCTGCGGCTGCCTGCTAGGATTGTCCACGAGGCGAAGGCAATGCGCGAGCAATTGCCCGGCCCGATCATTTCGGTGGTCATAGCGAGAGGGAAACGCCCGGCTCCATTCCGAACCCGGAAGCTAAGCCTTTCAGCGCCGATGGTACTGCAGGGGGGACCCTGTGGGAGAGTAGGACGCCGCCGAATTCTTTTTCAGGCCCCTGCCGTGTCCGACAGTGACACGGCAGGGGCTTTTTGCGTTGGGTTCTCCGGGTTCTCCCGTTTCCACGGCCGTTTCCGCCGTTTCCTTTGCCTTCGCTGCTTCCGCCATTTCGATCCCCCGTCTCGATCCCCCGCTTGAACACCCATTTCCGATCCCCCGTTTCGGTTCGGCTTCGACGGTGGGGGGGCGCCCTTCGCCGTGTCCATCATCCGAGACATCGGATCCCGGAGGAGCCGCTTTGCGGGTATCTGCGAGGATGGCGACCTGGGAAACAGACTTGCGTCTCGCTACCTGAGACTGCAATATCAGGCTATGGACAACACTAGCGGCGTCGGCGTTCTCGACAAGGCCGCTCTGGTGCTCAGCGCACTGGAGTCGGGCCCCGCCACTCTGGCGGGGCTGGTCGCCGCCACCGGTCTGGCGCGCCCCACCGCCCACAGACTCGCCGTCGCACTCGAACACCACCGTCTGGTCACCCGCGACATGCAGGGCCGTTTCATCCTCGGTCCCCGCCTGTCCGAACTCTCCGCCGCAGCCGGCGAGGACCGACTGCTCGCCACCGCGGGCCCCGTCCTCACCCACCTGCGCGACGTCACCGGCGAGAGCGCACAGCTCTACCGCCGCCAGGGCGAGATGCGCATCTGCGTCGCCGCGGCCGAACGACTCTCCGGCCTGCGCGACACCGTCCCCGTCGGCAGCACCCTGCCGATGAAGGCCGGCTCCGCCGCCCAGGTGCTGCTCGCCTGGGAAGAGCCCGAGCGCCTCCACCGAGGCCTCCAGGGCGCCCGCTTCACGGCCACCGCGCTCAGCGGCGTCCGCCGCCGCGGCTGGGCACAGTCCATCGGCGAACGCGAACCCGGCGTCGCCTCGGTCTCCGCCCCCGTCCGCGGCCCCTCCAACCGCGTCGTGGCCGCCGTCTCCGTCTCCGGCCCGATCGAGCGGCTGACCCGCCACCCGGGCCGCCTGCACGCCCAGGCCATCATCGAAGCCGCCAACCGGCTCACCGAGGCCCTCCGCCGCACCTGACCCCAGCGGCGGACAGCAGCAGACGGCGGAAGGGCCGCGCCCGAGGAACGGATCTCCTCGGGCGCGGCCCTTCCGCTGTCCCGGCCCCTCCTGGGGTTCACGGTTCGAGGCGGTGCGGCCCCCGGAAAAGGAAGGTGGCCTCACGGATCGAGGGCAGGCCGAGGGCGAGCATCAGGAGCCGGCCGAGGCCCAGCCCCAGACCACCGTGCGGCGGGGTGCCGTAGCGGAAGCAGTCGAGGTAGCCGGAGAGCGGGCCGGTGTCCATGCCCTTCTCCCGCGCCTGGGCGACGAGGCGCTCGTACCGGTGCTCACGCTGGGCGCCGGTGGTGATCTCCACGCCCTTCCACAGTAGGTCGAAGGACTCGGTGACGGTCGGGTCGTCCTCGGGCCGCAGGTGGTAGAAGGGCCGTACGGCGGCGGGGAACCGGGTGACGAAGACGAACTCGTGCCCGGTCTCCTCCGCGACCAGGGCGCAGAGCGCGCGCTCGCCCTCCGGGTCGAGGTCCTCCCTGACGCCCTCCCGGTCCCATCCGGTGGCCCGCAGCCCGGCCAGTGCGTCGGCCATCGTAACGCGGGGGAACGGCAGTTCGGGGACGACGACCCGGCTGCCGAAGTGCTCGGCGATCGCCGCACCGTGCCGCTCGGCCACGGCGGCCAGCACGCGGTGCAGCATCCGCTCCTCGAAGGCCATCACGTCCTCGACCCCGTCGGTCCAGGCGATCTCGACGTCGACCCCGGTGAACTCGGTGGCGTGCCGGGACGTGAAGGACGGCTCGGCCCGGAACACCGGACCGATCTCGAAGACCCTGTCGATGCCGCCCGCGATCGCCATCTGCTTGTAGAACTGCGGGGATTGGGCCAGATAGGCGGTGCGGCCGAAGTAGCCGACCTCGAACACCTCGGCGCCGGACTCGGAGGCCGTCCCCATCAGCTTCGGCGTGTGCAGCTCGGTGAAGCCCTCCTCGGCCGTCACCTCGCGCATCGCCCGCTCGACGGTGGTCTGGACGTCGAAGACCAGGTGCTGGGCGGGGCGGCGGATGTCGAGGAAACGCCAGTCCAGGCGCTGGTCGATCCCGGTCC
The DNA here is from genome assembly GCF_055607525.1 of Kitasatospora sp. NPDC036993. Taxonomy (NCBI): domain Bacteria; kingdom Bacillati; phylum Actinomycetota; class Actinomycetes; order Kitasatosporales; family Streptomycetaceae; genus Kitasatospora; species Kitasatospora sp. NPDC036993. Next base: position 425,436 of record NZ_JBVJRP010000001.1, on the reverse strand, counting down.
TCTCGTCGATCGGCAGCTTCGGCCCGGCCGGCGAGACGACCTCCACGCGGGACGGGACGATCTCCAGCCCGCCGAGCTTGACCTGCGGGTTCTCCACCACCCTGCCGGTGATCTTCACGGCGGACTCGACCGTCACGTGCTCGAAGGCGGCCTCGATGGCGTCGCCCTCCCCACCGCGCGGATGGGTGACCTGCACGAGACCGGTGTGGTCCCGGACCAGAACGAACTGGATGCGCCGCTGGAGCCGGAGCGTGTTCACCCACCCGTAGACGGTGACCGTCTCCCCGAGGTGCGAGTGAAGCTCTGTGACAAGGGTGCGCGTCATGACAGGGAACCCCCTGGTGTGCGGGCGCGTTGGTCGCGCCACATCGACGGGCGGTAGACGGCCGCCCTGGGCGCGTTCACCGTAGGGGACCAGCCCGCGGGAGTCGCCCGGTTTTCCCTCGCACCCGAGCGGACGGGAGGCCGCCGGCCCATGAACGCCCGTGTACGGGCATGAGATCGGGATCAATGGTCAAGCTGCGCTGTACTCCCTCAACAGCCGGCTACGGCCCGCCGCCGGCCTACGGACAACAGCCGTACGGGCAGCAGCCCGGCCCCCGGACCGGCCTGGTCGAAGGTACGGAGCTGTACACGGGTAGAGGCGGCCACTGGGCCGGCGGAAACAGCGTCCGGGGAAAGCCCACACGCGCGTCACCGGTCGCCGGCGGTGGGAGGAGGGCACGGTGGGCGGGCGCGGTGGGTGGCCCGGCGGCTCCTCGCCTCCCGCGAGGAGCCGCCGGAACGATTCACCGGGGCCGGGGTGGGGCGTCAGTGGAGGTGGGACTGCCAGTCGGCGGGGACCTTTCCGGCCGGGCCCGGGGTCGGCTGGGTGGGCGGGTGGGCGGTCGGCGGGGCCAGCGGCGGGCCCTCGTAGTAGGCGTCGGTCTCCAGGTTCCAGAACCAGTCCTCGCCGGGCTCGAAGCTGACCAGGAACGGATGGCCGGCCTGGCGCGCGTGCCGCGTCGCGTGCTGGGCGGGGGACGAGTCGCAGCAGCCGATGTGGCCGCAGGCCGCGCAGCGGCGCAGGTGGAGCCACCAGCCACCACCTGCCAGGCACTCCGCGCAGCCGTCGCCGCTGGGCACCGCGGTGGGGTCGATTCCCGGGATCGGCTCGCCGGTCATAGCTGCCTCCTCGGCTGGGCGGTCCGTCCCCACCAGCGTGGCCCGGCCGTGGCGGTGCTGCCAGTCCGGCATCGTCCTACGCTGGCTGGAGGGGGCTCGGGGCAATCACCGGCATCACCTCACGGAGTCGCCATGGCCACCACGAAATGGTTCTTCGAGCCCAGCCACACGGGTGCGGAGTTCTGTGCCAGACACATGATGGTCACCTACGTACGGGGCCAGCTGAAGAACGTGACCGGCTTCCTGGAGGTCGACCCGGACGCCCCGGAGCGGGCCCGGGTCGAGGCGACCATCGACGCGACCCAGGTGTACACCGGTTCGCCCGAGCGGGACGCGCACCTGCGCAGCGCCGACTTCTTCGACGTCGAACACCATCCGGCCTGGCACTTCGTCGGGTCACGGGTCCACCAGGTGAGCGCGAGCGGCTTCGAGGTCACCGGGGAGCTCACCATCCGCGGCGTGACGCACCCGGTCACCTTCGACGTGAGCTACCTCGGCCAGTGGGACACCCCCTGGTGGGAGGACGGGCGCGACCTGGGCCCCAGACGGCGCGCCGGATTCACCGCCGGCACCCGGATCAACCGCCAGGACTTCGGCGTGAGTTGGAACGACACGGTGGACCGGGGCGGCGTGGTGGTCAGCAACCTGGTCGACGTCACGGTCGATGTCGAGGCGGTCCTGGAGAGCACCTCCGGGACGGCCGCCGCCGGTGGCGGCCAGGCCGCCTGAGCCGTGCCGGACCCCGGACCCGGGATCCGGGATCCGGGTGCGGACAGGCCGCTTCGCTCACGCTGCCGCCCCGTCGAATAGTCGCCCGACGGGGCGGCACCGCCGGCCCCCGGTTTCACCGACGGCGTCCGGGACCGGGTACGCCTACTGGCCGGAGTAGATGAAGGTCCAGAGCTGGTTGACGTTGGGCTTGCCGAAGACCTCGACGAGTCTGACGACCTGACCCGCGCCCTCCGCTGCCAGGGCCTCGTTCTTGTTCTTCTCGCTCACGATCGTGCTGTGCTCCAGGGCGGAGTTCACGAACCATCGCTGCGCCATGTTCCCGTCGTTGCACTTCTCCAGGAGCACCGGCCGGTCGGACCCGTCGTTCGTGATGCACAGACCGGTGGAGGTGTCCGCCTCGATCGTGAAGACCCCGGTCCCTTCGTGGGTCTCCGCGACCTTGTTGAACCTCCAGGACTGGGCCGCCACGCCCAGCTCCGGAGTCTCGGTCGTGACCCCGGTGTCCTTGGGGTGGGCGAGGTTGGTGTCGTACAGCTCGTTCTGGGCCTTCGCCCGGAAGGCGACGCCGGCGTCCCGCACCGCCTCGTCGTCGGCCACCGCGGAAGCGACGCCGATCGCCGTGCCCGAGAGCACGACCGCCCCCGCGACCACGCCGATCTTCCTCATGATGCTCACGTGATTCCTCCTCGGACATTCCCTGCGCCCATGCTCATGGGCTCCGATTCGGGCAGGTCCTCCTGCTCGGGGGAAACGTAGCAGCGAGTGATTCGTATACGTCCGCACCAGGCATCGGATCGCCGACAGACAACCCGAATCCCGACAGGACCCATGGGCCCCATCGGGATTCGGCAGAGCCCCGCCGCACCGGAAGTCGGGCGGGCCGACTTCCGGTGCGGCGGCTACGGCTTGGGGAAGGCGGCGGCAAGGGCCGAGGCGCGGGTGAGGACGGCGACGGGAACCAGGGCGAGGGCGGAGAGGCCCTGGAGGACGGCGTACCAGGGCGGGCAGAGGCCCGGGACGAGATCGACCCCGATGATGGCGATCGGCATCACGGTGGAGAGGGTGCGGAGGCGGTCGAAGGCCTTGGGGGACCCCGCGGCCGCCTCGGTGGCCTTGCGGTGGAGGAAGAGGGCCAGCAGGGGGAAGATCGCGCCGCGGATCCACATGAACGGGGTCGTCTCGTGACCGGTGGACGCCATCACGGCGACCGTGCCGAGGACGACGGCACCGCCGGCGCCGAACAGCGCGACGTACTTCTTCACCGTGGTGAAGGCGCCCTGGTGGGTCGTGGTCGCCATGGTTCCGTTCCCTCCGAGTCGTTGTGGGAACGACGCTACGGAGCGGACGGCGGGCGGCCCATGGGTCCAGCCCCACGGAGGGGTGGGGCTGGACCCACCCCTCCGGACGGACGGTCAGGCCCCGGCCGAGGCGAGCCGGTGGAGCTGCTCGGGGGTGAGCACGAGGTCGACGGCGGCGAGGCTCTCGTCGAGCTGGGCGACGGAACTGACGCCGATGACCGGGACGGTCGGGACGGGGTGACCGAGCAGCCAGGCGAGCACGACCTGGTTGACGGTGGCCCCGGTCTGCGTGGCCACCTCGGCGAGGGCTTCCCGTCGGGCCTCCGCGGCCGGGTGGTCGTACTGGTCGGGAAGGGGCCGGTCGGGGCGGACATAGGCGCCGCCGAGGAGGGGCGAGTAGGCGAGCAGGGTCATGGCCGGGTGGTCGGCGAGGTAGGAGAGCAGGGCCTCGTCGGCGTGCTTCTGGACCCCGAAGCCCGCGCCGGGGCCGGGTTGCAGGTAGCTGTGGCGCTGCTGGACGCACTGGTAGCCGGGCCGGCCCCGTTCGGCCGCGAGGGAGTTGGCGACGGCGAGTTCGGCGGCGCTGTGGTTGCTGCACCCGAGCATGGTGACCTTGCCGTCGGCGACCAGGTCCGCGAAGGCGCCCATGGTCTCGCCGACAGGAGTGGCCGGGTCGGTCAGGTGGGCGTAGTAGAGGTCGAGCCGGTCGGTGCCGAGTCGGCGCAGGCTGCCTTCGGCGGCACGGCGGAGGGCGGGGGCGGAGAGGCCCTCGATGTGCTCGGGGAAGGGCAGCCCGGGTACCGGGCGGGCGCCGGCCTTGGTGGCGATGACCAGCTCGTCGCGGTTGCGGCGGCGGGCCATCCAGCGGCCGAGCAGTTCCTCGCTCTCGTGGCCGTCCGCGCCGGGGGCCCAGAAGGCGTAGTTGTTCGACGTGTCGATGAAGGTGCCGCCGGCGGCGGTGAAGCGGTCGAGGACGGCGGTGGCCGTGCCTTCGTCGACGGTGGTGCCGAACGTCATCGCGCCGAGGCAGAGTGCGCTCACCCGGTGCCGGTCGGTTCCGATCTCGCGGTACAGCATCGGTGTTGCCCTTCCCTGGAGAACGGCGGCCACTCGCGGAGGAGCGAGGGGCCACCGGAACGATGCGTCAGGCGACGCTGGTCAACAGGTGGTCGACGTCGCCGGCCTTCGTCTCCTGGAGGAAGGCCGCAGACCTGCGGGCGCTCATGCGGATGCTGACGTGCCCTTCGTCGGACTCACGGGGTTCGACCGCGCCATCAGCTGCACGGACATCAACTGCGAGCCGGCTGCCGCGAGGCCGCCCTGCTCCCGCATCCTGCGCAGTTCGGCACCCAACCTCAGCTGGCGAAGAGTCGGGTTCGATCGAAGAGCCATGCGATCAGTCTGCCTCAGAGCCGCTGCCATGTTCGGGGGAACTCCTCGCGGGTCGCCACAAATCTGTGGCGACCCGCGCCAGGGTCGTCCCAGACCGATCCGACGGATCGTCAACCACGCTTCCGTGCAGGGTAGTAGGCGCCTGCCGCCCTCCTGCCGAGGAGCCAACCGCACCCCGGCCTGGCTCACGGCTCCCCCTCCCCACACCACAGCCTCCCGGAGGATCCCGTGTGCACCCGTAGCACCCCCTCGATCACCCTCACCCGGCAGGCCCCGCGGGACGCCCTCACCCGTGCCGCCTGGGACACCGAGACCATCCTCAACGCCGAACTCGCCCTCTGCGAGCTGATCGTCAACGCCTTGCGGCACGCCGAGACCGCCGCTGAGCACCTGCGGAGGCCCTCGCCCGGCATGGGGGCGAGGGCCTCGCGGTCGTCCGACGGCTCCGGGTCAGCCGCCGGACGGGTTCCTGGGGACGCCGGCGCCACCGCCGCCACCACCGCCGCCACCACCGAAGCCGCCCGTACCAGCGGCGCCTTCGACCAGCTGACTTGCGGTGTAGCCACCGTTGGCGTCGGGGGTGCCGACGACGGTCACGCTCTGGCCGGGCTGGAGGTCGGCGACCTTGCCCTCCTTGTTGAGCTGGACCTTCGTCGCGTCGCCGGTGGTGACCTTGACGGTGTTGCCGTCGGTGTCGGTCAGGTAGACGGTGTTGCCGTCGACCGCCTTGACCGTGCCACGGGCGAAACCGGCCTGCCCGCCCTGGCCGCTCTGCCCCTGTGCGCCCTGGCCCTGCCCCTGGCCCTGGCCCCCACGACGGGAGTTGCCCTGCCCGTACCCGCCGCCGGCAGCGGCCGGAGCAGCCGCCGGACGAACGGACTTCCCGCCCGACGCCCCGTGGTCCTGCTGGTACCGGACCCCGCCCGCGAACGCCCCCGTGGCGATCACTCCCCCCGCCAGCACCAGGCTGAGCCAGGGCAGCTTCCGCCGTGGCGGCGCGGCCAGTTCGGCGGACACGTCCCGCCCGTCCGGCGGGGTGGCGAGCAGGGCGAGCTGCTCGGCCGGGGTGCCGGCCCCGACCGTGGCGGTCCCGGCGGTCTCGGCGGTCTCTTTGCTCATGAAGTGGAGTCCTACTCGTGCCGGAGGGCGTCGATCGGCCGCAGCGAGGCGGCCCGGTTGGCGGGGTAGCTGCCGAAGAACAGCCCGATCGCGACGGCGACGGCGAACGCGCCGAGCACCGACTCGGGGATCACCACCGGCTTGATGCCGACGATGCTGAAGTGCGACCCGACGATCCCGGCCACCACCCCCAACCCGGCGCCGATCACCGACAGCAGCGTCGACTCGGTGAGGAACTGCCCCAGGATCACCGCGCGCGGCGCGCCGAGCGCCTTGCGGATGCCGATCTCCCTGGTCCGCTCGGTGACCGTCACCAGCATGATGTTGGTGATCCCGATCCCGCCGACCAGCAGCGAGATCGCCGCCACCGCGCCGAGCAGCACGGTGAAGGTCTTCGTCGTGCTCTCCCTCGCCGTGAGCAGCGAGGACTGGCTGGTGATCCGGAAGTCCGCCTTGGCCGGGTCGGCGATCGCGTGCGTCCCGAGCAGGACGCGGGTGATCTCGGACTGGGCCGCCGTCGTGGAGTCCGCGGACGAGGCCTGGACCAGGATCTGGTTGACCGGGCCGAAGCCGGTGAAGGAGTTCTGCACCGTCGGGAGCGGGGCGACGACCACGTCGTCCGGGTCGGTGAAGCCGCTGCCGCCCTTGGCCTGGAGCACGCCGACCACCGTGAACGGCGTGCCGCCGAGGACGACCGGCTTGCCGACCGGGTCCTCGGTGTCGAACAGCTGCTTGGCCGTCGTCGCGCCGAGCACCGCGACCTTGCGCGAGGCGAGCACGTCGTCGTCGGTGAAGTACTCGCCGTGGGCGACCTTCTGGTTGGCGGTCTCGAAGTACGACGGGTAGGTGCCGACGATCGACCCCGGGCTGTACGAGATGTTCCCGTGCAGCGCCGTCGCGCTGGTGGTGACCACCGGGGCGACCGACCTGACCGCGTCCGGCGAGGCCCCGCTCGCCAGCGCCTTGGCGTCGGCGACCGTGAGCTTCCTGACCGAGGAGGTGGCGCGGGAGCCGCCGTTCGCCGAACCGGAGCTGACCGTCAGGGCGTTGGTGCCGAGCGAGGTGATCGAGTCCTTCACCGCCACCGAGGAGCCGTTGCCGACCGCCAGCAGCAGGATCACCGAGGCCACGCCGATCAGCACCCCGAGCATGGTGAGCGCGGAGCGCACCTTGTTGGCGGCCAGGCCGCCGACGGCGAAGCGGAGCGTCTGCCAGAGGATCACGCCGGCACCTCCGCGACCGCCACGCCCAGCAGGGGTGGCGGGCCCTCCACCGGGGCCTGCCGGACGTCGCTCACGATCTGCCCGTCCACCAGCCGCAGCACCCGCTTGGCGTGCCGGGCGACCTCGTCCTCGTGGGTGATCAGCACGACCGTGCGGCCGGTGGCGTTGAGCGCGTCGATCAGGGCCAGCACCTCCTCCGTCGAGCGGCTGTCGAGGTTGCCGGTGGGCTCGTCGGCGAGCAGCATCGCGGGCGCCGTCACCAGCGCCCTGGCCACCGCGACGCGCTGCTGCTGGCCGCCGGAGAGTTCGTTGGGCCTGTGGCCGGCCCGGTCGGCGAGGCCGACCAGGGAGAGCGCGGCCAGTGCCCGGCGACGGCGTTCGGCGGTGCGGACTCCCGCGTAGGCGAGCGGCAGCTCGACCTGGGCGAGGGCGGTGGTGCGGGGCACCAGGTTGAAGGACTGGAAGACGAAGCCGATCCTGCGGTTGCGCACCAGCGCGAGCTGCCGCTCGTCCAGGTGGCCGACGTCGGTGCCGTCCAGCAGGTAGCTGCCCGAGGTCGGGACGTCCAGGCAGCCGAGGATGTTCATCAGGGTGGACTTGCCGGAGCCCGAGCTGCCCATCACGGCGACGAAGTCGCCCTGCTCGATGTCCAGGCTGACGCCCTGGGATCCGCCGGTCCGCGGGTCGGACGGGCCGCGCAGCGCGTGCACGGTGGCGTCGCCGTGGCCGTACGCCTTGGTGAGCCGGCGGATCCGGATCACCGGGGCGGGCCGCGCCGGGACGCGCTTGTCGATGACGTGACGCATGACCGCTCTCAGCCCCTGCCGCCGCGGCCGGCCCCGCCGCCGTTGCCGGCACCGCTACCGCCGCTACCGCCGTTGCCGCCGTTGCCGCCCGGGAGGACCGCACCGCCGACGCCCCCCGCGCCCCGGTTGCCGCCGAGGCCGGGGAAGGAGGCGTTCGGGAAGCCGTTGCCGCCGCTGGTGGTGGGGAGTTCGACCTTGTCGCCCTCCTTCAGCCCGGAGACCACCTGCACCGTGCTGTCGCCCTCGACGCCGACCCCGACGGTGACCCGCTCGGAGCTGCCGTCCGGCTGCACCAGGGTCGCGGTCCGGCTCGCGCCCGTGCCCGACAGCGCGGTGGTGGGCAGCGAGAGCGCGTTGTCGGCCTCGCCGGTGATCACCTGGACGGTGGCGCTGAGACCGGTGCGCAGCGCGCCGGTGTCGCCGTTCAGTTGCAGCGTGGCCGCGTACTGGACGGCGGCGGAGCCGGCCGCGCCGCCGGAACCGCTGCCGCTGGGCAGCGAACTGACCGACAGGACGGTCGCGTTGAGCTTCGTGTCGGACTGCGCGTTCAGGGTGACGGTGGCCGCCTCGCCCTTCTTCAGCTTGAGCGAGTCGAGCTCGGAGAAGTTCGCGGTGACCTGCATCCCGGTCGGGTTGGTGAGCACGATGAAGCCGCTCGGCGCGGCCGTCGCACCCGTGCCGGTGGTGGTCGACTTGCCGGAGGAGCCGGCGGAGGAGGCGGCGGAGGAGCCGCTCGCGGTGGCCCCGACGGTGTCGCCGGCCTTGCCCGCGATCGAGGCGACCGTGCCGTCCACCGAGGCGGTCAGGGTCGTCCCGGCCAGCGCCGCCTGGGCGTTGGTGAGGCTGGTCTGCGCGGTGGTGACCTGCTGCTGGGCCTGGGCCACGGCCGCGTCGTCGACCTTGGTGGTGGTGATCGTGGTGGTCTGCGGGGCGGGCGTACTGCTCACGCCCGCCCCGCGGCCACCGCTGCCGGCCCCGCCGCCGGGTGCGGTGGCGGAGGTGGCGCCCGGCAGGGGCTCGGTGGTCGTGGTGGTCACGCCGGCCCGGGCCTTGGTGAGGTTGGCCTCGGCCGTGGTGAGGGCCGCCCGGGCCGTGTCCACCTGCTGCTGGGCCGCCGTGGTGTCGACGGTGGCGAGCACCTGGCCCTTCTTCACGGCGTCCCCGACCGCGACCCGGACCTCGGTGAGCCGGCCGCCGGTGGTGAAGTCCTGGGCGGCGTCGGTCGGTGAGGCCAGGGTGCCGGTTCCGGACACGGTGGCCAGGACGGTGCCCTTGGACACCGTCGCGGTACGGGCAGCGGGCTTGGCGGACGCCGGGCCCGAGCTGCCGCTGACCGTGGCGTACACGAGGGCCGCGCCGCCCAGCAGGGCCACGCCGAGCGCGGAGTTGACGAGGACGGCGCCTCGCCGCCGTGGGAGCACCTTCATGCCGGACAGCTTCCCGGGGACCTCTTGCGGAGCCCTGGGCGCGGGCTGGGAGAAGACTGACCGGCCGGATCCGGGCATTCCGGACGGATGACCCGTCCTCCGTCGGCGCCTTGGCCGCTCCGTGGGTCGTCGTTGGCCGAACTCCCAGCGGACTCCCAGTGATCCACAGTCTTCCGGGAGGACGCTCGAAGCGCCGCGGGGTCAGCCGCAGGGGCCTGGGGAACGCGCTCGACGCAGCGCGGGGAACGCCGCAGGGGCGCGCCGGCGGACCGACGCGCCCCTGCGGACCCGACTAGGACGTCAGAGCGACTTGCGGAAGGCCTCCGCCACCGACAGGAAGATCGAGTTGCCCTCGGCCTCCCCGATCGACACCCGCACGCCCTCGGGGAACGGCCGCACCATCACGCCGGCCTCGGCGCACGCGGCGGCGAACTCCGGCGAGCGCTCGCCGAGCCCGAGCCAGACGAAGTTGGCCTGCGAGTCCGGGATCTCCCAGCCCTGGGCGCGCAGCCCGGCCACCACCCGGGCGCGCTCCTCGACCAGCGCCTCCACCCGCACCAGCAGCGCCTCCTCGGCGCGCAGCGAGGCGACGGCCGCGTTCTGGGCGAGCTGGCTCACGCCGAACGGGACGGCCGTCTTGCGCAGCGCGGCCGCCACCGGCTCGTGCGCGACGGCGAAGCCGACCCGCAGGCCGGCCAGGCCGTACGCCTTGGAGAAGGTGCGCAGCACGCAGACGTTCGGGCGGTCCCGGTAGAGGTCGATGCCGTTGGGCACCTCGGGGTCGCGGATGAACTCGATGTACGCCTCGTCGACCACGACCAGGACGTCGCCGGGGACGGCGTCCAGGAAGCGCTCCAGCTCGGCACGGTGGATCACGTTGCCGGTGGGGTTGTTGGGGTTGCAGACGAAGACCAGGCGGGTGTTCGGGGTGATCGCGGCGAGCATCGCGTCCAGGTCGTGGTCGCCGTTCTCCCTGAGCGGCACCGGGACGGGCGTGGCGCCGGCGACCTGGGTGATGATCGGGTAGGCCTCGAAGGAGCGCCAGGCGAAGACCACCTCGTCGCCCGGGCCGGCCGTGGCGAGGATCAGCGACTGGGCGACGCCGACCGAGCCGGTGCCGGTGGCGATGTGCTCGACGGGCACCCCGAAGCGCTCGGCCAGCACCGAGGCCAGCTCGCTGACGCCCATGTCGGGGTAGCGGTTGAACGACCCGGCCGCCTCGACCGCCGCCGCCAGCACGCCGGGCAGCGGCTCGTACGGGTTCTCGTTCGAGGACAGCTTGTAGGCGTCGGCGCCGGCCGGCTTGCCGGGCTTGTACGTGGGGATGCCGTCGAGGGTCGGCCGCAGCCGCGGACCCTGCGCTGACGTACCACTGCTCACGGTCGTACTCCGTTTCCAGTTGCTGAACTCTCCGGTGCGCGCTCCGGTGCGCTCGCCCGCCACGGACGGGTTCGCCTCCGTGCCCGGAACCTCGTGACGCGCCCGGACCACCCCGGTCGGGTGCCTTGCACCATATCGAGCGCCCTCACCCGTAGGAGTGAGATGCCCGGACGGGTTACAGGCGCAGATCAGCCATTCTGCCCGGTTCCTTTGGCACATGTCAGAGGTAAGAAGCCTGGTTTCAGGCGGGTATCGAAGGGGCGCACCCCGGCTCACTCTTGGAGAAACGTATCTCCGAGGGCTTCCGATGCGCCGGTCACAGACCCTTGGCAGGAGCCATACGATCGGTCCGCCATGACAGCAGCAGCCAACCAGAGCGGTCGGCGTCCCACCACCTCACGGCGTCTGGAGCGGGCCGGCATCCGGGATGTGGCAGCAGCCGCCGGAGTGTCGATCACCACTGTCTCCGATGCGCTGAACGGTAAGGGCCGCCTGCCCGACGAAACCCGCAGCCGGGTGCGCGAGGTCGCCGAGCGCCTCGGCTACCGCCCCTCCGCGGCGGCCCGCACCCTGCGCACCGGACGGTCCGGCCTGATCGGGCTGACCGTGACGACCTACGGCGAAGAGCCCTTCACCTTCACCGAGTTCGCCTACTTCGCCGAGATGGCCAGGGCCGCCACCAGCGCCGCCCTGGGCCGCGGCTACGCGCTCGTGGTGCTGCCCGCCTCCTCCCGCCACGACGTCTGGGGCAACATCGCCCTGGACGGCACCGTGGTGATCGACCCGCCCGACCAGGACCCCCTGGTGAGCGAGCTCTACCGGTCCGGCGTCCCGGTGGTCAGCGACGGCAAGCCGGGCAACTGCCCGGTCACCGCCTGGGTCGACAACGACCACGAGGCCGCCGTGCTCGGCATCCTCGACCACCTCTCCGAAGCCGGCGCCCGCCGGATCGGCCTGCTCACCGGCACCAGCACCGACACCTACACCCGGCTCTCCACCGAGGCCTACCTCGGCTGGTGCGCCAAGGTCGGCCAGGAGCCGGTGTACGAGACCTACCCGGCGCACGACCCGGCCGCCGGCGCCGTCGCCGCCGACCGGCTGCTCGCCCGCCCCGACCGGCCGGACGCCGTCTACGGACTGTTCGACCCCAACGGCACCGACCTGCTGGCCGCCGCCCGCCGGTACGGCCTGCGGGTGCCGGACGACCTGCTGCTGGTCTGCTGCAGCGAGAGCGACGTCTACGCGACCACCGAGCCGCCGATCACCACGCTCTCGCTCAAGCCACGCAAGATCGGCACCACGGTGGTCAACCTGCTGATCGACGCGATCGAGGGAGTGGACTCGGGGACGGGCGTCGACATCGCCCGGCTCTTCCCGCCCCGCTTCCGCACCGCCGGCACCGGGCCGCCGCCGGGCACCCTGATGCCGACCGAGCTGATCGTCCGCGCGTCCTCCCAGCGCCGGAGTCCGCGCACCACCGTCAGCCCGCCCCGGCCCCCGGGCGAGGTCTAGACCACCGTGCCCCCTCGCCCCGACCGGGCCGAGGGGGCACGGGCCCGGGGCGCGACGAGCGCTCGACGAGAGTTGACGAGACCGTACCGAGCCGGGACAAAACGGACCTTGTGGGGCCGCCCGGCTGACGCTCCGGAGGATTGGATACCCACCAGGTGACGACGCCGGGAGAGTGGTCTTCCTATGATGGGCGAATGACACCCGAGGACCGCTTCTCCGGGCCTGAGCACCCCCACTCAGGCCTCCGCCACCAGCCGGACCTCGACGTGCTGCCGTACGGCACCTATTACGAACCCGACCCCGCGCCCGGCTACCCCGCCCCGCCCTACGAGGGGGAGACGTACGACGGGGAGACCTACAGCGGCTACGGCGGAGCCCGCTACCTGGAGCAGCACTGGCCCGCCGACGGCCAGGGTCACACCGTGCACGCCCAGGGGATCGGCGTCGACCCCGCCCCGGCCTTCGCCCACCAGGGACAGGACGGCTACGAGGGGCAGGAGCGCTACGAAGGGCAGGAACAGGGCGGCTACCAGGGACAGGAGCAGGGCGGCTACGAGGACGGCCGCGGCTACGAGGGGCAGAACCAGGGCGGCTACGAGGACCGGGAGCAGGGCGGCTACGAGCCCACCCTGCCCGACCAGCCCTCCCCGGCGCTCCAGCTCGCCGGCCGCGACGACCCGCCGACCATCGAGCTCGGCCCACCGCTGGCCGACCCCGCCGCACCGACCTACCCGTACCCGGCCCCCGGCCCCGACGAGCCGCCGGGCCCGGTCTACGTCGTCGGCGACGTGCACGGCTACCTGGAGGAGCTGCGCGCCGAGCTGCGCAACCAGGGCCTGATCGACGCCGACGGCCACTGGTCCGCCGGCCGCTCCCGGATCTGGTTCCTCGGCGACTTCACCGACCGCGGCCCCGACGGCATCGGCGTCATCGACCTGGTCATGCAGCTGGCCGCCGAGGCAGCCGCGGCCGGCGGCTACTGCCGCGCCCTGATGGGCAACCACGAACTGCTCTTCCTCGGCGCCTCCAAGTACGGCGACGAGCCCGTCCAGTCCACCGCGGGCACCGCCTCCTTCCTGGCCGCCTGGCGGCTCAACGGCGGCCAGCAGAACGACCTGGACCGCCTGGAGGCGCACCACGTCAGCTGGCTCTCCCGGCTCCCCGCCGTCGCGCTGGAGGACGGCCACCTGCTGCTGCACTCCGACACCACCGCGTACCTGGAGTACGGCGAGTCCATCCCCGACGTCAACGACGCGGTGCACGAGCTGCTCTCCGACGGCAGCGTGGACGAGTGGTGGGACTGCTTCCGCCGCTTCACCAAGCGGTTCGCCTTCCGCGGCGACGCCGGCCCGACCGCCGTCCACGAGCTGCTGGACACCTACGGCGGCAGCCGGATCGTGCACGGGCACAGCCCGATCCCGTACCTCACCGGCGCGGTGCACAACGACGACGGCCAGCCGCCGCACATCCCGGGACCGTACGTGTACGCGGACGACCTGGCGGTGGCGATGGACGGCGGCGTGACCATGGAGGGACGGCTGCTGATCGCCCGGCTGCCGGTCGGCTGAGGCGTCGACCGATCGTCAACTGACGAGGTGCGGGGAACAGTTGTTCCCGGCGCTCGGGCCGTCACACGCGCGCGTCCCGGGGCGCGAAATTCCGGAAACCGACTGTCAGCCCGGGTACGCCCGCCCCTACCATGAGGCACACCACACCCGGCCGCCCGTCCGGCGGCCCGCCTCCGCGCCCGTTTCGGCGCCCTGAGGGCCGCGCGCCCCCGGGGCGGAACGAACCGGGGTCCGCACGAACGGGGTCCCCATGTCCAACCCCCCGCCACTGCTCGCCGAGGACCGCCCGGAGTACGAGCGCCTCCTCACGGAAGCCCTGCGCGACCGCGCCGTCCTCGCCGCCCTGCGCGCGCCCGGCGCCCTCACCACCGACCAGCTGCGCGTCCGCGCCCTGCGCGACGCCGACCGCGTCAACGCCGCGGCCGCCGCCGAGTACGCGCACTACACCCGGCTGCGCGCGAGCCCGCACAGCACGCCGCCGCCACCGCCCGACGCCCAACCTACCGCCCCCGGGCTGCTCACCCAGCTGCGCTCCGCCGACGGCGGCGCCGGGCTGTTCCCGGTCCTCACCGTGCTCACCCCGATCCTGGCCTGGGCCGCCGCCCTGTGCCTCCTCCTGGCCGGCTACCTGCTGCGCGCCGCCGACCCCGGCCTCGGCCTCGCCCGCTCCCTGGTCACCGCCGGGTGGGTGGCGCTCGCCGCCGGGGTCGCCGCGATGGCCATCGGCATCATCGGGCTGCTGCTCACCGCCCTGCGCGACGGCGCCTCGACCGCCCCGGCCGGCACCGACCCCGAACTCGCCGCCGCGCTCTCCGACGCCCACGGCGAGTGGCGCGGCGCGCTGCGCGAGCGCGGTCTGCTCCCGTACCTGCTCGACGCGCTGCCGCCGGTACCCGGCTCGGCGGCGGGCTCGGCGGCGGGCTCGGCCGCGTCGGGGCCGCAGGTGGCAGCCGGTGCGGAATCCGGTGACGCGGGGCCCGACTTCAGCAGCCCCGGGTACAGCTCCCCCGCGTACACCAGCCCCGGCCCCGACGGCCTGACCGATCCCGGAGGCCGCACGCCCCGGCCGGCCGCCACCTCGCCCGACTTCACCCCGCCCGACTTCACCCGACCCGGGTACACCGCGCCCGGCTTCACCGGCCCGGACGAGGTCGGCTGAGCCCTCCGCAGCCCCGGCCCCGACGGCCTGACCGATCCCGGAGGCCGCACGCCCCGGCCGGCCGCCACCTCGCCCGACTTCACCCCGCCCGACTTCACCCGACCCGGGTACACCGCGCCCGGCTTCACCGGCCCGGACGAGGTCGGCTGAGCCCTCCGCTCCCGGCCCGATCCCCCGCCCGGGGGAGCGGGTTCGGCCCGGGTGAGGACGCCCCCGCCGGGCCGCTCCGGAAGCGTGGCAGCCGGTGGCGGACGGACGGCGTCCGCCCGGTCCCTGAGGCGGAAACCATGGGCGCACGGACGATCGCGGCACGACTGCACGGCACACCCGCCCCCGGCGTGCCCCGCTGGGCGGTGCTCACCGGGTATGCCATCACCCTGGCCGTCCTGCCCTCCTGCCTCTGGCGGATCGGCGGCTTCGTCCTCGGACTGCCGCTGCTCCACCACGGCCCGACGCCCCCGGATCAGGACCCGGCCTCCTTCGACGGCGGCTGGGCGTACATCCTCGCGCTCAGCGTGGTCAGCGAGGCGCTGGCCCTCCTCTGCTTCGGCCTGATCGCCCGCTGGGGCGAGGTCTGGCCGCGCCGGATCCCCGTCCTCGGCGGCCGGCCGGTGCCGGTGCTCGCCGCGGTGATCCCGGCCGGGCTGGGCTCGGCGGCGCTGATGGTCTTCCCGTACGCGATGGTGATGTTCTCGCTCGGCCTGACCATCCGGGGCGACCGGGGCGGGATCGTCACCCACGGCTGGCAGACCGTCGCGTTCTGGATCTGCTACCTGCCACTGGCCGCCTGGGGCCCGCTGCTCGCCGTGCTCACCGTGCACTACTACCTTCGGCGCACGGTGAGTTGACTGATCATCAGGTCAGTCGACGCCCTGACCGCGTGCCTTCCTGCGGCCCCGTCACAGCCCGGCGGCAGTGGCGCCGTGCGGGCAGGGCTCGGCGAGCGGCCCGTCCCCGAACCGGCCCGGCCACGGCGGACGCTCCTTCCCGACCGGCAGCCCCGCCGCCACCGCGTTCCAGCGCTCGGCCCAGGGCTGCGCCAGGGCGGGGCAGCACCACACCCGGTCGAGGTTCCAGAACGGGCTCCGCCACCTGGCGCGCGGCACGCCGGGGTCGTACAGACCGCGGACCCGGAAGTTCTCCAGGTGGCGCCGGCGGATGACGATGCTGATGTGGCGCCGTCCTCGGCCCCGGTGCAGACCGACCACGTGCACGCTGTCGTCCTCGTCCCGGTAGCGGGGCGGCGACACCCAGAGCCGCGCGCCCGGTGCGAAGTGCCGGAGACCGGACCGCGGCTCCGCACCGTGCGGACCGTCCGTACCGGCCGGACCGTGCGTGGTCGTGGCGGCCACGTTGGCCACCACGCACCACTCCAGCGGCCCGGCCGCGCCGCCGTCCCGCCCGGCCGCCACGTGGCGCTCGGTCGACTCGTCCGGCTTCTCGTCCCGCTCGGTCATGCGGGGCAGTCTGCCTCCGGGCCGTCGCCGTCCGCCAACGGATTTCCCCTGGTAACCCGGCTGCCGGGCGGTACGACGGAGGTCACTCCTGCGCCAGGACGCACAGCGGCCCCGTCCCGCCGTCCCGGCCCTCGGCGACGTCCGTCGCCGCCTGGACGAAGGCACGGACCCGGGCGGTGGTGTTGCTCTCCAGCCAGACCGGGCCGCGCTCGATCGGGGGCGCGTCGTGGATCGGCACGTAGGCGACGTCCGGGCGCGGGTAGTAGCGGCGGGAGTGCTCACCGACCGGCAGGACGCCGCGCCCCATGGCCACCAGGCTGAGCAGCTCGGAGAAGGTGGCGCCGGACGGCCCCTTGGGCACCGGGCGGCCGGACGGGGTGCGGTCGGGCGTGCGGTCGCGCTTGAAACCGGCCGAGGTGACGGCCGGGTACTGCACCACCGGGTGGTCGGCGAGCACCTCGACCGACACCGACCGCTCGGCGGCCAACGGATGCCCGGCGGCCACCGCGAGGACCCGCCGCTCGGTCAGCAGCACCGGGCCGCGGGCCATGCCGTCGAACGGGTAGGAGGCGATCAGGACGTCGACCGAGCCGTCCGCCAGGCTCGACCGGGAGTCGGCGAGCTGCGCCTCGCGCACGTCCACCCGGCAGTCCGGGTACCGCTCGCCGAACAGCGCGACCGCCCTGAGCAGCACCGGCGCCGTCCACTCACCGAGGAACGCCACGCTCAGTCTCCCGGTGACACCCCGGCCGGCGTCCTCCGCCCGTTGCAGCGCCGCGTCCATCGCCGCCACCACCGGGACCAGGTCGTCCGCCAACTGCCGCCCCACGGCGGTGAGTCGGACCGACCGGCTGGTGCGGTCGAACAGCGGGCCGCCGATCCGGCGCTCCAGCTTCTTCACCAGCTGGCTGACCCGCCCGGTGCTCAGGTGCAGCCGCTCGGCGGTCCGGCCGAAGTGCAGCTCCTCGGCGAGCGCGAGGAAGACCTCGGTCTCCAGCCGTTCCAGCATCCCGCCCCACCCCTCGATCGTTGAATCCTGCTCAACGATCGTACGGCCATCCAGCGTTGATGCCGCGTCCGACCAGGAGGATCGTGGAACCCGTCCCCAGCAGCCGTACCCGAACGGAACCGATCACCATGCGCGTCGTAGCCTTCGACCACCTCGTCCTCAACGTCGCCGACGTCGAACGCTCGCTGGCCTTCTACCAGGGCCTGCTCGGCCTGGCCCCCGTCCGGGTCGACGAGTGGCGGGCCGGGCAGGTGTCCTTCCCCTCCGTCCGCGTCACCCCCGAGACCATCATCGACCTGATCCACGGCCCCCGGCACGAGTCCAACGTCGACCACATCTGCCTCACCGTCGAGCCCCTCGACTGGCAGGAGGTCGTCGACGCGGGCACCTTCACCGTCCTCGACGGCCCCGTCTCCCGCTACGGCGCCCGCGGCACCGCCACCTCCCTCTACGTCAGGGACCCGGACGGCAACACGGTCGAACTGCGCTGGTACCCCCAGGACGCCGCCAACTGAGCGGTGCCGCCCCACCCCGCGCGGGCCGGGACGGCACCCCGAGAGTTGCGAACTCCCGCTGCGCGCGGGTCAGTTCCGCCCGGCGAGGTGCTCGACCAGGCGGTCGAAGCTGGAGTTGAGCCCGGCCTCGGCCTCCGGGCCGCGGTACATCTCCGGCACCCCGGTCTGGTGCAGCACCACCCGGGTGCGGCCCTCGCCGAGGTCGGTGAAGGTGAGGGTGGACCGCATGCCGGTGTTCTCCTCCACCATCGCGAAGAACTCGCCGGCCCTGATCCCGGTGATCTCGGCCTTCAGCGGGTACCGCTCACCGGTCTCGTCGAGCACCATGGTGCTGTCGTACCGTCCGCCCTCCCGCGCCTCGATCGTCACGGTCTCCAGCGGCACGTGGGTGCCGACCGGCCCCCAGAAGCGGACGAACTGCTCCGGCTCGAAGTACGCCTCGAACGCGGCGGTCGGCCCGCCCGGCAGCTCGCGGGTGATGGTCAGCTCGCCCAGGTTCTCGGTCATCTCGGTGTCTCCTCCGTGGTCACGTCGTCGCTTGCACAGGGGTAGACCGGGGCCGCTCCGAAAACTCATCGCTCCTACGGAAAATTCTTCCGCCGGATCCGCCCGCCCTGCGGCCCCAGCCCGCCGGCTAGCGCGGAACGTCCCGGACACTGCGCTGAAGCACATCGGTCAGCACCCCTGCGACGGTGACGAAGTCGTTGTCGTCGTGCAGCACGATCAGCCCGTGGTGGGCCGCGGTGGCACAGACCATCAGGTCGACGGTGGACAGCGCCCGGACCGCTCCGCCGCTCTGAGCGAGCCTGAACTGGGCGGACTCGATCCAGCCCCACGTGTTCTTCGGCAGAGGCACATCGGGATACAGGTCGGCGAACATCTCGCCCATCTGCTCGTAGTGCGCGAGGTTGCGGGCGGAGCGCCGGAACTCGGTGCGCTGGGGAGCGCACGATCCGATGACCCGGAGGTCGATGTCCTCACCCCACGCGTTGTTCAGATGCTCTTCGCGCAGCAACCGCCACACGGCGGTGGAGTCGGCGAGGTAGCGGATCATCCCTCCCCTCGCTTCTCGGCCTCCCGGAGCTGCTGCCACCCCTCGTAGTCCCACTCCTGGGCGGCCTGGAAGTGCCGAGCCCGCCGGGCGGCCCGTTCGTGTCTCTCGGCGTACTCGCGCAAGGCGGTGTTCACCACCTCCTTCTTGGTCGCGCCCACGGAGAAGCGGAGAGCCTTCGCCAGGGCGTCGTCATCCAGATCGATGGTCGTCACGCTCATATTCGCCTCCGCTATATAAGACCAACAGCTCTCTTGAATATAGCAGTGCCCGCCCGGCTCGGGCCGGTGAACGGCGACGGCGATGCGGACAGCGGAGCCCGGATCAGGACTCGCCGTGCTGGCCGCGGGAGAAGATGGTCGGGCTGCCGGGGAGCTCCGGGTTCGCGCCGAGGTGGTCGACCACGTCCCGCACGCCCTCGGTGAGCGCGACCGCCGGCCGGTAGCCCAGCCCCTGGAGCTTCGAGATGTCCCCCACCAGCCGGTAGGTGTCGTCCTCGATCTCCGGGATCACGCTGACCTCGGGCGTCACGCCGGTCGCCTCGCCGATCGCGCCGACGAGCTGCCGCATGGACGTCTCCGTACCGGAGCCGATGTTGAAGACCTCACCCAGCTCCGCCCGGTCGGCGATGGTCAGCAACCCCTGGACCAGATCGGTGACATGGACGAAGTCACGGGTCTTCCGGTCGATGTCCCCGACGATCTGGATCGGGCGGTGGTTGAGGTGCCAGCGGAGGAAACGGCCGACCTCCACCATCGCCTCGTGCGGGTTCTCGCCCGGCCCGTAGACGCAGAACGGCCGGCCCACCACCACGGGCAGGCCGCACGCGTGGTGGAGCGCGAGACAGGAGATCTCGCCGCTGAGCTTGGAGGCGCCGTACGGAACGAACGGCCGCGTCGGGTGGTCCTCGTCCATCGGGAACCGCCGCGGCGTCCCGTAGACGGACGCGGACGAGACGTAGACGACCCGGCGGACGGCCGACTTGAGCAGGGACTCGGCGAAGGAGACGGTGCCGAGGGCGTTGATCTCGAAGTCCAGACGCGGCTGCGTCACCGACAGCGTCCCGTTGGCGTTCGCGGCGACGTGGAAAACCAGTTCCGCACCGTCGACGGCTTCGGCGATGGCATCGCCCTCACGAATGTCGAGCAGGTGCAAGGTGACCCCGGACGGCGGTTCAACACTCATCGCCGTCCTGGCGTTGTCGATGATGGTCACCTCTTTCCCCAGAAAGAGGAGAGAATTGGTCAGGTGCCGTCCGACGAATCCCAGCCCGCCGGTCACCAATACCTTCTCGTATGCTTCGAGCATGCTTTCAATGTGCCGACGCCACGGCCGACTCGCATGCCGGCGGACCTGAAGCCGCAACCATTCGGGTGAAAACCGGTTCGATCATGTGTCGGCCGCGAACACCAGCGGCGGGCACCCCACCACGGCCACGGTGAACTCCGACCGGGCCGCGAGGGTCGATGCGGACAGCATGCCGCGAACGGTACCCGCCGGGTACGACAGAACGGCCCGCAAGGATCTTCAAGACCTTCGACGCCGTCGCCCCGGATGCTGGGGCCCAAGTCCGTCGAGCACGGTTCGGCGGTGATCCGCCGCACCCTGGAGGCCGCTTCATCGACCCCCCGGCCCGGCGCCCACCCCGACCGCGACGCGATGAGCAGCCACGACATCGTCCAGGCCGCCTGGAAGGCGTTCGCCACCCACGACGCCGACCGGATCTCCGCGGTCTTCACCGAGGACGCCGAGTGGCTGGCGCCTCCGGGGAACGCGACGGCCACCGCGCTGGACTGCCCCAGCCACCTGGTCGGCAGGGAAGTCATCACGCGCTTCCTCGCCGAGGACTTCTCCCGCCTGTTCGCCAGTGACGTGGACGTCACCTTCCACGGTTTCCACGCCGACGGCGACCGCGTGGTGGTGGAGGAGACCATGACCGCGACGCTCGCCAACGGAAACCACTACGCCAACGACTACTGCCTGGTCTTCGAACTCCGCGACGGTCTGATCCACCGCGTCCGCGAGTACATGGACACCGCGCGCGGACACCGCACGGTCTTCGACGGCACCGAGAAGTAGCCGAAGACGGCAGAGCGCCGCCCCGAGGTGATCGAGGGCGGCGCTCGGGTGTCCCGCGTCAGTCGACCAGGGGGAGGTACACCTTGTTGCCCTGGGCCGCGAACTCGGCCGACTTCTCGGCCATGCCGGCCAGGGCCTCGGCGTCGAACTCGGTGTTCACCGCGGTGGAACCGTCGCCGTGCTCGTCACGGATCTTCTGGGAGATCTTCATCGAGCAGAACTTCGGGCCGCACATCGAGCAGAAGTGGGCGGTCTTGGCGGGCTCGGCGGGGAGGGTCTCGTCGTGGAAGGACCGGGCGGTCTCCGGGTCGAGGGCCAGGTTGAACTGGTCCTCCCAGCGGAACTCGAAGCGGGCGTCGGAGAGGGCGTCGTCCCAGGCCTGGGCGCCGGGGTGGCCCTTGGCCAGGTCGGCGGCGTGGGCGGCGATCTTGTAGGTGATCACGCCGGTCTTGACGTCGTCCCGGTTGGGCAGGCCCAGGTGCTCCTTGGGGGTCACGTAGCAGAGCATCGCGGTGCCCCACCAGGCGATCATCGCGGCGCCGATGCCCGAGGTGATGTGGTCGTAGCCGGGCGCGACGTCCGTGGTGAGCGGGCCGAGGGTGTAGAACGGCGCCTCGTCGCAGATCTCCTTCTGGAGATCCATGTTCTCCCTGATCTTGTTCATCGGGACGTGGCCCGGGCCCTCGATCATCACCTGGACGTCCCGCTCGCGGGCGATCCGGCCGAGTTCGCCGAGGGTCTTCAGCTCGGCGAACTGGGCCTCGTCGTTGGCGTCCGCGATCGAGCCCGGGCGCAGGCCGTCACCGAGCGAGAAGGTGACGTCGTAGGAGGCGAGGATGTCGCAGAGCTCCTCGAAATTCGTGTAGAGGAAGTTCTCCCGGTGGTGCGCCAGACACCAGGCCGCCATGATCGAGCCGCCGCGCGAGACGATGCCGGTCTTGCGGCGGGCGGTGAGCGGGACGTAGCGCAGCAGCACGCCGGCGTGGACGGTCATGTAGTCGACGCCCTGCTCGCACTGCTCGACGATGGTGTCCCGGTAGACCTCCCAGCTCAGCTCCTCGGCCTTGCCGTCGACCTTCTCCAGCGCCTGGTAGAGCGGCACCGTGCCGATCGGCACCGGGGAGTTGCGCAGGATCCACTCGCGGGTGGTGTGGATGTTACGGCCGGTGGAGAGGTCCATGACGGTGTCGGCACCCCAGCGGGTGGCCCAGGTCATCTTCTCCACCTCCTCCTCGATCGAGGAGGTGACGGCCGAGTTGCCGATGTTGGCGTTGATCTTCACCAGGAAGTTGGTGCCGATGATCGCCGGCTCCACCTCCGGGTGGTTCACGTTGACCGGGATGACGGCCCGTCCGCGGGCCACCTCGGCGCGCACGAACTCGGGCGCCAGGCCCTCGCGCAGCGCCACGAACTCCATCTCGGGAGTCACCACGCCCCGCTTGGCGTAAGCGAGTTGGGTGACGGCGACACCGCCGCGGCCACGCAGCGGGCGACGCGGACGGCCAGGGAAGACGGCGTCCAGGTTGCGCAGGTTGCCGCCGCGCGGCGAGGTGTGCCTGATCCCGTCGTCCTCGGGGCGCGCCTCGCGGCCGTCGTACTCCTCGACGTCGCCGCGCTGGCGGATCCAGGCGTCCCGCAGCGCGGGCAGGCCGCGCCGCACGTCGGGCTCGTAGGACGGGTCGGTGTACGGGCCCGAGGTGTCGTACAGCGGGACGGTCCTGCCGTTGGTGAGCTGCACCTCGCGGTACGGAACGCGCAGGTCGGGACGCGATCCCTCGCGGTGGGCCTTGCGCCAGGCCGGGGTCGGGTAGCCGGTGCGCTCGCTGCTGGGGGCGCCCTGGGCAGACTGCGGCTGTGCTTCGAACGTGGTCATCAGACCTCTACTCCCTACGCCGGCATTACCCGGTCAGGTTCCTGCGGTCGACGCAGCCGTCGGTCCGTCCGTCGACGTCCCGGTCAGCGCCCTCTCAGCCCGGTGCTCCGAGCTCCCGCGTCGCAGGCGGTGTTGCCTGCACACGACGCCCAACACGGTAGCGAGCGGATCGCCGCAGGTCCAGAGCGTGTCACCGGGGGGCCGGCCGACGACGCCCGGAGCACCCCACGGCCGAAACCGTCCTACCCCGCCCCCATAATGCTCACCAACGCTCCGCAGACACTCCATCAGGGCGTGCACGGCCCACCCGGGCCCGCACTCCGCCCGGGGGGTCCGCGGCTTTGACGACTCTTGGGGGAAACGCACCGTGCGCATCCGTCATGCGGCGGGCCTGAGCGCCGCCGTGATCTCCGCGGTGGTGGGCCTGCCACTGCCCGCGGTGGCGGCCGAACCGGCCGCCGTGCTGTACGTGAAGGACCATGGTTCCACCTGCGACGACAGCGGCCCCGGCACCCGGGCCATACCGTTCTGCACCATCCAGGCCGCCGCGGACCGAGTGCTGCCGGGCCAGACCGTGGAGGTCGCGCAGAGCAGCTACATCGAGGACGTGACCGTCCGGCACTCCGGAGAGCCCGGCAAGCCGATCACCTTCCGCGGCGCGGGCCGTCTCGGCAAGTCGCCGGACATCCCGTCCATCTCCGGTCCGCTGCGGCAGCCGGTGAAGATATCCGGCCAGCACGACATCGTGTTCTCCGGCTTCGACGTGCCCGGCTTCGAGCTCGACGGCGTCAGCCGGGTCGAGCTCTCGGGCAACTGGATCGAGCAGGAGAACAACGCGGCCGTCCGGCCGGCCGTGAGGATCACCGGGCCCAGCGACCGTGTCAGGGTCGAGCGGTCGGTCGTCCGCGGAACGAGCGGCGGTGTGACGGCCGGCCCGGGTGTCACCGGGACGGTGATCGCCGGGAACGACTTCGTCACCGTGTACGGTTCGTCGGTCTCGCTGACCGACGCCCCGGGCGCGACGATCACCCACAACACCACGCACACGACGTGGAACACCTCGGTCGTCCTCGATCTGGCCGGCTCGTCCGACCATGCCACGATCACCGACAACGTCGTGGCCCTGGGCACCGTCCAGGTGTCCGCCGGCTCGACGGCGGGGACCACCCTCGACTACAACACCCTGCGATGGCCCTCCGCCGACACCTACAAGTGGGCCGGCGCCGTCTACAGGGCCCCCGAAGACCTCCTGGCCGCCACCGGCCAGGGCAAGCACGACCTGAACGGCTACGTGCAGTTCGACGACGCCTTCTGGCCGCTGTCCGTCCCCAAGGCCGCCACCGGCCCTGCCGCGGGCACCGCGATCGACTCCGCCGGTCCGCAGACGCCCGGCACCCCCGCCGTCGACCTGCTCGGCCACGGAGCGGTCGACCACCCGGAGGTCGCCAACACCGGACCGGACAGCAGCTACCGGGACCGCGGCGCGTACGAGGTCGTCGGCCTCCAGGAGGTCCGGCTGGACGCGCGCGGGACCGTGCACGAGGCCCCGACCGGCCCCGCGCCATTCACCGTCGAGCTCACCGCGACGGCGACCGACACCTGGAAGACGACGCTCGGCTACACCTTCGACTTCGCCGACGGCACCGATCCGGTGACCTCCGCCGAGCCGACGGTCCGCCACACCTACACCGCTCCCGGCGACTACCGGCCGAAGGTCACCGTCACCGACGGCCTCGGTGGCTCGGTCACCGGCGAGCTGTCCTGGCCGGTCCAGGCGGGCGAGGACAAGCCGCTCACCGCTTCCCTCACGGTGGACCAGGACACCAGCAGCGACCCGCTGGCGGTCAGGGCCAAGGTCACCACGACCAGCCCGTGGCGGATCAGCGGCTACTCCTTCGACTTCGGCGACGGCCCGGCCAAGCCGAACGAGGGCTACTTCACCGAGCGCCACGTGTACGCCAAGCCCGGCACGTACACCGTGAAGTCCACCGTCACCGACGACTCCGGCGCGACCGTGACCAGCACCCGGCAGGTCACCGTCGACTACGCCCCGTCCGGCTTCACCGCGATCACGCCGACCCGGATCATGGACACCCGCCAGCCCGGCAGCCACTACCCGCGGTTCGGCCCCGGCTCGACCTTCGACCTGGACATCCGCAACCGGGTCTCCGGCTCGGCCGGCAACCTGGTGCCCGCGAACGCCACCGCCGTGGTGATCAACCTGACCGCCACCCAGGGCACCGCCACCAGCCACCTGGACGTCTACCCGTCCGCCGCCGCCCGGCCGGCCACCTCGAACGTGAACTTCGGCCCCGGCCAGGACGTCGCCAACCTGGTGACCGTGCCGGTCGGCCCGAACGGCACGGTGGTGATCCGCAACAACTCCGGCTACGTGCACGCCGTCGCCGACGTGCTCGGCTACTTCACGGCCGGCAGCACCGACCGGTTCGCCTCCGTCGCCCCGGCCCGGCTGCTGGACACCCGGTCCGACGACAACCCGCTGACCTCGGGCAGCGCCCGCCGGCTGAAGGTCGCCGGCGCCGGCGGTGTGCCGGCGAACGCGACCTCGGCGGTGCTCAACGTGACGGCCACCGGGTCCACCTCGGCGGGCTTCGTCGCGGCCTACCCCGGCGGCACCCAGCGCCCCGCGGCCGGTTCCAACCTCAACACCGTCCCCGGCCGGAACATCCCCAACCAGGTGGTGGTCCCGCTGGGCGCGGACGGCAGCGTCGAGCTCTTCACCAACGCGGCCGCCACCCACCTGGTGGTCGACGTCTTCGGCTACTACGGCCCGGACGGCAAGGGCCTGTTCACCCCGGTCACGCCGAGCCGCCTGCTGGACTCGCGGGACAGCGGCCCGTTCGGTCCGTCCTCCAGCCGTACGGTCGGCGGCGTGCCCGCCGGGGCGACCGCCGCGGTGGTCAACCTGACGGCGACCGGGACCACGGAGCCCACCCACCTCACCGCCTGGGCCACCGGCACGGCCAAGCCCGGCACCAGCAACCTCAACGCCAGCCCGGGCCTGGACGTCCCCAACCACACCACCATCCCGGTGGACCCCCAGGGCCGGTTCGACATCGCCAACAACTCCGGCACGACCCACGTCATCGCCGACCTCTTCGGCTACTACCGCAACCAGTAGCGGCCCCGCTCCCGGGAACGCCCGAGGCCCGGCTCCCCCTTCGCGGGGGGCCGGGCCTCAGGGCGGCGTCACGGGAAGCCGGTCAGCCCTTGGCGGCCTTCTTCACCAGGACCACCACGGCGGCCGCGATGCCGACCACCACCAGCAGCTTGATCACGATCGAGAGCAGCGCGCCGACGACGCCGAAGACGAAGGCGACGATGTTCCAGGCCAGCACCAGGACCAGCACCGGGATGACGATGTTGCGCACCCAGGAGGGCAGCGACTTCCAGAGCTCAGCCATGTCGGTTCCTCTTCTCCCCTCGGGTCGGCCGCCGTCCGGTGCCGCATCCCGCTTGCTTTCGGTACTTCGATCGTACGGTGGCGCGAGTGCGGGAACGAGGCCCAACGGCCCGGAGAGAACCCCGAGATCACCCCGATCCCGTCCCCCCGGGGGACCCCCGAGAATTCACCCGGACGGACGCGCAACCTCCGGGCTTCCCGTTCGTCCAACCAGTGCCGGAAGCAGGCCGGTCCGGCACCGTCGATCCGGGGGAGTCCGATCATGCGAGCCCGTACAGCCGTTTCCCTGGCCGCCCTGGCCGCCCTCAGCCTCACCGCTCCCGCCCTCGCCGCCGGCGTGGCCACCGCCGCACCCGCCACTCCCGCCGCACCGGCGACCGCCGCGGCCGACGTCACCGCCCCGGCCGGCTTCACCGGGATGGTCCCGACCCGGGTCCTGGACACCCGCGACTACAACCAGGTCCCGGCGACCCGCACCGCACGGCCGCTCCAGGCGGGCGAGTACTTCTCGACCCCGCTCGCCACGGGCTGTCACAGCCACCCGCCGCAGGAGTGCTACTCCGTCGTCCCGGCCGACGTCACGGCCGTGGTGGTCAACGTGACCGCGACCAATCCGACCGCCGACGGCTTCCTGTCGATCGGCTCCGTCCCCGGCCAGCCGGGCACCAGGCCCGCCACCTCCAGCATCAACTTCAAGGCCGGCCAGACCGTCTCGAACCTGGTCACGGTCGCGGTCGGCCCGGTCAGCCGCACCTCCCCGTGGATCACCGTCTACAACAACTGGGGCACCACCGACGTCGTGCTCGACGTGGTCGGCTACTACCGGCCCGGGGCGACCGACAAGTACGGCCCGCTGAACCCGGTCCGGATCGCCGACAGCCGGACGGACGGCACCGGACGGCTCGGCGGCGACGCGGTGCGCACCTACCAGGTCCGCCGCCCCGAGCTGGGTACCGCGGACGCCACCTCGGTGATCCTCAACGTCACCGCGACCGACGGCACCTGGGACAGCTACCTGACCGCGTACCCGAGCGGATCACCGCGGCCCGCCTCCGGTTCGAACGTCAACTTCCCGGTCGGAAGGACCGTCGCCAACCAGGTCGTGGTGCCGGTCGGGGCCGACGGAAAGATCGACATCTACAACCACGCCGGCTGGGCGCACGTCATCGTGGACGTCGTCGGCTCCTACGGCCCGTCCGGCCAGGGGCTCTTCAGCGCGCTCAGGACGCCGGTGCGCATCCGCGACACCCGGGAGGCCGGCGGCAAGCTCCTGCCGCTGTCGACCACGGACCTCCAGGCCGTTCCCACCGACGGCTCCGTCCCGAACGCGATGGGCGTCGAGGCCAACCTCACGGTCACCGACGCCGGCGAGTCCGGTTACCTCACGGTGTTCCGGGGCCAGGGCCAGGGCACGCGGCCGGACACCTCCACGGTCAACTTCGAGCCCGGGCAGACCGTCGCCAACTCGGCGACCACCGCGGTCACCGGCAGGGGCACCTACTCCGTCTACAACCACAGCGGACCGGTGCACCTGATCGCCGACCTGACGGGCTACTTCGTCACCGGCTGAGCACACCCGCGTGCGGCCGGCCCTCCCGGAACACCGGGGAGGCCGGCCGCACGGGCTCAGACCGGCCAGCGCTCGCCGCGCCAGGCGGCGTCCCAGAACATCCACTCGTAGCGCGAGGTGGTCACGAAGTGCCCGACCACCTTGCGGCGTTCGGTCGCGGACAGCTCCTCGCCCAGCCGGTCGGTGAGCGCCAGCACCCGGCGGACCACCGACTGGAAGGCCTCGTCGCCGTAGGTGGCGATCCACTTGGCGTACAGCGGGTCGGGCGAGCCCTGGGCGAGCAGCGCCTCGCCGACCCGGGCGTAGATCCAGTAGCAGGGCAGCACCGCGCCGACCGCCTCGGCGAAGGAGCCGCCGTAGACGGTGGCCAGCAGGTAGCTGGTGTAGGCCCGGGTGGTGGGCAGCACCGGCTCGGCGGCCGCCTCTTCGGCGCTGCCGCCGAACGCGGTCAGGAACTCGGCGTGCATGCCCTGCTCGGCCGCCAGCGCGCCGACCGCGTCGTCGGCGAAGGCCCTGACGTCCTCCTCGCCGGGCGCCCTGGCGGCGCAGACGGCGAGCGCGCGGGCGTAGTCGCGCAGGTAGTGCGAGTCCTGGACGACGAAGTGGCGGAAGGCCTCGCGCGGCAGCGTGCCGTCGGTGAGCCCGGCCAGGAAGGGGTGGGCGAGGATCTCGGCGTACACCGGCTCGATGGCCGCCCAGAGTTCTTCGGTCAGCGTCTTGGTGCTCATGGGGCGACCCTAACCGGCGGGCCGCTCGGCCCCCGGGCCCGTCCGTCCGCCTACGCGCCCCCTGGCGTTCGCCACCGACCCGCCGTCCGGTGGTTCCGCTGGGACCGGGGTTCCTGTCAGGCTTGGGCGGCATGAAGAGTTTCGTCATCAAGACACTGATCAACGCGGCGGCCATCTGGGTCGCCGCCTGGATCGTCAGCGGCATCCAACTCGCCCAGGGGAACGCCGACTGGCAGCACAAGGCGCTGACGGTGCTCGGCGTCGCCGTGGTGTTCGGCGTGGTCAACTGGCTGATCAAGCCGGTGGTCAAGCTGTTCTCGTTCCCGCTGTTCATCCTCACGCTGGGACTGATCACCTTCGTGATCAACGCCCTGATGCTCCTGCTCACCTCCTGGGCCTCCGGGAAGCTGAGCCTGGACTTCCACGTGGTGAACTTCGGCTCCGCGCTGGTGGGTTCGCTCATCATCAGCCTGGTCGCCTGGGGCCTGCACCTGGCCCTGGACGACGACTGACCGATGTCGTGCGGGCACCCGGAAGGGGCCCGTACCCGGTGTTCCACCGGGTACGGGCCCCTTCGTCGTCACGGTGCGGGCGGACGGCCCCCGGAGCGTTCACCCCGCGTTCTCACGCCCCTTGAGGATGTCCGCGAGCTGGGCGTCGATGTCCCGTCCGGTGAGCTCCTGGCCCATCGGCACCAGCCGGTCGGTACGCGCCAGGAAGGCGATCAGCGGCGCGGACGGGGCCCGCAGCAGGGCGTCGCCGTCGGGGGAGCGCAGCACGATGCAGACCTCCGAGAGCTCCTCGCCGACCGGGCGGACGTGCACGTCGCCCTCGCCGGCCGGGCCGCTGATCCCGTCGAGCAGCAGCTCCCGCGCGAAGAACCAGGTGACCGGGGCGTCCCCGGGCAGGTGGAAGGTGAGCCGGACGGCGTACGGGTCGTCGGCCTCGTACGCCAGGTCCACCGGGAGGCGGAAGGAGAGCTCGTGCGAGACCACGAGGTTCATCACCAGGTGTCCCTGGACTGTGTTGTGCTGCATGGCGCCAGTACCTCTCGTTCTGCCCGCACGCCGCCGGTGGTGCTTGGCCCGATGGCGGCCGGACATGTTTTCGACGGTTTTTGTGACGGTTTATGCAACCAATCCACGTTCGATCATCATCGTCCACGTTTGGGGATGTAGTGGACAAGGTGTGCTTTTTCAAATGGTGAACGAATCGGCATCGGTCTAGACCAAGTAGGGTCAGAGGATGAACGCCGGGCTCATCGCCCCGACCCCGCGCCGCAGTTGGCGGGCGGCGGGCACCAGCCGGTCGGACTGCTCGACCGGGAGCGAGAGGGCCATGGTGGCGACCACCGGGCCTATGGTGATGGCGACGGCCGCGCAGACCGTGCCGAGCGCGTACTCCTGCCGCTCCAGCACGGGCATGGTCGGCCGCAGCGAGGCGAGCCGGCGCAGCACTGCGGTCTCGCCGCTGAGGGTGGACGGGGTGAGCCCGTCGGGCGGGTGGCGGGAGAGGTGGTCGCGGCGCTCCTCCTCGGGCAGCTGGCCGAGCAGGCACTGGCCGATGGCGTGCGCGTGGGCGGTGGCCCTGAAGTCCGCCCAGGGCTCGACGGCGGGCCGGTTCGGGTCCTCGACCACGTCCACCACCTGGACCTCGCCGTCCCGGTAGAGCGCGAAGTAGACGGCGGCGCCGAGTTCGTCCCGTAACGCCTGCATCCGCGCCCGCAGGCCGGGATCACCGTGCCCGGCGCGGGAGCGGGCTATCCCGTCGAGCGCCTCCCCGTGGAAGAACCGCCCCTCCGAGCGCCGCAGGTAGCCCTCGTGGACCAGGGTGCGCAGCAGGTGGTAGGCGGTGCCGAGGGGCAGTTCGGCGGCCCTGGCCAGCTGCTTGGCGGTCGCGCCGTGCCGGAAGCCCCCGACGGCCTCCAGCAGCCGCAGCGCCCGCTGGACGGAGCCGATCAGGGTGGGCCCGCGGTCCGCGGCCGTGCCGCGCGGCACGGCTTCCCCGGGTTCCTGCGCGGCCCCGAACGACTGTGCCTGTGCGAACGACTGCGATGTCCCGAACGCCTGCACCTGCTCGAAAGACTGCGCCTGCTCGAACGACCGCGCGATCCGATCCATGCCACCCAACCCCCAGCCCGAGTCCCTCGTACAGGTCCGTGCCCAGAATGGACATGCGGGACGAAACCTCCGCTTCGCCCGATGGCTGCCCATTGCAGCACAGCGGGACTCCGAACGGATGCACCCGACCAGGTCGGCGTTTCGACCCGATCCCGGGGTGTTTCGACCCGTTCTCCTGGTTTCGCCCCGGCTCCGGCGCGGGAGACTCCCGCACAACGCGCCAGCCCCGGAGGTGGCCATGGGCCCCGAGAACCGCACCCCGCCACCGCGCCCCGTGGTGAAGCGCACCGCACGGGCGATCCTGCTGGAGCTGGACCCGGACGATCCGTACGGCCCGGCCTCGATCGTGCTGATCCGCCGGGTCCGTCCCGGCTCGCCGCACCCGTACTGGATCACCCCGGGCGGCGGGGTCGAGCCTGAGGACCGGACGGTGGTCGAGGCGCTGCACCGCGAGGTGGACGAGGAGCTCGGCGGCAAGATCGTGGACGTGGTGCCCGCCTTCGTCGACACCATCAGCCACACGCACCACGACGACGGCACCCTGCTGCACCCGCACGGGGTCAAGGTGCAGCACTTCTTCGTCTGCCGGCTCGCCTCGATGGACCTCAGCCGGCGGCACGGGCCCGAGGTGACGGACCCGCACGGCGAGTACGAGGTGGTCCGGCTGCCGTTCACCCGCGAGGGCGTCACCTCGGTCAACGTGGTCCCGCCCCGGCTGCGGGCGTACCTCGCGGCCAACGTCGAGGGCATCCGCGCGCTCCTCGCACCCGATCTCGGGTGATCACCCGAGGGCCGGGCCGCCGACCGGGTCGTGCCGGATCCGCTCGGCCGGCACTCCCGCGCGCAGCAGCACCCCGACGCCCCGGCGCACCATCGCGGGCGGCCCGCTGAGCACCGCCTCGCGGCCGGCCCACGGGCCGAACCTGCCCACCACCTCGGGCAGTTCACCGGTCAGCAGGCGCCCGGCGGGGCCGCCCCCGGACAGCACGGCACGGACCGTCAGCCAGGGGTGACGCCCCGCCAGTTCGCGCAGTCCGGCCAGCCCGTACAGCTCCTCGGCCCGGCGGGCGCCGTAGAACACCTCGACCCGGCGGCCGGGCACGCCGTACTCGGCCGCCTCCTCGACCAGGGCCAGGACCGGCGCGATGCCGGTGCCGCCGCCGAGGCAGAGCAGGTCGGCGCCGGCCGCGTGGTCGACGGTCATCGAGCCGGCCGCCGGGCCCAGCCGCAGCACGTCCCCCGGCGCGGCCCGGTGGACCAGCGCGTTGCTCACCCAGCCCGCCTGGACGGCCTTGACGTGGAAGGTCAGCAGCCCGTCCCCGCGGGGTGCGCAGGCGAAGGAGTAGTGCCGCCAGACCCGCGGCCACCAGGGCGTCTCCAGCGCGGCGTACTGCCCGGCCCGGAACGGGTACGCCTGGTCCGGCCGGACGGTGATCGCCGCGACGTCCCGGGTGCGGCGCTCGTGCCGGACGACCTCGCCCTGCCACCAGGGCGGCGAGGTGCGGGCGTCCTCCTCGGCGGCCTCGATCATGGTCGCGGCGGTCATCCGGTAGGCGCGGCGCCAGGCCTGATCGGCCTCCGCGTCCCAGCGGTCGGCCGCGTACCGGGCCAGTGTCCGCAGCAGGCACTCCTCCACCGCGGCGTAGTGGGCGGCCAGGGTGCCGTACCTGCGGTGGCCGCGGCCGAGTCCGGCCAGGGTGGCCCGCAGGGCCGCCGGCTGGTCGAGCTGGCGCACGACGGTCAGCAGGGTGCGGAACAGCAGGTCGCGGTGGGCGTCCATGGCGGCGGGGAAGAACGAGCGCAGCTCGGGGTGGCGCAGGAAGAGCAGCGCGTAGAAGTGCCCGGTGGCCCGGTCGGCGACCGGCTCGACGGCGGCGAGGCAGGACCGGACCACCTCGACGTCCCTGGCGGTGGGCTCCTCCACCGGCCGGCCCGCCCCCGCGGCGGGGAGGGGCGCGGCCCGGAGCCGTCCGGCGGCTGTCCGTACGCCCCAGGCGTCGCTCCACCGGTCGCCGGGGCCCGCCCGGTTGAGACCGGGCGCGTCGGCGAACGGCGGACGGAACTCCGGGACGGGCACGGCCGCAGGTACGGGGACGGCCGGCGGCCAGGCCGGGACCACCGGCCGGACGGGTTCCATCATCGGCACCGGCGGAAGCACCGGCACCGGCGGAAGCACCGTCGGCAGCACCGCAGTCGGCGCGTCCGCCGGCACCGGCGGCGGGAGGTGCTGCTGGTCCGACGGCCTCGGCGGCCGGACGGCCGCCGCCTTGGACGTGCCCCCCTCGGGCGCGGCCTCCGACAGGCCCGGGACGGAGGCGACCCCCGCCGAGCCGCGTCCGGTGCGGACCAGAACTGTTCCGCGGGACTTCACCGCAACGTTTCGAGTACCCAAGAGAATCGTTTCGCCTCCGGCCGGCCTGCGCCACCGCCTGGCTTGTCCCTGCTGGCGCCCAGGCAGCCTGGCACGCCAGGGCCGCGCGGCCGACGAATCACGCGAATCCCGGACAACCGGGCCGGGAACGCGCTACTCTCCCCGGCCCGCGGTCGCCCTGGGTGGCCCTCCGCACACCCAGGGCGACCGTGCCCGCACCGCCCGGCGCCGTACTCGAAGCCGTACTCGAAGCCCTGCTCAGAGCTGTCGCAGCAGCATCCCCGGCTGCTCGACGCAGTCCGCGACGAACCGCAGGAAGCCGCCCGCCGTGCCCCCGTCGCAGACCCGGTGGTCGAAGGTGAACGACAGCTGGGTCACCTCCCGGACCGCCAACTCCCCCTGGTGGACCCACGGCTTGGCGACGATCCGGCCGACTCCGAGCATCGCCGCCTCGGGGTGGTTGAGGATCGGGGTGGAGCCGTCCACGCCGAACACTCCGTAGTTGTTCAACGTGAAGGTGCCGCCGGTCAGTTCGGCGGGGGTGAGCGCACCGCCCCGCGCCGCCTCGGTCAACCGGGCCAGCTCCTCGCCGAGTTGCTCGGTACTGCGGCCCTGCGCGTCCCGCACCACCGGGACGACCAGGCCGCGCTCGCCCTGCGCGGCGAACCCCAGGTGCACCGCCGGGTACCGGACGATGCCAGAACCGTCGGCGGTCACCGAGGAGTTGAGTTCGGGGAAGCGCGCCAGCGCGACCGTGCAGATCCGCGCCAGCAGTGCCAGCACGCTCACCTTCGGCCCCGGCGTGGCGTTCAACTGTCGTCGCAGCGCCATGAGTTCGGTGGCGTCCGCGTCCACCCAGCAGGTCGCCGCCGGGATCTCCCGGTGGCTGCGGCTGAGCTTCTCGGCCACCGCCTTGCGCAGCCCGCGCAGCGGGACGACGCCACCCTGCACCGAAGCCGACGCCGACGCCGACGCCACCACCGGGTCCGCCACCCCGGCGGCGACCGCCCGTTCGACGTCCGCCCGCATGATCAGCCCGTCCGGCCCGCTCCCGGTGAGCGCGGCCAGGTCGACCCCCTGCTCCCGGGCCAGCCGCCGCACCAGCGGCGAGATCACCGGCATCACCGCGGGACCGGCCGGCACCGCCGGAGCCCGGACGGCCACGGCCACACCGCCGGCTCCGGCCGGGGCCGGAGCCCCGACCCGGCGCCGCCGCCCGCCCCGGCCCGGCTCGGCGACCCCGTACCCGACCAGCGGCCGCTCGACCTCGGCGGCGGGCGACGACGAGGCCGCGGACGGCGACGCAACAGGCGAGGCCGAGGGCGGCGAAGCGGCCGTCCCGCCCGACGCCACCGCGACCGTCACCAGCGGCGCGCCCACGGCGATCTCCTCGCCCGCCTCGCCGTACCGCGCGGTGACCACCCCGCCGTACGGGCAGGGCACCTCCACCACGGCCTTGGCGGTCTCCACCTCCACCACCGGCTGGTCGACCGCGATCACCTCGCCGACCTCGACCATCCAGCGCACCACCTCCGCCCCGGTGAGCCCCTCACCGAGGTCGGGCAGCCGGAACTCCCGCACGACGGGCATCATCCTCGGTCCTCCCACTGGAGCCGGGCGACCGCGTCCAGGATCCGGTCCACCCCGGGCAGGTGGTGGTGCTCCAGCATCGGCGGCGGGTACGGGACGTCGAAGCCGGTGACCCGCAGCACCGGCGCGGCCAGGTGGTGGAAACAGCGCTCGGTGACCCGGGCGGCGATCTCCGCGCCGGTGCCGCCGAAGCCGCTCGCCTCGTGCACCACCACGGCCCGGCCGAGCGAGCGCACCACCCGGCAGACCGTCTCGTCGTCGAACGGCACCAGGGTGCGCAGGTCCAGCACCGCGAGGTCCCAGCCCTCGGCCTGCGCCGCCTCCGCCGCCTTCAGGCAGACCGGCAGCGAGGGGCCGTAGGTGATCAGCACGGCGGAGGTGCCGGCGCGCCGCAGCACCGCCCGGCCGATCGGCTCGACCGGCGCCGCCGGGTCGAAGCCGGCCTTGCCCCAGTAGAGCCGCTTGGGCTCCAGGAAGACCACCGGGTCGTCGGAGGCGATCGAGGCGCGCAGCAGCCCGTACGCGTCGGCGACCGTCCCCGGCGTCACCACGTGCAGGCCAGGGGTGGCGGCGTAGTACGCCTCCGAGGCGTCGCTGTGGTGCTCGACGCCGCCGATGCCGCCGCCGTACGGGATGCGGACGGTGATCGGCAGCGGGAGCCTGCCCGCCGTGCGGTTGCGCATCTTGGCGACGTGCGAGAACAGCTGCTCCAGCGCCGGGTAGGCGAAGGCGTCGAACTGCATCTCGACCACCGGGCGCAGCCCGTACATCGCCATGCCGATCGCGGTGCCGAGGATGCCGGCCTCGGCCAGCGGGGTGTCCAGGCAGCGGTCGGGGCCGAACTCGGCGGTGAGGCCGTCGGTGATCCGGAAGACGCCGCCGAGCGCGCCGACGTCCTCGCCGAGCACGTGCACCGCCGGGTCCTCGCGCATGGCGTCCCGCAGCGCGGAGTTGAGCGCCTGCGCCATGGAGGCGGTCCGGGTCGAGGTCGCCGTGCCCATCAGTCGGCCACCTCCGCCTCGGCGGCCAGCTCGGCGGCCAACTGGGCTGCCTGCTCGCGCAGTTGCGGGGTCGGTTCGGCGAAGACGTGGGCGAACAGCGACATCGGGTCGAGCTCCGGGTCGGCGTGGAACTCGGCCCGCATCCGGGCCGCCAGCGCCTCCGCCTCGTCCGCCGCCTCCTGCACCAGCCGGTCGTCCAGCAGGCCGAGTCCGCGCAGCGCGCGCTCCATCAGCAGGACCGGGTCGTGCTCCCGCCAGGCGGCCACCTCGGGCTCGGTGCGGTAGCGGGTCGCGTCGTCGGCGTTGGTGTGCGCCTCGATCCGGTAGGTCAGCGCCTCGACCAGGGTCGGGCCGTCGCCGGCCCTGGCCCGCTCGACCGCCTCGGTCAGCACCGCGTGCACGGCGGGCGCGTCGTTGCCGTCCACCAGCCGGCCCGGCATGCCGTAGCCGACGGCCTTGTGGGCCAGGCTCGGGGCGGCGGACTGCGCGCTGAGCGGGACGGAGATCGCGTAGCCGTTGTTCTGCACCAGGAAGACCACCGGGGCGTTCAGCACGGCCGCGAAGTTCAGCGCCTCGTGGAAGTCCCCCTCGCTGGTGCCGCCGTCGCCGAGCATCGCCAGCGCGACCACCGGCTCGCCGCGCAGCCGGGCGGCGTGCGCCAGCCCGACGGCGTGCGGGGCCTGGGTGGCGAGCGGGGTGCTGAGCGGGGCGGTGCGGCTGGCCCGCGGGTCGTAGCCGGTGTGGGCGTTGCCGCGCAGCAGGGTCAGCGCCTCCAGCGGGTCGACGCCCCGGGAGACCACGGCGAGGGTGTCGCGGTAGCTGGGGAAGAGCCAGTCGTGCTCGCCGAGCACCAGCGCGGCGGCGACCTGGCAGGCCTCCTGGCCGGTGGACGCCGGATAGACGGCGAGCCTGCCCTGCTTGGTGAGGGTGGTGGCCTGCTGGTTGTACCGGCGGCCGACGACCAGGCGCCGGTGGAGCTCGCGCAGCAGGGCCGGGTCGTGCTTCTCCAGCGCGGGGGTGCCCAGCACCCGGACGGGGGAGAGGTCCGGGAGGAGCGGGGCCGGATCGGTGCGCGGGGCGGTGGCCCCGGGCATCCAGCCGGGCACCGGCGTGCGGTGTCTGTGGTCGAGAACGGTCATCTCGGGGCACCTCCAGGGGTCGCGGGGGGCTCCCTACCGATTGTTCGGTCGTCTGTTCATCTTGACCAGAAGCGTGACAAGGTGGTGGACATTCGGCCTGCCGGGCGGTCGACTGGGGGCAGTACGTCCAATCGGGGAGGGTGGGGGGTCATGTCGGCTGAACAGATGTCCAGACTCGACCGGGTCGACCGGTCGATCCTGCGGCTGCTGCAGCAGGACGGCCGCGCCTCCATCCGCTCGGTGGCCGAGCGGGTGCACGTGTCCCGGGCGAACGCGTACGCCCGGATCTCCAGGATGGTCGAGGACGGCATCATCCGCGGCTTCACCGCCAGGGTGGACCACGAACGGGCAGGTCAGGCCGCGTCCGCGTACGTCACCCTGAAGATCGTCCAGAACTCCTGGCGGACGGTGCGCGAGCAGTTGCTGGAGCTGCCGGGGGTGGCGCACATCGCGCTGGTCGGCGGGGACTTCGACGTCCTGCTGCTGGTGCACACCGCCGACAACAAGGCGCTGCGGGAGCTGGTGCTGGGCAGCATCCAGTCCATCCCCCAGGTGCTCGGCACCCGCACCATGCTGATCTTCGAGGAGACGGACCAGGTGCCGCCCGACTGAGGCGCGCCGGTCAGCGCGCCCGCAGCCCGTCGAAGGCCAGGTGGACCACCGCGTCCGCGACGCCGTCGGCGGACTTGAGGCCCGGCCGGTACCACTCCACGATCGAGTTGATCATCCCGAACAGCAGCCGGGTGGCCAGCCGCGGCTCCACGTCCGAGCGCAGCGCGCCGTCCGCGACCGCCGCCCGCAGCAGCTCGGCGACCTGGTGGTCGAAGTCCCGGCGGCGCTCCAGCGCCCACTGCTCGGTGGCCGTGTTGCCGCGCACCCGCAGCAGCAGCGTCACGTACGGCAGTTCCGCCAGCAGCACCTCGGCGGTGCGCCGCACCACGTGCTCCAGCCGCTCCACCGCGGGGCCCCCGACCGCGGCCGGCTCGGCCAGGATCGCGAACAGCCCGTCCAGCGCCCGCCCGACCGCCAGCCGCAGCAGTTCCTCCTTGCCGCGCACGTGGTGGTAGATGGAGGACTTGGAGATCCCGGCCGCCCGCGACAGGTCCTCCATCGAGGTTCCGTCGTAGCCGCGCTCGTTGAAGACGTCGACGGTCACCGCGAGCAGTGACTCCACGGTGTAGGCGGTGCGCGTGGTGTGATCGGCCATCCTCCGAGTATCCCCGGCCGTCCGTGCCGGTACGCGATCGGGCCCGCTGGTCCACACCACTTCCGAGGCGCAGGCCCTAGAATCTGCGGACGATCCGTCCACGTCCAGCAGGCTGGGGTCCACGGCTGATGAACGCAATACCGGCAGTCGCCTCCGACGTGCCCGAGCAGCGCAGCGAGGGAGGGCCGGAGGACGCCGCGCGCACCTGGCAGGACCGCGGCCGGGCGCTGGTCGTCCGCTTCGGTCCCGCGGTGTGGTGCTACGCGGTGCTGAAGCTGGTCGGCTTCACCGTCTTCATGAAGCTGCTCTCCTTCTCCGGCGAGTACGCGAAGAAGCCGGACCGGTTCGGCGGCGGCGCCAACCCCTGGGACGTGGTGGCCAGCTGGGACGGCTGGTGGTACCAGCAGGTGGCCCAGTTCGGGTACCACCCGGCGATCGTACCGATCCCGAACGGGCCGGTCGGCTTCAGCATCGAGCAGAACTCGGCCGCCTTCTTCCCGCTCTACCCGGGCCTGATGCGCGGGGTCTCCGAGGTCACCGGCCTCGGCCTGTACGGCGCCGGGATGCTGGTCTCGGTGGTGGCCTCGCTGTTCGCCGCGGCCGGCATCTACGCCGTGGTGGAGAAGCTGACCGGGGACGTGCGCTCGGGCGTGATCGCGGCCGGGATCTGGGCGATCGCCCCGGGCTCGGGCGCCGAGTGGGCGGTCTACTCGGACTCCCTGTTCGTCGCGCTGGCCGCCTGGGCCTGCTACTGCGTGATGACCAAGCAGTGGGTCGCGGCCGGGGTGATCACCCTGGTCGCCGGGCTCAACCGGCCCACCTCGGCGGCACTGATAGGCGCCGTGGGCCTGGCCGCGCTGGTCGAGCTGTACCGCCGGGAGAGCGGCGTCCTGCGCCCGCTGGCCGCGATGCTGCTGGCCCCGGTCGGCCTGCTCGGCTACGTCGGCTGGGTGGGCTGGCGCACCGGCGAGTGGGGCGGCTACTTCCGTCTCCAGCACGACGCCTGGCTGCACTACTTCGACTGGGGGCAGGGCACCTGGCACGCGGTCCGCGGGGTGCTGCTGGGCCGCAAC
This sequence comes from Kitasatospora sp. NPDC036993, assembly GCF_055607525.1. Classification (NCBI taxonomy): domain Bacteria; kingdom Bacillati; phylum Actinomycetota; class Actinomycetes; order Kitasatosporales; family Streptomycetaceae; genus Kitasatospora; species Kitasatospora sp. NPDC036993. The sequence goes on along the minus strand of NZ_JBVJRP010000001.1, from coordinate 386,449 downwards.
GACTACCCCTTCGCCTTCGGGGTGCCCGACGTGTTCGCCACCCTGATCGTGCTCAGCCTGCCGGCGCTGATCGCGCTGCTGATCCGGCTGCGCCCGCCGCTGGTGCTGACCGCCTACACGCTGGCCACGATCGTCTCGGTGCTCGGCAGCCTGGGCATCTTCGGCAACGTCTCGCGCTACCTGCTGCCGGCGTTCCCGCTGTTCATCGCGCTGGCGGTGGGACTGCGCAGGCTGAGCCTGCCGGTGCTGGCCACCGTCCTGGGCACCGGAGCGGTCGCCTCCGGCTGGTACGCCGGGTACGTCATCTTCGAGCTCGGCGTGCCGTAGACCCGGATCACCAGGCACCCGCACGGGGGCGCGTCCACCACGGACGCGCCCCCGTCCGTTTGCCCGGATTCCCCGCCCCGCACCCTCGTGAGCCGACCGATCGTTCGGTTACTCTGGGCGTGTCCCGTCCTGCTTTCCGAGGCCCTCCGAGGAGCGCACAGATGTCCGCAGCGGTCACCCACCCCCTCGTCAGCGAGCTGGTCGAGCGCCACCAGGCCACCCTGGACGCCGCGCTGGCCGCCGCCGCCGCACGCGACTACTGGTCGCCCTACCCCGAGTTCCCGAAGGCGTACGGCGAGAGCGGCCCCGCGGACGGCAAGGCCGCCTTCGACGCCCTGCTCGGCGAGCCCTTCGCCCTGGCGGGCCACCCCGCCGACGGCGACCTGGTCGGCGGCGAGGCCTCCCCGTACGGCGTCGAGCTGGGCATCGGCTACCCGCACGCCGACCCGGACGCGCTGATCGCCGCGCTCACCGCCGCCCGCCCCGGCTGGGCCGCCGCGAGCCCGCTGGAGCGCGCCGCCGTCTGCCTGGAGATCCTGCACCGGATCAACGCCCGCTCCCACGAGTTCGCCCAGGCCGTCATGCACACCACAGGACAGGCCTACGGCATGGCCTTCCAGGCCGGCGGCCCGCACGCCCAGGACCGCGGCCTGGAGGCCGTCACCTACGCGTACGCCGAGCAGACCCGGCTGCCTCGGCAGGCCGGCTGGACCAAGCCGCAGGGCAAGCGCGACCCGCTGGTGATGACCAAGGAGTTCACCGTCGTCCCGCGCGGCCTCGCGCTGCTGATCGGCTGCAACACCTTCCCCACCTGGAACGGCTACCCCGGTCTGTTCGCCTCGCTGGCCACCGGCAACCCGGTGCTGGTCAAGCCGCACCCGCGGGCCGTGCTGCCGCTCGCACTGACCGTGCGGATCGCCCGCGAGGTGCTCGCCGAGGCCGGCTTCGACCCGAACCTGGTCGTCCTGGCCGCCGAGCACGAGGGCGGCACCGTCGCCGCGGCGCTCGCCGTCCGCCCCGAGATCAAGCTGATCGACTACACCGGCTCCACCGCCTTCGGCGAATGGCTGGAGGAGCACGCCGGGCAGGCGCAGGTGTACACCGAGAAGGCCGGCGTCAACGCGGTGGTGATCGACTCCACCGACGACTACAAGGGCATGCTGGGCAACCTGGCCTTCGCGCTCTCCCTCTACAGCGGCCAGATGTGCACCACCCCGCAGAACGTGCTGATCCCGCGCGGCGGCATCGCCACCGACCAGGGCGACAAGTCCTACGACCAGGTGGTCACCGACCTGGCCGGCGCGATCGAGGGCCTGCTCTCCGACGACGCCCGCGCCGCCGCCGTCCTCGGCGCCGTGGTCAACCCCGGCGTGCTCCAGCGCTCGGTCGCCGCGGCCGGCGGCGAGTACGGCGAACTCGCCCTCGCCCCGCGCGCGGTGACCTCGCCGGACTTCCCCGGCGCGACCGTCCGCACCCCCGCGCTGGTCAGGCTGGACGCCGACAAGCCGGACGACCGCGCGGTCTTCCGCAGCGAGTGCTTCGGCCCGGTCTCCTTCGCCGTCGCCGTCGAATCCACCGCCGCCGCCGTCGAGTTGCTGCGCACCACGGTCCGCGAGAAGGGCGCCATGACCGCGTCCGGCTACACCACCTCGCCCGAGGTGGAGGCGCTGCTGGTCGAGGCCGCGCTGGACTCCGGAGTCTCGCTCTCGCTCAACCTGACCGGCGGGGTCTACCCCAACCAGACCGCCGCCTTCTCCGACCTGCACGGCACCGGCGCCAACCCGGCCGCCAACTCCGCGTACTGCGACGGCGCGTTCGTCGCCAACCGGTTCCGCACCGTGGAGATCCGCCGGCACTCCTGAGCCGGTCCGGCACCCCCTGGGACGGACCCGGGCCCCGGCGGTCACCCACCGCCGGGGCCCGGCGGTTCACGGCTCCGGGGCCCGGCGGTTCACACCTCCGGCAGCGCCCGCGATGATGGAGGCTGGGAGAACGCCGGGAACGGCGTCCGACCGCCCTTTGAGCAACGGGAGCTGATACATGGCCGTGAAGCCGACGACCGAAACCGACGTCCTGATCGTCGGTGCCGGACCGACCGGACTGCTGCTGGCCGGCGACCTCGCCGCCGCCGGGGTCGGCGTCACCGTGCTGGAGAAGCGGGCCGCCGAGTCCAACCTCACCCGGGCGTTCGCCGTGCACGCCCGCAGCCTGGAGCTGCTGGACGCCCGGGGCCTGGCCGAGGGGCTGATCGCCACCGGCCGTCCGCTCGGCGAGCTGAGGATGTTCGACCGCTTCGGCGTCGACCTCGGCTCACTGCCGACCCGCTTCCCGTTCGTCCTGATCACCCCGCAGTACAACGTCGAACGGCTGCTGCTGGAGCGCGCGGAGAAGGCCGGCGCGACGGTGCTGCGCGGCGCCGAGGTCACCGGACTGCGCCAGGACGCCGAGGGCGTCACCCTGGAGACCCGCGACGGCGGCAGCCACCGCGCCGCGTACGCGGTCGCCACCGACGGCGTCCACTCCACCGTCCGCGACCTGCTGGGCATCCCGTTCCCCGGTGAGTCGGTGGTCGACTCGGTGGTGCTGGCCGACGTCCGGCTGGAGCGCGAGCCAGGCCAGGCGATCACCGTCGGCGCCAACCAGGCCGGCTTCGCGTTCATCGCCCCGTTCGGCGACGGCTGGTCCAGGATCATCGCCTGGGACCGTGAGGAGCGCTACCCGGACGGCACCACCCCCACGCCCGAGCAGCTCACCGCCCTCACCCGGGCCATCCTCGGCGAGGACTACGGCCTGCACGAGGTGCGCTGGAGCTCCACCTTCCACAGCGACGAACGACAGGCCCCCAACTACCGCTCCGGCCGGGTCTTCCTGGCCGGCGACGCCGCGCACTGCCACTCCCCGGCCGGCGGCCAGGGCATGAACACCGGCCTCCAGGACGCCGCCAACCTCTCCTGGAAGCTCGCCGCAGCGCTCCGGGGCCACACCACCGACGCGCTGCTGGACACCTACCAGACCGAGCGGCACCCGGTCGGCAGGACCGTCCTGCGCACCTCGGGCGCGCTGATCCGGCTGGCGCTCGCCGAGTCCGCCCCCACCCGCGCCCTGCGCGGGGCGCTCACCGCGCTGGGCAGCCACCTCGACCCGGTCACCGAGCGCGGCGCCCGGCTGGTCTCCGGCATCGGCATCTCCTACCCCGCTCCCAAGGACGCCCACCCGCAGGTCGGCAAGCGCGTGCCCGACCTGCGGCTGACCGCCCTGAGCAGGCCCGTCGAGGGCGCCCCGGCCGCCCCCGAGCGGCTCTACGAGGCGCTGCGCGCGGGCAGGTTCGTCCTGGTCAGCAATGACGAGCTGGCCGCCGCCGAGCCCTGGGCGGACCGGCTGGTCTGCGCCGCCCCCGCCGACCCGCACGGCAAGCTGCGCGACACCGTCCTGCTGATCCGCCCGGACGGCTACGTCGCCTGGGCCTCCGTCGACCCCGGCCAGGGCGAGCTGCGCACCGCCCTCACCGGCTGGCTCGGCACCCCGGCCTGACCGTCCCCGGGGCGGGCGCGGCCCACCGCGCCCGCCCGCGCCCGGCCGCCGGTCAGCCCCGCGCCCTCTCGTAGTGCCGCGCGGCCTTCGCCCGGTTCCCGCACACCGCCATCCGGCACCACCGCCGGCGCCCGTTCTGCGAGGTGTCGAAGAAGTGCAGGATGCACGCCTCGTGCGCACACTGCCTGACCCGGTGCGCCCCCTGGCCGAGCAGCGCGAGGAAGCCGTCCGCCGCCAGCCAGGGCGCCAGCCACTGCGGCCGGTCGGTCTCGACCAGTTCCTCGGCCCCGTCGGGCCCCGCCGTCCGCCGGATCCGTCCGTGCGCCAGCACCGCGTCCAGCCCGTCCCGCGCCGCGGCGCCCAGGCCGCCCCGCTCGCGGGCGTCCCGGGCGGCCAGCAGGACCGCCTCGCGGGTCTGCCGGATCGCCGCGAGCCCCGCCTCGTCGGCCGCGCAGCGCGCGCTCAGCCCGGCGGAGGAGAGCCAGATCGCGTACCCCTCGACACCGGTGAGCAGGTCGTTGACGGGTGTTCCGGCCCAGCGCGTGTTGAGCAGGTCGATCGCGAGCGGCTCGCCGATCAGCGGCCGCGGGTCCCGCGGATCCGGCTGCACCTCAGTCATCGTCCTCCCTCGGCCCGGTCCGATTCTACGGGCGCCCGGACGGCCGGGAGCGGCCCGGGACGCCGTCATTCACCGTATGGAACCGCCGGGTTCCCCGCCCTCCACAGTTGACTGTTTTTTAGCAACGAATTGCCTGGCCATGAGTCATTTCGCACACGGGTTCTGTCATGTTCGAGCCAGCGTTCTCGACCCCCTGAACGCCTGGTCCCTTGCCGGCCCCCACAGCCGGCCAGAGGAGGATCCGTTGCGCCCCCGCTCCCTTGCCCTCGCCGCGGCGATAGCCGTGCTGCCGCTGACCGCCGTCTCGCTCGGTGTCTCCACCGCGCAGGCCGCCACTCCCAACGCCACCCCGCGCGTCGCCCTGCCGAACACCGTGAACCCCGCGGTGGCCCACTCGGAGAAGAAGGGCGACGTCCCGGCCGCGCAGCAGATCTCGGTGTCCGTCAGCCTGAAGCTGCGCGACCAGGACGCCCTGGACCGCCTCCTCACCGCGGTCGCCACCCCGGGCACCCCGGAGTACGGCCACTACCTGACGCCCGAGCAGTTCACCGCGCGGTTCGGCCCGACCCAGGCCGCCGTCGACCAGGTCAAGGCCTACCTGGCCCAGCAGGGCCTGACCGTCACCGAGGTGAGCGCCAACCGCCAGGCGGTGAACGCCCACGGCACCACCGCCCAGGTCTCCCAGGCCTTCGGCACGCACGAGAGCGCGTACCTCGACCCGCAGCTCCAGCGCGCCTTCTTCGCCAACGACGCCGCCGCCTCGATCCCCTCCGACCTGGCCGCCGTGGTCCAGGGCGTCAGCGGCCTGGACAACCACGCGGTGCGCAAGAACCGGCTGGCCACGCCGAGCGCGGTCACTCCCGGCACCGCGAACTCCACCCCGAACTCCACCCCGAGCGGCATGGCCCCGGCCCAGTACACCGGCGCCTACAACCTCAACAAGACCGGCGCGGACGGCACCGGCACCACGGTCGCGCTGTGGGAGTTCGACGGCTACAAGTCCTCGAACCTGACCACCTACGACGCCCAGTACGGGCTGACCGGCCCGGCCGTCACCACCGTGTCGGTGGACGGCGCCTCCTACGACTCCGCCCCCGGCCAGGGCCAGGGCGAGGTCGAGCTGGACAGCGAGATCGTCCGCGGCGCGGCACCCAAGGCCACCCAGCTGGTCTACGAGGCGCCCAACAGCGACCAGGGCGAGATCGACATGGCCAACAAGATCGTGACCGACAACCGGGTCTCGGTCATCTCGATCTCCTGGGGCTCCTGCGAGCCCGACACCACCGCCTCCTCGATGACCGCGGTCGACAACGCCTTCAAGCAGGCCGCCGCCCAGGGCATCTCGATCTTCTCCGCCTCCGGCGACGACGGCTCCCGCGACTGCACCCGCTCCACCAGCGGCTCGACCGTCAAGGCCGTCGACTTCCCGGCCTCCAGTCCCCACCAGACCGGCGTCGGCGGCACCAACCTCAAGGTCTCCGGCAGCAACACCTACTCCTCGGAGAGCGCCTGGAGCACCGCCGGCGGCGGCGTCTCCACCGTGTTCGCCAAGCCGAGCTGGCAGACCGGCACCGGCGTCGGCGGCACCATGCGCACCGTCCCCGACGTCTCCTCCGACGCCGACCCGGCCAGCGGCTTCGCGATCTACACCGCCGGCAGCTGGCAGGTCTACGGCGGCACCAGCGCCGCCGCGCCGCTCTGGTCCGGCTACGCGGCCCAGTTCGACCAGAAGGCCAAGGCCGCCGGGCAGCCCGCCCTCGGCGAGGCGAGCCCCCGGCTGTACGCGGTCGCGAACGGCAGCGGCTACGGCAGCACCTTCCACGACGTGACCAGCGGCGCCAACCAGGACTTCCCCGCCAGGACCGGCTACGACCAGGTCACCGGCTGGGGCTCCCCGGTCGCCGACGCGCTGACCACCGCCCTGCTCGGCGGCGGCACCACCCCGCCGTCCGGCGGCTGCACCGCCGCCCAGCTGGTCGCCAACGGCGGCTTCGAGAGCGGCACCGCCGCCCCCTGGACCGCCTCCAGCGGCGTCGTCGACAACAGCTCCTCCCAGCCGGCCCACTCGGGCGGCTGGAAGGCCTGGATGGACGGCTACGGCTCGACCCACACCGACACCATGGCGCAGACCGTCTCGATCCCGGCCGGCTGCGCCTCCGCCAAGCTGACCTTCTGGCTGCACGTCGACACCGCGGAGACCGGCTCCACCGCGTACGACAAGCTGACCGTCCAGGCCAACGGCACCACGCTGGCGACCTACTCCAACGCGGACGCCGCCGCCGGTTACGTCCAGCGCGCCCTGGACCTGACCTCCTTCGCCGGCCAGACCGTGACCGTCAAGTTCACCGGCACCGAGGACTCCTCGCTCCAGACCGGCTTCGTGATCGACGACGTCGCGCTGAACGTCGGCTGACACCGCCGGCAGCACCACAGGACCCCCGCCGGGGCGGCGCCGTCAGGGCCCGCCCCGGCGGTGTCGCGCCCCCGGCCGTCCCGGCGCCGCGAAGCGCGTGTTTCCGGGCTGTTTCTTGATCGTCAACCCTTCGGTCCACCGACCGTGACCACTGTCATACGCACGACTGATGACGTAGCCTCTCGACCGTGCGTAGGGTTCCCCAAAGCTCGGTGAAGCCGCTGGGGGCGCGCCCCGGCGTCGGCCCGGTCGCACCGAACTCACCTGGTGGGGAGGGTCACCGCATGGCCGCACAGCAGCCTCAGGACGCCGCTCGGCTGCGACTGGTCGGGTCGCACACGGAGCACACCGGCCCGGCAGGCCCGGCCCCCGCCGCACCGCCCCCGGGACGGCTCACCCCCGTCGGCGGCTTCGCGGACACCCTGCACCTGGCCATCGAGGCCAGCGGCCTCAGCCTGGACCGCATCCGCGCCGCCCTCGCCGGGCGCGGCGTCAGGGTCAGCGTCACGACCCTCAGTTACTGGCGGCGCGGCCGCAGCCAGCCCGAGCGGGCCAGCTCACTGCGCGCCGTCCACCTGCTGGAGGAACTGCTCGGCCTGCCGCACAGCGCGCTCTCCTCCCTGCTCGGCCCGCCGCGCCCGCGCGGCCGCTGGGCCGCCGCGGCCAACACCTGCCACCTCGGGCTGGAGGACGTCTGGCCGGGCGAGCAGGAGATCGCCAACATCTTCGCCGAGCTGAACGCCCCGCCGGCCGGCGAGCTGGAGCGCCTGAGCATCCACGACTCCTACTACGTGGACGCCGAGCGGCGCGGCAACCTGCTGCGGATGCGCCAGGTGGTGCGCGCCACGGTCGGCGGCGTCGGCCGCTGCCTGGTGGTGCACATGGCCGACGAGGAGGCGGCCGGCTGCCCGGAGATCACCGCGGTGCGGCACGGCCGGCTGGGCCGGGTGCGCCGCCGCCCTGAGGCCGGGCTGACCGTCGGCGAGCTGATGCTGGACCGCCCGCTGGGCCTCGGCGACAGCACGGTCTTCGAGTACGAGGTGGAGATCCCGCCCGGCGGCCCGACCCTGGAGTACAGCCGCCGCTTCGCCACCCCGGTGCGCGAGTACGTGCTCCAGGTGCACTTCGACCCGGCGGCCGTCCCGGCGCACTGCGAGCGCTACGACCGCGAGCCGGGCGCCGACGTCGACCACCGCCGCGAACAGCTGTGGATCGGCGCCTCGGCGAGCGCCCACGTCCTGGCCCCGGACCAGCAGCCCGGCCACATCGGCATCCGCTGGGAGTGGGCGTAGCAGCGGCTCCCCCCTTGCACCCCTCCGCCCCGCCCCGCCTCTCCCTCGCCGCCTCCCACACCCCTGCCTCCCAAACCCCTCCTTCCCGCGCCCCGCCCGACCTGACGGTCCGGCGGGGCTTTCGGCTTTCGCATGCCGCACCCGACCGGTCCGACGCCTCGAACCGGTTGACGCTGCATCACCTAACTCCTACTCTCGCTATTACCGGTTAGGCAATGGCCTCGCCGGGCGTCGAAGCCTCCGGGAGTGACCAGGCATGTCCACCACCACCCAGCTCCGCACCCTCCAGACCGGCCACGTGGGTCTGAACGTCACCGACCTGGCCCGCTCGGTCGACTTCTACCGGGCCGTGTTCGGCCTCCAGATCACCGCCGAGGGCACCGACCCCGAGCGCCGCTACGCCCTGCTCGGCCGCGACGGCCGCCTGGTGGTGACGCTCTGGCAGCAGAGCGCGGGCGCCTTCGCCACCGCCGCTCCCGGCCTGCACCACCTCTCCTTCGAGGTCGAGAGCCTCGACGAGGTCCGCGCCACCGAGCGGCTGCTGCGCGAGCTGGGCGCCGGGTTCGCCTACGACGGCGTCGTCCCGCACAGCGAGGGCTCGGCCTCCGGCGGCATCTTCTTCACCGACCCGGACGGCATCCGGCTTGAGGTCTACACCCGCACCGGGGTGGACGCGACCGAGGCCGCCGCCCCCACCACCGACGCCCCGACCTGCGGCTTCTTCTAGGCCGTCGCGAACCGGGGGAGCCCACCGTGACCACCGACGACACGCCGAACGGCCCCGGCACGCCGTACCACCCCGGCGAGCGGGCCGCCCAGGCCCGGGCCGGCCGGACCGAACGGGCCGACCACGCGGGACGGTCGATCCGCAGCACCGTCCCCGCGGTCGCCGCCCGCTTCCTGGCCGAACGCCGGATGCTGGTCGTCGGCGCCGCCGACCCGGAGGGCCGGGTCTGGGCCACCCAGCTGGCCGGCCCGGCCGGCTTCCTGTCGGCACCGGACGAGCGGACCATGGCGGTCGCCGCCCTCCCGGCCGGGGCCGATCCACTGGCCGGCGCGCTGGCCCGCCCGGCCCGGGTCGGCACCATCGCGCTGGACCCGGCCGGCCGGCGCCGGATGCGGCTCAACGGCCGTTCCGTCCCGGACGGCCGGGGCGGGCTGCTGGTGCACGCCGACGAGGTGGTCGCCAACTGCCCGAAGTACATCCAGCGCCGCACCCCGGCCGACCGCCCGGCCGCGGGACCGCCCCGCGCGGTCGCCACCGGTCGGGCGCTGACCACCGCCCAGCGCCTGACGGTGGCCACCGCGGACACCTTCTTCGTCGCCAGCACCGGGCCGGACGGCAGCGTGGACGCCTCGCACCGCGGCGGGTACCCGGGCTTCCTGGCACCGGTGGCCCCGGACCGGCTGCGCTGGCCCGAGTACCCGGGCAACAGCATGTTCCTGACGCTCGGGAACCTGGAGCTGGACCCGCGAGCCGGCCTACTGCTGCCCGACTGGGAGACCGGCGGGGCACTGCTGGTCACCGGAGAGGCCCGCACCGACTGGTCCGAGGAGGCCCGGCAGGGCGTCCCCGGCGCCGAGCGGATGGTCGAACTGGCCGTCACCGGCGTGGTCGAGCTGGTCGACGCCACCCCGCTGACCTGGACCGGACCCGAGTACTCGGCCGCCATTCCGCGCTGACCGCACCTCAGGTCCGTTCGGACCCTAACCGCTCCCGGCGGCCCCCGCCACGCCCGGAAGCCGAACGGGTCTCACCCGTTCGGCCTAACCCACCGTGACGGGACCCCGCCCGCTTTGGGACTTTGGTCCGGATAACACGCGGAATGGTCCGGGAAAGGCCCTTCCTGTCCCGTCGTCAGGCGACGACCAGGAAAGACCGCAGGAAAGAGGCGGAGCATGACCCTTACAGACCCCCTGTCCCCGCTCATGGAGTTCGACGAGGTCGAACCGGCGGAGGACTGCATATGCGGGGGCTGCAGTGCCCGCCGCCGCGCACGGCTGCACGCCGCGCCGGTCCACGAGGGCGGCCACGCCGCCGCCCGCAGCGTCCGCCGCCGGGCCGCCGTCCTGATGGCCGCCGTGGGCACCGCGATCGGCGGCGGGGCGGCCGCCGCCGGTTCCGCCACCGCCGCCCCCAGCCCCACGCCGGGCGGGAACAGCGCCGCCCAGTCCGCCCCGACCCCCCAGGGCGAGGTCAGCGGCCTCTACGGCCAGGCACCGGGCGCCCGCACCTTCGCCGCCCCGCGCGCCGCCGCGGCGCCGCTCACCCGGGCACAGATCATCCAGCGCGCCCAGACCTGGGTCGACCAGGGAGTGCCGTACAGCATGAGCCGCTACTGGTCGGACGGCTACCGCCAGGACTGCTCCGGCTTCGTCTCGATGGCCTGGGGCCTGAACAGCAGCCAGACCACCTGGACCCTGCCGAACTTCGCCGAGCGGATCGCCAAGAACGACCTCCAGCCCGGCGACATCCTCATCTACAACAACCCGGCCAGCCCACAGTCCGGTTCGCACGTGACGATCTTCGGCGGCTGGGCCGACTCCTCCCGGACCAAGTACATCGCCTACGAGCAGACCGGCCCCTCCACCAAGAAGCGCTCCACCCCGTACGCGTACTGGAACAACTCCGGCTCCTACGTCCCGTACCGCTACACCGGCCTGTCCACCGGCGGCAACGGCGGCGGCGGCAGTTCCTCGACCGCCTTCCCCGGCGCCGGCAGCTTCGGCCCCGGCGCAAACAACGCGAACGTCACCAAGCTCGGCCAGATGCTGGTGCAGCGCGGCGGCGCCGCGTACTACACCTCGGGCCCCGGCCCGCGCTGGACCGAGAGCGACCGCAGGGCCACCCAGGCCTTCCAACAGGCCCAGGGCTGGCGCGGCAGCGAGGCCGACGGCATCCCCGGCAAGGACACCTGGGACTACCTGGTCAACGGCAAGGGCCGCAACATCGACGGCGGGGGCGGCGGCACCCCGCTGCCGCCCCCGCCGCCCGTCACCGGGGCCCCCGCCTTCCCCGGCCCGCAGTACTTCGGCCCCGGGCAGAACAACGACCACGTCCGGCAGCTCGGCGAACAGCTGGTCCGCAAGGGCTTCGGCGGCTCGTACAGCGTCGGCCCCGGCGCGCGCTGGACCGAGAGCGACCGCAGGGCCGTCCAGGCCTTCCAGCAGGCCCAGGGCTGGCGCGGCGGCGAGGCCGACGGCTACCCCGGCCCCGACACCTGGCGCCGGCTCTTCTCCTGACACCCCGCCGAGGCGCGGTGCCCACCGGGGCACCGCGCCTCAGCGCTTCCCCGACATCCAGTGGAAGAGGCCCATCGCCACGCTGGTCGCCAGGTTGAAGCTGGACACCCCCGGCCGCATCGGCACCGCCACCAACCGGTCGGCCCGCGCCTTGAGCTCGTCCGAGACACCGTGCCGCTCGGTGCCGAAGGCCAGCAGCGCGTCGTCCGGGAACGGCACCTCCCGAATGTCCGCACCCTCCGGATCCAGTACGTACAACGGCCCGCCGGGCAACTCGGCGAGACCCAGCCGCTCGACCGCGGTCGCGAAGTGCAGCCCCGCGCTGCCCCGCAGCACCGTCGGGTGCCACGGGTCCAGGTCCCCGGTGGTCACCACCCCGGCGGCACCGAACCCCGCCGCCAGCCGGATCACCGCCCCCACGTTCCCCAGGTTGCGCGGATTCTCCAGCAGCACCACCGGCGCCCGCCGCGGCCGCCGCTCCAGCACCGCCCGGTTCGCCTCGGGGGAGGGCCGCCCGGCCAGCGCGATCACCCCGGTCGGATGCAACCGGGGCGCCAGCGTCCGCAGCACCCCCTCCGGCAGCTCCACCGCGAGCCCGTCCAGCGCCGGAACGACATCCGGCGCCAGCTCACCCGCCAACCCCAGCAGGGCCCCCCGGTCCGCGGTCAGCACCCGCCGCACGTCCCCCCCGAACCGCAGCGCGTGCTTCAGCACGTGGAAGCCGTCCAGCAGCACCGCCCCCGGCTCCCGCTCGGCCGCCCGCCACACCCGCACCAGCTCGTCGTCCACGCCGCTCACGCACCCGTCTCCACTTGCTTCGCCGCCTTGTCCCCGGCCTCCGGCACCGGTTCACCGGGACGTCCGGCGGCGGCGATCACCTCGTCGAAGCCGAGCGCCCGGCCCGGCGGGCCGTCCGGGGCCGCGGCGAGACCGGCCAGCGCGAGGTCCAGGTGCCGGTGGACCAGCGAGCCGTCCGCGTCCAGGGCCGCCAAGCCACCCGGCAGCGGACGGGACACCCGGACGCAGAGCAGCACCAGGTCCCCCATCCCGACGTCGGGACGCAGCCGCCCGGCCTCCCGCGCGGCCGCCAGCAGCCCCTCCACAGCGGTCACCGCGCCCCGGCGGACGGCGACCAGCTCCTCGTCCACCACCAGGCGCTCCAGCAGCACCACGATCGCCGCGCCCATCCGCAGATCGGCGGCGGCGTGCACGAAACGGCGCAGCGCCAGGTACGGATCCGGCTCGACGCCCCGCGCCTCCTCGGCCGCCCCGGCAAGCCGCCCCAGCAGGTCGATGACCAGCGCGCGGACCAGCGCCTCCCGGTCGGGGAAGCGCCGGTAGAGCGTGGCCGGACCGACCCCGGCCCGCCGGACCACCGCGTCCAGTGGGGCATCCGGCCCCCGTTCCAGGAACACCTCGCAGGCGGCGTCCAGAATCCTGCGCCGGCTGCGTTCCGCGTCGGCCCTCATCCACAACTCCCTAACCGGAGAAAATCTCTCCCCCATGCTAGCGCCGCGCCACTCGGAGAAAATCTCTCCGAATATCCGCACATCCGCCCTTCCCCCAGCCCCTGCCCCTGCCCCTGCCCCTGCCCCCAGCGCCCTCCCCCTGTTCCCACCCACCCACCTGTTCCCACCCACCCACCTGTCCCCCTGTTCCCACCCACCCACCTGTCCCCCTGTTCCCACCCACCCACCTGTCCCCCTGTTCCCACTCACCCTCCCTTTCCTCCCTCCCTCCCCGGCGAGAGGGACGCGCCGCGGGCGGGGGCGGCGCAAGGGGTGGCCCGGAGAGGGGCGTGACGGGTGATTTTCAGACTGCCACCGCCGTCGGGCACCGCACCCACGAGCAGGGCAGTCCGAAAATCACCCAGCCCCCGGAGCGGCCACCCCCGGAGCCGACCCCGCCACCCCACCCTCCCGAAAGCCCTCCCCCACCGAGCTCCCCCGCAAAGCCCGCTCCAGATCCCGCAGAGCCTGCCCCACCAACCGAACCCCCGCCCGCACCACATCCCGCTGCACCCCCGCCGGCGAGTCCGCCAACTCCCCCTCCAACCGCGCCTGCGCATCCCGCACCGCCCCGAACTCCACCGGCTGCCCCGTCAGCAGCGCCGCCGCCGCCAGCGCCGTCGCCAGCCGCAGCTCCTCCGCGTACTCCCCCGTCCCCGGCACCGGTTCCGCGTCCCCCGCCGGCAGATGGGCCTCCAGCAGCACCGCCGCCCGCCCGAGGGCCCCGACCGCCGCCCTGGCCCGGTCGATCTGCCGCCGGCTCACCCCGGCCAGCCCCGACTCGTGCCGCCCCGGCTCCGCGTCGGCCCGCTGCATCGCCTGGAGCAGCTCCGACCGCGCCTCCCGCGAGTCCAGCAGCGCGCTCCGCACCGCCCGTCCGCGCGGCGCCGCCGGCTTCTCGTAGCAGGCGATCACCGCCCCCGCGTACCGTCCGGCCGCCGCCAGCCACTCGGCGAGCCGTTCGCCCAGCCTGGCGGTCTGCCAGGTCGGGAACAGCGCGTACGTGACGAGCGCGATCGACCCGCCGAGCAGTGTGAGCCCGACCCGCTCGAACGCCGTCACCAGCGGGTTCCCCTCCTGCAGCCCGAGCAGGAACACCACGTACGTGGAGATCCCGACGGTGGTCAGCGCGTACCCGGTGCGGAAGGCCAGGTACGACCCGCCGATGCAGAGCACCGCCAGCGCGGCCAGCACCCACTCCCCGGGATGGGCCAGCTGCACCACCAGCGTCGAGACGGCGACCCCGACCACCGTCCCCGCCAGCCGGGCCACGCCCCGGCTGTAGGTCTGGGCGAAGTCCGGCCGCATCACCATCGCGGCGGTCATCGGCGCCCAGTACCCGTGGTGGAACCCGACGAGCCTGGCCAGCAGGTAGGCGGCGGTGACCACGCCGGTGAGCCGGACGGCGTGCTGGAAGATCGCCGAGCGCGGCCGCAGCTGGCGCCGGACGGCCCGCGCCGCGACCGGCAGCATCCGGGCGATGGTCGGCTTGCGCAGCGACCCGCCGGCGCCGACCACGGGCGTGGTGATGGTGTCCTCGTCGTTGCGGTCCAGGGTGTCCGCGGCCTTCCGCAGCAGCCCGCCGAGCCGCCGGGCGGAACGCCTGGCCGCCCCCTGGAGCCGCGGCCCGTCGTCGGAGCCGACCAGGGTGAGCGAGGGCGCGGAGCGGGGGAGCCGGACCGGGTCGCCGGTGCGGACCGCCCGGGCGAGGGCGTCCATGACCTCGGCGGAGGCCGCCAGCACCTCCCGGGCCCGGTCCCGCCCTGGGCCTTCCTCGGGGGCGCCCACCTTGGGGTCGGCGAGCGCGGCGAGGGTGGGCCTGATCCGCTCGGCGATGCCGCGCAGGCCGCGCAGCTCGGGCGGCCGGTGCCGGTCCTGCCAGGGCGTGAGGGCGGCCGCGTGGCGGGCCGTCATGAACGGCTCCGGGTCCACGTGCGCGGTCGGGTCCTGCCGCAACCGCCGTGCGTAGTCGGCGAGTTCGGCGTAGGTGTCGGCGAGGGCCTCCCGCTGGGCGGTCCAACTCCCGATCGGCCAGACGGTGATGACGACGGCCTGGGCGACCCCGCCGAGGGCGGCGACCAGCCCGTGGCCGAGCGCGGTGGCCGTGCTGACCGGGAGCTGTACGACGATCAGCATCACCGAGACGGTGTTGGTGGCGACCACTCCGGCGGTGGGCCCGATCGCCCAGGACAGTCCGGCCCCGAAGGCCCAGACCGCGAGCAGCACCGGGAACAGTCCGGGGACCCCGGCGGCCACGTAGCCGAGGAAGGTGCTGATGCCGAGTCCGGCCCCGGCCGCGACGGCCAGGCTGGCCCGGGGCCTGAAGCTCCGCTGGAAGGTGGCCGAGCCGGCGATGAAGGCGCCCATCGCGGCCGAGGTGGCGAGCGCGGGCCCGCCGAGGGTGAGGGTCGGGAAGAGCACCAGCGCCACCGCGACCGCCCCGCGCACCGCCCGCTTGGGGTCGGTGAGCGCCCGGTCCAGGGTGAGCCCGGTCCGCGCGGTGTCACGAAGTGCGGCGAACCAGGACATAGCGACATCCTAGGGGCCCCAGGCCGCCGACCGCCGCCGGATCCCGCTCAGCCGCGCCGCCGCCCACAGCAGCGCCCCGGTCGGCAGGAACACCGCGTCCGCCGCGATCATCGCCAGCGAGAACACCGGCAGCCCGAGCACCACCGCGATCCCCGCGTGCTCCAGCATCATGACGGCCACCAGCACGTTCTTGACCCGCCGGTTGAGCAGCGTGAACGGGAAGGCCACCTGGAGGATCACGGTCCCGTACGAGATCAGGAAGACCGGCAGCAGCGCCGAACCGACCAGCGCGGACAGTCCCGGCCAGGGGGCGAAGTAGTCCAGGTGCAGCGGGTAGTACAGCGCGGTGCCGTCCTGCCAGCGCGAGCCCTGCACCTTGTACCAGCCCGCCGTGGCGTAGATCAGCACCACCTCGGCGGCGATCACCAGCATCGCGCAGTTGTGCACCATGTTCGCCAGCGCGTCGAGCACCGCCCGCACCTCGCCGTCCGGCCGGAGCCGGCCGAGCGTCCACCAGAGCCCGGCCACCGCCCAGAGCCCCCAGAACAGCGGCGACCAGCCGACGTACGGGAAGGTCCGGTCGGTCCAGGTCAGGCTGCCCCCGGCGAAGCCGCCGAACTGGCAGACCGCCAGGACGGCCCCGAGCACCACCCAGAGCACCACCCCGGTCCACCCGGGCCGCGGTCCGGCGGGGGGCGCCGCCCGGCCGGAGGCTCGGCGGGCATCCAGCGACCAGACCTCGGCGCAGCGGGTGAAGACCAGGTAGACCGCCATCAGGTGGACCACGTTGTCGCCGCCGTCGCCGAGGAAGACGTCGCGGTTCTGCAGCGACAGCACGGTGACCAGGAACAGCACCGTGGCCGCCCTGGTCCGCCAGCCCAGCAGCACCGCGAGGGCCGCCGGCAGCGCCAGCAGGTAGACCAGTTCGAACCAGGGCCGCCCGCCGAACCAGGGCAGCACGGTGAACGCCCCGCTGTCGTTCAGCAGCCGCTCGGCGAGATCCATCGACCAGGGGGAGCGGTCGCCGTACAGCACCCGCCGGTTGGGCCACTCACGCAGCAGGTGGGCCAGCCAGACCAGCCCGAAGCCGATCCGCACCACGGCCGCCTGGTGCCGGCCGAGCGCCCGTCCGGTGAAGGCCTCCATCGCCCGGCCGAGCGGTGCCCCCGCCCGGCGCGCCGTCACCGGCGCCCCGGCACCCGCCTGCCGCGGCACGCCGCCCGACGGCCCCACCACGTCCGGCAGCGCGGCCCGCACCGCCGCCTCGTCGTTCATCCGAGCAGCCCCCGGTAGTCCTCGTCCGCCACCGGCCACCACGGCAGTTCCCGCACCCGGGGCGCCGGCGGGGCGGTCTCGCCGCTCCAGGACGGCGGCGGGACGGTGGCCGCGGTCGACCGGAACTGGATCTCCAGGACCCGGTCGCCGTCCGCCTCCCGGCCGATCCGCTGGAGCGCGATCCGCTTGAGGTACTGCTCGGCGAGCTTGCCGCGCGGGGAGTTCGGCGTCTCGTCCTGCGGGTTGTGCGAGCCGTCGTAGAAGTCCCAGGCCCGCCGCAGCAGGTTCTGCTCGACGTGACTGGGCGCCGGGTTGCCCCGTATCGCGGCGATGTCCTGGGCGGTCAGCCCGATCCAGTCGTGGGTGCGGGTCGCCCCGCCGGGCGCGACGGTGCGGACCCGGGCGTCCACGCCCACGTTCTGCTGGAGCGGGTTGGGCGCGAACAGCTTCCAGTTCTGCTCGAACTCCGGGTACACCACGCCGTCGACCTCGTCCCGGTACTGCCGGGACACCGTGTTGGCGGGCGCGACGTGCAGGAACACCGCGGCGAGGAACAGACCGGTGCCGCCGGCCAGCAGCGCCCCGGCGAGGCCGAGGACCGACTGCGCGGGCCGCGACCAGACCCGCCCGCCGGCCGGCCGGTCCGCCGTCTCCGTCATGCCCTCCCCCGCCCCGTCCGCGGGCGCCGCCGGCCCGCTGCCGACGCGCTCGCGCGCGCCCATCCTGCCCTACCGGGCAACGGGCGCCGGGCCGGTCCTCAGAGGACGAAGGCCTCCTGGCCGGTGCTGCTCACCATCGGACGGCCCGCACCCTGCCAGGCGTGCATCCCGCCGTCCACGTTCACCGCGTCCCGGCCCTGCTGCACCAGGTACTGGACGACCTGCGCGGAGCGGCCGCCGACCCGGCAGAGCACGTACAGCTTCTCCTCCGGCAGCTCGCCGAGGCGGGCGATGACCTCGCCGATCGGGATGTGCAGCGCGCCGTCCACGTGGCCGGCGTCCCACTCGTCCTGCTCGCGCACGTCCAGCAGGGCGGCGTCGGCGGGCACGGCGGCGGCGTCGGCGGAGGGGATCTGCGGGAACATCGTGTGGCTCTCCTGATGGGGGTGCCTCCCAGCCGAAGGCCGGGGGACGGTCGGATGCGTGTCATTGTCGCCCGCCGGCGCCCGGCCGCGGGCCCCGGTGGCCCGGCCGTCCGCCGGAGCCGGGCCGTCACCGAACAGCCGCTCCAGCTCGGCCTGCCGCTCGGCCGCCTTGGCCAGCAGCTCTTCGGCGAGCTGCTCCAGCAGCCGGTCCGGGTCCTGCGGGGCGAGGGCGAGCAACTGGCCCATCGGGGTCTGCTCCAGCCGGACCTGCTCGGTGGCGGTCTCGCCGATCTTGGCGGTCAGCCAGTCCAGCCGGCGGCGCAGCCAGTCCGACCGGTCGGGGGCGTCGGCGGCGGGCGCGGCCTCCGGCGCGGTGGACCACTCGGCGGCCAGGCCCTCCAGCGCGGCGGCGTCCCCGTACGCGTAGGCCTCGTTGACCCGGGCCAGGAAGGCGGCCCGGCGCTGCTGCTCGGCGGGTTCCGTGGTCAGGTCCGGGTGGGCACGGCGGACCAGCTCGCGGTAGATCCGCTGGGCCTCCTTGCCCGGCCGCACCCGTTCCGGCGCGGCGGGCGACGGCGGGGCCGCCTCCCCGTCCCGGCCGGACTGCTCGCGCACCGAGTCGAACAGCGCGTCCAGGTCCGGCAGTTCCTCGACCTGCCGACGCGCCTCGGCGGCCCGGCGCAGGTCCTCCGGCAGGCCGGTGCGGGCCGCGACGGCCTCGGCGACCAGAGCGTCCAGCTCGTCCAGCCGGGCGTAGAGCGGGCCGAGCAGCTGATGGTGGATCAGCGCGAAGTTGTCGATCTCGACCCGCAGCGTCTGCACGTCCACGTCCATGCTGAGCCAGGCCAGCTCGGCGGCGGCGACCCGCTCCTCCAGCTGCTGCTGCTCCGGGTCGGTCCAGCGGGCGGGGCTCTGCGCGCTCACTTCTCGCCTCTGTCTCGTCCGGCCGGCTGCGTCCTGCGGGACCACCCGTACGGGCGGTCCGGCCTGCCACCCTACCGCCGTGGCCACCGGCCCCGTCCGGATGAACCGGGGGTGCGGACCGGCGCGCGGCGCGTGACACGCAACCGATCCTGAGGAATCTCCCCGTTTCGGTGTCGGGTCCGGCCCGGTCCGTGCTTCGCTGGTACCCACACAGCGTGCCTTCCTCCGGAGAGACGGCCGCCCCCGGGCGCGGTGGCCAGGCGGGAGCAGAGCGGATCCATGGTGGCCGAGTCCAACCCCACACCGCGGCAGGCGGGCGACGGAACCACGCCGGGCGACCACCCGGCGGGCGTGGCCGCCCTGGTCCGGCTCGCCCCCGTCCTGGTCGACCGGTCCGGCCGGATCGCCCAGTGGGGGCGGGCCGCCGAGGAACTGTTCGGCCACCGCGCCGAGGTCGCCCACGACCGGCCGGCCGCCGGACTGCTGCCCGCCGTGGAGTCCCGGGTGCTCGACCGGTGTTCCGTCCGCCGCCACTGCGACGCCTTCGACACCCTCGCCGAGCGGACCGCCGACGGCCGCCCCTGGATCGGCCGGCTGACCGTCACCGACCGCGAGGAGCACCAGCGCGACGTGCTCTGGTGGGCCTACCCGCTGCCCGGCCCGTCCGGCGGACTGCTCGCGCTGGCCGCCGACGCCCGGCCGCTGCGCACCGCGGGGCCCCGGCTCGCGCTCGGCGAGCGGCTGCTCCCCTTCGCCGCCGCCCCCGGCACCAGGGGCGGCTTCCACACCGTGGCCCCCGCGCTCACCCCGGCCGGCCGGCCGGTGCCCGACCCACTGGCCCGGCTGCTGCCCGCCGCCCACCGCCCGGCGCTGCTGGCCGCCCTGGAGCGGGGCGGGCTGCCCGCCCTGCGGCTGGACCCGGCCACCGTGCTGCCGGTGCTGCCCTCCGAGGCCCAGACCGGTACGGCGCAGGCGGCCGCCGGCCTCGGCCGCCGCTACCCGACGCCCCAGCAGCGCGCCGCCAGGGTCGGCCCGCCGCCGCAGCCCGAGCAGGGCGCGCCCGGCCGCCGGGCGCCCGGACCGCTGCCAATCCAGCGCGAGCCCGCCGAGCGTCCCGCCGCCGCCCGGCCCCCCGTGGCCCAGCCGGTGGCCGCCGGCGGCGCGCCCGTCCCGCCCCCGGCCGCCGGCCCCGAGGTACCCCCACCCAGCGCAGGAGCCGTCGCCATCGAGCCGTCCGCCGTCGAGCCCGCCGCCAACGGCCACCCCCCGCTGTGCCCCGGCCAGGCCCCGCCCGCCGCCGTCCCCGTCCCGGTCCCGATCCCCGCCCCCGCGGGCGGCGACAACGCCTCCCGCGGACGGCTGGGCCCGTTCCTCACCAACGGGCAGGCCGGCGAGCAGCTGGCCCTGCTGAACGAGGTCGGCGGCAAGGTCGGCACCACGCTGGACCTCGGCTTCACCGCCCACGAGCTCTGCCAGGTGCTGGTCCCCCGGGTCGCCGACTTCGCCTGCGTGGACCTGGTGGACGGGCTGATCTCGGACTCCGAACTCCCGGCCGCCCGCCCGGACGACGACACCATGCTGCGCCGGGTCGCCCTGGTCTACAACGAGACCGGCGGCGCCTGGGACCACGTGCTCTCCGAGGGCTCGCTGGTCAGCATGCCCCGCCGCACCCCGCCCGGGATGGCCCTGCAACTGAACCAGCCGGTGCTGGTCCCCGTGGTCAGCCCGGACGTCGCGGTCGACTACGCGATCGCGCTCGGCGGCGCCCGGCTGGTCCCGGTGGTATCCGGCCGCTCGATGCTGGTCGTCCCGCTCTCAGCCCGCGGCACCGTGCTGGGCATCCTCAAGCTGCTCAGGCTGCCGGACCGCGCCCCCTTCGACGAGAGCGACGCGGCGACCCTCAAGGAGCTGGCCGTCCGCGCCGCGCTGTCGCTGGACAACGCCCGGCTGCACCGCGCCGAGGCGAGGGTCGCCACCACCCTGCAGCGCTCGATGATCCCGACCCGCCCGCCGCAGATCCCCGGCGTGCAGATCGCCCACCGCTACCTGCCGGGCGATCCCAAGGCCGAGGTCGGCGGCGACTGGTTCGACGCGATCCAGCTGCCCGGCAGCCGGGTCGCCCTGGTGGTCGGCGACGTGATGGGCCACGGCCTGCACTCGGCGGCCGCGATGGGCCGCTTCCGCACCGCCATGCAGACCCTCGCCGCCCTGGACCTGCCGCCCGGCCAGCTGCTGCGCCACCTGGACAACCTGGCCCACAAGCTCGGCGACGACCACCTCGCGACCTGCCTGTACGCGGTCTACGACCCGATCAACCGGACCTGCGAACTGGCCAGCGCCGGCCACGTCCCGCCCGTCCTGGTGCACCCGGACGGCACCGGCGAACTGCTGGAGATCCCGGCCGGCGCGCCGATCGGCGTCGGCGGGGTGCCGTTCGTCGCCAAGACCATCGACGTCTCGGACGGCTCGATGCTGGTGCTCTGCACCGACGGCCTGGTCGAGGTCAGGGGCGGGGACATAGGAGCCGGCCTGGCCGCGCTCTGCGGCAACCTGATCGACCCGCGGCAGAGCCCCGAGCAGGCCTGCGACGAGGTGCTGCGCCGGCTGCACACCGACGACCGCAAGGACGACGTCGCCCTGCTGGTGGCCCGCTTCGACGGGGTCGCCCCGTCCGAGGTGGCCACCTGGGACCTCACGGTGGACCACCGCGAGGTCCGCCGGGCCCGCTCGCTGGTCCGCGAGCAGCTGGCCGGCTGGCACCTGGAGGCGCTCAGCGACACCACCGAGCTACTGGTCAGCGAGCTGGTGACGAACGCCGTCCGGGTCGCCAGGGACACCGTGAAGCTCCAGCTGATCCGGGTGGACAAGCTGCTGGTCGAGGTCAGCGACGACAACCACAACCTGCCCTCGCTGGAGCCGGCCGAGCAGTTCGGCGAGACCGGCCGCGGCCTCACCCTGGTCACCAAGCTCGCCGAACGCTGGGGCACCGCCCGCAAGGCGGTGGGCAAGGTCGTCTGGTTCGAACTCCCGCTCCCGCACGCCTGACCGCCGGCCGGACGCCCCGGCACGCCGCCGCACGCCGAACGGCCGGGTACGGACACCCGTACCCGGCCGCCGAAGCGTGATCGTCACCCGTCAGGGGATGACGGCCCCCGCCGAACGGCGCCGCCGGGCCTCCGCCGCGACCTCCATGGAGGCGGCCGCGGCCACCGAGGCGGCGGCGCCGACCCCGGCCAGCACCCTCGGCCAGAAGTCCCCGAAGACCTCGACCGAGACCGCGATCAGCAGCGCGGTGATCACCGCGACCACGTGTTCCAGGCCTGCCAGGTTCGGCAGCACGACGGCCTCGCCGATCATCACCGCCACCACCAGGCCGCCGGTGAACCAGGCCCGGCAGCGGAACGCGATGCAGATCGCCAGCGCCACCACCGCGGCCGACGGCCCGGTGTCCCGCACGTAGGCGACCCACTTCGGGAAGCCGAACAGGTGGTGCGGCCCGATCGCCACGCCGACCCGGGCGAACAGCGTGCCCGCCAGGGTGCAGGTGTAGGCGACCACCAGGGTCAGCCGTCGGCCGAGCACGATCTCGGCGATCGCGAAGACCACGAACACCTGGGCCAGCGCCCCCCAGACCGGAAGGTCCAGCGCCGGTACGTACAGGGAGAGCGGAGTCCGCAGCAGCGAGACATCCAGCGGCAGCGCCGCCCGCACCACCCCGATGTTGTTGACGAAACGCTCGCCGCCCGGCAGGTGCTGGACGATGCTGAACAGCAGGATCAGAAACGTCGCCACGGTGGCCAGCGGAACGGCGGCGAACTTCTTTCGCACCACCGATTCCCTGACCGTCGCGAACAACGTTCCCCACTCCGCGACAGCGGCCGATCCGGCAATTGCCAGTGGCCCCTTTCGCACGCCCCCCGCGTGGGTCCTGTGAATCACAACCGGTTCTCCGAATCCCCGAACTCTCGACTACTCCAACACTAGAAGCCCGCCGACAGAGCCACATCGGTATGAATGGGGACCGGGGTCATCCTCAGGGGGGAGGGTGATCCCCCCGGTGGACCCCCGATCGGCCGACCGGCCCCCTCCGCCCCCCGACGGAGGGCTACCCCTTCCCGTCCCGTGCCGCCACCGGAACGCGGGGCGCCACCACGGCGGCCCCGGCGTGCCGGCGACGGAACAGGGCGGGCAGGCTCGGCGCGACGATGAAACCCTCGGCGCGCGCGCTCGCGAGGCCGATCCGCGGAATCTCGCTGCTCTTCTCGAAGAGCAGGTACCGCGGTTCCCAGATCGGCCGGTACTTGGCATTGGCCCGGTACAGCGATTCGATCTGCCACCAGCGCGAGAAGAACCCCAGAGTCGAACGCCACAGCCGCAGCACCGGCCCCGCGCCGAGACGCGAACCGCGCTCGAAGACCGAACGGAACATCGCGAAGTTCAGCGACACCCGCTTCAGCCCGATCTCCTCGGCGCGCTGCAACAGCTCGATGACCATGAACTCCATCAGGCCGTTCTCGGTGTCCCTGGCCCGGCGCATCAGGTCCAGCGAGAGCCCGTCCGGGCCCCACGGCACGAAGCTCAGCAGCGCCTTGAGCTCGCCGTCCCCGTCGTGGCACTCCAGCATCACGCAGCGGCCGTCCCCCGGGTCGCCGAGCCGGCCGAGCGCCATCGAGAAGCCGCGCTCGGTCGCCCCGTCGCGCCACTCGTCGGCCTTGGCCACCAGCTCGGCCATCTCCGCCTCCGAGATGTCCTCGTGGCGGCGGATCCGCACCGTGTACCCGGCCCGCTTGACCCGGTTGTAGGCCTGCCGGACCACCCGCATCGCGCGGCCGTCCAGCGAGAACTCGTCCAGCTCGACGATCGCCTCGTCGCCCAGCTCCAGCGCGTCCAGCCCGTGCCGGGCGTAGATCACCCCGGCCTCCTCGGAGGCACCCATCACGGCCGGCGCCCAGGCGTGCTCCCTGGCCTCGGACAGCCAGGCGTCGATCGCGCCCGGCCAGGCCTCCGGGTCGCCGATCGGGTCGCCCGAGGCGAGCGAGACGCCGCCGATCACCCGGTAGGTGACCGCCGCCTTGCCGCTGGGGGAGAAGACCACCGCCTTGTCCCGGCGCAGCGCGAAGTAGCCGAGCGAGTCCCGCTCGCCCTGCCTGTCCAGCAGGCAGCGCAGCTTCGCCTCGTCCTCCGGCGTCAGCAGCTCCTTGCCGCGCGGGCTGCGGAAGGCCACGTACAGCACCAGCAGGAAGAGCACCGCGCCCATCGCGTTGATCGCCGCGTTCACCCAGGTCGGGGCGGTGATCACCGAGCGCAGGTGCTCGGACGGGGTGATGGTGATCATCCGGCCGACCGAGTACCGGAAGAGGTCCCAGAAGCCCGCGCCGGACAGCTCGTTGGTCAGCCAGACCAGCAGGGCGCCGACCCCGCCGCCGAACACCAGGCCGCCGACGAAGGTGGCCGCCGCGGTCTTCGGGTTGGAGCTGTCGCCCTTGGAGGTGAACTCCCTCCGCCCGATCAGCAGCGCCAGCACGAACAGGCAGGTCAGGATGGTGGAGAAGTAGTTGAGCGGGTGGGTGTCGAAGCGCTCGCCCGGCACCAGCATGACCGCCGGGTACAGCAGCGCGAACATGCCGCCGAGCGCCGTGTTGAAGATCCACGCGGCCCGCTTGCGCCTGCGCATCGCGATCGCGAGGAACACCGACAGCACCGCGCTGGCCAGGCCCGCGGTCATCAGGTACGGGGTGAAGTACTCACCCTCGTTGTGCTCGCTGACCTGGACGCGGAAGGGCACCAGCAGCACCGTCGCCACGTTCAGCAGCGCGATCAGCCGCAGGTACCAGACGGAGGCCGCGGCGGCCCTCGGGCCCCAGCGGTCGAGCACGCCGCCGGGACGGGGCCCGGTGGACGTGGCGGACGGCTCCGGCTTCACAGTGGACGACACAGCTCAATTCCAAACGATCAGATGGTGGGGCGCATCCGCGAACGGCCCGGCGCCGGACGCCCGCACGGGCCCGACGGACTGACCGGCACACCTTCGCCCGGCCGGCCACCCGAAGGGAGAAGCGGCCGGAAAAGGGTCAGCCAACTCCATGGTTCCCCACCGAAGCTGAGAATTGCGTGAACCGGGTAGCCGATTCCCACCCCCGCCGAACGGCGGGGGTGAGCACCCCCCACGCGTTCGGCGCCCCACTCCCGCTGGCCCTACTCTCGAAACGACTCACGCGGACCGCCCCGACCCGGCCGCCCGAACCGAGGAGGCACCATCACCACCACCCGCGTGCTGATCGTCGACGACGAGATCCTGGTCCGCTCCGGCCTCGGCCTGATCGTCGGCTCCGCCGCCGACCTGGAGGTGGTCGGCGACTGCTCCGGCGGGCAGGCCGAGGACCACGTCCGACGACTGCGCCCGCACGTGGTGCTGCTCGACATCCGGATGCCCGACCTCGACGGCATCTCCGTGCTGCGCCGGCTGCGCGCCCTGCCCGACCCGCCCGCCGTGGCGATGCTCACCACCTTCGACACCGACGAGTACATCGGCACCGCGCTGCGGGCCGGCGCGGCCGGCTTCCTGCTCAAGGACACCGCACCCGAGCAGCTGGTGCACGCCGTCCGGGTGCTCGCGGCCGGCGGCAACATCCTCTCCCCGACCGTCACCCGCACCGTGATCGGCGGCTACGTGGACGGCGGCGGCCCGGACGCCGAGGCCACCGCGCTCGCCCGCACCCTCACCGGCCGCGAGCTCGACGTGCTCGCGCTGCTGGGCGAGGGCCTGTCCAACGCCGAGATCGCCGACCGGCTCTTCCTCGGCACCGGCACCGTCAAGGACCACATCAGCGCGATCCTCGGCAAGCTCGGCGCCGCCAACCGGGTCCAGGCCGCCGTCGTGGCCCACCGGGCCGGACTGGTCCGGCCGAAACCCGGCGACGGGGCATGACGACCGCCGACCACCTGCCGTCCAGACGGCTGCCGGCCTGGTGCACCGCCCCCTGGCTGATGCTGCTGCTGCCCGTCCTGTACTCCCTGCTGGACGCCGCCCTGGTGGCCAGGGAGGCCGCCTGGTGGCAGGTGGCCCTGTCCACGCTGGCCGCCGTCGCGCTGTTCTGGCGCCGCCGCTTCCCGGTGGCGGCGCTGCTGCTCACCATGCCGGGCAGCTGGGTGGACGAGATCTGGCTGGCCCCGATCACCGCCGTCTACTCGGTGGCCGCCGAGCGCCCCCGCCCCCGGGTCGTGATCCCCTGCGGCACCCTGTTCGCCCTGGTCGAGTTCTTCCACTGGCCGCTGCCCGAGAACGTCGTCGACCTCAGCCGCGCCACCGCGCTGGACGCCATCCAGGCCGTGATGCTGGCGGCCGGGCCGGCCGCCACCGGCCTGCTCGCCCGCACCCGGCGGGAGCTGGCCGCCCGGCTGGACGAGCTGACCCGCGGCCAGGAACGGGAGAGCCGGCTGCTGGCCGAGCGGGTGCTGATCAGCGAGCGCGGCCGGCTGGCCAGGGAGATGCACGACGTGGTCTCGCACCAGGTCAGCCTGATCAGCATCCAGGCCGGCGCGCTCCAGGTCAGCAGCGCCGACCCGGCCGCCGTGACGACCGCCAGGACCATCCGCGAACTGTCCGTGCGGACCCTCGACGAGCTGCGCCAGATGGTCGGGGTGCTGCGCGGCACCGGCGGGCTGCCGGACGCCCCGCTCGCCCCGCAGCCCCGGCTGGCCGACCTGCCCCGGCTGATCGAGGAGAGCGGCCTGGCGGCCGACTCCGAGCTGCACCCCGGTGACCGCCCGTGGCCGGAGGCCGTCGAGCGGGCCGCCTACCGCACCGTCCAGGAGGCGCTCACCAACATCACCAAGTACGCCCCGGAGGCGGCGGTGCACGTGAGGGTCCGGGCGAAGGGGCGCCGGCTGCGGGTCGAGATCCGCAACGAGGCCCCGCCGGTGCTCCCGGCCGAGACCCTGCCGGGCGGCGGCCACGGCCTGGTCGGTCTGCGCGAACGCGCCCAGCTGCTGGGCGGCAGCCTCACCGCGGGGCCGACCCCGGACGGCGGCTTCGAGGTCCGCGCCGAACTCCCGGCCGGCCACGGCTGACCCGGCCCCGCCGGGCCTCCGGAGAGCAAGGGCGGCAATGGCCGCAGGGAAACGAGAAAGCCCCGCAGATCCGTAGATCTGCGGGGCTTCGCTGTGCGCGAGGGGGGAGTTGAACCCCCACGCCCTTTCGGGCACTGGAACCTGAATCCAGCGCGTCTGCCTATTCCGCCACCCGCGCATGGGTGTTGTCCTCGTTGCCGACCGATCTCCCGAACCGCTCGGTACCATGGGTACTTCGCGCTTCCTTGGACCGGCCTCCCTTCCGGGCGGCCCTTCCGACATGGAAAACATTAGCACGACCTGGGGGGCGGCTCCGAATCCGTTGTCGGGCGGGGCCGACCGCAACCGAACGAATGCCCGGCGCACGCCCGTACGACTGCGGGGAGGGTGCTCCACCGGGCACACCTGGCGTGCCGTACCCGACATGCGTCAGCCTGTGTGTCCGAGCCCACCCCCGGGCACCACACGGTCCGGGAACCGTACGGAAGGGCCCGGCGTGGATACGATCAGTACGGAAGTACCGCAAGTAGGAGGCGCGACCGGGTCCCGGGCGGGATCCGGCCGGCAGGCAGGCGAACGAACCCTGGAAGGGGGTGCCCCATGGGAGTGCTGAAGAAGTTCGAGCAGCGACTCGAGGGTCTCGTCAACGGCACCTTCGCCAAGGTGTTCAAGTCCGAGGTCCAGCCCGTGGAGATCGCCGGTGCGCTGCAGCGCGAGTGCGACAACAACGCGAGCATCTGGAACCGCGACCGCACCGTCGTGCCGAACGACTTCATCGTCGAGCTGAGCCCGCACGACCACGAGCGGCTCAGCCCCTACTCCGGGCAGCTCGGCACCGAACTGGCCGGGATGGTCCGCGAGTACGCGGAGGCCCAGCGGTACAGCTTCATGGGCCCGCTCCAGGTGAACCTGGAGAAGGCCGACGACCTGGACACCGGCCTGTACCGGGTGCGCAGCCGCACCCTCGCCGCCGAGGAGCCCCAGCAGCAGCAGTACGCGCCGCAGCAGCCCGGCTACGACCGGCCGCCGGCCGCTCCGGCGCCCGGCGCACCGTGGCAGCAGCCCGGCGCCGGCCAGTACGGCACGCCCCCGCCGCCGGCCGCGCCTCCCGCGATGCCCCCCGGCCCGCCCGCGCCGGCACCCGCCGGCGGCAACGTCCGGGCCTTCCCCGGCGCCGGCCACGGCGGCACCTCGATGCGCCGCTGGATCGAGGTCAACGGCTCCCGGCACCAGATCTCGGGTTCCGCCTGCGTGCTCGGCCGGTCCACCGAGGCGGACGTGCGGATCGACGACCCCGGAGTCTCCCGCAAGCACGCCGAGATCCGTCCCGGCACCCCTTCGATGGTGCTGGACCTGGGCTCCACCAACGGCATCGTGGTGGACGGACAGCACACCCAGCGCGCTACGCTCCGCGACGGCTCGCGAATCGTCGTGGGCTCCACCACCATCGTCTACCGGCAGGTCGAAGGGTAGTGTCCGAATTGTTCGCGCGCCTCGCTCACCGACTGGCGGGACGGTCATGTCAGAACTGACCCTCACGGTCATGCGGCTGGGCTTCCTGGCCGTGTTGTGGCTGTTCGTCATCGTCGCGATCCAGGTGATCCGCAGCGACCTGTTCGGCACCAAGGTGAACCCGCGGCCCTCCCGTCGCGGCGGGGCCGCCACGGTGGCCGGCGGCGCGGCCACCACGCCCGCGGCACGCACCGCGGCACCGGCCCAGGCCGGCCCGGCGGCGGGCCAGACCCAGGGCGGCGGCGGTCGCCGTCGCGGCGGCCCGACCCAGCTCGTCGTGGTGCAGGGCTCGCTGGCCGGCACCACGGTGGCGCTCCAGGGCCAGACCATCACGCTGGGCCGTGCCCACGACTCCACCATCGTCCTGGACGACGACTACGCGTCCTCCCGGCATGCCAGGATCTATCCGGATCAGACTGGGCAGTGGACGGTCGAGGATCTAGGCTCCACCAACGGCACCTATCTGGACCGGCAGCGCCTGACCGCGCCCACCCCGCTCCAGCCGGGCATGCCGATCCGTATCGGCAGGACCGTCATCGAACTGCGGAAGTAGTAGCGCATGAGGGACAGCATCCCGTCCATGACCCAGAGGGGGGCACAGGTCGCATGACCCTGGTGCTGCGCTTCGCCGCCGGCTCCCACAAGGGACTGATCCGGGAGGGGAACGAGGACTCCGGCTACGCCGGGCCGCGGCTGCTGGCCGTGGCCGACGGCATGGGCGGCGCCGCGGCCGGCGAGGTCGCTTCCGCCGAGGTGCTCGGCTCGATCGTCCGGCTGGACGAGGACGTGCCGGGCGCCGACCTGCTGACCCTGCTGGGCGACGCCGTCCAGGGCGCCAACGACCGGCTCCGGCAGATGGTCGAGGAGGACCCGCAGCTGGAGGGCATGGGCTGCACCCTGACCGCCATGCTGTGGACGGGCCAGCGGATGGGCATGGTGCACGTCGGCGACTCCCGCGCCTACCTGCTGCGGGACGGCTCGCTGGTGCAGATCACCCAGGACCACACCTGGGTGCAGCGCCTGGTCGACGAGGGCCGGATCACGCCCGAGGAGGCCGAGACCCACCCGCAGCGCTCGCTGCTGATGCGCGCGCTGGACGGCCGCGGCCAGGTCGAGCCCGACCTGTCGATCCGCGAGGTCCGGGCCGGCGACCGCTACCTGATCTGCTCCGACGGCCTCTCCGGCCCGGTCAGCCACCAGACCCTCCAGGACACCCTCGGCAGCTACTACGCGCCCGAGCAGACCGTGCAGGAGCTGATCCAGCTCGCGCTGCGCGGCGGCGGTCCCGACAACATCACCTGCATCGTGGCGGACGTCATCGACGTCGGCGCCACGGACACCACGAGCGGCCAGTTCAGCGACGTCCCGGTGGTGGTCGGCGCGGTCGCCGAGGCCCCGCCGTCCTCGGCCGCCGCCGACCGCTCGATCGCGGACACCCCGGCCGGCCGCGCCGCCGGACTCGGCCGCGGCCCGCAGGGCGCCTTCGGCCCGGCCGAGGGCTACGAGGGCGAGTACGGCGCCGCGCAGGGCGGCTTCGGCCCCGCCGAGGGGTACGAGGGCGAGTACGGCTACGGCTCCGGTGAGCCCTCGGTGTACGGCTCCGAGGACCTCGACGAGGAGCGGCCGGGGAGGCGCAGGCGCAAGGGCCTGACGCTCTCGCTGGCCGCCCTGGTCACGCTCGGCCTGCTCGGCGGCGCCGGCTGGTTCGGCTACCAGTGGACCCAGGACCAGTACTACGTCGGCACCCAGGACGACCACGTCGCGATCTACCAGGGGATCAACCAGAACCTGGCCGGGCTGAGCCTGTCCTCGGTGCACTCCTCGTACAGCAGGATCCAGCTGAAGTGGCTGCCCGAGGACCAGCAGGCCCACGTGAAGAAGACCATCTCGGTCGGCAGCATGAAGGACGCCCAGTCGACGGTCAACGAGCTCGACGGCTGGGTCCAGCTCTGCCAGCGGGCCGCCAGGCCGGCCGCTCCGGCCACGCCGCCGGCCACCCAGGCCGCGTACCTGGCCACCACGCCCACCCCGGCCGAGAAGAACCGCGGCACGACCGCCGCGACGCCGACCGCCGCGCCCTCGACCACACCGAGCCCGACCGCTCCCGGGGCACCCGCCCCGGCGCCGAACGCCACTCCTCCGGCCGCCGGCGCGCAGGGCGACCAGGCCCCGCTGACCGACGAGGAACTCAGCCGGGCCAACTCCTGCCCGAAGCAGTGACGACCGTGATCCGACATAGGACGGCCCCGAGCGGGCTTGCCGGCCGTCAGGGAGCGGTCACCACGTGAGCAGCTACGACGTGAGCGAAGAGACCACCCGGTCCGGCCGGCGCCGGGCGGCGGCCGGGCGGGCCGTCCCCCGTCGGCGGGACAACACCACGATCTCCCCGCAGGAGGCGCCCAACCGGCGCAACACCGAGCTGGCGATGCTGGCCTTCGCGGTGCTGCTGCCGGTCCTCGCGTACGCCAACGTGGGCCTCGCGATGGACGGCAAGCTGCCCGCGGGCATGCTCGGCTACGGGTTCGGCATGGGCGCCCTGGCGATGGTCGCGCACCTGCTGGTGCGCCGCTTCGCGCCGTACGCGGACCCGCTGATGCTGCCGATCGCCACCCTGCTGAACGGGCTCGGGGTGGTGATGATCTGGCGGCTGGACAAGGCCAGCAAGCTGCTCAAGAACAACTACCCGGCGGCCGAGAACCAGCTGATGTGGTCGGCCCTCGGGATCGCCGGCTTCATCGGGGTGATGGTCCTGCTGAAGGACCACCGGGTGCTCCAGCGCTACACCTACATCTCGATGGTGGTGGCCCTGGTCCTGCTCGCCGCCCCGGCCTTCTTCCCGTCCAGGGACGAGGACTTCGGCGCCAAGATCTGGATCCGGATGGGGAGCTTCTCCATCCAGCCGGGCGAGTTCGCCAAGATCATCCTGACCGTCTTCTTCGCCGGCTACCTGATGGTCAAGCGGGACGCCCTGGCGCTGGCCAGCCGCAGGTTCATGGGCCTGTACCTGCCGCGCGGCCGGGACCTCGGCCCGATCATCGTGATCTGGCTGCTCAGCCTGCTGATCCTGATCTTCGAGAACGACCTGGGCACGTCCTTCCTGTTCTTCGGCCTGTTCGTGGTGATGCTCTACGTCGCCACCGAGCGGACCAGCTGGATCCTGTTCGGCCTGCTGATGTCGGTCGGCGGCGCGGTCGCCGTCGCCTCGACCGCCAGTCACGTGAAGGTCCGCATCAACGCGTGGCTCGACCCGATGGCCGTCTTCGGCCCCAACCGGCCGGATGGCGCCACCGAGCAGATCGGCCAGTCGCTGATGGCGCTCGGCTCCGGCGGGGCCACCGGCTCCGGCCTGGGCCAGGGCCGTTCCTGGCTGATCGGCTTCGCCGCCAAGAGCGACTTCATCCTGGGCTCCTTCGGCGAGGAGCTCGGACTGGCCGGCCTGATGGCGATCTTCCTGCTGTACGCGCTGCTGGTGCAGCGCGGCCTGCGCACCGCGCTCGCCGCCCGCGACCCGTTCGGCAAGCTGTTCGCCGTCGGCCTCTCGTCGGCGATGGCGATCCAGGTGTTCGTCGTGGCCGGCGGTGTCACCGGGCTGATCCCGCTGACCGGTATGACCATGCCGTTCCTCGCCCAGGGCGGTTCGTCCGTGGTCGCCAACTGGGCGCTGGTCGCGATCCTTCTGAAGATCAGCGACAGCGCCCGCCGACCCGGGGCCGAACCGGCCCCGGCCACCGAGGGCCACGGAGGACCCGCCCGATGAACAAGCCGATCCGCCGGGTCTCGATCTTCTGCCTCGTCCTGATCCTGGCCCTGATGGTCCGCACCAACTGGGTGCAGGGCGTCCAGGCCGAGTCCTGGGCCACCAACAAGAACAACAAGCGCCAGCTGTACGACCGGTACGCCCACCCGCGCGGCAACATCATCGTCAGCGGCCAGCCGGTCACCAAGTCCGACTTCGTCGACGGCCTGCGCTACAAGTACAAGCGCTCCTGGGTCGACGGCCCGATGTACGCCCCGGTGACCGGCTACTCCTCCCAGGCCTACGGCTCCAACCAGCTGGAGAACCTGGAGGACGGCATCCTCTCCGGCACCGACGACCGGCTGTTCTTCCGCAACACCCTGGACATGCTGACGGGCGAGCAGAAGCGCGGCGGCGACGTCGTCACCACCATCAACGCCAAGGTCCAGAAGGCGGCCTTCGACGCGATGGGGAACAAGAAGGGCGCGGTGGTCGCCCTCGACCCGAAGACCGGCGCGATCCTCGGGCTGGTCTCCACCCCGTCCTACGACCCCGGCACCTTCGCCGGCGGCGAGGCTGCCGACACCAAGGCCTGGACGGACCTCAACGCGGACCCGAACAAGCCGATGCTCAACCGGGCGCTGAAGGAGACCTATCCGCCCGGCTCGACCTTCAAGCTGGTCACCGCGACCGCGGCGTTCGAGAACGGCCGGTACCAGAGCATCGACGACGCGACGGAGACCCCGGAGCCGTACATCCTGCCCAACACCACCACCCAGCTGAAGAACGAGAGCCCGAACGAGCGCTGCGAGAACGCGACCGTGAAGTCCGGGATGGACCAGTCCTGCAACACGGTCTTCGCCAAGATGGGCGCGGACCTGGGCAAGGAGCGGATGCGGGCGCAGGCCGAGAAGTTCGGCTTCAACAGCACGATCGACACGCCGGTCCGATCCGAGAAGAGCGTCTTCCCCGACAGCCCCGGCCTGGACGGCACCGCCCAGGACTCGATCGGCCAGCACGACACCCGCGCCACCCCGCTCCAGATGGCCATGGTCTCCGCCGCGATCGCCAACAACGGCAGCCTGATGCAGCCGTACCTGGTGGACCAGGAGCGCTCGGCCTCGCTGACCACCATCTCCAAGCACACCGAGAAGCAGTTCTCCCAGGCGATGAGCCCGGCCACCGCCCAGAAGATGCAGGACCTGATGGTCTCGGTGGTCGAGAACGGCACCGGCAAGAACGCCCAGATCCCCGGCCTCCAGGTCGGCGGCAAGACCGGCACCGCGCAGCACGGCGAGGACAACGCCGGGCTGCCGTTCGCCTGGTTCACCTCCTGGGCGAAGACCTCGGACGGCCAGTCGGTCGCGGTCGCGGTGGTGGTCGAGGACGGCTCCCAGAACCGCGACGGCATCAGCGGCGGCCGGCTCGCGGCCCCGATCGCCAAGGCGGTGATGCAGGCCGCGCTCGGCAAGTAGGAGGGCCGGTCCGGAGTGAGGGGAACGTCACGAACGCCAGTACCGTCCGGATACCGGTCTGATATCGGCCGACGGCTGACTCCGGTCCGATGCGGTACGACCGGTAGCGTATCCGCCAGCAGCGGGTGTGCCCGTTGCCGCCCGCGAGGCACCGCACGGCTCGGCCGGAGAACCGGTCGCGGACCGCGCGGCGTCTCCCAGAGCGTGCGGGGACACCTACGTCACAACCTCGCCCACGGGCGAGGGAGAGGGTCGGATCTATGGAAGAGCCTCGTCGCCTCGGCGGCAGGTACGAGCTCGGCGGCGTCCTCGGACGCGGCGGCATGGCCGAGGTGTACCTCGCCCATGACACCCGGCTCGGCCGCTCCGTCGCAGTGAAGACGCTCCGGGCCGACATGGCCCGGGATCCGTCGTTCCAGGCCCGCTTCCGCCGCGAGGCACAGTCGGCGGCGTCCCTGAACCACCCCGCGATCGTCGCCGTGTACGACACCGGCGAGGACTACATCGACGGCATCTCCATCCCGTACATCGTGATGGAGTACGTCGAGGGGTCCACGCTGCGGGAGCTGCTGCACTCCGGCCGCCGGCTGCTGCCCGAGCGCGCCCTGGAGATGACCATCGGCATCCTCCAGGCCCTGGAGTACTCGCACCGGGCCGGCATCGTGCACCGCGACATCAAGCCGGCCAACGTGATGCTGACCCGGCAGGGCAACGTCAAGGTCATGGACTTCGGCATCGCCCGTGCGATGGGTGACGCCGGAATGACCATGACGCAGACCTCCGCCGTCATCGGCACCGCCCAGTACCTCTCCCCCGAGCAGGCCAAGGGCGAGCAGGTCGACGCCAGGTCCGACCTCTACTCCACCGGCTGCCTGCTCTACGAGCTGCTGACCGTCCGCCCGCCGTTCGTCGGCGACTCGCCGGTCGCGGTGGCCTACCAGCACGTCAGGGAGGAGCCGCAGCCGCCGTCGGTCTTCGACCCCGAGGTGCGCCCCGAGATCGACGCGATCGTGCTGAAGGCCCTCGCCAAGGAGCGCGACTACCGCTACCAGAGCGCCGACGAGATGCGCGACGACATCGAGCGCTTCCTCGACGGCCTGCCGGTGGCCGCCGCCCAGCAGGCCGCCTACGGCATGGGCGCGGCCGGCTACGGCTACGACCAGAACGGCTACCCGCAGCAGCACGACCCGTACGGCCAGACCAACGTGCTGCCGCAGCAGCCCGGCGGCCCGACCACCGTCCTGCCGCAGGCCTCCGGGCAGCCCGGCTACGGGCAGCAGGGCGGCTACCAGGACGACGGCTACGGCCAGGGCTACGCCGGCGCCTCGGGCGGCGGCAACGACGACGGCTACGGCCGCGGCGGCCGCAGGGGCGACGACCGGCCGAAGAAGAGCAACACCTCCTGGATCGTGCTGGCGGTGGCCGCCGTGCTGGTCCTGGTCGGCACCTTCTTCGTCGCCCAGGCGATGTTCGGCGACAAGGGGACCAAGGAAACCCCGAAGGTCACCGCCCCGAACCTGGTCGGCAAGACCCTGGCCGAGGCCAGGACGGCCGCCACCGGGGCCGGTGCCAAGATCGTGCTGACCGAGGGCGAGAAGATCGCCTGCCCGGACACCACCATCAAGAAGGACCAGGTCTGCACCCAGAACCCGACGGCCGGCACCCAGGTCGCCGAGACCTCCACCATCACGGTGCAGATCTCCTCGGGCCCGGCCAAGACCCAGGTTCCCGGTGTGGTCGGCAAGCCCAAGGACCAGGCCACCAAGGCGCTGGCCGACGCCGGCTTCACCAACGTCACCACCGAGTACAAGGATGACGACAACGCCGCGCAGGACACCGTCACCGCCCAGGACCCGGCGGCCAACGCGGCGGTCGACCCGGGCGCCGCGATCAAGCTGACCGTGTCGCAGGGCAAGGCCAAGGTCACCGTCCCGAACGTGGTCGGCGCCCAGAAGGAGGACGCGCAGTCCACCCTCCAGGGCCTCGGCTTCCAGGTGGACGCCTCGAAGACCGTGGCGGCCCCCGACCCGAGCAAGGTCAACACCGTCGCCCAGCAGTCCGTCCCGGCGAACAACAAGGCCCCGGCCAACACCAAGATCACGCTGACCATCTACAAGGCGCAGGACAAGCCCCAGGTCCCGCCGCTGGCGAACGTCAAGCTGGGCCAGGCCGCCGACCAGCTGAAGGCGCTCGGCCTGACCTACACGGTGGTCAACGGTCCGGCGGACCCGAACGCCACGGTGCAGCAGAGCAACCCTCCGGCCGGCACCCCGGTCGACCCGAACACCCAGATCCAGCTGTACACCAAGGCGGCCGAGCCGCCCAAAGGGGGCGACCCCACCACCCCACCCGCCAAAGGGGACCACTAGGCCTCCGATATTCCCCTGGTTCGACTGAACCGGGGGCCGGAGCCCGGGTAACTCCCCAGCACGCCCGAGGGCCCGCCGCGAAACCCGCGGCGGGCCCTCGGGCCATTTCTCCCCCGTAGGGCCCCGTACGGCCCTGTACGGCCCTCCAGGAGGGCCCTGCAGGGGCTTCAGGAGTGCCGCAGCTCCGGCGGCGGGGTGCGCTTGGCGTCCATGTCGTCCACCCGCACCAGGCTCCCCCAGACGGCCATCCGGTAGCGCGAGGTGTACACCGGCGTGCAGGTGGTCAGGGTGATGTAGCGGCCGGGGGCGGTGTAGCCGGAGCGGGCGGGGACGGGCGCCACGATGCCGGTGTCGTACTTGGTGGTCTCCGGCAGGGAGCCGTCGACCTTGTAGACGTACCACTTGTCCTTGGTCTCGACCACGACCGCGTCGCCCTTGTGGACGGCGTCCAGGTCGTGGAACTTGGCGCCGTGGCCGTCCCGGTGGGCGGCCAGCGCGAAGTTGCCCTCCGGGTCCCAGGGCATCGCGGCCTTGTACGGCTGCTCGTAGACGCCCGCCACGCCGTCGTCCAGGACCTCGGTCGAGGTGCCCATCCGGATCAGCACCTGGTAGTCCCTGCCCATCGCCGGGACGTGCAGGAAGCCCACGTCGTCCCCGGCGGCGAACTGCTTCGGCACGGCACCCGGGCTGCCCGGGGCACCGGTGGCACCCGCGGCACCGGGCCCGCCGGACGCACCGGGGGCCGGGGTGGCGCCGGGCTCCGCCGGGGGGCCGGGGGTCGGGCCGGCGGCCCAGCTGCTGCGCAGCCGGTCGCCCGCCGCCGAGGCCGCGCGGTCCGCCTGCACGTTGGTCCACCACAGCGAGTAGGCCACGAACAGGCCGAGCACCAGGCCCAGGGTGATCAGCAGCTCGCCGAGGACGCCGAGCGCGGCCAGCGCCCGGCGGCGCCCGCGCCCGGCCCTCGGCTCGGGCGGGGGAAAGGCCTCTTCCCCCGGTTCGGCCGACTGCGCGGTCTCGTCCTGCATCTGCGGTGCTCCCCCTCCGGGCCGGGCGGCCGGGCGGTCACCCGCCCGTGATCGCGGCCGGCTTGCCCTGGGCACGCGGCCGTTCCTCGATCATCTTGCCAAAGACGATGAGACGGAACTTGGAGGTGAACTCCGGGGTGCAGGTCGTCAACGTGATGTAGCGTCCGGGACCGGCGTACCCGGCGCCGTTCGGCACCGGCTTGATCACGCCCACGTTGTTGGGGGAAGTCTCCGGAATGGCCCCGGTGACCTCGTAGGTGTAGTAGCCGGCCGCGGTCTCCACCACGATCTTGTCGCCCTTGCCGAGCTGGTTGATGTACCGGAACGGCTCGCCGTGGGTGTTGCGGTGGGCGGCCAGCGCGAAGTTGCCCGCCTTGTCGCCCGGCATCCCGGTGCCCGCGTAGTGCCCGACCAGGCCCTTGTCGAGCACCGAGGACTTGGCGGTGCCCTCGGCGATCGGGAACTTCAGCCCGAGCTTGGGCATGTGGATGATGGCGAAGCCCTTGCCTGGCTCGAACACCTCGGGCTTGGCCGGGTCCGGGGCCGGCTGTCCCGGCTGCCCCTGCCTGGCGGGCGGCGGAGCCGCCTCGAACTGCTGCTCCAGCTGGTTGCGGGCCCCGTCGGCGGCCGCGTCGGCCTGCACGTTGGTCCACCAGAGCTGGTAGGCGACGAACAGCAGCATCACCACGCCGAGCGAGATGCACAGCTCGCCGACGCCCCTGGCGGCCACCACGAGCAGGGACTCCTTGGGGCGCGGCCGCCCGGCGGCGCGGCCGTTCGACCGGCGCCGTCCGCTGCCGGAGCGCAGCGCGGTGCGGCCCTGCGCGGCACGCCGGCGCTCGGCGCGGCCGCCGGTGGGCGGGGCCGGCTCGGCGTCCGGCGCGCCGATGTCGAGAGGCAGCCGCAGCTGGAGGGTCTGGTCGGGCAGCCAGGGGTACTCGGGCCCGTCCACGAGG
Organism: Kitasatospora sp. NPDC036993; assembly: GCF_055607525.1. Classification (NCBI taxonomy): domain Bacteria; kingdom Bacillati; phylum Actinomycetota; class Actinomycetes; order Kitasatosporales; family Streptomycetaceae; genus Kitasatospora; species Kitasatospora sp. NPDC036993. The sequence continues at coordinate 348,561 of NZ_JBVJRP010000001.1, read as the reverse complement.
GGCTCCTGGGCCTGCTCGTACACGCCCCAGCCGTCCTCGGGCACGGCCTGCGCCGGGTACCCCTGCCCGTACGGCGCGCCGGTGCCGTCGTCCGGGCCCTGGTGCTTGGGCCCGCCGTGCTGCCGCACGGCGCCGTGCGGGTCCGCCTCCGGCTGGTAACGCCCCTCCGGACGCACCGTGGTCATGCCGGTCAGCCCCGGCCGATCACCGGGGCGAGCCCGGCCGACCGGTCGACCGCCTGGGGGAAGCCGCACTCCGCGAGCCAGTTGGCGAGCATCCGGTGACCGCCCTCGGTGAGCACCGACTCGGGGTGGAACTGCACGCCCTCGACCGGCAGTTCACGGTGCCTCAGGCCCATGATCACGCCGCTCCCGGTGCGCGCGGTGACCACCAGCTCGGCCGGCACGGTGGCCGGTTCGACCGCGAGCGAGTGGTAGCGGGTCGCGGTCAGCGGCGAGGGCAGGCCCTCGAAGACCCCGCCGTCCTCGTGCTCGACCGGTGAGGTCTTGCCGTGCAGCAGTTCCGGCGCCCGGCCGACCACCGCGCCGTAGGCGGCCGCGATCGACTGGAGGCCCAGGCAGACGCCGAACACCGGCAGTCCGATCCGCGCGCAGTGGTGCACCATCTCGATGCAGACCCCGGCCTCCTCGGGGGCACCGGGCCCCGGGGAGAGCAGCACCCCGTCGAAGCCCTCCTCGCCGGAGCGGCGGATGGCATGCTCGACGGTCACCTCGTCGTTGCGCACCACCTCGCAGGTGGCGCCGAGCTGGTACAGGTACTGGACCAGGTTGAAGACGAAGCTGTCGTAGTTGTCCACCACCAGGATGCGGGGCCGGGTGGTCGCCTGGGTCGTCATGCGCGCGTGGTCTCCGTGGGATGCGTGCTGGAAGGGGGATGCGGGCCCGGCCGGCTCAGCCGACCGCGGCGCCGTCGCCGCCGTCCACTGTGACGTCGCCGAAGGGGAGCAGCGGTTCCGCCCACGGGAAGACGTAGGTGAAGAGGAGGTAGACGATCCCCAGGACGAGGAGCAGCGAGATGACGGCCCGGACCAGGGTGGGCCCCGGGAGGTGACGCCAGATCCAGCCGTACATGGTGCTCCCTCGACGTAGCGGACTGGGTTAAAGAGTAGACCCGCCGTTCGCGGGCGCGGGCCGTTACGCCGGTCCGTCCGCCGACCGCAGCTCCGTGGTGCCGGAGTACCCGGGCAGGGCCAGGTCCCCGCTCTCCTGGACCTTCCAGCCGAGCCCGTACGCCTGTACGTACTGGAGGTAGTTGCGGATCGTCGGGTCCGCCTCCACGGCCGAGCGCAGCCCGTCGGTCCTCCCGACCGCCTTGACCACGTACGGCGGGGAGTAGACCCGGCCCTGGAGCAGCAGGGTGTTGCCGACGCAGCGCACGGCGCTGGTGGAGATCAGCCGCTGGTCCATCACCTGCACGCCCTCGGCGCCGCCCCGCCACAGCGCGTTGACCACGGCCTGGATGTCCTGCTGGTGGATGACCAGGTCGTTGACGCCGGGTTCGGGCACGCCGGGGATGCGCGCGGTGGCGTTCGGCGGGGCGTCGTTGAGGGTGACGGTCAGGCCGCCGCCCTGGAGCGGCTCCAGGGCGGCCCCGGAGCGCAGTCCGCCCAGCTGGGCGGCGTCGGCGGGGTCGTGGCCCTGCTGCTCGGTGAGCTGCTGGGCGCGGGCCTGGAGGTCGGCGAGCTGGGACTGCGCCTGCTGGTTCTGCGCGCTGCGCTGGCGGACCACGTCGCCGAGGCTCAGCAGCGAGTTGTCCGTCCGCAGGTCGGTGCCGCGGGCGGTCTGCGCGCTGATGTAGAAGAGCAGTCCGGCGAGCGCGAAGACGGCGCAGGTCAGGGCACGTCCGACAATTCGGGTGCCGGACCGGCGGGTAGGGACCGGCTCAGGGGGAATCGACAAATTAGTCACCGTACCCTTATCTCCTCAAGACCCGCCGAGCCACTACGCTAACGGACGCCGGTGGCACGTGGCGGGACGGTCCCCAGGGCCCTCTCCTCCGCCGACGCCGGCAGATTCCACCCGCTGCACCTCCGCGCGGCCTCACAGCGCATCGACAGGAGAGCTCCTCGTGCCGAAGTCCCGACTCCGCAAGAAGTCCGACTACACCCCGCCGACGGCGGCCGCGGTGAAGATCAGCTCGGGCCGTGGTTGGGTCGCGCCGCTGATGCTGGCACTGTTCCTGATCGGCCTGGTGTGGATCGTCACCTACTACGTGACCAGCGGCAACTACCCGGTCGAGAGCTGGCGGAACTGGAACATCCTGGTCGGCTTCGGCTTCATCGCCGCCGGCTTCGGTGTCTCCACCCAGTGGAAGTGACGGCCCGCCCGTCCTGAGGCCCGGTTCCGGGCCGTTCCCCGCCGCTCCGGACGCTCGACCCGGAGCGGCGATCAGTCGTGCCCGGACTCTGAGCGGTCAGCCGGTCGGTTATCCCCACGATCGGACTGTCACGCTTATCCACATGGTTATCCACACTGGGGAAAAGTCCCCCCGGGCTGTGGATAACTTTTCCGGAGCGGGCCGTCCACGACTGTGCGCAGCCCCGCGGAAACGCGAGAACCGCACAGCAGGACACGCGTAGAACAACAGTCCACAACCGTCCGGACGCACAGCCTGTGCACAACCCCGCACCCGCTGTGGACAAACGTGCGGGACGTCAGGCCCCGTAGAGCGCCATCCCGGCCAGCAGCATCCCCGCCTCGACCGCCACCGCGGCCACCACCGCCAGCGCCTGGACGGCTCCGCGGCGCTCGCGCGGGGCGTACATCAGGCCGGCCGCGGTCAGCGCGCCGAGCACCAGGCCGCCGAGGTGCGCCCGCCAGTCGGTGTTGGGGCGGGAGAAGGTGACGATCAGGTTGAAGACCAGGAACGCCATCGCCGGGCCGAGCGGGCCCCGGCTCCGCAGCTGCATCACGATCGTGGCGCCGATCAGCCCGAAGATCGCCCCCGAGGCGCCCACCGAGTTCATCAGGTCGCCGGCCACCAGGAAGGCGAAGGCGCTGCCGCCCAGGCCGGAGACCAGGTAGAGGGCCAGGAAACGCAGCCTGCCGAGCGCCTCCTCCAGCGCCGGGCCGAGCCAGAACAGCACCAGCATGTTCGTCCCGATGTGCCACCACTCCAGGTGCAGGAAGGTGGCGGTCAGCAGCCGGTACCACTGGTCGGGGCCGTCGGCGACGCCCGCCGGGCCGCCCTGGATGTCCCGTCCGGCGCTGAACAGCGACCAGGTCTGCCCCAGCCGCGGCGAGAGCACGTAGGCCGCCAGCACCCAGACCACGATGTTGAGCCCGATCAGCACCTTGGTGACCAGCCCGCCGTCGACGGCCGGGGCTCCACCGAACCTGGTGGTCGCCCGCCGCGTCCCGGCGTGGCCGTCGCCGACGCATTCGGGGCACTGGAAGCCCACCGAGGCGGCCACCATGCACTGCGGACAGATCGGCCGCTCGCAGCGGGGGCAGGAGACCCCGGTGGGGGTCTGCGGGTGCCGGTGGCAGCCGGGGAGTCCGGCCTCCGGGGACCGATCGGCCGACGGCCGCGGCTCGTCCTGGAGCATCAGCGGGTCCCCTTCCCGTACACGGCCTCCGGAACCGCCAGCCTACTGCCGCACACCCGTTCCCGGGCCCGCTCCCCCGCGGCCGCGTTCTCCGCCCGCTCTCCCTTCCATCCCGCGGGCCCCGCGTACGGCCCACCCCGACATGCCATCGGACAAATCAGGATGCATGATCAGCATTCAGGTGGATATGTGCATAAAGGACGCCACCCAGGAGGAGAGACTCGTGAGCTTTACGGATTCGGCCCGAGAGACGGCCACCAGGACCCGGGACACCGCCGCACAGTTCGCGGACGGCGCCAAGCAGCGCATGGGCCCCGCCTTGGACGCCGTCGGCCCGAAGGCCTCGCAGGCCGCCCACAACCTCCGCATCCAGTACGACAAGCACCTCGCCCCGCAGTTCGGCCAGGCCTTCGCCAGCCTGCCGCCGGAGGCCCAGCAGAACGCCCTGAAGGCCCTCCACCGGGCCCAGGAGGCCGCTCTGGCGGCCCGTCTGTCCGCCACCCGGGCCGCGGACCAGGCCCGCACCACGGTCGCCCCCAGGGTCGTCCAGGCGGTCGAGGAGGCCCGTGCCGCGGTGACCCCGGTCGCCCAGGAGGCCCAGTCCCGCGGCGCCGCCGCGCTGACCGCCCTCCACGGCAACGTCAGCTCGGCCGAGATCAGCGAGCTGGCCGCCAGGAATGCCAGGAAGGGGCACTGCAACCGGGCGGCCACCGGCCTGGCCGTGGCCGGCCTGCTGGCGGTCGGCGGCGGCATCGTGGCCTGGCAGTGGTGGCGCCGGCACAGCAACCCGGAGTGGCTGGTCGAGCCCCCGGCCACCCAGGAGCCCCGCCCGGCCGGCGCGCACGCCGCCTCCGCCCCGGTGAACGGCTCAGGACCGGACGCCACCGCGGGGCCCGCCGCCGAGGCCCCGGCCGCGGAGGACGGCGGCCCCGCCGCCGAGGACGGCCCCGGGCCGCGCTGACCGTCCGGGAGGCCCGGAGATCCCCGGGAAACGCCGATCGGCCGCCGACCAGGATCCTGGTCGGCGGCCGATCGGCTACCGCTGTGAACTGTGGAGCATAGGAGATTCGAACTCCTGACATCTGCCTTGCAAAGGCAGCGCTCTACCAACTGAGCTAATGCCCCTCGACGGCACCACGGGTGCCGACGGGCACCAGAGTACCGGTTTCCGGCGCGATTCCCAGCGCCGTCCCCCTGGAACGGTGCCGTCCAGTGGGGTCGGCCGGTCCGGTTCTTCGACCGGGCCGGCCGGCCCGGGAGGCGCCGAGGAGCGCCTCCGGAGTTCGTCGATCGTCAGATCGCCGGGGGTTCAGCGACCGGCCGGAACCGGGTCGGTGGCCTCGGTCCACAGGTCCTGCTCGGCACGGTCGGCCTGGACCTGACGGTAGACAAAGAAGCCGCCGAGGGCGACCAGGGCGACCAGGAGAAGCTTCTTCACCGCGGGACCTCGTCCTTCTTGCGTTGTTGGACTCAAGAGCCGGATCCGGCCGGACTGACCGGGCCGACGAGTCCAGTTGTGTTTCGAGCGCGAACGGGCTGCCGGGTGCCAGACTGCCCTTGCGGCCGATGATACACACCGGTGTCCCAATCGTGACCAGCCACCGGTGCGGCCAACCCGGCGGTCCGGTCCCAGGATTGACGCCGCACCTCCTGGCGGGTGGTCCGGCCGCCCCGTGGACCGTCCCGGGGCCCGCCGGGCCCGGCCCGCGGGTCCGTCCGCTGACCGTCCCGGCGCCGCCACCACGGCCGTGCCGTTCTCCGGGTCCGCGCCGGTCGACGCCGGGAACGCCGAAGGGCCCGGAGTGGATCACTCCGGGCCCTTCGGGGAGGTGGGCCTAACAGGACTTGAACCTGTGGCCTCTTCCTTATCAGGGACGGTTGTTTCCCCAGGTCAGCAACATCGCGCTCCGCCGCAGGTCAGGGGCATCTACAGGTATCCGCCCCCGTCCACCCCCCTATAACGTCACCCTGAACCCCCTGGATTTCGGAAGACTTCTGGATGGGTCGGTGGGCTACGCCGCTACCGCCAGCCTGGGGCGATGCCGGTACACCGGGTCTCCGCGCGGCGGCTTCGGATCTGACCGGCCAGACCCGGCGCAGCCGTCCCTGTTCTCCTGGGTTCTGGATGAGTTCTGGATGAGCCGGTGGGCTACGCCGCTACCGCCAGCCTGGGGCGATGCCGGTACACGGGGTCTCCGCGCAGAGCGGCCAGGACCTGGCCGGCCAGGTCCGGTGCAGCATGGGTGTAGAGCCAGGTGATCTCTCCGCCGCGCTCGTGTCCGAGGATCTCCTGGACGATGGCCTCGGGGACGCCAGCGTCGTGGAGCCGTGAGGCGAGTGCGTGGCGCTGGTCGTGGAAGTCGGGCCAGTAGTCGGTGCGCGTGGTCTTGTCGGGGAGCTTCTTCACGGTCTTCCGCATGACTCCGGCCGCGTCGATCGCCTTGATCCAGTTGCGGCGGAACGCGCTGCGGCGCAGCGGTGCGCGGTGTGGCTCTCCCCTTCTGTTCTTGCGGTTGCGCCCGTGGAACACGAGTTCCTCGGGACACATGCCGTCGACCTCGGGGTCGGACACCGCGTACGAGGGCTGCTCGGCGGCGAGGTGCGCGCGCAGTACCCGCACAGCAAGGGGAGTGAGGGGGACGGTGCGCAGCGATGCGTTCTCCTTGGGGTACGCCTTGCGCTTCAGCTTCCCCGCGACCTCAGTGACCACCTCGCGGACCTGAAGCCGTGCGCCGTCGAGGTCAACCCAGCAGGCGCGCAAGCCGACCAGCTCGCCCCAGCGCAGCCCGGTCTCCTGGGCGACGATCTGAAGAGCGAAGTGGTAGCAGGGGAGAGCCTTCCGGATCCGGCGCAGCTGGGCGTAGGTGGGCGGTCGCCGGTCTTCGGGGTGCCGCTTTTTGATCTTGGGCAGTTTGACGCCGTCGGCCGGGTTGAAGTGGAGCCGTCTGTCCCGCAGCGCTGCGGCGAGCAAGCGGTCCAAGACCTGGAACACCTTGGTCGCGCTGCTCGGCGCCAGGCCGCCCGGGACGAGGCTGTTCACCCACTCCTGTACGTCGGCCCATCCGATCTCGCAGATCTTCCAGGTCCCGAAGCGCGGTTGTATGTGGAGGCGCCACAGCCGGTCGTCGCGGTCGAGGGTGGAGTCCTCGCCGGTCTGGAGTGGGCGCCAGGTCTCCGTGTACCAGGTGGTGAGGGTGATCTCTGCGCGCCGGGGGTCGATCCATCGGCGCTCGTGGATCTCGTTTCGGATCCGGTTCAGCTCGGTCTTGGCCTCGGTCTCGGTGTCGCAGGTACCGGACAGGGGCTCCCCTCCGGGACCGGTGTATCGGTACTGCCACGTGCCTATGCAGTCGCGGCGAGCCCGAACCTTCTTCTCGGGCCACTTCGCCCGGCACCTCTTACACCCGCATTTCATGCTGGGCAACTGGCGCGGGTTGTTGGTTTCCTTACGCCCCACGGAGCACCTGCCCGCCCTCGACGACGGCGCGCCCGTGCTGGGCGGCAAGCAGCGGGGGCGGCAGGGTGATGGGCTCCCCGCAGAAGCAGAGTGCCGCGCCGAGCCCGGCCGGAGCGTCGAGGTCGGACAGGATGGCGTGGATTTCGGCCACCGCGGCAACAGGCTGGGCGTCACGCCGAACATGGATCGTGATGGTGGCCGGGTCGTACGCGATGGCCTCGGCGGCCAGGTCGACGGTTTCAATACGCAGGCACACGGGCGTCCCCCAGGACTCGGCACATGGGCATGGATGACCTACGTGCCGCAGCTGGAGGACTACGGCCGACTACTCGCCGGGTTGGAGGTCCGCGGCCCGTCGACCGTACCCCTACGAAGGTAGAAGTGCACAGTGCGTTAGTAGAAAAAGTGGGGGCGTGTCGCTCCGGTTCCGGTCGCCTCGGGCGTGCACGGTCAGGAGGCCCTGGCGATCCTCACCATCGCCTCGGCCTGCTGGACAAGCAGGCGCTGCTGAGCGGTGGGCAGCTCTCGGAAGAGCCTGAGCATCTTCTTCTCCCGCTCCTCGTTCAGGGCTGCGGGAACCCGGCGCCCTGCGGCCGCGAACACGGCGGCGGGCGTGAGGCCCAGAGCGTCGGCGAGGCGGCGGAGGACGTCAGGATCGATCCCGGCCGTACCTCGGGCGCGGCGGACCCACGCATTCAGAGAGGCCAGGGGGATATCCGCCCGGCCGGCGAGCCAAGTCTGGCTCCGCCCCGTCTCGGCGAGGACGCGCAGGATCAGCGCGGACAGGTCCTCGCCCGCGGTCTCGTCTCTCGCTTCTCCCTGCATGTGTAGAAAGACTGCCGTCGCCAGCAGCGGTGCGCAAGCCCGCCACCTGCACTGTCGTGATTTTGACCTCGGCTTTGGGCGCCCTTAATCCGGAATGAAGCCTCACACATCCCCATCCGGCCCCATTGACGTGCCTCTACATCTACGTGTAGATGTAGAGACCTGCCAGGGCGGCAGCGCCCCAGCCACCCAGAACCAGCCAGAGAGCGGGATGCGAGATGCGACGACGCAGCGGAGGAGCCGAGATCCGGCAGGCCATGACCGCCGCCGGGCTCACCATCGCAGGCCTGGCCGCCGCGACCCGCGCCGCGGACCCCACGGCGGTCGGCATCTCGCAGTCGATGGTCGGCTTCGTGACCAGCCGCGGACGGTCAGCCCGCGAGGAATGCAGCAGGCACGTAGCTGAGCTGATCGCCACCGCGCTCGGCCGACCGATCGGCGAGCTGTTCATCGACGAGGTCCCCATGCCCGCGCAATCTACATCTACACGCGGAAGCGAGAAAGTCCCCAACGCTGTCGAACCGCTCATGACCTCGGTGGAACTGCTGGCGTACCTGCGCAAATCACCGAGCTGGCTGGACCGGGAGATCAAGGCAGGCCGCATCACGCCCATCTACGCCGGCCGCTCCAGGCGGTTCGACCGCCACCAGGTGCTTGCCGAGCTGGCGGTCCCTGCCGCCGCATAAGCCCCCAGAAACGGCTCGGGGCCGCCCCCGGCTCCACACCAGGACGGCCCCAGCCCTCACCCCTCGCTACGACGAAGGAGAGAACGACATGTACCAGGGTACCAACCCTGCTGCTGCACCCCTGTTGGACGCCGACGCCGCGCTCGACGCCGCCGTCCCCGCGGACGTGGACGTGCCCGCGCTGCCGGCCGAGGTGCTCCTGGAGGTCCACGACCTGGACCTCGACGTCCTGGTCCCGGCCGCCGAGTGGTGGCGGACCGCGACCCGCCGTGCCGCGCGCCGGCTGATTGGCCAGATGGGCCCGATGCTGCGCCATCTGGTCGCCGAGATCGTCACGCTGGACCGCCAGCTCGCCGAGACCGACAACGAGGTCGAGCAGCTGCGTGCCGAGCTGGCGGAACTGCGTGCCGAGGTCAAGGAGCTGCGCGCGGCGAAGGAATCGGCGCCGGCGCCGGACCCGGATCCGCTGGTCGCCGCGCACGGCATGGCCCTGCGCTTGTCGCAGGCTCTGACGCCGTCTCCGGTTTCGGTCAGTGTGGACCGCTACTCGTGGGAGGACGCGCCGCGGGTGACGGTCCACGCGGACGATGCCGTCTCCATCGAGGCCTGGGGCGTCGAGCTGTGCACCGCCATCCAGTGGACGGAGTCGTCCTCCGGCCGGTCCCGGATGGCGCACGGCGAGTGCACGATCGACGGCATCCTGGTCTCGCTGACCGGGTCCGTGTACCTGGGACTCGCGGCGGTGGCGTCGTGACTCAGCCGCACATCGCGCACACCGCCGAACTGGTCGTCCGGGCAGTGATGGGCCGTCCAGACTTCACGCCAGCCGCGGTCGTCCAGGCCCTCGCGGACGCAGCCTTGCTGCGCACCGCCCCGCCGGAGGTCTACCGGGCGTCCTGGGACGACCAGTCCCTCGGGCTGTACGCCTCCCGGGACGCCGCCCGGGGCCGGTGTCTGCTGGCCGCCGCCATCGCCCGTCCCGAGGCCCGGATGTCCTGGCACCCGACGAACGGGGACGACGACGCCGAAGAGTTCCTGGCCGACGGCGGGGAGAACACGGAGTACTACATCACCACGGTGCCGGTCCGGATGACGGCGGGTGAGATCTGATGACCACCCGCCGCAGTCTCGGCCCCATCGACCACGGCACCCTCACGGGCTACACCCAGCACCGCAACCGCCGGATCCCCATCCCCAAGACCGACGAGTGCGGGTGCCGCGCGGCCTACAACGCCGAGCGCCGGGGGCAGGCCGCCGAACGGGCGCCCCGATCCGCGCACGAGTGGAACCAGGGCCTGACCGGCGAGCGGCCGCCAGTCGCCGAGCGGCCGCTGTCCGCCCGCTGCCCCACCGAGGGCTGCGGCCAGGACGGCACCGACCCGCGCGTCGGCGGCCCCGGCTGGACCTACATCCGAGTGGTCGGCTCCGCCGTGGGCGGCCGCTGGTACTGCTCGGGCGGCTGCGCCACGGTCGGCATCGCGCTCGCCGAGCTGCGCCCGGCCGACGCCGAGGCCGGTGGTGTCCGGTGACCAGCAGCCTTCTTCTCGCGCTGTGCATCATCGCCGCGCTGTGCTGGCTCGCCGCCTGGACCGAGCAACTGGTCTACGAGCGTCGCCAGTCCCAGACCGAGCGCTCTCACCGGCGCCCGCGCCCGGGGCCGGCCTCCGCAGCGCCGAGACCGGCCCCGGCGCACCTGCCGTGAGCAGCGTCCCGGCCGAACCGTCCGGGCCCCGGCTCGTCGGGTTGCACGTCGTGTTCGGGACCCGGACCCGTGCCCCGTACGCGGACTACGAGTGCCCGTGCGGCCACCGGGACGCCGCCCTTGGCGCGGCCGCCGTGATCCGGCTCGTCCGGGTCACGGGGCCCGCCCACCTCGCCGTCTGCCCCCTCCGCCCCCGAGAGGAATCCCATGCCTCCCATCCGTATCCACCTCGCCGCCGCCGGTGAGGTCCGGTCCCTCACGGGGCCCGAGCACTACCGCGAGGCGCAGCAGCGTCTGCTGATGGCTTGGGAGGACGACCGGTCGCCCGAGAACTCGGCGCACTTGGTCGCCGAGGCCGGCGTCCACGCCACCCTCGCCGTCGCGGCCGCGGTCGCGCTCGGCAGCCCGGCCACCTCGGGCATGGACCTGGCCGACTACGACGCCTGGGTCCAGGTCGCCTCCGAGACCCGCCGCCCGGCCCCCGCCGTCCCGACCTGCGGCCTGCACGCCGTGCTGATGGACGCCATGCGCGAGTACCAGCGGACCGCGTGCACCTCGACGCTGCGCGAGCACTCCCAGCGGGACTACCTCGCCGAACACCTCGTCACCGCCCTGACCGCCGCCGGATACAAGGACCACAGCTGATGAGCACCACCACCGCGCACGTCGACCTCGTCACCGGCGTCGTGTCCACCGATCCCGAGCCCGTCCCGTTCGCCGAGGTCGTGGCCGAGCACATGGGCGGACGCGTCCACGACGCCGCGTCCGCCGAGCTGCACCAACTGCTCGGCGCCGTCGCCAAGCACGGCAAGAAGGGGACGCTGGCACTGGTCATCAGCGTCGAACCGCCCCAGGGCCACGTCGAGGGCGGCCCGCTCAACATCGCGATGTCGACCATCCTCAAGGCCCCCAAGGGCATCGTGCCCGCCTCGACCTACTACCTCGACCGGCAGGGCAACCCCTCCAGGCAGGACCCGCGCCAGCCCGGCCTGTTCGGCGACGACGCGCCGGTCGAGGCCCGGCAGGCCGGCCTGCGCACGGTCCTCGCCCGGGCGGGCGTGGATGCGGACGAGGTCGACGGCCTGGCCGCGGCGCTCGATGCCGAGGGCTACCGCCGCCCGTAGCCCGCTCCCCCCTTGTACGGCCCGAGGGGCGCGGCGCGCACCGACCCGCGCCCCTCGGGCACCAGCACCACGACCAGACTGGAGCCCCCCGATGCAGCAGCGGCCCGCCGTCGCCGCCGCCGCGCCCGCCGCCACCGCCGGGCAGCGGCCGCCCCGGCGCAGCAGCGCGCCGTTCTGGACCCGCTTCCCGTCCATGTGGCTGCCGCTGCTCACCGGCGACCACCTGCGCTCCGTCACCGCGGCCGGTGACTACGCGCGCGGCGCCGACGGCTACTGCTGGGCGGCGGACCGCACGCTCGCCGGCGGCCTGGGGCTGCACCCGGACACCGTCGGCGCCGGGCTGCGCGCCGCCGAGGCCGCCGACATCGTCCGCGCCGTCCGCCGGCCCGGCGGCACCTCCGCGCGCGTCCTCGTCCTGCCCGAGACGGACGACGACACCGTCCTGTGGGTGTGCGTCAGCTCCTACGCCCGCAACGTCCTGACCGCCTACGACTTCCTGGCGTACTGCGCGCTCAGCGTGCGGCAGCACCTGGACGAGCCGACGAGCATGGACCTCATAGCCAGGCTGACCGGGATGAGCCCGGCCCGGGCCCGCACGGCCGTCGCCGAGCTGCTCGCCGCCGGCTGGATCACCAGCCGGGACGCCCCCGGCCGCGCCGCCCGCTACACCGTCCACCCCGCCCCGCTCGCCGGCGTCGCCACCCAGCTGGTGCTCGACTTCCCGCGCCCGCGGCCCGTCAAGGTCGACCGGCCGGCCCCGGCCGAGCCCGCCCACCGGGGCGAGACCGACGGCCAGCTCGCCCTGTTCGACCCCGCAGACCCGGACACGACCCCTCACGGATCGACCGTCACCACCCCTCACGGATCGACCGCGACCACCCCTCACGGATCGACCGCGACCACCCCTCACGGATCGACCGCGACCACCCCTCACGGATCGACCGGACGAACAAGATCACCCCAACAAGATCTCTCCAACAGGCCTGCCGCCGTGGGCGGTTGCGGTTCCGCCGTAGGCGATACCGCCGTACCGCGCGACACGGGCGCACCCGCGAGCACCCGCGACGCCGCCGTCCGGCCAGCCGCCGCATCGGCTGCGCCGGAACCGCGAACCCTGCCCCCGCTGCTCATCACCCCCGCCGCCTACCGCGTCCTCGCCGAGGTACCCGCCCTGGTCGCCCGGATGAGCCGCTGGGAGCAGCGGCAGGCCGCCCGCGCCGTCGGTGCCGCCATCGAGACCGCCGCGGGCGACGCCGACCGGGTGGCCGACCGGCTGCGCCGCCGCTACGCCTCGGCCGACCCGGACGACGTGCGCCGCCCGTACGGGTGGCTCGCCGAGCGGGGCCTGACCCGGCGCGGCTGCTCCGCCCCGGCCTGCGAGTCCGGGTGGGACCTGGTCCGCGACGACAGCTGCCGCTCCTGTGCCACCCGCATCGAGGAGGCCCGTGCCGTCGAGACGGCCCGCCGGGCGCAGCACCACCCCGCGCCCGCCTCCGAGCCCGCCCCGGCCGCCGCCCGCTCCCGGACCTGGGTCTGTGCCCTCCACCCCTCGACCTCGCTGCCGTGCGGCATGTGTGCAGCCGAACCCGCCCGTACCTGGGCGCCCGTGTCGGACACGACGGCCGGCCGCCAGTTCCGCGAGCAGCGCGCCGCCCGCCGCCTGGCCCGCGAGACCGCCGCGGCCGCGGCCGCGGCCTGACCTTCCCCGACCTCCCCGAACGAAAGGACCGCCGTGACCATCCAGCCCGCCTACGCCATCGGCGACCGCGTCCGCACGAACATCGACCTCGCCGCCGCCGACTGGGCCCCCGAGCAACCCGACTTCCCCGCCGGTGCGCTCGGCACCGTCGACAGCGTCGACACCGGCCGGTGCGGCGGCCTCGGCGTCCTGCTGGACGACGACCCGGTCCGCATGCCGCTGTCGATGACCGCCGACGAGGTCGAGGCCGTCGGGAGCGCCCGGTGAAGCCCGCTCGCCGCCCGACACTCCTGCCGCTCACCGCCACCGAGCTGGCCCAGCTTGACCACCTCGTCCGCCGGGCCGCCGACCGCCTCGGCCCGGACGAGGCCGGCATCCTGCTGCGGCTCTGGGAGCACGACCGCACCGACCGCGCCCAGGAGCAGCGCAGCGCCGGTGGCACCCGGGCCGCTGCGCGCCGCAGCGCCGAGCAGCTGCGCACCGCCGAGCATCGACTCACGGTCTACCGGGTCGTGTTCGCCGACGCCGGGCCCGACGCCCTCGACCGCCTGAGCGCCGCGCTCGCCGACGCCGGCCTCGACCTGGCCGCCGAGCTGGACCGGATCGCCGACGACTACCCCGCCCAGGAGGCCTGAACATGGCCCCCTGTCAGCTCTGCACCACCCACGACACCCCCGGCCGACTCTGCACCCCGTGTGCCGAGCGCCTCGGCCGCCACCTGGTCGACCTTCCGCATCTCTACACCGCCCTCGGCGCGTACCTGCGCCCCTCCTCCCAGGTACGCGACCGCCTCGGCACCGTCCCGGCCGGACCCGACGCCCCGCTGCCGGTGGCCGAGGACGTCCTGGACCTGATCGGCCCCGGCGGCATCGTGAGCGATCTGGAAACGTGGCGCGAGGCCCTCCACCAGGACGCCGACATCCCATGGCCGGCACCGTGGGGCGACCTCGCCGGCCGAGTCCGCCGCGCCGCCGTCGGTCTGCGCGACCACCTCGCCTACATCCAGCTCGACTGGCCGGTCGCCGGCCAGTTTGCCTTCGAGGTCGCCCAGCTTCACCAGGCCGCCGCCCGCCACATCGCCCCGACCGACCGGCCCACCGACATCGGCGACCACCCGGCCGACCCCGGCCGCCCGGCCGCCGAGGCCTGCGGCGGCCGCCTCCAACTGCCGCACGGCGGCACCACCGTCCGCTGCGCCCGGTGCGGCACCACCTGGGACCAGCTCCAGTGGCTTCAGCTGCGCCGTCGCATGCATCACGCCACAGCCGGCACCACCGCAGCCGCGTGACTCCCGCCCGCGTCCCCGGCCGGGCGCAGCAGCACCGACGGCGCCACATCGTCCGGGCCCAGCACGGTCCACTCCACCGCTTCCACGGTCAGGCAGACGCGGTCCGCGTCTTCACCCGCCATCCAGACCACGACGTCGCCCGCCCGCGGTACCGCCGGCATCTCGACGCACCGCTCCGTGTCGTCCGGGAACCACAGTCCGACCTGCACAACCGCCTCCGTTCGTTGGTGATGGCCACATCCTTCCAGGGCCTCCCCGACCCCCGTTAACGATCAATTAACGCCCCTGGCTTGACAGTTAGAGGAAATTCATGCCTCCGTCCCGTGCCGACTTGGCCGCCAAGCACCGCCAGGCCCGCCGCCTGCTGCGCGCCGGCCGATCCACGACCTCCGTCGCCACCGAACTGCACATGGACCGCCGCGCCGTCCGCCAACTGCGCATCGACGCCGGCATCCCGTCCCTGCCCGGCGGCACCCCGCAAACGCGCACCGTCGAAGAGAAATGGCGCAGCCACACCCGCCCAGACGAGGGCGGCCACCTGACGTGGACCGGCGAGCACACCAGCGGCGGCGGCCGCGTGATGCGGCACTCCGGCACCGCCTACAGCGCCCACCGCGTCGCCTACCGAATCCACCACGGCACCGACCCCAAGGGCTACGCCAAGGCCGGCTGCGGCCTTCCGGGCTGCGTCGCCCCCGAGCACCAGGTCGACACCGCCGACCACCGCGTCGCCCGCACCCCGCGCGCCGTGTTCGACAGCCCCGAGGCGAAGCTGACCGCCCTCACCCGCCCGGCCACCGGCGGGCACCTGACGTGGACCGGCCCCTCCGACTCCCGCGGCCGCCCGCTGCTCAACCACCGCGGCCACCACCTGGTCCCCGCCCGCGTCGTGTTCGCGCAGCACTACGGACGCCCGCCCGAGGGCCACGTCACCACCGCGTGCGACCACCCCGAGTGCCTGACCGGTGCGCACCTCGACGACCGCCGCACCCGCGCCGCCCACGCCCGCGCCTACGCCGCCCTCGGACTCTGACCCCCCTCGACCGCACCGCGCTCACCCCGCCCCGGTGAGCGCTCTCACCCCACCCGGAGACTCCCGTGAGCCCGCTCACCCCTCCCGCCGACTGGACCATCGGCACCGTCTTCACCGCGCAGCTGCACGGCCTGGCCGGCGCCTGGGCACTGACCGGCACCGTGACCGTCTGGGGCGTCGAGACCGCCCCGGACAGCGCCACCACCCTGACCGTGCAGCTCGGTGACCAGCCCGACCACCGCCGCGCACCCACCCACACCACCTACGCCCGCGGCGAGGTGAGCGTCCACACCACCGGCCGCCGACAGCTCGTCAGCCCGATCACCCCGCAGCCCGGCCCCACCCTCATCACCATCGGCTGGATACCTCTCGCCCAGCGCCCGGCCGACGACGCCGCCCACCACCTGGAGCAAGCCGACAAGGAGCTGGGGGGCTGGGAGCCGATCCCGAACGACGGCTCGGCGCTGGGGGTGAGTGCGCTCGCTCAGCTCCAGCGCGCCGCCGCCGCGGCCAGAACCCGCGATGACCTCATCCGGCGGTTGCGCGCCGGTGATGTGCCGCGCCAGCTCGTCGCCGACGCCGCCAGCCTCCACCCGACCCGGGTCACGCAGTTGTGCTGCTCCAGCCCCACCGACCGTGTCAAGGTGACGGCATGAGCAGCACCGACCTCGCCGAATTCCTCCGCGCCCGGATCTCCGACGACGAGCGGATCGTCCAGGCTGCCGCCGCACACATCGCCCGCCACGACCCGGCCCGCGCACTCGCCGGCGTTGCCGCCACACGGCGCATCCTCGACCTGCACACAGTCGAGCGCGACCCGAGGGCGCTGCGCTTCCTCCGTGAGGGCCCGGCCGACGGCCCGTACTGCACCGCCTGCTTCGGGCAGTACCACCCGTGCGAGACGCTCCGCCTCCTGGCCTTGCCGTACCAGGACCACCCCGACTACCGGCCCGACTGGGCACCCGATCCCGAATGACCAGCCCCCGTGACCGCGTACCGCCCACCGGCAGGGTGACCAGATCCGACCTCGGGCGTCTCGGCGTACCCGCCGCGACCGTCCGCGGCTGGGTCCACCGCGGCCACCTCACCCGAATCGGTGGCACCTCGCACAACCCCGAGTACTCCGCCGAGACCGCGCTGGCCCTGGTCGAACGCTGGAAGCCCCGCGGCGATCCCGCTTGACCAGGGGCGCAACACGGTGCAACGATCTGGCCACCACCCGTGTGTCCTGATCCGGGTGACGCAGACGATCACGAAGGGCTCCGACGGCGACTGCCGCGGGGCCCTTCGTCGTCCCCACACCCCGGAGGTACCGTGCAGCGCACCCCCACTCCGCGCGACCTCGACCGCCGCCCCCGCGTCATCGCCCCCGGCGCTCCAACAGGCACCCCCCTCCGGGAAAAACACCCCCCCTCCCTCCGAAAACAGGCACCCCCCTCCCGAAGAGGAGCAGCATGTCCCGAGGCCGGCACCGGTCCGGCCGCCCGTACCAGCGCGCACGCCGCGAGATGTTCGCGATCTACGGCACGGTCTGCCACATCTGCGGACACGACGGGGCGGGCGAGGCGGACCACCTCACTCCGGTGAGCGTCGACCCGGGCCAGCCCCTCGACCCGCACGGCATGCGCCCGGCGCACGGGGCCAACGCGCCGTGCCCGGTGTGCGGCCGGCTGTGCAACACCGAGAGGGGCGCACGACCGATCACGCGCGCGGTGCGCACGTCCCGTGACTGGTGATCACAAAATTGTGACCTGGGGTGATGTCCGTTTTTGGGTGGGGCGGCCGGACGGCCCCGCGCCCAGCCTTCCGTATCTCTCCCCGCGCATCCGAGGGGGTGTCGATCATGGTCGGACCGGTGTCCTCGGCGGTGTCGGGCGGCGACCGGCGGGCCGCGCTGGAAGCGGTCCGGGACAAGCTGGCCGCAGAGTTGGAGTCCCTCGAAGGTCCGGCCGTCGCCGTGGTGTCCAAGGAGCTGCGGGCGACGCTCGCCGAGCTGGAGTCGCTTCCGGGCGGCTGGGAGGTGAGCCCCGTTGACGACCTCTCCGCTCGCCGTGCGGCTCGGCGCGCAGGTGCCCAGGGTGGCGACCTACCCGCCGGCGGCGGCCAGCGCGGCACCTGAGTTCATCGACCTCGCCGCGACGGCAGGCCTGTACCTGGACCCGTGGCAGCAGTTCGTGCTGACGCACGGCCTGGGCGAGCGCGCCGACGGGTCGTGGGCGTCGTTCAAGAATTCGGTGTGGGTGCCGCGGCAGAACGGCAAGGGCGGCATCATCGAGGCCCTGGAACTGGGCTGGCTGTTCCTCACCCGAGAGCGGCTGATCCTGCACTCGGCGCACGAGTACAAGACCGCCCAGGAGGGCTTTCTTCGGATCAAGGAGTTGGTCCAGTCCACGCCGGACCTGGACCGGCGGGTGAACCGGTACTGGCAGGCCAACGGCGAGCAGGGCATCGAGCTGACCCGCTCGGCGGGCGGCGGGCGGCTGCGCTTCATCGCCCGCAGCAGGGGAAGCGGCCGCGGCTTCTCCGGCGACAAGAACATCATGGACGAGGCGCAGGAGATCGTCCCGGAGCAGATGGCCGCCCAGCTGCCCACCATGTCGGCCCGGCCGGATCCGCAACTGTGGTTCTTCGGCACGCCGCCGCTCACCCCGGATGCGTGGTGCTACGGGCTGCGCGAGGACGGTGAATCCGGCGCGGACCCGCGCATGATGCACATGGACTGGGGCACCGATCTCGACCCCACCGACCCCGAGCACCGGCGCCGCGCCGCCCAGGACGTCGACCTGTGGCTCGCCTGCAACCCGGCGATGGGCAGGCGCATGACCGAGGAGTTCGTCCGGGGCGAGTCCCTGCCCTCGGGCCTCGGCGAGCGCTTCATGATTGAGCGCCTCGGCGCCTGGCTGCCCCGGCTCACCGAGGGCGGCGGCGTGATCGACCCGGCCGTGTGGGACGACCTCGCCGACGAACAGTCCCAGCCGGTCGGCGACGTCGCGTTCGCACTCGACGTCACCCCGTCCCGGGACTGGGCGAGCATCGCCGCGTACGGGCTGCGGGCCGACGGCACCGGCCACCTGGAAGTGATCGACCGCCGTCCCGGGACCGAGTGGATCGTCGACCGCCTGGTGCAGCTCGCCGACCGCTGGGACCCGGTGGCCATCGCTCTCGACGCCAAGGGGCCCGCGGGAAGCCTGCTGGTCGACCTCGACAAAGCCGGCATCGGCCGCCCCGATGACCCGGAGCGGCCCGCCCGCGGCGACCTCGCCGTCCCGGCCGCGCCGGACGTCGCCGCCGCGTGCGGCCAGCTCGTCGACGCGATCACCCAGCGCACCGTACGGCACACCGCACAGCCCGAGGTCGCCGAGGCGATCCGCGGCGCCAAGACCCGCCCGCTCGGCGACGCCTGGGCCTGGGGCCGACGCATCTCCACCGTCGACATCTCCCCCCTCGTCGCCGTCACCCTCGCCCGCTGGGCCTGGGAGACCCGGACCCACCTCGTCCACGGCGTCGACTACGACGTCCTCGACTCCGTCCTGTGAAGGAGGTGACGATGTCCAGCCGCATGGGCCGCTTCGGCCGCGCGCTGGCGACGCCGTTCCGGTGGATCGCCGGCGCGACGTCGCGGGCGATCACCGCCCTTCCCTGGAGCGCGGGCGGTCCCGCCCAGTCCCAGGTGTCCACCGAGCGAGCGCTGTCCCTGATCCCGCTGTGGGCGTGCGTGCGCCTGATCTCCGAACAGGTCGCCTCGCTGCCGCTCCAGCTGTACCGGCGCGACGGCGCAAGCCGCGAACCCCTGTCCTACGTACCCCAGTTGCTCTGGGCGCCGGCCGCCCGCGACGACCTGTTCACCTGGCTCCAGAAGTGCGTACTGTCGCTGTGCCTGCGCGGCAACGCCTACGGGCTGATCACCCAGCGGGACGACCTCGGCTTCCCCACCATGATCGAGTGGCTCAACCCCGACGACGTCTACGTCGACGAGACCGACCCCGTCCGACCCGTCTTCTACTGGCAGGGCCGCCGCGTGCCGGACGCCGACATCGTCCACATCCCCTGGATGGTGCTCCCCGGCCACGTCAAGGGCCTCTCCCCCGTCCAGATCTTCGCCCGCACCATCGGGGTGGGCCTGGAGACCACCGACTACGGCCTGTCCTGGTTCCGCAACGGCGGCACGCCACCGGGCGTGCTGAAGAACGGCAGCAGGACGATCACCCGGGACGAGTCCGAGGAGATCAGCGACCGCATCTCCGCCCGGATCCGCTCCCGAAAGCCCTTGGTGCTCGGTTCGGACTGGGACTTCACCGCGCTCCAAGTCTCGCCCGAGGAAAGCCAGTTCATCGAGACGATGAGGCTGAACGCGAGCCAGGTCGCCGCGATCTACGGCGTCCCGCCCACCATGGTCGGAGGCGACTCCGGCGGCTCCATGACCTACACCAACGTCGAGGCCGCCGCCAACGAGCTGGTCGTCCTCACGCTGCGCCCGTGGCTGGTCCGGCTGGAGAACAAGTTCTCCACCCTGATGCCCGGGCATGAGGCCGTGCGCTTCAACGTGGACGCCATGGTCCGCACCACGATCATCGAGCGCTACCGGGCGCACGGCCTGGCCCTGGCACAGGGCTGGCGCAACCTCGACGAGATCCGCGCGCTGGAGAACCTCGGCCCGCTGCCCCCGGGCGCCGGCGGCGACCTGTACGGGCCGCAGCGCGCTGCCGCCAACCCACAACCCCCGGCCCTGGAGGCCTGATGAGCACGGCAGAGCGCCGCTCGGCGCGCGGCCTGGTCGAGGTCCGCGCGGACACCGGCCAGGGCAAGATGACCATCGGCGGGTACGCCGCCAAGTTCAACAAGCTCTCGCGGAACCTCGGCGGCTTCGTCGAACGCATCGACCCCGGCTTCTTCGCCAAGTCTGAGGGCGACGGCTGGCCCGAGGCGCTGGCCCGCTACAACCACGACGACGACTTCCTGTTGGGCACCATCGCGGGCGGCACGCTGCGCCTGGCCGTGGACGGCACCGGCCTCGACTACACCGCCGACCTGCCGTCCGCCCGCGCCGACGTCTACGAGCTGGTCCAGCGCGGCGACGTCACCCGATCCTCGTTCGCCTTCTTCACCTTCGAAGACGACTGGAGCATGACCGACCAGGGCTTCCCGCTGCGCACCCTGCTGTCCGGCCAGCTGGTCGACGTCGCCCCCGTCAACAGCCCGGCCTACCTCGACACCGACACCGGGCTGCGCTCGCTCGCCGAGCGCGCCGGCGCCACCGTCGAGGAAGTCCGGGCCGCCGCCGCGGGCGACGGCCTGGCCCCCTTCCTCAGCCGCACCCCCGCGGCCACCGTCATCGACACGGTTCCGACCGGGCAGGGCGACCCCCACCCGCTCGTGAGCCTGCGGCAGCGGCGCGCCGAGCTTCTCCGGCGCCGCACCCCCTGAGGCAGGGCGCACCCCACCTCGACACCCACATCCACCACGCCCCCGGCCCGGCCGGCGGGCGACACCGTCATGCCCAGGGAGGGCACGTGAGCGACTTCATCAAGCGGCTCCAGGAGCGCCGCGCCGGCATCTGGGAGCAGGCCAAGGCCCTGCTGGACACCGCCGAGGCGGACAAGCGCGAGCTGTCCGGCGAGGAGGAGCAGACCTACCAGCGTCTGAACGCCGACCTCGACCGGATCGACGAGCGCGTCAAGGACATGGCTGCGGCCGAGCAGCGCGCGGCCGACGCGGAGGCCGCTTTCGCGGAGCTGCTCAAGCGGCCGGCCGAGCGCGACGCCCCGAAGGCCTCGGGCGAGGCCGAGCAGGTCCGGTCCTGGCTGACCGGCCAGTCCGGTTCCCGGGCCTTCGAGATCCGGCCCGACGGGCCGATGCCGATGGACCTGCGGACCCTGTCCAAGCTGACCGCGGGGGCCGGCGCGAACACGGTTCCGGTCAGCTTCTACCGGCGACTGGTCCAGCACATGATCGAGGTGTCCGGTGTCCTCGCCGCCGGGCCCACGGTCCTGACCACGACGACCGGCGAGCAGATGCAGGTCCCCAGGACCACCGCCCACTCCTCCAACGCCGCGATCGTCGCCGAGGCCGGCACCCTGCCCGCCAACGACCCGGCTTTCGGCCAGGTCCCGCTCGACGCCTACAAGTACGGCCTGCTGCTCCAGGTCTCGCACGAGCTGGCCAACGACACCGCCGTCGACCTCATCGGCTACCTCGCCACCCAGGCCGGCCGCGCGCTCGGCAACGGATTCGGTGCGCACCTCGTCGCCGGCACCGGCGCCTCGCAGCCCAACGGCGTCCTCACCGCGGCCTCGCTCGGCAAGACCGGGGCGACCGGCGTCGCCGGCGTCCCGTCCGCGGACGACCTGATCGACCTGTTCTACGCGGTCATCGCGCCGTACCGGGCCAGCGCCTCGTGCGGCTGGATGATGCGCGACGCCACCGTCGCCGCCGTCCGCAAGCTCAAGGACAGCACGGGCGCCTACCTGTGGACCCCGGGCCTGTCCGGCTCGCCGGACACCATCCTCGGCAAGCCCCTGTACACCGACCCGAACATGCCCGCCGCCGCAGTCACCGCGAAGTCGATCCTGTTCGGCGATTTCTCGACCTACTTCGTCCGGCAGGTCGAGAGCATCCGGTTCGAACGCTCGGACGACTACGCGTTCAACAGCGACCTGATCACCTACCGCGCGATCCTGCGCGGCGACGGCGACCAGGTCGACACCACCGGCGCCATCAAGCACTTCGCCGGCGCCGCGACCTGACCGGCCCGCGCTGGCGCGCACCCGCGCGCCGGCGCACCACCACAGTGAGGAGTTAACCCGTGCGCGTGCGCATGCTCGTCCAGATGTCCGGCACCCGCGACGGCCAGGACTGGCCGCCGCCCGGCACCGTCCTCGACCTGCCCGAGGCCGAAGCCCTCCAGCTCGCCGCCCACCGCAACGCCGTCGTCGTCGTCGAGGAACAGGACGATCCCGAGGACGAGCAGGACAACCCCGAGGACACCGATCCCGAGGACGACCCGGACGACGCCGAGCCCGAGGACGAGGCCGCCGAGGACGGCACCGGCGCGCGCCGCCGCGGCCGCCCGCGTCTGCCCCGGGACGCCCAGGGCAACATCGTCCGGACGTGACCGTGGTGGCCACCGACTACGCCACCCTGGACGCGCTGAAGCTGGCGCTTCAGATCGACCCCGGCGACTTCACCCGGGACCAGCTGCTCACCACCGCGCTGAGCGCGGCCGCGCGCGGCATCGACTCCGCGACGGGCCGGCGCTTCTGGCTCGACAACATGGCATCGGCCCGCGTCTACAACCCCAACGGCCGGACCCTGGCCGCCGACGGCGGCGAGCGCCTGGTCGTGGACGACATCGGCGACTCGGCCGGCCTGCTCGTCGAGACCGGCGCCGCCGGCACCTGGACGGCCGTCACCGGGTACGAGACCGGACCGGACAACGCGCTCGTACGCGGCCGCCCGGTCGCCGCGCTCGTCCTCCCGGCCGGGACCTGGGGCTACGGCATCACCCGCGTGCGGGTCACCGCCCGCTGGGGCTGGCCCGCCGTCCCCGACGACATCGTCCAGGCCACCCTCATCCAGGCCGCCCGCCTCTACCGGCGCAAGGACTCCCCCGAGGGCGTCACAGGCTCCGCCGAGTGGGGCGTCGTCCGGCTCTCCCGCCGCGACCCCGACGTCTGGAACTTGCTCGAACATTTCATCCTGCCAGGCTTCGGATAGGAGGCCCCAGTGCAGTTCGCCGCCGTGCGCGCCGCCATCGCCGACGCCGCCCGCGCCGTCACCCTCCCCGCCGGCGCCGCCAAGCTCACCAGCACCGGCTACACCCCCGACAGCGTGTCCGCCCCCCACTTCTTCGTCGGCGAGTACACCGTCGACTACGACCGCACGTTCGGGCGCGGCCGGGACGAAGCCGAGTTCACCTGCCGCATCCTCGTCGGCCGCCAGGACGACCGCGCCGCCCAGCTCATCCTCGACGCCACACTGTCCGGCGCCGGCCCCGCCTCCCTCAAGCAGGCCATCGAGGCCGCCCGCGGCGCCCCCGGCGAGCCCGCCCTCGGCGGCCTGGCCCACGACCTGAGGGTCGAGCGGGTGCAGGGCTACCGCTGGTACGAGCACGCCGGCACCCAGTACGTCGGCGCCGAGATCATCATCCGCGTCATCGGCGACGGAAGGACGTGACCCATGCCCGCCCAAGTCCTCACCGACGTCCGCCTGTTCACCGGCGGCGCCGACCTGACCGGCGTCTCCAACAAGGCCGAACTGTCGGCAGAGGTCGAGGTCAAGGACCGCACCGTCTTCGGCTCCGGAGGCTGGTCACGGGTCCAGGGCGGCCTCGGCAGCAGCAAGCTCTCCGCTGAAGGATTCTGGGAGGCCGGCGACCCGGGCATGATCGACGACGCCACGTGGGCCCAGCTGGGCGGCGTCGTCCCCTGGACCGTCGCCCCGCACCTCGCCGCCGTCGGCTCCCTCGCCTACCTCACCCAGGCGCTGCGCACCGACTACACCCTCGGCGGCGCCGTCGGCGACCTCGCTCCCTGGACCGCCGGCGCGTCCGGCACCGGCGTGATCGCCCGCGGCCGGATCGCCCACCCGCCCGGCACCGCGCGCTCCAGTGCGGGCGCCGGCACCGCCCTCCAGCTCGGCCCCGTGCCGGACGGGCGGGCCCTGTACGCCACCCTCCACGTCCTGTCCGCCGCCGGGACCACCCCGACGCTGACCGTCCGCATCGAATCCGCCGCCGACCAGGCGTTCACCGACCCGACCGTCCGGGCGACGTTCGCCGCCGCCACCGGCCTCGGCGGCCAGGCCCTCGCCGTCCCGGCCCCGGGCACCGACACGTGGTGGCGCCTCGCCTGGACCATATCCGGGACCACCCCCTCGTTCACGTTCGTCGGCGCCGTCGGCGTCCAGTAGAAGGGAGCGCACCATGCCCACCATGGTCCTCACCGCCCAGTATCTGAACATCGCCGGGAACGTCCTCGCCGAGTTCGCGAAGAAAGCGGAACTGGCCGTCGAGGTCGAAGAGAAGGACGTCACCACGTTCGTCTCCAACGGCTGGAAAGTGTCCATCGGCGGCCTCAAGTCCGGCACCCTGGCCTGCGAGTTCCTCCAGGACTACGCCGCCGGGAAGCTGGACAGCATCATGTGGCCGCTGCTCGGCCAGGTCGTGCCCTTCGAGGTCCGGCCCACCCAGGCCGCCGTCGGCCTCTCCAACCCGAAGTACTCCGGGCAGGTGCTGGTGAAGGAGTGGGCCCCAGTCTCCGGCAGCGTCGGCGACGAGGCCACCGCTGGCGTCAGCTACCCGACGTCGGGCGAAGTCGTCCGCGCCACCAGCTGATGGCCGGACAGAACCCGGTCGACCTCTCGGTCAGTTTCGAGGGCTTCGACGCGCTCACCGCCGCGCTGCGCGCCGAGGAGGACGGCAAGCAGCTGCGCGCGGAGCTGGCCAAGAACATGCGCGACGCGCTCAAGCCCGCGGCCGAACAGGCCAAGAGCGGCATCATGTCGATGGCCGCCAGCAGCACCGCCGCCCCCGCCCTGCGCTCGGCGATCGCCAAGAAGATCCGCCCCGAGGTCAAGTTGGGCGGGCGCTGGACCGGCGCCCGCGTCAAGAGCCGCAAGATCCAGGGCATCCGCGGTTTCGCGAACGCGCCCAAGCGCACCCAGCGCGCCAGCGGCTGGCGCACCCAGACGTTCGGGCGCGGCGTCTGGCGCGTCCAGCACGGCAAGGTCAACTGGTTCGACCGCGCCATGACCCCGAACGCCGACACCTACCGCCAGGCCGTCGCCGACGCGATGGAGAGCATGGCCCGCCGGATCGCCGACCGGGCCCGATAGGAGAACACCGTGTACCTCGTCTACCACCCCGAGGGCAGCGACGAGCCCCAGCGCTTCCCGTACCAGCCGACCAAGCTCATGAGCGCCGAGCGCGAGAAGCTGGAGAAGCTCAGCGGCCGGGACTTCTCCGACTTCACCCAGTCCGTCATCAAGGGCAATGGCCTGTGCCGGCGTGCGCTGCTGTTCGTGTTCCTGAAGCGCGCCCACCCCACCCTGCGCTTCGACGACGTCGACTTCGCCTGGGACGAACTGACGCTGGAGCACAGCCGGGCGGAGCTGGAGCTGATCCGTGCCGAGGCCGCCGAGAGCGTTCCGGCCGACCAGCGGGCGGCCGTCCTCGCCCAGCTCGACCGGGAGATCGCCGAGGCCTACGAGGAGCCCGAGGGAAAAGTCCTGCCGCCGATCGCCGGATGAGGCGGATCG
>NZ_JBVJRP010000001.1:0-322827 GCF_055607525.1 Kitasatospora sp. NPDC036993 | reverse complement strand
CTCCGACACGTCGCTCGTGTTCAACCTGATCGCCAAGGACAAGGCATCGGCCGTCCTGGGCCAGATGAAGGAGAAGCTCGCGACCGCGGCGGCCGTCCTCGCCCAGCTCGACCGGGAGATCGCCGAGGCCTACGAGGAGCCCGAGGGAAAAGTCCTGCCGCCGATCGCCGGATGAGGCGGATCGGCGACGCCGCGCACCTCCTGGGGATCCGCCCGTGGGAGTGGCAGCTGATGACCGTCGAGGACACCGACCGGGTCCACGCCTGGCTGGACTCCTACGAGCAGCAGATCAACGAGGCCCGCGCACAGCGGTAGCCACGCAGCGATGAACACGAGGGGGTGATCCACCTTGGCCTCCGACACGTCGCTCGTGTTCAACCTGATCGCCAAGGACAAGGCATCGGCCGTCCTGGGCCAGATGAAGGAGAAGCTCGCGACCGCGGCGGCCGGGATCTCCGCCGGCGTCGCCGGGGCACTCGGCAAGGGCGTCGTCGACTCCCTCGACATGGGCGCCGCCTCCGACAAACTGGCCGCCCAGCTCGGCGTCGGCGCAGAACGCGCCGCCGAACTCTCGAAGACGTCCGCCGCCGTCTACAAGAAGGCCTGGGGCGAGAGCACCAGCGACGTCAACGACGCGATCAAGGGCGTCACCCAGAACATCGGCGGCGACGCGGCCAGCGCCGGCCTGGAGCGCATCACCACCAAAGCGATGGCGCTGGCCAAAGTCTTCGACGTGGACGTCGCCGGATCCACTGCCGCCGCCGGGCAGTTCATGCGCACCGGCCTCGTCAAGGACGCCGACGAGGCGTTCGACATCATCGTCAAGGCGATGCAGTCCGGGGTCGACAAGAGCGGCGACCTGATCGACACCGTCGGCGAGTACGCCACGCAGTTCCGACAGCTCGGCCTGGACGGAGCAGCCGCGACCGGCCTGCTCGCCCAAGGGCTTCGGGCGGGCGCCCGCGACGCCGACGGCGTGGCCGACGCCCTCAAGGAATTCGTGTTGATCGCCCAGGCCGGCGAGACCAAGACCCTGGACGCATTCAAGAAGATCGGTCTCAACGGAACGGAGATGCAGAGGGTCTTCGTCGAGGGCGGCCCCAAGGCGGCGGCTTCGATCGACCAGGTCTTCGACCGGCTGCGGGCGATGAAGGACCCCGTCGAACGGAACGCGACCGCCGTCGCCCTGTTCGGGACGAAGAGCGAGGACACGCAGAAAGCCCTGATGGCTCTCGATCCGTCCAGTGCGACGGCGGCGCTGGGCGACGTCGCCGGGGCCGCCGACCAGATGGCCCGGACCGTCTCCGACAACCCGGCCGCGGCTCTGGAGCGCTTCAAGCGCGAGACGATGCTCAAACTTGCCGACGTCGGCGGCCAGTTGGTGCAGTTCGGCACGGAGCACGCGTCCTGGGTGCAGCCCCTCGCGATCTCCCTGGGCGTGGTCGCCGGGGCCATCCTGCTCGTCCAGGGCGCCACGATGGTCTGGGCCGCCGCACAGGGCATCTGGACCGGCATCCAGACCGTGGCCACCGCCGCACAGTGGGCCTGGAACGCCGCGCTCGCGGCCAACCCGATCACGCTGGTGATCATTGCCGTCGTGGCCCTGGTCGCCGCCGTCGTCCTGCTCTGGCAGCGCTCCGAGCAGTTCCGCGACATCGTCACCGGCTGCTGGGACGCCGTCTGGGGCAAGATCAGCGGCGTCTGGAACTGGATCGGCAACAACTGGCCCCTGATCCTGGGGATCCTGGTGTCGCCGTTCACCTCGGCGGTGTCCTGGATCGGCCGCCACTGGGACACTCTGCGCGCCGGTGCCAGCTCGGCGTTCGACTTCATCGCCGGCCTTCCGGGCCGCATCGTCTCTGGCTTCTCCAGCCTCGCCGAGACCATCATGAGCCCCTTCCGCAGCGCCTTCAACGCGGTCGCCCGGTTCTGGAACAACACCGTCGGCCGGCTCAGTTTCACCGCACCCGACTGGATCCCGTACTTCGGCGGCAAAGGTTTCTCCATGCCGACGATCCCCATGCTCGCCCAGGGCGGCCACATCACCGGCTCGGGCACCGTCCTCGTCGGCGAGGCCGGACCCGAGCTGCTGTCCCTGCCCGGCGGCGCCACCGTCACCCCGCTCTCCCGCGCCAGCGGCGGGGGAGTCGTCGAGGTTCGCATCATCCTCGACACCGCCGGCGCCGACTCCGACATGCAGCGCCTCATGCGCCGGATCACCCGCGTGGCCGGGCAGGGCAACGTCCAGACCGCTTTCACGTAGAAAGGGGGGCCGCGTGGCCTTCCCGACCACCCCGCTCGCCGTCCGCGTCGAACTCCAACTCGCCGGCGCGTGGAGCGACATCACCCCGGACGTGCGCCTGGGCGAACGCATCCACATCGAACGCGGCCGCCACGACGAAGGCTCCCGCGCGGACCCCGCCACCTGCACCATGACCCTCGACAACAGGGGCGGCCGCTACTCCCCCCGCAACGCCGCGGGGGCCCTGTACGGGCTGATCGGGCGCAACACCCCGATCCGGGTCCGCGTGCCCAGGCTGAGCAGCTACCTCGACGTCCCCGCCGCGGCCGGCGCCCGCGCCACAACCCCCGACGACCCGGCCCTGCGCATCACCGGCGACCTCGACATCCGTGTCGAGCTGGAGCAGCGCACCGTCCTCACGGACGACGCCCACCACCAGATCATCAGCCGCTACCTGACCGCCGGCGACCAGCGATCCTGGGTCCTGTACATCATCAACGGCTACCCGGGCCTGAACTGGAGCCCGGACGGCACCGTGGGCGCCGTCCGGGCCGCGGTCGCCACCGCTCCCGTCCAGCCGACGCCGGACGGCCGCATCGCCGTCCGGGTCACCCTCGATGTCGACGACGGCACGGGCGGCCACACCGCCACGTTCTGGAGCGCCCCCTCTCTGTCCGGCCCGTGGACCCAGCTCGGCGGCCCCGTCACCAACACCGGCACCACCTCCGTCCACCCCGGCACCGCAACCCTCGACATCGGTGACCAGCCCCAGCTCAGCCTCCGCGCCGCGCCGATGCGCGTCCTGCGCGCCGAAATCCGGGGCGGCATCGGCGGGCCGCCGGTCGCGGCGCCCGACTTCACCGTCCAGCCCCCCGGAACCGTCGCGTTCACCGACCCCGCCGGCAGGACCTGGACCACCACTGGCGGCGCCACCATCACCGACCTCACCGACCGGTTCACCGGCGAAGTCTCCTCCTGGACACCGCGACGCGACGTCTCCGGCAAAGACCTCGTCGTCCACCTCCAGGCCGCGGGCCCCGCGCGACGACTCGGCCAGGGAGCGGCGCCGCTCCAGTCCACACTTCGCCGCTCCATCCCCACCGGCCTGCCGCTGGCGTACTGGCCCATGGAGGACGAGCGCGGCGCCACCCAGTCCGCCAGCCCGATCCCCGGCGTCGGACCACTGGACACCACCGGCCTCGACTACGGGGCGAACACCGACCTCACCGGATCGGCGCCCCTGCCCACGGTGCGCGCCGGAGCCCGCCTGCACGGCACCGTCCCGCCGCCGGCCATACCGCCGACCACATGGCGGGTGCACCTCCTCTACCAGCTCGACACCTTCCCCACCACCACGTCACGGCTGCTCGCATGGTCCAGCACCGGCACCGTGCGCACGTGGGTGCTCGACGCCGGCGCGCTCGACGGCACCGTCGTGCACTTCTACGGGCTGGACGCCGACGGCGGCACGGTGTTCGACTCCCTCACCGTGCCCGTGCAGTTCACGGGCCCCGGATGGCACCAGCTGTTCGTGACCGCGTTCCAGACCGGTTCCTCCGTCACCTGGAACCTCGTCTGGTACCCGGTCGGAGGCACCGACTCCACCAGCTCCGGCTCGTACCCCGGCACGCTCGGCACACCGACGCAGATCGACGCCCAGATCGGCGACGCACTGGCCGGCATGTCCCTCGGGCACCTGGCAGTTTTCGACACCACGGCCGACGTCTACAACCACGCGGACAACGGGTACGAGGGCGACCGGCCCAGCCAACGGATCGAGCGGCTGTGCGCTGAGGAGGGCGTGCCGGTGCAGCTCCGGGGCGACATCGACTCCGAAGTCGCCATGGGACCCCAGCGCCCCGGCGCGCTGCTCGCCCTCCTCCAGGAAGCGGCCGACAGCGACGGCGGCGTACTGGCCGAGCGCCTGGACGCGCTCTCACTCTGGTACCGGGCCGGCCACACCGCCTACAACCAGCCGCCGAAGCTCCTCCTGGACTACGCGGGCGGCGACGTCGCACCGCCGCTGGAGCCCGCCGACGACGACCAGGCCGTGCGCAACGACATCACCGTCACCCGCGCCGGCGGGTCCAGCGCACGGGCACTCGACACGACCAGCAGCATGGGCACCCAGCCCCCGCCCGCCGGCGTCGGCCGCTACGACGAGGGCGTCACCCGCTCCCTGTGGCGCGACGCCCAGCTGCCCGACATCGCCGGATGGCTCCTGCACCTCGGCACCTGGGACGGCACGCGGTTCCCCCAGGTCCATCTCGACCTCGCGGCCTCCCCCCGACTGATCCCCGCCGTCCTCGCCCTCGACCTGCGCGACCGGATCGACATCACCGGCATGCCGCCCGAGGACGGCCCCACCACCGTCGCCCTGCTCTTCGAGGGCTACAGCGAGAACATCGGCGTGTACGACTGGGACATCACCGCCAACTGCGCGCCCGCCGGGCCCTGGCAGGTCGCCGTCCTGGCCGACCCCGACCAGGGCCGCGCCGACACCGCTGGCACCCGGCTCGCCGCGGCCGCCACCCCGACCGCGACACTGCTGCTCCTGACCACCACGACGGGCCCGGCCTGGACCACCGACCTCGTCGACCTGCCGCTCGACCTGGCCGTCGCTGGCGAACACGTCCGCGTCCTGGACCTGATCGGCGCCCGCGGCGACCGCTTCGAACGCGCCGTCACCGGCGGCTGGGGCACCGCCACCTCGGGCCAGGCCTGGACCACCACCGGCGGCACCGCCGCCGACTACGCCGTCCAAGGAGGCTGACGACGTGGCCGACACCTACCCGAGCTTCGCCGCGCTGGCGGCCGCCGAGCCCGAAGGGACGGCATGGACCCGTACCGCCGCCGTTCCGGCCGGCGCCCGGTGGGCTGCCATCGCCATCCACGGCGGGTCGATCGAGGGCGGCTCCGGAGAAGTCGCCCGCGCCGTGTCCGCCGGTGGCACGACGATGGCGTACTACGAGTTCGCCGGCATCAAGCCGACCGGGAACAGCACCCTGCACCTCACGAGCACCGTGTTCGACGAGCCGCAGGGCCTGGCCGTCGTCGCCGCTGCCCGCCGCTGCCTGTCCGTTCACGGCTACAGCGGCACCCCGGGCCTGGCCGAGACCGCGATCGGCGGCCTGGACACCGTCCTCGTCGACCGCCTCACCCGCACCCTGGGCGCCGCCGGATTCCGCGTCACCACCGCCCCCTCCGAGATCTCCGGCACCGACCCGGCCAACCTCTGCAACCGCACGAGCACGGCAGCCGGCGTGCAGCTGGAGATGAGCGCAGCCCTCCGGGCGAACTTCTTCCCCGGCGGCGTCAACACCCGGACCGTACGCGACTCCGGGGCGCGCACCGATGCCTTCCGCCGGTACGTCTCCGCGATCCGGGCCGCGCTGCTCGGCCGCGGCCTCGTCTCCATGGGCTCCATCAACGTCTCCCGCTACACCCTGCTGCCCGCCCCGGGCCCGGACGTCGACCTCCGCGCCACCGTCGCCACCGACAAACTCGCCACCGGCGGGCCGCAGTTCGTCGCCCTCACCGCCCGCTACCAGGACGGCAGCAACATGTACCTGGCCCGGCTGGAGTTCGGGACCGCCCAGGAAGTCATCCTGACCCTCCGCAAACGGCTGGCCGGGACGGAGACGCTGCTCCAGCAGTACACCACCACCCTCACCCACGCGCCCGCCCGCCGGTTCGGCCTGCGCCTCCAGGCCGTGGGCAGCACGCTGCGCGCCCGGACCTGGCTCGACGGCACCACGGAACCCTCGGCCTGGCAGGCCGAGGCCACCGACACCTCGCTCACGACCGCCGGACAGATCGGCACCCGCAGCATCCTCTCCACCACGTCCACGACACCGCTGCCCGTCACCGCCGCGTGGGGCGACTTCACCACCCTCGGGCCCGCCCAGACCGCCGTCGTCACCCGCTCCGTCAACGGCGTCATCAAGGCGCTGCCCGCCGGCGCCGACGTCCGGCTCCGGCAACCCGCCGTCACCGCACTCTGAGGAGACCACTCGTGCCCTACCCCCCGTGGGCCGCCGGCCAGCGCATCCTCGGTGCCCAGCTCGCCGCGATCTCACCGCTCGACGTCGCCAAGACCCTGGACACCACCCGGGCCACCAGCACGACCCTGCTGCCCGACCCGCACCTGTCCATCCCGCTCGAAGCCGGCGCCACGTACCTTCTGGACGGCGCGTTGTACTACGCGGGCGAGTACAACCAGGGCGGGCTGAAACTCGACTGGACGACGCCGTCCGGCACGGCGATGCGCTGGTCCCTCGCCGCGCCGGCCACCGGCGGCCAGGCCGCCTACGCCTCCCACAGCTCCATCCCCGGCCAGCCCCTCAGCTGCGGCACCTACGGCGTCGGCGGACCCAACACCCTGACGTCCTGCCAGCTGACCGCGCGCATCGTCACCGTCGCCGCCGGACCGCTCACCCTCCTCTGGGCACAAGCCGCCTCCTACGCCACCCCCACCACGCTCACCGCCCTCTCCTGGCTCCGCCTGCAACGCACCTCCTGAACGGACACAGGCCCCGCACCGCAGGATTTCCCGTCACCGGGCCCGAGCTCCGCCCCCGAGACGGGAAATCCTGCGGTGCGGGGCCTGACCTGACATCGATCCGCCCCGGCGCCATCGGCCCGGGGCTTTCCCATTCCCTGGAGGCACCCATGCAGTTCGTCCCCCGCGCCGACTGGGGCGCGCAACCGTCGAAGTACAAGCTCGTCGCGATCGCGGGCACCGACGGCGTGAAAATCCACTACGAGGGCACCGAAGTCCCGCCCGCGCTCGCGGACGACCACGAGCGGTGCGCACCCCGGATGCGCGCCCTCCAGGCCAGCCACCTGGCCGACACCACCGAGGACTACTCCGACATCGCCTACAACGCCGTCGTCTGCCCACACGGCTTCCTCTACGAGGGCCGTGGCGCGCACCGGCGCACCGGCGCCAACGGCAACCCCATCCTGAACGGCCGCCACTACGCGGTGTGCGCCATGCTCGGCAGCAAGGGACTGACCGAGCCCAGCGCGGCGCAGCTCGGCGGCCTGCGGGACGCGATCGAGTGGCTGCGGGCCGAGGGCGGCGCGGGGGCGGAGATCCTCGGGCATCGGGACGGCTACGCCACATCGTGCCCGGGCGGGCCGCTGTACGCGTGGGTGCGGGCCGGCGCCCCGCGGCCGGACGGCAGCGGCCCGGCGCCGCAGCCCACCCCCGCGCCGACGCCGGCCGAGGACGTCCCGGCCCGCTACCAGGTGGTCGTCGGCGGCCTGGCATACGGGTACGGGGCGGTCGGTGACCAGGTCACCGCGGTCGGCCGGGCGCTGGTCGACCGCGGCTTCGGCGGGCACTACCAGCAGGGTCCCGGTCCGACGTGGACCGACGCCGACACCCTCAACTACGCCGAGTTCCAGCGCAGCCTCGGCTACCAGGGCACCGACGCCGACGGCGTGCCCGGCCCGCACAGCCTGCGGGAGCTGCTCGGCACCCTGCCCGGCGGCCGCGCGGTCTCGCTCGCGCACGTCGTCGCCGCGGCGCGCACCGACCCCGGCGCCGACCAGGGCCACCGCACCTACGGCGACGAGGTCCAGGCCGTCGAGCAGGCGCTGGCGAACGAGGGCCTGCTCGAACGGCAGTGGGTGGACGGCTCGTTCGGCACCCGCACCGTGACCGCGTACGCCGCCTGGCAGCGCCGCTGCGGCTACACCGGAGCCGACGCCGACGGCACCCCCGGCCACACCACCCTCTCCCGCCTCGGCGAGACCCACCACTTCAGCGTCACCGACTAGGAGATCCGCATGACCACGTCCCGCGCGTACTGGCTCGACGTCGCCGAGCGCACCGGCGCCACCGCCGCCGAGGCCGGCCTGGCCTACGCCATCACCGAGGCGAGCAGCCTCTCCGCATGGTGGGTGCCGGTCCTCATACCGCTGCTCGCCGCCGCCAAGAGCGCGGCCGCGCGCTTCGTCGGCCGGAAGGGCTCGGCGAGCCTGCTCCCGGCCGGCGCCGACCCGGCGAGCCGCCCGTGACCGAGACCGGCGTCTCCGCCGTCGACACCGCCGTCCTGTGGTCGGCGGTCGCCGTCGCCCTCGCCGCGGCGGTCGGCCTCGCCTGGCGGGTCCTCCGCAGCGCCGCCCGCTTCGCCGCCCGGGTGGACGAGATCGCCGACGACTGGGCCGGAACGCCCGAACGTCCCGGCGTCCCGGCCCGTCTCGGGGTCATGGCACGCCTCGACCAGTTCGACCACCGCCTCGACGGCATCGACGGCCGCCTCGACACCGTGGAACACGAGTTGCACCCCAACTCGGGGTCCTCGCTGCGCGATGCCGTCGATCGCGTCGACCGCCGTACCGCCCACCTCGACACCACGTAACAGCGCCCCCGCCCCGGCTCCGGCCCGGGCGGGGGCGCCTTCCTGCGTCCCGGCTCAGTACGTCGGGCAGATGTGCTTGCGGACGACCTCAAGGATCCGCTTCGACTTCTCGGGCCCGAAGCCCTCCGGGTGATTCGGCCCCGTGAACCGCTTGCCCGTGAGGTCGATCAGCTTTGCCTGATCGTTGGGCGACTGGGCAACGGACGAGCACTGGTTGCGACCACGGTCCACGGTCCGGTCGATCTTGTTGTTCACGATCTCCGGGTCGATGGCCGTCAACGCCGCGATGTAGGCCGCGACCACCGCGGCGTCCGGGGACGGCGGCGGCCCGGACGGCGTCGCACCTGTGGGTGCAGGCGCTGCCGGTTTCGCGGCGTCAGCCGGCGCCTGGGGCACAGTAGGCGCTGATTCTGCCGGGGTCTGCGGAGCGGCGGCCGCGCTGCTCGGTGCCGCGGCCGCCCCCTTCGAGCTGGTGGTCGAGCTTGAGCAGGCGGCCGAGCCGACAGCGAGCAGCACGGCAACGGCGGCCGCGGCAGTGGTACGGGTGCGCATGGTCCCCCCTGGGACGGGTCTGGTGTGGGGCGACGCTATCGGGCTACTGATCAGTCGGCTACCTAGTCGCACCGTCGGGCCAGACCACCTGGACAGGAACGCCGCAGCGGCGTGCGTAGGCGACGACGTCGGCAGTACCGCCGTACCCGCGGGCGGGGAGCCCGTCCCAGACTGCGACGACGATATCGGCCAGGCCGACCACGATTTCGCTGCCAGCCATGTGCGCGGCGGTGTCCGACGCGAACATTCCGGTGTGGTGAACGTCCGATGCTCGGCTGAGCAGTCGGTCGTAGGTCGGGTGGTGCTCCGATGGCAGGCCGTCTCGGTAAGCCTCGGCTGGGACAACGACCTCCAAGAGACCACCCTGGGCGAGGACCAGGTCCGCGACCCACGAATCGGGCCCATCAGCAAGCATCGAAACGGCAGTGAGGTCGCCCTGGTGGGTGTCCACGACGACGGCTAGGAGCTGGCGGACCCGCCGTTCGACGTCCGCGTTCAGCCCCCTGTGGCCGGTGATCCCGAGCCTCATGCTGCCCCTCCTACAGGTACACGTCATGTAGACGCTCGTCGAACTCCTGCACCACGCGGGGCGGTGCCGTGGTGGTGAGGGTACGCCGCAGTGCTCGGGCTCGCTCCACGATCCGGCCGGACCGATAGGTGATTCCGATGTCCAGGGCTCGGCTGGCGATGGCGAACGCGCCGTCGATGCGACCGGCCGCGAGGTGGCCGGCGGCGAGGTCCATCATGAGTAACGCGCGCCCCTTCGCGTGTCCGGTGGCCAGGGCCTCGGTGCCGACGGACAGCACCCATTCCGGCACACCGAGCCTGGCTCCACAGGCGACCCGCGCCGACTGGACCTTGCGCTCATCGAACGTGAACACCCAAGGCCACGGCGGAGTTTCCTCACCTAGCCGAAGTGTGAGCGCCCGGCTGCGAGTGAGCGCCTGGTCCGTGCGGTCGCGATCCCCGCACGCAGCGTATGCCAGCGCCTCGGTGGCAGCGAGCCACGCGTCGGCGATGGCAGGGGCGTTGATCCCAAGCGCAGCTCGGGCCTTTCGAGTGTGGGTGAGGGCCTGGTTCCCGTTCCCGGTATGCCCCTCGAACTGGGCGAGGCTGCCCAGTTGGTAGGCCAGGAGAAGCCCATCCCGAGCCGTACGTGCGGCCTTGACCGCCTGGCCGTACCACGATCGGGCGGACCCGTGGTCACCCATGTCCCACGCCAACCAGCCCGCGAAAGACGCAGCCTCGGACCCGGTCGCAGCGAGTCGGGCCCGATCGCCACCGGCGGTGCTCAGCTGCTGGATGAGCCGGATGTGCCCACGGACGACGTCGGCGAGGTCGCGGGAGGACGCTGAGCCGTCGAGGCGCCGATACGACGCGGTGCCCAGTCGTAGGGCCGCGGCCTGTCCGGCATCTGGCTGCGCAGAGGGTGCCGCAACGGCTGGGGTCACTGCCGCAGCCGCTGCAACCGCGGCAACCCCGAGGAAGTCGCGTCGCTCCACTGATGCCCCTGCTGGTAGGTCGGCCAGACCGACGAGGCTGGCCGGAATGCCCAGATGGACCGCCACACGTCCGAGGAGGCTCATGTCGTACGTGCCCCCAGGTCCGCGCCGCTCCATCCGGGAGACCGCCGACTGAGAGAGGCCTACGAGGTCGCCAAGCTGAAGTTGCGTCATCTGCTGGGCGAGGCGGCTCAGCTCCACCACCCGGCCAAAGTCCCCTGCCCGTGCGGCCGCTCCAGCCGCGGTACGCCAGTCCATCAGCACTCTCCCCCGATCGGTCGTATCCGTATGCGCCCGACGCATACCTGCATGCAGATGCCGCTTACGGGCCAGACTGTAGCGGCTGGTTGGAAGTTGACTGTCTGTCACGTCAACCGCAGAAATGCAGCCCGGGTAGACCGGGCCCTGGGGCCCTGCGGTGCGACGAACACGGCGCCTCACTCGGAAAGGGGGGCGTCGCTTCCATCGTCTCTCCGAGAGGCTGGACCCTCGTGACCGATCGACAGCTCCGCGCCGGCGCCATCGAGCTGGCCCCGGCCGACCCCGGCGTCGTACACCGACACCACCTCCAAGACGCCGCGTCCGACCGCTCCGACCGCCTGGGCGACAGCGTGCGGGTGGTCGCCCCACGCACCGGCACCCGCCTGACCCCCGCCCAGCGCTCCGGCACCGCCTGCGTCGCATGCGACCGCAGCGGCCAGCTGGCCGCCGCCGGCCACGTCGCGGACGACGGGCTCGTCTACGCCGTGGTCGTCTGCGCGGCGTGCCCCCCGTATGCGGCCAGCCTGGAGGCCCACCGGTGATCACCGAGCCCCTCACGGTGTCGATCGACGGGTACCTCGACCCCGTGACCGCGCCGCCCGAGGCCGCCCTGGAGACGCTGCGGCAGGCGGTGTGCGCGCTGCCGATCAGCGCCTACGAGCGACAGGCGATGCGCAGACTGCTGGACAGCAGCGGCGCCGACCTGGAGTACCGCATGAACGGCGACGAGACCACCGACTGGCCCGTGTCCCTGGACGACGGCACCCTCGCGATCGTGCGCGTCTCGTACGGCGACGGCCTGACGTGTCGACAGCGCGTCGCAGCCCGGTACGAGCCGCGCCGTGTGGAGCGTCCGTCCGGCCGCCCGACGGAGTGGATCGTGTGGGACCTGGGCCTCGACCTCGCGGCCACCGCGTGGCTGGGGTCCGAGCCGGCCGCCCGCGAGTGGATCCGTCGACAGGTGCAGGCTGCCAACTACCAGACCGGTCCGGCGTCCCGGCAGGCCGCCCAGTGACCGGCCTCAGCGACAGCGACCCCGAGTCGCGCCAGCCGGTCGAGGTTTGCGTCGAGGTGATCTCCACAGAGGGCTACGAGCTGGTGTTCGAGGGCCTCCCCTCGGGCGTCTACCCGTTCCTGACAGAGGACATGGTCAACGAGGACGGCGACGAGGCCGTCGCCGACTGCGTGCGCCAGACGCGGCATCTGTCGTCCGACGTTCCACTGGTCCTCATGATCACGGCCGATGGCGAGACTCGCCGGGTCGAACATCCTGGCTCCACGTAGTACCTCTGACTCCCGTCCCAGCCTCAACCGTCCAGGGCAACGGCTGGGACGGGTCACCACCCGGTGTGCACGGTTGGACAGCCCCGTGCACGCCGGGGCGCCCCCGGTCCGCGTGGCGTCCGGCAGGCGCATGGTGACCCCGGTGGGGCCCGGCCACGGCCAGGCCCTGCCGGGCGCCCGGCAGGCCACGCCCACCCCTGCGAGGGCCGCTGACGGAATTCCGCCGCGGGCCCGTCCGAGACGGTCCCCGATCGTGGGCCCGACCACGAGGAGGACGTCGTGACCGACAGGATCCCCCCGCGCGACCAAGGCCGCTGGCACGACCAGCGCGGCCGCGGCTCACGAGGCCCGCGACAGGCACCATGGTGCCCCGTGCTGCGACCGCCTCGGCCGCCGCGCTGGCTGCCGCTGCCGGGCGGCTACTTCCATCCCTGGCAGGACCCCCCACAGTAGACCCCCTGGTCGGCCGTATGGCGGTGCGGCCGACCAGGGTTTATCGAACATACATTCGATAAACTGGACCGCCGCAGCCCGGGGGGACCGAGCTGGGAGCACGCCGTGAGTTACACCCTCACCGCCGAGGGACTGGTCGACCCCTCCACTCACACCACGCTGGCCGCCGCCGTCGTCGCATTGCGTGGCCTGCTCGATGATCTGCCGCTCGACCCGGGCCAGGCCCGGGCCTACGACTTCTTCCTGACCGGCGAGGCCGGCGTCCGCCGCGTCCAGGACTACCTCGACCAGGACGACGGCCGATTCGCGCTGGACGTCCTGGTGTCCGGGCACTCCTACACCGCCGTCATCGCCGTCACTTCGTCAGGTTGACCGGCTCCAGGTAGTGCGACGCGTGTCGGGCCCACCAGTACAAGAGTCCGTGTAGCGACGTCGCCCCAGTCGCGTCCTTCAACGGCTCCAACCGCATGGAGATCCACCGGCGGCTCACGCCGTGGCTCGCGGCGATCGATTCCAGGGTCACATCCTGGGCGAGTTGGGACAGGATGTCGCGCTGCATCGAGGTCACCTCGGGCAGGGGCCGGCCGTCCCAGTCCAGCGCCATGCCCCAGTCCCTCAGCCAGGACAGCCTGATGTGTCGGACGAGTGCCTCGTCCCGGATGAGGAGCGCGCGCTCCGGGTCGGGTGTCGCGATAACGGCGACGCGCTGATCGACGATGACGGTGCGGCCGAATTCGATGTCGCCGCCGAGCGTGCGGACCTGGGCGCCGTAGCCGGTCATAGTCGCGGCCCAGCTGGCGGTCGGCCCGTCGCGCCGGGCTGACGCCTGGTAGATGCTGCGCAACGTCGCGCCGCGTTCGATGACGGCGATGTCGCGCTGGTAACTCATCGCCAGCATGTTCGGCGGTCGGGCGCCGCCAGGCTGGGCGGTGAGTAGCTCTTCCCGGCAGGACTCGATGATCGGCCCAAGGCGTTCCTGCATTTCGACCTTGCTGGCGACGTACTCCAGTGCCCCGTCGTTACCCGGGTTGGCTGCCCGGTAGGCAGTGATCATCGGATCGAACAGTCTCGGCATAGCCGCGGCCTGGGCGAGATGCTGGGTGCCGAGCTGGAGAAAGTGCTGCTGCAACCTCAGGGCGACGTCAGCCGGAGAGAGGGCGACGTAGTGCCCGGGGCGGCCGGCGTCGGGGGAGACGAGCTGGAGGTCGAGCAGCTGGTCCAGCGCCGGAGACGGCCCGGGGGCCGTGGTACGCCCGGCTGCGATGTCCTGGTAGAGCGCTCGCGACTCCCATTCAAGAAGTCCAGCCCCTACGACCTGTCCTAAGGTGTCCAATTCATCCTCTTCCAACTACTTCCACTTTGGGAGTTTCGGCGATCGTAGGTGGAAGTTGCTTGAAGCGGCAACGACGTGGGCGAACACTGGTGCGAGTGGAGTGACGTACTCCACACTCGCTTCCCACGCCATCTCTGCGAGCAGCAGGAGAGGGGACACCCATGCCCGCACGCAGCCGTCTCACCATCCGTATCGGTGCCGCCGCGGCCGCCCTGGCAGCCGGCCTGGTCGTACTGGTCGGCGCCACTTCCGCCTCGACGCCGGCCTCGCCCGCGGCCGACTCCAGCTGGGGTGTCCAGCCGGGTGGACCGACCCCGACGTCGTCGCCGATCCCGACCGTCGCCACGGTCGCTCTGGCCGACGATTCGTCCTGGGGCTGACCTAGCCTCAGAAAATGGCCGGATCTGACCGGCCCTACGAACTGGCCGCCCCCGGATACCTGGAGGGGTGCGAGGGCGGCCACGCGCGGGCCTGAGCTACCTGGAGGGAGCCAGGCCCGGCAGCTGCCCCCCTGCGGCCCTGGAGAGGCCGATGGGGGGCACTCTGTTTCTACCACCGGTGGATGGCCCGTACAGCCCCCCATCCGGCCGGTGAACAGCCCGGACAGTCCGGAGACTCCCGGGTTTCGGCAGAATTTTGGATGAGCGGGGTAGAAACCAGTAGAGCCCTGGTCCCCGATCTCCGGGGACCAGGGCTCTGACCTGGTACTTCTTGCAGTGGGCCTAACAGGACTTGAACCTGTGGCCTCTTCCTTATCAGGGAAGCGCTCTAACCGTCTGAGCTATAGGCCCTTGCCGCACTGAAAGATTAGCGGACCGACGGCCGATCTCCCAAATCCGGGTCGGCCGGGGTGGCGGCGGCACCCCCCGCGACCAGCTGCGGCGCACCGGCGGAGGGGCGCAGCAGCCACTCCTCGCGGGTCGGCGGGAGACCGGCCGCACCCTCCTCGGTGCTGCGGACGGCGAGGACCTGGTTGATCCCGATCCGGTTCTGCTCGAAGGCGAGCGCGGAGGCGGCCATGTAGAGCCGCCAGACCCGGGCCCGGCCGCGGCCGGCCAGCCGGACCGCCTCCGTCCAGTGCGCCTCCAGGTTGGCCACCCACTCGCGCAGGGTCAGCCCGTAGTGCTCGCGCAGCGACTCGACGTCCCGGACCTCGAAGCCGGCCTCCTCCAGCCTGGCGACGGTGGAACCGACGGGGGAGAGTTCGCCGTCCGGGAAGACGTAGCGGTCGATGAAGGGGCTGGGGCGGTGCGGCTCACCGGGGAAGTCGGGGCGGCGGGCGATCTGGTGGTTGAGCAGCCGACCGCCGGGCACCAGCAGCCCGTACAGGCCCTCGGCGTAGACCCGGTACTGCTCCGCGCCGACGTGCTCGGCCATCCCGACGCTGGAGATCGCGTCGAAGGGCCCGTCGGTGATCTCCCGGTAGTCCTGGAGCCTGACCTCCACCCGGTCGGACAGGCCCGCCTCCTCGATCCGGGTGCGGGCCAGCGCGACCTGCTCCGCGGAGATGGAGACGCCGACCGCGGTGACCCCGTAGTGCTTCGCCGCGTGCAGCAGCAGTGAGCCCCAGCCGCAGCCGACGTCCAGCAGTCGTGTCCCCGGCCGCAGGCCGAGCTTGCGGCAGATCAGGTCGAGCTTGGCCTCCTGGGCGGCTTCCAGGCTCTTCGCCTCGGGCGTCCAGTAGGCGCACGAGTAGACCATCGACGGGCCGAGCACGAGGCCGTAGAAGTCGTTCCCGACGTCGTAGTGGTGGCTGATCGCCGCGCGGTCCCGGCTGCGGCTGTGCAGCCGTCCCTCGGCCCTGCGGACCTCCTCGCGGGGCGGTTCGGGTTCGAGGCCGACCGCCCCGGCCCGCAGCACGGCGGCGAGCGCCCGGCGGCCCCTGGCGCCGAGCACGTCGCGCGGCCCGAGGGCCAGGGTGCGGATCTCCGGCAGCTCGGCGAAGCGGGCGACGGCGGAGAGCGTCTCGTACAGGTCGGTGCCCGGGGCCAGTTCCAGGTCCCCCGAGACGTAGGCCCTGGCCAGGCCCAGTTCGTCCGGCTGCCAGATCAGCCGGCGCAGCGCCCTGCGGTTGCGCAGGATCACCGTGGGCCCCCCTGGAGGGCCGGCGACACTGCCGTCCCAGGCCTGGACCCGCAGTGGTACCGGGACCCCCAACAGCCCGTCCAGGGCCTCGACCAGTTGACCTGCGAGCTTCGCCACCGCGCGCCTCCGTCCAGTCGTCCTTCGGAACCTCAGCTGCCCCGGTCGACGGACCGGGGCGGGCCTGCGGCACTCCCAAGGTGCGGGACGGGCGGCACCCAGCTAATCCCACCGCGGCCGCCCGGTTTCCCGGCGGCACGCCGCGGGCGGCCGGCTGTCACCCGAAATGCCGACGGACCCCGCAGGCTGAAACAGCCTGCGGGGTCCGCGCATTCCGCCCGTGGACGGAAAACTGATCCGGGGTCAGGAACCAGCCGGAATCAGTCCTCCTCGGCCAGGGTGAGCTCGACGCCGCCGGTGAAGCCGGCCGCCGCGTTGTAGATGAACGCGGACAGCGTGGACAGCGCGGTCAGCAGGACGACGTCGACCACGGCGATCAGCGTGGTGAAGGTCATCACCTTGCCGAAGCCGACGTAGTCCATCAGGTTGACGCCGCCGCTGCTGTCCGAGCCGGTGACGTCCTTGAGGGTCTTGGTCAGCGAGTCGAAGACGCCGAGCGAGTCCAGCGTCATCCACAGCACGGCCGAGGCCACGATGATGATGATGCCGACGGCCAGCGACAGCAGGAAGCTGACCTTCATCACGGACCACGGGTCGACCTTGGTCACCCGCAGCCGCGCCTTGCGGGTCCTGCCGAGGCCGGAGCCGCCCACCACGGGGGCGGCCGCCGCGGGGGCGCCGGAGGGCCGCCGCGCCGCACCGGCGGCGGGGGTCCCACCGACCGGGGTCCCGCCGGGCGGGGTGTTCCCGGACGTCCGGGTGCCCCTGGGCGGGGTCGGCTGCCCCTTGGCGTACGTGGTCGGCTGCGAGAAGCCGCTGCCCGGGGCCGGACTGTTCGGCGCCGGGGGCGTCTGTCCGCCGTAGGTCGCACCGCTCTGGCCCGCTCCGCCGACCGGTGGCATCAGCGAGGTGGACGCGGCCGAGTGCTCGGTCGGCGGCTGCGGCACACCGTACGAACCCCCGCCCTGCGCGCCCGGACGGCCGCCGGAGGCTCCTCCCGCAGCACCCGTGGCTCCACTCACCTGGTCCTCCCGCACTTCCCAGCAGGACGGTGGTGCCGCCCTGCCTCGTCACTCGTCATCCAGCGCCCGGCGGGATTGCCCGGAACTGGTCGGCGTCCGAAGGCCGCCGCGTCCCTTCTCTGGACGCGACGGCTCCGGCTTGCGGTTCGGTTCAGGCCTCGACGTCCCCGTCGACCACCGTCACCGCGCCCTCGGCCGTCTCGGTGGACTCGGTACCCGCCACCTCGTCCTCCGCCGTCTCCTCGTCCTCGGCCTCCGCGTTGCGGGCCATGCCCACGACCGCGTCGCGCTTTCCGAGGTTGATCAGTTGGACGCCCATGGTGTCACGTCCGGTTTCACGAACCTCGGAAACCCTCGTGCGGATCACCCCACCAGAGAGGGTGATTGCCATGATCTCGTCGGATTCGTCCACCACGAGCGCGCCGACCAGCGAGCCCCGGCCCTCGACGATCTTCGCCGCCTTGGTGCCGTAGCCGCCGCGTCCCTGGACACGGTACTCGTCCACACCGGTGCGCTTGGCGTATCCGCCGTCGGTGGCGGTGAAGACGTAGGTGTCCGGCCGGACGACGTTCATCGAGAGCAGTTCGTCGTCCTCGCGGAAGGCCATGCCCTTGACGCCGGAGGTGGCGCGGCCGGTGGGCCGCAGGGCGTCGTCGGTCGCGGTGAAGCGGATCGACTGGGCCTTCTTGGAGACCAGCAGCAGGTCGTCCTCGGCGGAGACCAGCTCGGCGCCGATCAGCTCGTCGTCCCGGCCCTCCTCGTCCTGCCGCAGGTTGATCGCGATCAGGCCGCCGGAGCGCGGGGAGTCGTAGTCCTTGAGGGCGGACTTCTTCACCAGGCCGGCCCGGGTGGCGAGGACCAGGTACGGCTTGTCCTCGTACGTGCGGACGGCCATCACCTGGGCGATGTGCTCCTCCGGCTGGAAGGCCAGCAGGTTGGCCACGTGCTGGCCGCGGGCGTCGCGCCCGGCGTCCGGCAGCTCGTAGCCCTTGGCCCGGTAGACCCGGCCCTTGTTGGTGAAGAACAGGATCCAGTTGTGCGTCGTCGTCACGAAGAAGTGGTCGACGATGTCGTCCTGCTTCAGCTGGGCGCCGCGCACGCCCTTGCCGCCGCGCTTCTGCGAGCGGTACAGGTCGGAGCGGGTCCGCTTGACGTAGCCGCCACGGGTGATCGTGACGACGATGTCCTCCTCGGCGATGAGGTCCTCGATGGAGAGGTCGCCGTCGGAGGG
This sequence comes from Kitasatospora sp. NPDC036993, assembly GCF_055607525.1. Taxonomy (NCBI): domain Bacteria; kingdom Bacillati; phylum Actinomycetota; class Actinomycetes; order Kitasatosporales; family Streptomycetaceae; genus Kitasatospora; species Kitasatospora sp. NPDC036993. The sequence goes on along the minus strand of NZ_JBVJRP010000001.1, from coordinate 304,374 downwards.
GATGAGGGTGGAGCGCCGCTCGTCGCCGTACTTCTCGACGATCGCGGTGAGCTCCTCGGAGATGATCTCCCGCTGGCGGGTCGGCGAGGCCAGGATCGCGTTGTACTCGTCGATCTTGCGCTGGAGCTCGTCGTGCTCGTCCATGATCCGCTGGCGCTCCAGGGCGGCCAGGCGGCGCAGCTGCATCTCCAGGATCGCGTTGGCCTGGAGCTCGTCGATGTCGAGCAGGCCCATCAGGCCGGTGCGGGCGGCGTCGGCGCTCGCCGAGGCCCGGATCAGCGCGATGACCTCGTCGATCACGTCCAGCGCCTTGAGCAGCGCGCGCAGGATGTGGGCGCGCTCCTCGGCCTTGCGCAGGCGGAAGGTGGTGCGCCGGACGATGACCTCGACCTGGTGGTTGACCCAGTGCCGGATGAAGGAGTCCAGCGACAGGGTGCGCGGCACGCCGTCGACCAGGGCCAGCATGTTGGCGCCGAAGTTGGTCTGGAGCTCGGTGTGCTTGTACAGGTTGTTCAGCACGACCTTGGCGACCGCGTCGCGCTTGAGCACGACCACCAGGCGGGTGCCGGTGCGGGACGAGGACTCGTCGCGGACGTCGGCGATGCCGGCGATCTTGCCGTCCTTGACCAGGTCGGCGATCTTCAGCGCGAGGTTGTCCGGGTTGACCTGGTACGGCAGCTCGGTGATCACCAGGCACTGGCGGCCCTGGATCTCCTCGACCTCGACCACCGCGCGCATGGTGACCGAGCCGCGGCCGGTGCGGTAGTACTCGTCGATCCCGCGGCGGCCGACGATCAGCGCGCCGGTGGGGAAGTCGGGGCCCTTGATCCGCTCGACCAGGGCCTCCAGCAGCTCCTCGGCGGAGGCCTCGGGGTTCTCCAGGTACCAGAGCGCGCCGGAGGCGACCTCGCGGAGGTTGTGCGGCGGGATGTTGGTGGCCATGCCGACCGCGATGCCGGTGGCACCGTTGACCAGCAGGTTGGGGATGCGCGCCGGCAGGACGGTGGGCTCCTGCGAGCGGCCGTCGTAGTTGGCGGCGAAGTCGACGGTGTCCTCGTCGATGTCGCGCATCATCTCCATGGCCAGCGGCATCAGCTTGCACTCGGTGTAGCGCATGGCCGCGGCCGGGTCGTTGCCCGGGGAGCCGAAGTTGCCGTTGCCGTCCACCAGCGGCATCCGCAGCGACCACGGCTGGGCCAGGCGGACCACGGTGTCGTAGATCGAGGTGTCACCGTGCGGGTGGTAGTTGCCCATGACGTCGCCGACGACGCGGGCGCACTTGTAGTAGCCCTTCTCGGGCCGGTACCCGCCGTCGTACATCGCGTAGAGCACCCGGCGGTGCACCGGCTTGAGGCCGTCGCGGACCTCGGGCAGCGCACGGCTGACGATCACGCTCATCGCGTAGTCGAGGTAGGAGCGCTGCATCTCGGTCTCGAGCTCGACCGGCTCGATCCGCATGGTGATCTGGGTGGTGGCCTCGGCGGCCTCGGGGGTCTCGGGCTGTTCGCCATCGGGACGGTTGTCGTCGACCACTGGTGGTCAGTTTCCTTTCACGCGGACTGGTACGTGCGGGGCCTGCGGTGCAGGCGTCACACGTCCAGGAAGCGGACGTCCTTGGCGTTGCGCTGGATGAAGGAGCGGCGGGCCTCGACGTCCTCGCCCATCAGCACGGAGAACAGCTCGTCGGCGCGGGCGGCGTCCTCCAGGGTGACCTGGAGCAGCAGCCGGTGCTCGGCGTCCATGGTGGTGACCCGGAGCTCCTCGGCGTTCATCTCGCCGAGACCCTTGAAGCGCTGGATCGCGTCGTCCTTGGGCAGCCGGCGCCCGGCCTCCACCCCGGCGGCGATCACGGCGTCGCGCTCGCGGTCGGAGTAGGCGTACTCGAAGTCGTCCTTGCCCCACTTGATCTTGTACAGCGGGGGCATGGCCAGGTAGACGTACCCGGACTCGACCAGCGGCCGCATGAAGCGGAACAGCAGGGTCAGCAGCAGGGTGCGGATGTGCTGTCCGTCGACGTCGGCGTCGGCCATCAGGACGATCTTGTGGTACCGCAGCTTGGACTCGTCGTAGTCCTCCTGGATGCCGCAGCCGAAGGCCGAGATCAGGGCCTGGACCTCGGTGTTCTGGAGGACCTTGTCGATCCTGGCCTTCTCGACGTTCAGGATCTTGCCGCGGATCGGCAGGATGGCCTGGGTGCGCGGGTCGCGGCCCTGCTTGGCCGAGCCGCCGGCGGAGTCACCCTCGACGATGAAGATCTCGCACTCGGAGGGGTCCTTGGACTGGCAGTCGGAGAGCTTGCCCGGCAGCGAGGCGGACTCCAGCAGGCCCTTGCGGCGGGTCAGGTCGCGGGCCTTGCGGGCGGCGACGCGCGCGGTGGCGGCCTGGATGGACTTGCGGATGATGTCCGCGGCCTCGTTGGGGTTGCGGTCCAGCCAGTCGTTGAGCTGCTCGTGGACGACCTTCTGGACGAAGGTCTTGGCCTCGGTGTTGCCGAGCTTGTCCTTGGTCTGGCCCTCGAACTGCGGCTCGCCGAGCTTGACCGAGATGATCGCGGTCAGACCCTCGCGGATGTCCTCGCCGGAGAGGTTGTCGTCCTTCTCGCGGAGCAGCTTCTTGTCCCGCGCGTAGCGGTTGACCAGGCCGGTCAGCGCGGAGCGGAAGCCCTCCTCGTGGGTGCCGCCGCCGTGGGTGTGGATGGTGTTGGCGAAGCTGTAGACCCCCTCGGTGTAGGAGGAGTTCCACTGCATCGCGATCTCCACCGAGATCGCCTTGTCCTTGTCCTCCGCCTCGAAGTCGATCACCGAGGGGTGGATGACCTCGCCCTTGCGGGAGTTCAGGTGGGCGACGAAGTCGGCGATGCCGCCGTCGTACTTGTACGTGACGGAGAGCGGCTTGCCCTCCTCGTCCGCGTGCTCGACGCGCTCGTCGGTCAGCGAGATGGACAGGCCCTTGTTGAGGAAGGCCATCTCCTGGAAGCGCCGGGAGAGCGTCTCGAAGGAGTAGACGGTGGTCTCGAAGATGTCCCCGTCGGCCCAGAAGGTGACCGTGGTGCCGGTCCGGTCGGTCTCGGCACCCTTCACCAGGGGGCCGGTCGGGGCGCCCATCTTGTAGTCCTGGGTCCAGATGTGGCCGTCCTTGTGGATCTCCACGGAGAGCCTGGTGGACAGCGCGTTCACCACGGAGACGCCGACGCCGTGCAGACCGCCGGAGACGGCGTAGCCGCCGCCGCCGAACTTGCCGCCGGCGTGCAGGACGGTGAGCACGACCTCGACGGCCGGCTTGTCCTGGCCCGGGACGATGTCCACCGGGATGCCACGGCCGTTGTCGACGCAGCGGATCGCTCCGTCGGCCATGATCGTGACGTCGATGGTGTCGGCGTACCCGGCCATCGCCTCGTCGACGGAGTTGTCCACGACCTCCTGCACCAGGTGGTGCAGGCCGCGCTCGCCCGTCGAACCGATGTACATGCCGGGGCGCTTGCGGACGGCGTCGAGGCCTTCCAGCACCTGGATGTTGCTACCGGTGTAGGAAGCCTGCTCGGACTGGTCTGGGGTCTGGCTGGGGTTGCCGGAATCGGCCACGAAGCGCCCTCTCTGGCACAGCACGGGCCGCAGGCCCACCCCGTGCGGGTGGGCGTGCGACCACAGCGTTTCGACTCGGTTGCCACTAGCAACAGTGTTTGGCTCTCAGTCTACCGGTACGACTGACAGAGATGGGCGTTTGGCAGCCCTTGAGGGCAGATACGCCGCCCTGAATCCCCTCGGGACATGTCCCGATACTCGCCCGGGGGGCCCAGGGCGCCTGGAAGGGCTGTCAGGGGTTCCGGAAGATCGCCATCCGATCAGCGTCCCCGACGGGCGTCCGACGGCCCGGTCAGCCCCAGGTGTCGCCCGGGCCCTTGCTCCCCGGCGCGCGCAGCCGGCCGTAGCCGCGGGCGGGCGCCGCCGGACCGAGCACCTTGATGGTCCGGACCGTCCCGTGGCCCAGTTCGTGGTTCAGACGGGCAACCAACTGCCGCGCCAGCCAGCGTAGTTGAGTGGCCCAGGCGGTGGAGTCGCACTGCACGGTGAGCACCGCGGCGGCCTCGTCGTAGGAGGAGGGGTGACAGTGTGCGGCGATGTCCGGGCCGACGATCTGCGGCCAGCGGCCCATCACCCCGCCGACCGCGGCCGAGGACTCCCAGCCGCGCTCGGTCAGCAGCCGGTTCAGCGCGGCCCCCAGCGGGACCGGGTCGCGACCGTCCGACCGGGCGCCGCTGCGCAGGCCGTGCCGCTTCGCCTCGCGCTTCTCCCTGACCTGCTCACCGCGCTGGCGGGCCTGGGCCCGGGCCGCCCGCAGCGCGGAGCGGGCGAGGTCGGCACCGGTCGGCGCGGGGGCGCCCGGCTCGGGGGAGTGCTCCGCCGGTTCGCTCACGGCGATCCCCTTTCCCCAGCCTGTGGACAACGGTCGCGGTCGCGCGCCCGCCGAGCCCTCCAGCCTACGGGAGCGGGCCGGACGGGTCGGTCCTGGAGGGGGCGGCGGCGCGCGGAAACGGTCGGGGTGCGGTGACGGCCGCGTGATGACGGTGAAGGACCGCGGTCAGGCGTCGATCCGGCGCACCGCGCCGTCGGCGACCGCGAACCGGGCACCTGCCAGTGCCTTCGGCACGTCCTCGGCGACCGCCGCGGTGACCAGTACCTGCTCGCCGCCGGCCACCAGCTCGGCCAGCCGGTCCCGGCGGGAGGCGTCCAGCTCGGCGAACACGTCGTCCAGGATCAGCACCGGCTCGCCGCCGTCGGCGCGCAGCAGCTCGTACGAGGCCAGCCGCAGCGCCAGCGCGAACGACCAGGACTCGCCGTGGCTCGCGTACCCCTTGGCCGGCAGCGGGCCGAGCTTGAGCACCAGCTCGTCGCGGTGCGGGCCGACCAGGGTGAGCCCGCGCTCGACCTCCTGCTTGCGGAGCGCCTGCAGCGCGTTCAGCAGCTGCTCCTCGGCCTGCTCGCGGCTGGTCGGCAGCTCGCCCTCGAAGGAGCTGCGGTACTCCAGGGCGGTCTCGCCGCCGCCGGGGGCCAGCTGCCCGTACGCGGCCGTCACCAGGGGCTGCAGGGCGGCCACCAGCTGGATCCGGAAGGCCGTCAACTCGGCGCCGGCCCGGGCCAGATGGCCGTCCCAGACCTCCAGGGTGGAGAGGTCGGCGCCCTTGCCGCCACCGGCCCGGCGGGCCATCGCGGCGGTCTTCAGCAGGGCGTTGCGCTGCTTGAGCACCCGCTCGTAGTCCTGCCGCACACCGGCCAGCCTGGGCGCCCGGGCGGTCAGCAGCTCGTCCAGGAAGCGCCGCCGCTCACCCGGGTCGCCCTTGACCAGGCTGAGGTCCTCGGGGGCGAACAGCACGGTGCGCAGCAGGCCCAGCACGTCGCGCGGGCGGACGTTGTCGGAGCGGTTGATCCGGGCCCGGTTGGCCTTGCCCGGGGTGAGCTCCAGCTCGACCAGGGTGGAGCGGCCGCGGTCCACCACCGAGGTGCGGATCACCGCCCGCTCGGCGCCCAGCCGGATCAGCGGCGCGTCGGTGGCCACCCGGTGGCTGCCCAGGGTGGCGACGTAGCCGATCGCCTCGACCAGGTTGGTCTTGCCCTGGCCGTTGGGCCCCACGAAGGCCGTCACGCCCGGGTCGAGGGGAACCTCGGCCCGGGCGTACGACCGGAAGTCGGCGAGCGACAGGTGCGCGACGTGCATGGCTGTGGACTGCGCCCGCCTTCTCCTGGGGGACCTGCTGGGTCGTCTGGACTCGACTTACTTGGACTCGACCGCGTGGCCGCCGAACTGGTTGCGCAGCGCGGCGATCATCTTCATCTGCGGCGAGTCGTCCTGGCGGGACGCGAAGCGGGCGAACAGCGAGGCGGTGATCGCCGGCAGCGGCACGGCGTGGTCGATCGCGGCCTCGACGGTCCAGCGGCCCTCGCCGGAGTCGGCGGCCCAGCCACGCAGCTTGTTGAGGTGCTCGTCCTCGTCCAGGGCGCGGACGGCCAGGTCCAGCAGCCAGGAGCGGATGACGGTGCCCTCCTGCCAGCTGCGGAAGACCTCGCGCACGTCGGTGACCTCGGGGGCCGCCTCCAGCAGCTCCCAGCCCTCGGCGAAGGCCTGCATCATCGCGTACTCGATGCCGTTGTGGACCATCTTGGCGAAGTGGCCGGCGCCGACCGCGCCCGCGTGCACCGAGCCGAAGTCGCCCTCGGGCTTGAGCGCGTCGAAGACCGGCTGGACCTTGGCGACGTGCTCGGCGTCGCCGCCGTACATCAGCGCGTAGCCGTTCTCCAGGCCCCAGACGCCACCGGAGACGCCGCAGTCGACGAAGCCGATGCCCTTGGCGGCCAGCGCCTCGGCGTGCTTGATGTCGTCGGTCCAGCGGGAGTTGCCGCCGTCGACGACGACGTCGCCGGGGGAGAGCAGCTCGGCGAGCTCGTCGACGGTCGCCTGGGTGGCGGCGCCGGCCGGGACCATGACCCAGACCACGCGCGGGCCCTGGAGCTTGGTGACGAGCTCCTGGAGGCTCTCGACGTCGGAGATGTCCGGGTTGCGGTCGTAGCCGATGACGGTGTGGCCGGCGCGGCGGATCCGCTCGCGCATGTTGCCGCCCATCTTGCCGAGACCGATGAGGCCGAGCTCCATGACCAAGTCCTTACCTGTGGTGACGTGCCTGCCGGCGGCGCCGTTGCCGCACTCCCTGAGCCTACGCGCTGGAGCGGTCCGGACCGCCTGCGGTCGGGCCGAGCGGGGGAGACGTCCACAGGCTGTGCACAGCGGATGTGCACAGCCTGTGGACCACAGCGGATGCGGCGGGATCAGCCGGAGAGGCGGACCGGCATTCCGTGTCCTGTGGGGGACGACCCCCACGCCCCCGGGATCATGCCCGCCCGGACATCAGCCGGAGAGGCGGACCGGCATGATCAGGTACTGGTACGCCTTGTCCTCCTCGGCGTCCACCGAGACCTTGCCGCTGAGCAGCGCCGGCTTGGTCGGGGTGGTGAAGCTCAGCTGGGCGAAGGGGGAGTCGATGGCCTTGAGGCCCTCCTCCAGGTAGCCCGGGTTGAAGGCGATCGAGATGGCGTCGCCCTCCAGGGAGGCCTCGATCCGCTCGGTGGCCTGGGCGTCGTCGCCCGAACCGGCCTCCAGCGTCAGCACGCCCTCCTCGAAGTTCAGGCGGACCGGGGTGTTGCGCTCGGCGACCAGCGAGACGCGCTTGAGCGCCTCAAGGAAGGGCTGGGTCTGGATCGCCGCGACCGCGTTGAACTCGGTCGGGAAGAGGCTGCGGAACTTGGGGAACTCGCCCTCCAGCAGCCGGGTGGTGGTCCGGCGGCCGGCGCCCTCGAAACCGATCAGGCCCTCGCCCGCGCCGCCCGAGGAGAGCGCGATGGAGACGGTGTCGCCGCTGCCCAGGGACTTGGCGATGTCCTGGAGGGTCTTGGCCGGGACCAGGGCGACGGCGGAGATGTCCGACTGCTCGGGCTTCCACAGCAGGTCGCGGACGGCGAAGCGGTAGCGGTCGGTGGCGGCCAGGGTGATCCGGTCGCCCTCGATCTCGACCCGGACACCGGTGAGCACCGGGAGGGTGTCGTCCCGGCCGGCGGCGACCGCGGCCTGGCTGACCGCGGAGGCGAAGACGTCGCCGGCGACGGTGCCGGTGGCGGTCGGCATCTGGGGCAGGGCGGGGTACTCGTCCACCGGGAGGGTGGGGAGGGTGAAGCGGGAGCTGCCGCAGACCACGCTGACCCGCTGGCCGTCGGTGGAGATCTCCACAGGCCTGTTGGGAAGGTTGCGGGAGATGTCGTTCAGCAGCCGGCCGGAGACCAGGACGGTGCCGGCCTCCTCGACGTCCGCCTCCAGCTCGACCCGGGCCGAGACCTCGTAGTCGAAGCCGGACAGCGCCAGGCTGCCCTCCTGCGCGGTCAGCAGCAGGCCTGCCAGCACCGGCACCGGAGGCCGTGCCGGGAGGCTGCGGGCAGCCCAGGCCACCGCCTCCGCGAGGACGTCACGCTCCACCCGGAACTTCACCGGTAACCGCCTCCTGGATCGAGCGCTCCCGCTCGCACTCTGGTTCGTCTGATCTTGATCGTCGGTTCGGCTGTCCGCCGAGCGCTGCCGCTCCGCTTCCAGTCGCAAGGACAGTCTGACGTACTCCGCCGACAGACGGGGCAGACGGGCGGAAGCAACCCGAACAGTTGTCGGGGCGCGGTTGTCCACAGATTCGGGGCCCACCCACTTTGAAAGCAAGTCCGGGGTCTAAATGTGTAGTGGTAGTAGTAGGGCCTGTGGAAACCGTGGATAACCCCGTTTCCGCAGGTCAGACCCCAGATTTTGTCCACAGTGGCTGTGGACGGCGGCTGTGGACGGGCAGGCCTCGCTGTGGACAGCCGAGCGTTACCCACAGGCCACGCTGGGTATCCACAGGTTATCCCCAGGGCTGTCCCCAGATCCGGGCCCGGTTATCCACGGGCGCCGGTCAACATTTCGTGACGCCTTTCACACCAGGGTATGAACGCCAGCCCACGGTTGTCGAACTGTGGACGCAGCTGTGGACAACCTGGGGATAACCGGTCCGAGCCTGGGGACAAGCGGTGGACAACCCGGACGGCCCGCTGGCGGCCCCTCGATTGTCCACACCCTGTGGATAACCGTTGTGCACAAGTCCACAGGCACCTGACCTGCGCGGAAGAGCGTAGCGGCGACGGGCCTGTGGACGAATTCTGGATAACGCCGCACTCCCCACCCTGTGGACGGTGGAGAAGGGGCCTGTCCTGTGGACAACGGCCTTGCACGCCCTCGGTTTTCGAATCACCGGTCAGTTGTTCGGCGCGGGCTGCGGACTGGCGGACCGTCCGTCGACGGCATCCCTGCCCAGCCGGCGCGCGATGCACACCTGTGGACGCGCGAAAGGGCGTCAGGATGCGCTCCTGACGCCCTCGGGCCGCTCGCGCGGCGGTGGCTAGCTCTTGATGCGGTTGGTGAGTTCGGTGACCTGGTTGTAGATCGAGCGCCGCTCGGCCATCAGCGAGCGGATCTTCCGGTCGGCGTGCATCACCGTGGTGTGGTCGCGGCCGCCGAACTGCGCGCCGATCTTCGGCAGCGAGAGGTCGGTGAGCTCCCGGCACAGGTACATCGCGATCTGACGGGCCGTCACCAGCACCCGGCTGCGCGAGGATCCGCAGAGGTCGTCCACGCCCAGGCCGAAGTACGCGGCGGTCTGCTGCATGATGACCTGCGCGGTGATCTCCGGGCCCGCGTCCTCGTCCCCGCCCGGGATCAGGTCCTTGAGGACGATCCCGGCCAACTCCAGATCCACCGGGGCCCGGTTGAGGTTGGCGAAGGCGGTGACCCGGATCAGCGCGCCCTCCAACTCCCGGATGTTGCGGGTGATCCGGGACGCGATGAACTCCAACACGTCGGCGGGAGCGTTGAGTTGCTCCTGGATCGCCTTCTTGCGCAGGATCGCGATCCGGGTCTCCAGCTCCGGCGGGGTGACGTCGGTGATCAGACCCCACTCGAAGCGGTTGCGCAGCCGGTCCTCCAGCGTGGTCAGCAGTTTGGGCGGCCGGTCCGAGGAGAGCACGATCTGCTTGTTCGCGTTGTGCAGGGTGTTGAAGGTGTGGAAGAACTCCTCCTGCGTGGACTCCTTGCTCGCGAGGAACTGGATGTCGTCCACGAGCAGGATGTCCATGTCCCGGTAGCGGCGGCGGAAGGTGTCCGCCTTGCCGTCCCGGATCGAGTTGATGAACTCGTTGGTGAACTCCTCCGAGGACACGTAGCGCACCCGGGTGCCCGGGAAGAGGCTGCGCGAGTAGTGCCCGATGGCGTGCAGCAGGTGGGTCTTGCCCAGCCCGGACTCGCCGTAGATGAAGAGCGGGTTGTACGCCTTGGCCGGGGCCTCGGCGACCGCCACCGCCGCCGCGTGCGCGAAGCGGTTGCTGGCGCCGATGACGAAGGTGTCGAAGAGGTACTTGGGGTTCAGCCGGGCGGCCGGCTCGTCCTTGCGGGAGCCGCCGGCCGGGGGAGCGCCGGGCGGCGCGGGCACTCCGGGGACGCCGGGACGCTCGGCGGAGCGGTCGGGGGCGGACTTCTCCGCCGGGCGGCCGCCGGAGGGGCGGGAGCCGCCGGCCCTGCGGCCGGCGCCGGTCCTGGGCTGCTCGTTCGGGCCCGGGCCGTAGGCGCCGCCGAAGAGGTCGCCCTGGGTGGTCGCGGGCGGTCCGGGGACGGGCCGCGGCGCCTGGCGGGCCGCGGGCTCCTCGGACTCGCGGTAGGCGGGCGGCTGCTCCTGGTAGCCCTGCCAGCCGGGGCCGCCGGGGGGGCCGCCGTACGGGGCCTGGCGCTGCTCGTAGCCGCCGGTGTCGTAGCGGGGGCGCTCGTAGTCCTGTGGGTAGGGCTGGTTCTGCTCGTACGGCTGCTCCTGCTCGTACGGCTGGTCCTGTCCGTACCCCTGCTGGTGCTGGTAGCCCTGGCCGCCGTAGCCGGAGGTGTCCTCCTCGGCCGGGCCGGGATAGGGCTCGGCGGGGGCCTGGAGGGCGGACGCGGGGGTGGTCGGCACCGCGTTGGCGTCGACCATCACGGCGATCCGGACCGGGCGGCTGAGCTCACGGCTGAGGGCCTCGGTCAGCTGCGGCAGCAGCCGGCCCTCCAGCACCTGCTTGGCCCGCTCGTTCGGGGTCGCCAGCAGGGCGGTGTCGTGCATCATCCACATCGGCTGGGTGCGCTGCACCCACTGTTTGTCCATCTCCCCGACATCGGGGTCGGCGACCAGCCGCTCGACGACCCTGGCCCAGACCGGGACGAGGTCGCTGTTGACATCAGCCACTGGTGCACGCTTTCCAAGAACAAACCAGACAAGTTCTGCAACGGTAGTCAGCGAACAGGGACGGATCAAGTCGTTGTCCACAGGCTGTGGGTAAGACGGGCGAAGGAAGCCGGTTTGACCCTCGGACCCCGTCCCGCGTACCGTAACCAGGTCGAGTTGTCGATGGCCGCTGCCGCATGTCCGCGGGTCCACCCGCTCCATAAGGCGCGCAGCACGGGCGCCGTGGATTGCCTCCAGACCCCAGCCGAACTGGGGCGATGGGGTCGGATTTCCGAATCAGGGGAGATCACGCGGACGCACGGTGACGGCCAAGCGATTCCCCGTCATCCTACGATTCACCTCAGGAGCCCCCGAGTGAGCAAGCGCACCTTCCAGCCGAACAACCGTCGCCGCGCGAAGACCCACGGCTTCCGGCTGCGTATGCGTACCCGCGCCGGCCGTGCCATCCTGGCCGCCCGCCGTGGCAAGGGCCGCAGCAGCCTGTCCGCCTGATCCGCGCCAGAGTCTGTTGTGCTGCCCTCCGAGAATCGGCTGCGGCGGCGCCAGGACTTCGCGACCGCGGTGAAACGCGGTCGCCGGGCCGGCCGGCCCCTTCTGGTCGTCCATCTCAGCAGAGACGGTGACCCGCAGGGGCAGACCGACCGGACCAGCGACTCCCGCCCGCACGTCGCCGAGGGGACTCCTTCGGCGCGTGCGGGTTTCGTCGTGAGCAAGGCCGTTGGCCCGGCGGTCGTCCGCAACCTGGTCAAGCGCCGGTTGCGTCACCTCGTTCGTGATCGTCTGTCCAGGCTGCCCGCCGGTAGCCTGATAGTGGTGCGTGCGCTGCCCCAAGCCGCGACCGCCTCGTACCAGGACCTCGAACGCGACCTGGACGCGGCACTGAAGCGACTGCTGAGGACGGAGCCCGCCGCCACGGCGCCGACGGGAGCAGGTCGATGAAGTACCTGCTGATGGGTCTGATCAGGGTCTACCAGTGGACGATCAGCCCACTGCTGGGTCCGGTCTGCCGTTACTACCCCTCCTGCTCGCACTACGGCTACGAGGCCGTGAAGGTGCACGGGGCGGTCAAGGGCGGCGGACTGACCGCATGGCGCATCCTGCGCTGCAATCCGTGGACGCCCGGCGGGGTCGATCACGTCCCGCCGCGCAAGCATCCGGTGTGGCACCGGCGGTTGCGGGACTGGCTGAAGAGCCGGTCCGCCACCGAGGAACCGGTGACCGCCACCCCCGCCGGTCCGGACCCCGAGGGCCCGGCGACCATTGGCCCCGAGCGGCCGATCCACCTGTCCAAGGAGCCTGACCGGTGACCTTCTCCTTCCTGAATCCCCTGTACACAGCGGTGTCCTGGATCATCGTCCAGTTCCACTCGCTGTACAGCCACATCTTCGACCCGGACGGTGGCTGGGCCTGGGGCCTCGCCATCGCCTCGATGGTGGTCGTCATCCGGATCTGCCTGATCCCGCTCTTCGTGAAGCAGATCAAGGCGACCCGGGCCATGCAGGCGATCCAGCCGAAGATGAAGGCCATCCAGGAGCGCTACAAGAACGACCGGCAGCGCCAGTCCGAAGAGATGATGAAGCTGTACAAGGAGGCGGGTACCAACCCGTTCTCCAGCTGCCTTCCCATCCTCGTGCAGGCGCCGTTCTTCACCGCCCTCTACGGTGTGCTCGCCAAGGTGGCCAAGAGCGAGCAGATCGGCGTCATCCACGGTGACCTGCTGGTGAGCGCCGGCAAGGCGCACATCTTCGGGGCCCCGCTCTCCGCGACCTTCCTCGGCAGCCCCGAGACCAGCGTCAAGATCGTCACCGCCGTGATGATCATCCTGATGTCGCTGTCGCAGTTCGTCACCCAGCGCCAGCTGATGACCAAGAACGTCGACCTCACGGTGAAGACGCCGTTCATGCAGCAGCAGAAGATGCTGATGTACGTCTTCCCGATCATGTTCGCCGTGATGGGCATCAACTTCCCGGTCGGTGTCCTGGTCTACTGGCTGACCACCAACGTCTGGTCGATGGGCCAGCAGCTGATCGTCATCCACAACAACCCGACTCCGGGCAGCAAGGCCTTCGAGGAGCGCCAGGCCCGCCTGAAGAAGGCCGGCCGGCTGCGTCCGGACGGTACGGAGATCAAGGGCGCGCTCTGGGGCATGCTGCCCCCGTCCAAGGAGGCCGTCAGCGCGGCGGCCAGCGCCGCCGCGGTGGTCGAGGACTCGGTGCAGGCGCGCCGCCAGCAGCCCCGCCGGCAGACCAAGGCGCAGCGCCAGCAGGGTGCCGCCGGGCAGCCCACGGCCGAGCCCGGCGAGGACGTCCCGGTGGAGGAGCCCGTCGACGAGGTCCAGGCCGACGCCGGCGCCAAGCCGGCGGCCGCCAAGCAGAGCACGGTCAAGCCGGGCGCGGCCAAGCCGGCAGGCACCAAGCAGGGCACCAGGCAGCAGCCGAAGCGCGGTGGCGGCCAGCGGCCGAAGAGGAAGTCCTGACCGGCCCCGGGGCCGTCGTGACAGCCGCGAAGAGCTTCGTTCCCGGCCCGCCAGACGGGCCCATCTCCGAAGGAGTCCATCAGTGACTGAAGGCACCACCTCCGCCGTCGAGGCCGAGGCCGCCGCCAGCGCCGACGAGAACCTCGTCTCCCGCCTGGAGCAGGAGGGCGACATCGCGGCGGACTACCTGGAGGGTCTGCTCGACATCGCGGATCTCGACGGTGACATCGACATGGACGTCGAGGGCGACCGTGCCCTGGTCTCCATCGTCAGCGACGGCAACGACCGCGCGATCCAGCGCCTGGTCGGCCAGGACGGCGAGGTGCTGGAGGCCCTCCAGGAGCTGACCCGGTTGGCTGTCCACCGGGAGACCGGCGAGCGCAGCCGCCTCATGCTGGACATTGCCGGCTTCCGGGCCCGCAAGCGCGAGGAGCTGGCGGTGCTCGGTGCCGAGGCCGCCGAGCAGGCCAAGAACTCCGGCGAGCAGGTCAAGCTGCGTCCGATGACGCCGTTCGAGCGCAAGGTCGTCCACGACGCGGTCGCCGCGGCCGGTCTGCGCAGTGAGTCCGAGGGCGAAGAGCCCCAGCGGTTCGTGGTCGTGCTGCCGGTCTGAGACCGGCAGGTCGATGACCGGTCGCCGCGGCGACCGGAAAGCTTCACCGGACGCGACCCCGTCCGCCTCGTGCGGGCGGGGTCGTCGTCCCTCCTGGGATGTTTCACGTGAAACAGTGCGTTGAGCGGGTCGGTGGATCCGGGGATCGGAGAGGTCGAGATGGACACGGAGAACGCGGCTGCCGGCCGGCCGGGGGCGGACGTGGACCCGGCCGCTGAGGAGCGGGCCGCCGAGGTGACCGAGCCGGGCGAGGCTCCGGCCGCCGCCCGGGAGGTCTTCGGGGACCGCTTCGACGCCGCGGTCCGCTACACCGAGCTGCTGGCCACCGCGGGCGTGCAGCGCGGGCTGATCGGGCCCCGCGAGGTGCCCAGGCTCTGGGACCGGCACGTGTTGAACTGCGCGGTGCTGGCCGAGCTGCTGCCGTCCGGGATCACCCTGTGCGACGTCGGCTCCGGTGCCGGTCTGCCCGGCATCCCGGTGGCGCTGGTCCGTCCGGACGTCTCGGTGACGCTGCTGGAGCCGCTGCTGCGCCGGACCACCTTCCTGGAGGAGGTCGTCCGGGAGCTGGGGCTGGACAACGTCACGGTGCTGCGCGGCCGGGCCGAGGAGATGGTCGGCAAGCTCGCGGTGGACGTGGTGACCGCCCGGGCGGTGGCGCCGCTGGAGCGGCTGGCCGGCTGGGGGATGCCGCTGCTGCGCCCGCACGGGCAGATGCTGGCGCTCAAGGGCGACAGCGCGGAGCAGGAACTGGCCGACTCGCGGGCCGGGCTGGCCAAGCTGGGCGCGGTCGAGTGCAACGTCATCGCGGTCGGCGAGGGCACCCTGGAGACCTCGACCCGGGTGGTCCAGGTGAAGGCGGGGGAGAGCCCCGGCGGGGTGAAGGCGGCGACCCGGCGCGCCAAGGCGGCCCGGGCGGGCCGCAACGCGAGCGTCCGCAACGGCGAGCGCGGCCGGGGCGGGCGGCGCCGCACCCGCTGAGCCGGGTGACGCCGGACTGACCGGACACGTACCGCACACGGGCGGACGGGCCTCCTGGAAGGGGGGACCGTCCGCCCGTCGTCGTCCGGGTGACGGGCGGGCCGATCGCCCCGGCCCTCGGCCGGATGGTGCCCCCGGGGACACCGGAGTGTCGCAACGTCAGATTTCCGGCATAGCGGGCATGGTGTTTCACGTGAAACGTCGATCCTTGCTCTCGGGCATCCTCCGCCGGGACCGGGCGGTGACTGTTGCCGCTCCGGTTTCACGTGAAACACTGACTCCCATGCAGGACTCGGAGACCGTCGACCAGATCGATGACACGCCCATCGCGCGGGCTGCCCAGGCTGCGGTTCAGGCGATCGGCCGAGCGGGCGAGGGACTGCCCCGGCCCGCCGCCACCCGGGTGATCGTGGTCGCCAACCAGAAGGGTGGGGTGGGCAAGACCACCACCACCGTGAACATGGCCGCCTCGCTCGCCATGCACGGCCTGCGCGTCCTGGTCGTCGACCTCGACCCGCAGGGCAACGCCTCCACCGCGCTCGGCATCGACCACCACGCGGAGGTGCCGTCCATCTACGACGTCCTGGTGGAGGGCAAGCCGCTGGCCGACGTGGTGCAGCCGGTGTACGACGTCGAGGGGCTGTTCTGCGTCCCGGCCACCATCGACCTGGCCGGCGCCGAGATCGAGCTGGTCTCCCTGGTGGCCAGGGAGAGCCGGCTCCAGCGCGCCATCGCCGCCTACGAGCAGCCGCTGGACTACATCCTGATCGACTGTCCGCCCTCGCTGGGCCTGCTGACGGTCAACGCCCTGGTCGCCGGCCAGGAGGTGATGATCCCGATCCAGTGCGAGTACTACGCGTTGGAGGGCCTCGGCCAGCTGCTGCGCAACGTCGAGCTGGTGCGCGCGCACCTCAACCCCGCACTGCACGTGTCGACCATCCTGCTCACCATGTACGACGCCCGGACCAGGCTGGCCGCCCAGGTCGCCGAGGAGGTCCGGACCCACTTCCAGCGCGAGGTGCTGAGCACGGCGATCCCGCGCTCGGTCCGCATCTCGGAGGCGCCCAGCTACGGGCAGACGGTGCTCACCTACGACCCCGGCTCGACCGGGGCGCTCTCCTATCTGGAGGCCGCCCGCGAGCTCGCGCTGCGTGCGGTGGGACAGGGCGGTTCGACGGTGGGTCAACAGCGGGACGGCCAGCCGGGGCACGGCGCCCCGAGGGCACAGTACGGCACGACGGAGGGTCATCAGTGAGTGGTCGCAGGGGTCTGGGGAAGGGGCTCGGGGCACTGCTCCCGTCGGCTCCGCCGGCGGTCGGCGGGGCGGCGGGACAGCCCGCGACGGCCGCGCCCGTACCCGCCTCGGTGGTGCTGGAACCTTCCGGCGCCGGAACGGTCTCGCCGACCGCGGTGCCGGTGCTGCCGTCCGGCCGGGGGACGGTGGCCGCCCGGGCCGCCGGCGTGAACCGACGGGAGCACGCCCCGTCCGAGCCGGCCGAGGTCGCCGGGGCGCGGTTCGCCGAGCTGCCGCTGGACGCGATCATCGCCAACCCGCGTCAGCCGCGCAAGGTGTTCGACGACGACAAGCTGGCCGAGCTGATCGCCTCCATCAAGGAGGTCGGGCTGCTCCAGCCGATCGTGGTGCGCCAGGCCGGGCCCGAGCGCTACGAGCTGATCATGGGGGAGCGCCGCTGGCGTGCCTCCCGGGAGGCCGGGCTGGAGCGGATTCCGGCGATCGTCCGGTCCACCGAGGACGACAAGCTGCTGCTGGACGCCCTCCTGGAGAACCTGCACCGGGCCGAGCTGAACCCGCTGGAGGAGGCGGCCGCCTACGACCAGCTGCTGCGGGACTTCTCCTGCACCCACGAGGAGCTGGCCGACCGGATCGCCCGCTCGCGGGCGCACGTCTCCAACACGCTGCGGCTGCTGAAGCTCTCGCCGGTGGTCCAGAAGCGGGTCGCCGCCGGGGTGCTGACCGCCGGGCACGCCCGTGCGCTGCTCGGGCTGCCGGACAGCGAGCGGCAGGAGGAGCTGGCCCGGCGGATCACCGCGGAGGGCCTCTCGGTGCGGACCACCGAGGAGATCGTCCGGGTGATGGTCCAGGAGCCGGAGAAGCCCAAGCGCCAGGCGCCGAAGGCGGGCAAGCTGAACTCCCCGGCCTTCAACGACCTGGCGAGCCGGCTGTCCGACCGCTTCGACACCCGGGTCAAGGTCGAGGTGTCGCAGCGTGCCGGCAAGCTGGGCAAGGGCAAGGTGGTGCTGGAGTTCGGCTCGGTGGAGGACCTGAACCGGATCCTGGACAGCATGGCCCCGGGCGAGGACGGTCTGCGGCTGTCGCAGGGCTGAGCCGGACTGGCCGGCCGAGGGCAACGACCCGATGGGTGCGTGTTCCACGTGAGCGCTGTTTCACGTGAAACATGCACCCATCGGCGTTCGTGGGGGAATGCTCGACCGTGAGAGGGAGGAGGAGGTGCGGCCATGGGACGCCGGATCGCTCCGCTGACACTGGACAACCTCGGGGACCTGCCGACCGGCTGCCGCTCCTGCGTCTTCTGGGAGCTGGACCCGGTCAGCGCGAAGGAGGCGGTGGAATCGGGCAAGCCCGAGCTGGAGAAGGAGGGGTGGATCTCCACGGTGCTGCTGGAGTGGGGCTCCTGCGGCCGGATCGTCTACGTGGACGACCAACCCGCCGGTTTCGTGCTGTACGCGCCGCCCGCCTACGTCCCCCGCTCGCAGTCCTTCCCGACCAGCCCGGTCTCGCCGGACGCCGTTCAGCTGATGGTCAGCCGGGTGCTGCCGGGCTACCAGCGCCAGGGGCTCGGCCGGGTGCTGGTGCAGACCGTGGCCAAGGACCTGATCGGCCGCGGGGTGCGGGCGATCGAGGCGTTCGGCTCGGCCGGGCGGACGCCGACCAGCTGTGTGCTGCCGGCCGACCACCTGCTGGCGGTCGGCTTCAAGACCGTCCGTCCCCACAACCGCTACCCCCGGCTGCGGCTGGAGGCGCGCACCACGCTCTCCTGGCGGGGGGACATGGAGGGGGCGCTGGAGCGGCTGCTCGGCGGCGGGCGCAAGGAGCCGGCGCTGCGGCCGTTCTAGCCGGGCCCGTGCCGGCCGTGCCCGTTGCCGCCGTGCGGTCGACGACCGGAAGGCCTAGATGAACTCGGCCAGCTCGCGCAGCAGCGCGGCCTTCGGACGGGCACCGGTGATGGACTTCACCGGCTCGCCGTCCTTGTAGACGATCAGCGTCGGGATCGAGATGACGTTGTACTGGGCGGCGGTCTGCTGGTTGGTGTCCACGTCGAGCTTGGCGATGGTGAGCTTGTCGCCGTGCTCGGCCGCGATGTCCTCCAGGACCGGGGCGACCTGGCGGCACGGGCCGCACCAGGTGGCCCAGAAGTCGACCAGGACGGGCTTGTCGCTCTTCAGGACGTCGTTCTCGAACGTCGCGTCGGTGACTGTGGTGGTGGCGCCGGCCACGGGAACTCCTCGGGATCGGACGGAGGGGGCTGCTGTCGGGAGAACAACGGGTGGGCCCGTTCTGTTTCTGCCCGGCCGGGGCGGGGGTGTTTCACGTGGAACACCCCCGCGGGGTGGAGCGGGAGGAGGTCAGACCGCGACGGCGGCGGCCTTGGCCTCCAGGTCGTCCAGCGAGGCCAGGTAGCGCTCGGCGTCCAGGGCGGAGGAGCAGCCGGTGCCGGCGGCGGTGATGGCCTGGCGGTAGGTGTGGTCCACGACGTCGCCGGCGGCGAACACGCCGGGGATGTTGGTCCGGGTCGAGGGGGCTTCGACCTTCAGGTAGCCCTCGGCGTCGAGGTCCAGCTGGCCCTTGAAGAGCTCGGTGCGCGGGTCGTGGCCGATCGCGATGAACAGACCGGTGACGGCCAGCTCGCGGGTCTCGCCGGTGGTGGTGTCGCGCAGGGTGACGCCGCTCAGCTTCGGGTCGCCGTGGATGGCCTCGACCGCGCTGTCCCACTCGAAGCGGATCTTCTCGTCGGCGAAGGCACGCTCCTGCATCGCCTTGGAGGCGCGCAGGCTGTCCCGGCGGTGGATGATCGTGACGCTCTTGGCGAAGCGGGAGAGGAAGGTCGCCTCCTCCAGGGCGGTGTCGCCGCCGCCGACCACCGCGATGTCCTGGTCGCGGAAGAAGAAGCCGTCGCAGGTGGCGCACCAGGAGACGCCGCGCCCGGAGAGCTTGTCCTCGTTCGGCAGACCGAGCTTGCGGTGCTGGGAACCGGTGGTGACGATCACGGCGCGCGCCCTGTGAACGTTGCCCTCGGAGTCGGTGACGGTCTTGACGTCGCCGGTGAGGTCGACCGCGACGATGTCGTCGGGGATCAGCTCGGCGCCGAAGCGCTCGGCCTGGGCCCGCATGTTGTCCATCAGCTCGGGGCCCATGATGCCGTCCCGGAAGCCCGGGAAGTTCTCGACCTCGGTGGTGTTCATGAGCGCGCCACCGGCGGTGACGGCCCCCTCGAAGACCAGCGGCTTGAGGGAGGCACGGGCCGTGTAGAGCGCGGCCGTGTACCCGGCCGGGCCGGAACCGATGATGATCACGTTACGGACGTCGCTCACTGCTTCTCCTGGTTCGCATCGCGACCCGCGTTTGCTGCGGGGAGGGCGGTCCTGCTCCGCCGCCCGGGACAACGACTGACCAGTCTCTCGCATTCCCAGGCGGATCAGTACCAGGCGCCCGGAGTCCGGAAGCGGCGTGCCGCCGTCGGCGTGGATCGCATGGGAACCGTCGGTCAGTGGCTGGGAACGGCCTGGTGGAGGAGGACCGGGCCGCAGTCGGGGGAGCGCAGGTAGACGTCGACGAAGCCGGGCCGGCCGGGCAGCGGGTAGACCAGGACGTCGACCGGGGCGCCGTGGAAACCGCCCCGGTCGGTGGCCAGCGGGGTGCCGTCGGCGAGCGGCGGGCAGGCCTCCCCCGAGGGGGAGGGGAGGGGGCCGTCGGCGGGCGGGGCGCCCTCGGACCGGGCGGGCCCGGTGGCCCGCAGCCCCGGGGCGGTCTCCGAGCGGGCCAGCAACTGCTGGATCCGGGCGGCGAGTCCGTCCTCGCGGTAGTCGGTGCCGGCGCCCGCCGCGTGCGGGGTCCTGGCGCCGTGGTCGTCGGCGGTGGCGCTCGGGGCGCTCGGGGCGCCCGCGCCGACCGTCACCGCGTCGGACCTGCCGTCGGGGTGCGGTAGCAGTGCCCCGCCGAGGCCGAGGGCGGCCAGGGCGGCGGCCGCGCCGAGCAGCAGGGCGAACCGCCGTCGGCGGGCGCGGCCGGGGCCGGTGGCCGAGCCGGACCGTCCGGCGGGCCGGGACGGAGGGCCGGAGGAGAGGCCGGAGGAGGGCGCGGGGGGCGTCGCGGCGGAGCGTACGGGCCGTGCCGGGGCCTCGGTCCCGCGGACGGCCGCGGGGGCCTCCTGAGGCCGCTCGACGGCCTCCCGGTCCGTTCCGGCGGCGGCCTCGGCCAGCGCCGCGTCCATCCGGGCGGCGACGTCGGCCGGCATCGGTTCGGTCGGGACGTCACCGAGCAGCTCCCGGACCTCGGTGAGCGCGTCGACGGTCTCCCGGCACTCGGCGCAGCCGTCCAGGTGGCGCCGCAGCGCCCCGACGGTGCCGGGGGAGTCGATCAGCCCCTCGGCGAGGTCGGCCAGCTGCTCGACCGGAGGGTGGTCGTCGGCGGGTCCGGGGGAGGAGAGGTGGGCGTTCATCGGGTGCTCGCGTCTCCTTCCAGAATCGTCCGACCGCTGCTCGGGCCCGTCCCTGTGACGGTGGCGGGGCCCTTCGGGTTCCCCGGGGCCTCCCGGCGGGCCGGCGGGGCCGAGCCGGGGGAGGCCGGTGTTCCACGTGAAACATCCCGGTCGCGCAGGTGCCGGACGAGGGGGAGCAGCCGGGCCCGGCCGCGGGCACAGCGGCTCTTCACGGTGCCCACCGGGACGCCCAGCAGCTCGGCGGCCTCGGCGACCGGGTAGCCCTGCATGTCGACCAGGACCAGCGCCGCCCGCTGTTCGGGGGGCAGCTCGGCGAGCGCCGCGGTCAGCTCGCGGTGCAGCTCGGCCCTGACCACCGGGGAGTCGGCCGGTTCGGCGGCGCCGAGCAGGGCGTCCAGCCGCTGCGGGTCCTCGTCGAGCGGGGCGGTGCGGCGGGTGGCCGTGCGCCGGGCGCGGTCCAGGCAGGCGTTGACCACGATCCGGTGCAGCCAGGTGGTGACCGCGGAGCGGCCCTGGAAGCCGGCCGCGGAGCGGAAGGCGGAGACCAGGGCGTCCTGGAGGGCGTCGGCGGCCTCCTCGCGGTCGGCCAGGGTGCGCAGGGCGACCGCCCAGAGCCGGTCGCGGTGGCGGTTCACCAGCAGGCCGAAGGCCTCGGGGTCGCCGGCGACGTGCCGGGCGAGCAGCGCCGCGTCGTCGTCCGCCACCGTCACCCCTTGTCCCCTCGCAGTCGTGCCGGGCCGGCCGGCCCGGTCAGCCGGAGACCTTGACCTCGGCGACCTGGCCGGTGAACCGTCCGCCGCCATCCTTCGGCAGGGCGGTCAGCCAGAGCAAGAGGTAGCGCGTGGTGACCGGCGATTCGAGGGTGTACTCGGCGTTGGGCCCGCTCTTCTTGCCGACGACGGTGAAACCCTCCAGCGATGCCTGCATCGGGTTGGCGGCGGAGGCCGCGGTGGGCACCCGAAGCTCGGCGGTGTGCTCCCCGACGAACTGGACGTTCACCGAGGAGACCGCCTGCGGAGAGCCGAGGTCGATCATCAGGCCGGTGCCCGACTTGAGGGCGGGCGGCTTGGTGCCGAACTGGTCGGCGTACCACTGGGTGGTCCAGACCGTGTTCGGGTCGTTGTCGACCGCCTTCGCGGGGCTGTCCTTCCCCTCGGTCCCGTCGCCCAGCGGGTTGTACGACTGCGCGCCCTTGATGGCGATCGGCCCCGGGTTGTGGGTGCTGGCCTGCGGGCTCGGCGAGGTGCCGCCGGTCGAGGGGGCCGTGGAGGCGGCGGCAGGGCTGTTGTTGTGCAGGTAGCCGACGAACTGCCAGGAGGCGACGCCGATCGCGCCCAGCGCGACCGTCCAGGCGGTGGCCCTGACCACCCGTCGCAGCCGCCGCCGGGTGCGCCGGGAGGAGGTGGGACGGGAGGAGGCCGGCAGCGGGGCGACGGTGTTGTCGGCGACCCGGGTCGGGTTGGGCGCGGTGGGCAGGGCGTGGGTGTTGTGCCGGGGCGGGGCCTGGAAGGCGGGCAGCTCCGGCTCGGGCTGGCGGATCTTGGGCAGCCGCGCGATCGCCCGGACGAGCTCCTCCGGGGTGGTGATCGGCTCGGCGTGGTGCGGCGGGTGGTCGAACAGGGACCGCGCGGCAAGGTCGGACAGCCCCCGGTGGACCCCGGCGCGGACCTGGTCCGGCGCGGCGTTCTGGAGGCCCTTCGGCAGGCCCTGGAGGTCGTAGCGGTCCTCGGGGTACGGCCAGCGGTGGGTCAGCGCGGCGAACAGCAGCGCGCCGATCGCACGGGTGTCGGCCCGCTGGGCGTCCTCGGCCTCCTCCTCGGGCAGCCCGCGCAGGGCGGCGTCCACCGCGATGCCGTTGATCCGGTACTGGCCGCTGTCGGTGCGCAGCACGCAGCGCGGGGTGAGCCGCAGGTGGGCCTGGCCGCGCCGGTGGGCGGCCGCGACGGCGTCGGCGACCTGGCGGACCATCTGGTACGCCTCGTGCGGCTCCATCGGGCCGTTCGCGAGCAGCCTGGCCAGGTCGGAGGAGTGCGGCAGCCACTCTCTTACGACGTAGACCAGTTCGCCCTCGTGCACGGCGTCCAGCACCTGGACGAAGCGCGGGTCGCCGAGCAGGGCGGCGGACTTGGCCGCGGCCAGCACCTTGCGGGCCCGCTGGTGGCCGGAGGCCATCAGGTGGACGCCGACGGCCCGGCGCAGCTTCTCGTCGACGGCGCGCCAGCTGCTGAAGGTCTCGGTCTGGGAGATGCACTCCTCCAGCCGGTACCGGTGGCCGATCATGTCGCCGCTGCGGCGCGCCGGGGCGGGGAGGGTGCGCGGGAGGGTGGCGGTGTCGCGCGGGTCGACCGTGGGCTGCGGGTCGGTGGGGCGGCGAGCCGGGCGGGCCGGCTCGGGAGCGGGCTTCTTCCGGGGCGGGCCGGCGGCCAGTTCGGCGCGGATCTCCTGGACCGAGAGCGGAGCGGTGATCTCCGAGGTCTCCTCGCCGACGGCGGGCTCGGGACCGGTGGCCCGTACGTCGTCGTCGGTCCCGTCAGCGTCGGTGCTCCCGGGGGCGGCGACAGCGGCGGTGCCCTTGCCGGCCTCCGTGGAGGCGCTCTCGCCGGCGTCGTCCGAGCCCGCGAGCTCGTCGATCGCCGCGGCCAGCGCGGCCTCGTCCGCCGCCGCGTCAGCTGCTGACGTGTCGACGACCGCCTTGGTGCCATCAGCCACCGTGGTCCTGCCTCCCCTTGTGTCGCCCCGAGAGAGTCGCTGGAGTGCCGGGGTTGACGGCCCCGTGCTCCAGGACAATTGTGCCCACTCTTCTCCACCTGGTACGACCGCTGAGGGGCCCGCACGGTTGCCCGGGGTGGAGAGATGTGGTGCAGATCCGACACCGGGTCGCCATCCGGCGGTCGGGCGGACCCGAACGAACCGGCGATCCAGCACTCGGCCGGACGAGCGCGGGAGCCCTGCGGGCTCCGGTTGACGCCCGGTCAGGGCGTCCGCTCGTCCGGCCGGTCGTCGGTCGGTCAGCGGCCCAGCCGG
Organism: Kitasatospora sp. NPDC036993; assembly: GCF_055607525.1. NCBI lineage: Bacteria > Bacillati > Actinomycetota > Actinomycetes > Kitasatosporales > Streptomycetaceae > Kitasatospora > Kitasatospora sp. NPDC036993. The sequence continues at coordinate 280,762 of NZ_JBVJRP010000001.1, read as the reverse complement.
CCGCGGACCATGCCCAGCATGGAGTTCAGCTCCTCGATCCGCAGCCGCTTCGCGACGAGCACGAAGACCGCCAGCTGGAGGCCGCCGGCCGCGACCAGGGCCGCCACGCTGCCCGGCCACCCGCCGAGCGCCTGCTGGACGCCCAGGCTGACGCCGAGGCCGACCAGGGCGGCCGGGACGCAGGCGGCGGCCAGCCGGCTGTACGTCCTGCCGACCCGCTTGGTGTCCAGCCCGCCGATCCGCTTCTTCAGCTTCGGCATCGCGACCACCACACCGATGGCGTAGGCCAGGCCGTAGCCGAAGGCGATGCCGATCACCGTCCACTCGGCGGGCAGCACCAGCCAGCACAGCACCGCGAAACCGGCCTGGCAGGCCGCGACCCAGACGGTGTTGGAGAACGGGGTGCGGGTGTCCTCGTAGGCGTAGAAGCCGCGCAGCATCACGTACTGGGCGGAGTACGGGATCAGTCCCAGCGCGAAGGCGGAGAGCATCAGACCGATGTTGGTGGCATCGTCCAGCACGGTGTCGTTGCCGCCGACCGCGTAGATCGCCCGGCCGATCGCCGGGCCGAGCGACAGGAACAGGAAGGCCGCCGGGACGACCGCCACCGCGGTGGTGCGCAGGCCGTAGGAGATGTCGTCTCGCACGGCGCCGGCGTCCTCGTCGGCCGCGGCCCGGGAGAGCCGGGGGAGCACCGCGCTCATGATCGAGACGGTGATCACGGCCTGCGGGAGCTGCCAGATCAGCAGCGCGTTGGAGAACGCGGCCAGGCCGACGCCGCCGTGTCCGGCCGCCGCCGCGGCGGCGCCCGCCTTGGTGGACAGCTGGGTGATCACCAGGTAGCCGGCCTGGTTGGCGAGCACGAAGAAGAACGTCCACTTGGCGAGCCGGGCGGCCTTGCCGAGGCCGTGGCCGCGCCAGTCGAAGCGCGGCCGGTAGCGGAAGTCCGCCCCCCGCAGGTACGGGATCATCGCCAGCGACTGGACGACCAGGCCGACCAGGGTGCCGAGGCCGAGCAGCCGCACGCCCTCGGGGGAGATGGTCTCGGGGGCGACGTGGGTGCCGCCGAACCCGCCGTAGACCCAGATGTAGGCGGAGAAGGTGAAGATCACCACGATGTTGTTCAGGACCGGGGTCCACATCATCGCGCCGAACCGGCCACGGGCGTTGAGGATCTGGCCCATCACCACGTGGATGCCCATGAAGAAGATGGACGGCAGGCAGTACCGGGCCAGCGCCACCGTGGTGTCGGCGCGCTCCGGGTTGGCCATCATCGGCTCGGCGATCAGCCGCACCAGCACCGGTGCCCCGAGCACCGCCAGGAAGACCACGCCGCCGAGCCCGACCATCACCAGGGTGAGCAGCCGGCTGGCGTAGGCGGTGCCGCCGTCGGCGTCGTTCTTCATGCTGCGCACCAGCTGCGGCACGAAGACCGCGTTCAGCGCGCCGCCGCCGATCAGGATGTACAGCAGGGTGGGCAGGGTGTTCGCCGCGTTGTACGAGTCACCCATCACGACGACGCCGATGGCCGCGGTGATCACCATGGTCCGGACGAAGCCGGTGCCGCGGGAGACCAGGGTGCCGGCCGCCATGATCGCGCTGGAGTTCAGCAGGCTGGCGACCTTGCCGCCACCGCCGGGTGCGGCGGCGGGCGCGGGCGCCTGCTGTGCGGCCTGCTCGTCGGCGAGGACGTCCGCCGGAGGCTCGACCGCCGGGGGCACCGCGACGGCGGCCACCTGCATGGTGGCCTCCTCCTCGGAGAGCGGCGGGTCGAACTCGATCGGCGGCACGAAGTGGTGCTGCCCGCCGGGAGCGCCGCCGTACTGCGGCTGTCCCGGGTAGCCGCCCATCGGCGGGTACGGCGCGGGGCCGGCCGCGGGGGCGGGCGGCTGGACCGGCTGCGGGGCGGGCTGCGGGACCGGCGGCTGGGCCGCGGCCTGCGTCGGGTGGCCGCCGAACAGCGCGTCCACCCCGACGTACTCGGTGGTCTCGCTGTCCCAGGCGGAGTGCGCCGGGCCCGGCGCCCACTGCGGCGCGGGCTGCTGGGCGCCGCCCCAGTGGCCGCCGGCGGCCTGGGCCGGCTCCTGCGGCCAGGCGGGCTGGACCGGGGCGTCCCAGCCGGGCTGCACCGGCGGCACCGGGGGCGAGAACTGCTCCGGGGCCTGGTACGGGTTCGCCGGCACCGGCGTCGGGTAGCCGCCGCCCTGCGGCGGCAGCTGCGGCGGCACGTCGTACGCGGCGGCCGGCGGCTGCGGCGCTGCGGGCCGACCGGCCCGCAGACCGTACGGGTCCTGGCCGTCCTGCGGGTTCCCGTAGGCGTCCGCGGCGTACGGATCCTGGGCGTAGGTGTCGGCCACGTACCAGTCGCCGGACGGCGACTCGGCGCCCGGCCGGCTCTCACCGCGGCCCGGCGGCCGCTCCTCGCTGCGCCCGGTCATGTCACCTCTTCGCTGTCGTGGGGGGAGGCCGGCCCGGGGGTGCGGGGGGTCGGCGGTATCAAGGACCAACCTTCTCATCACCGGCGGCCCGATCCCGGCCATCCGGGCTGCTGCCGCGCGGTGTCTGTGCGGGACCGCCACCAGCGGTGTCGTCCGTCCCACCGGTCCCCTCCGGTGCGGGGGGCCCGGCGGGATCCTGCCCGGAATCCCGTTCCGCGCCCTCCGCGGTGTCCGCCGCCGGGCCCGAGGCCGGGCCTGTCGCGTCCGCCGCGGCGCCGCCCGTCGGGCCGCCCGCCGCCGGGCCGTCCCCGACCGGCTGGTCGCCGTCCTCGTGCTGCTGCCCGCCGCGCCGCTTGCGCTGGCGCACGAAGCGCAGCGCGGCCAGCAGCAGCAGGACGCCGGCGCCCGCGAAGACGTACAGCACGCCGTTGGTCACCGAGGTGACGTCCACTCGGAACGGCTGCGGCTCGCCGTACGGCCGGGAGTCGGGGCCGGTGGTCCACAGCTGGGCGATCATCGCGACCTCCCCGTTGCTGTGCGCCTCGGCGTTGAAGCGGATGGTCACGCTCTGCGAGGCCGGGAGGACCAGCTGCTCCTCCCGGCTCACCCGCAGCCTGTTCGGCTGGGCCGAGGTGAGCACCAGCTTCAGGTTGGTGACCGTCTGGGTCAGGTCGTTGCGGACGCTGACCTGGAGCAGACCGGTGTCGCCGGCCAGGGTGACCCTGTTCTTCTTCGGCACCTGGACGGCTTCGGTCAGTTCCTTCAGGTACTTCGTGACGCCGGTGCGGTAGCTGTTCCCGGCCGTCGGCTGCCCGCGCCACTCGGTGGACAGCGAGCGGACCATCGCGGCGCTGAACGGACCGCGCACCCGCTGCGGCAGGGTGAGCACCCGCATCAGGGTGTCCAGGTCGTGCTGGATGTCGTCGGTGCTGCTCAGGTCGGCCGCCGAGAGTTCGGAGGCCCGGGTCTGGGGCGGGTAGTCGGTGGCCGCGGGGACGGCGGTGTTGGCCTTCGGGTCGGCCGCGGACTGGGCGACCGTGTCCAGCTTGACCGAGGAGATCCACTTGCCGTCCGCGGTCTGGAGGGCGTTCGCCAGCGCCTTGGCGTTGGCGGCGCTCAGCTCGCGCGGCGGCATCACCAGCAGCGCGCGCTGGTTCTGCGGCTGCTCGTGGGTGATCGCGAAGGTCTCGGCGAGGAAGCGCTGGGTCGCCTCGGTCTGCGCCTGCGGGCTGCCGAGGTCCTTCTCGAAGAGCGCGGAGACGGTCTCGTCGGCCACCACGGCGGTCTGCCCGTTGCCGATCGGGCGGACCGCGGTCGGGGTGTAGGTGAGCGCGTCGGACTCCGGCATGCTCCCGCCGTTGACCAGCACCAGCCCGCTGCCCGACTGCTGGGCGAGGGCGGCGACCTGCTGGTCGAGGTAGCCCTGGAACGGCCAGGCGACGTCGGAGCGGGTGTCCACGGCGAGCCGGCCCTCGACGGTCAGCCGGCCGGCCGTGGCCGCCTTGCCCAGCGCGACGGTCATCCCGGTCAGGTCGGCGCCGTTGTGCGCGATCGAGGCGAGGTCCGGGTCGGCGTACGGCAGCGAGACCACCTGGTGGCCCTGCCTGGCGACGGCGGCCCGCAGTTTGTCCAGCCAGGCCGCGGCGGCGGCCGAGCCGGTGCCCTGGACGACGTTGTCCTCCTTGGCCGACTTGCCGCTGTCCTCGGTGCCCGGCTTCTGCACCTTGTAGGGCTTGGTCATCGCGAGCGCGGTGTCCAGCAGGTCCGGGTCGATCACCCAGGTCAGGCCGTTCAGCCTGGCGCCGGTGTCGACCAGCTCGTACAGCCGGCCGCCGGGGGCGAACTCGGCGGCCAGGCTGTCGTCACGCAGCACCGGGATGCTCTGGTCGGACTCGGCGAAGGTCTGCGCGGCCATCACCGGCGGGTGCACCAGCGGCCAGAGCGTGGTGACCTTCGTGGGCTGCGCCTCGGCGCCCGCGTTGTACGGCAGGAAGGTCCTGGCGATGCCCAGGGCGCGGTCGCGCGGGTTGTCGGCGGTCCCGCCCCAGGCGTCCACCGCCAGCTCGTACGCGCCGCTCGTGGAGAGCCCGAGGTCGCTCACCGCGACGCTCAGGGTGTACGGCTGGCTCTGCCCCGGGTTCAGCTCCGGCAGGGCGTACTGCGGGCTGTCCAGCTCGACGCCGTCCTTCGAGTCCGGCACCGAGCGGCCGGCCACGTTGGCCAGATCGCTGCGCCGGTCCAGCGGCTTGAGGGAGTACGGCTTGCGGACGGCCGCGTGGGCGCCCTTGACCGCCGTCTTGCCGGCGTTGGTGACGTTTCCGGAGATCGTCACGATGCCGTTCGGGACGGCCACCTGCGGGCTCAGCGCGTCGATGGTCATCACCACCGGGTACTCGGCAGTGACGGAGGAGTCGGAGGCCGGCCTGGCGTTGCCGCCGGCGGGCAGCGCGCCGGCCGGGGAGGCCGTGAAGAGGGTCAGGGCGGCCGCGCAGGCGGCGGCCAGGCGCAGGCCCGCCCGGCGGGCCCGACGGGCCGGATGGCGCCCCTCGGCGGGGCGCTCGGCCCGTCCAGGCTGTCGGTGCGCTCCCAGGCCCGAGTGCCGTGCCGGCTCACTCACTCGCTTCGCCCTCGCCGTTCTCGATCGATTCGCTGCCGATGCCGTCCGGCGCGGTCCGCCCGACGGTCTTCGCTTCACACTTCTGGAACTCTTCTGGAACTCTTCGTCCGACGCCGTCGCCGCCCCGCTGCCGCGGGGATTCCGCGGACGGGGGCAGCACGCGACACCGCATCCCCCGTCCGGTGCCCGAGACTCGTCCACCGGCATGGTAACGATGCGGCCTGGGGTGCAGTGTTGCGGGCTGTGGGGTGAGACGCCCAAAACGCGCGGGCGGTTGACCTGTCGGGGCACGTACCCTTGTGAGCCGTGTCCACTGCCAATGAGCCCACCGCGCGCACCGACCGTTCCAGCACCGCCGTCCAGGCCGTACCAGGCCTGAGCGAGGCCCAGACCCTCGGCCTCCAAGAGCTGCTGCGGGTGTCGCCGGTCGCCGACGAGATCGCCCGCCGGTTCCAGGCGGCCGGTCACCGGCTGGCGCTGGTCGGCGGGTCCGTCCGGGACGCGCTGCTCGGCCGGCTCGGCAACGACCTGGACTTCACCACCGACGCCCGCCCGCAGCAGGTGCTCAAGCTGGTCAAGGGCTGGGCGGACGCGGTCTGGGACGTCGGCATCGCCTTCGGCACCGTCGGCGCCCGCAAGGACACCCCCGAGGGCTCCTTCCTGATCGAGATCACCACCTACCGCTCCGAGGCGTACGACCGCACCTCGCGCAAGCCCGAGGTGACCTACGGCGAGACCATCGAGGAGGACCTGGTCCGCCGGGACTTCACGGTCAACGCGATGGCCGTCGACCTGCCCGGCCGCGGCTTCGTCGACCCGCACCACGGCCTGGACGACCTGGAGGCCCGGGTGCTGCGCACCCCCGCCACCCCCGAGGAGTCCTTCTCCGACGACCCGCTGCGGATGATGCGGGCCGCCCGCTTCGCCGCCCAGCTCGACTTCGACCCGGCGCCCGACGTGGTCGCCGCGATGGCCACGATGGCCGAGCGGATCACCATCGTCTCCGCCGAGCGGGTCCAGGCCGAGCTGAACAAGCTGCTGCTGGCCGAGCACCCGGTCAAGGGCCTGCGGCTGCTGGTCGACACCGGCCTGGCCGGGTACGTGCTGCCCGAGCTGCCCGCGCTGCGGCTGGAGCGGGACGAGCACCACCGGCACAAGGACGTCTACGAGCACTCGCTGACCGTCCTGGAGCAGGCCGTCGCCCTGGAGCAGGACGGTCCCGACCTCATCCTGCGGCTGGCCGCGCTGCTGCACGACATCGGCAAGCCGCGCACCCGCCGCTTCGAGTCGGACGGCCGGGTCTCCTTCCACCACCACGAGGTGGTCGGCGCCAAGATGACCCGCAAGCGGATGCGCGAGCTCAAGTACTCCAAGGAGCTCATCGAGGACGTGTCGCGCCTGGTCGAGCTGCACCTGCGCTTCCACGGCTACGGCGGCGGCGAGTGGACCGACTCCGCGGTGCGCCGCTACGTCACCGACGCCGGTCCGCTGCTGGAGCGCCTGCACAAGCTGACCCGCTCGGACTGCACCACCCGCAACAGGAAGAAGGCCACCGCCCTCTCGCGCACCTACGACGGCCTGGAGACCCGGATCGCTGAGCTGCGGGAGCGGGAGGAGCTGGACGCCGTCCGCCCGGCGCTGGACGGCAACCAGATCATGGAGCTGCTCGGCCTCACGCCGGGCCCGCAGGTCGGCAAGGCGTACAAGCACATGCTCGAACTCCGGCTGGAGCACGGCCCGATGGAGCACGACGAGGCGGTCTCGGCGCTGCGGGACTGGTGGGCGGGGCAGCAGGGCTGAGCCCGGCTCCGGACCTCCGGGGACGGCTGCGGACACGACACGAGGGGTGGCCCCGGCGCTCGGCCGGGGCCACCCCTCGTCCGGTTCCGGCTACTTGACCTGCTTCAGGCAGAGCACGTAGTCGAGGACCGGGAGGTTGGGGTGCTTGCTGGTGTACCAGCTGTCCGACTTCGGCTGCTTCTCGCAGGACTTCTCGTCGGAGGTGGCGAGGTACTTGTAGACGATCTTGTACTGCGCCTTGGCGTCCGTGCAGGGCACCACGGTGATCTTCGGGTGGGTGTCGGTGGTCTCGCTGGTGCCGTTCGCGTTGCGCAGGCAGTCACCGACACCGGCCGAGTCGACCTTGGAGTCCGAGTCGGTCGGGGTGGTGACCGGCGGGAGCGTGAGGGTCGGCGTCGGCACCGTGAAGGTCGGCGAGGGGAAGGCCGGCGGCGGGAGCGTGAGGGTCGGCGTCGGCAGCGGGGTGGGCGAGAACGTCAGCAGGGTGGGGGACGGCGTCGGGTCGGCGACCGGGCCGTCCTTCTTCGGGCCGAGCACCCCGGTGGCGGCCAGCGTCAGGGCGACCGCCAGCGAGACCGGCACCAGCAGCATCGCGATGTGCGGCCGGCTGGTCAGCGGGACGCCCGGGTCCAGCTGCGGGCCGTGGCTGCCGGGGACGGGGTGCGGCAGCCGCTTGAACCTGTTGTGCGGGCCGAGGTTCAGCAGCAGCGTGATCGGGGTCAGCAGCCAGGACACCAGGCTCCACCAGCCCTGGACCAGCGTCCGGGCCGACATGTCGCGCACCGTCGCCGTGCCGCAGGTGCGGCAGAACGGGCCGGTCATCCGCAGCATCCGGAAGGCGATGATCAGGCCCTGGTGGCCGCGGACGGTGGCGTTCACCGCCGGGTAGCCGCCGCAGAACCGGCAGGTGGTGCCGTCCATCGGGGGCGGTGGCGGCGGGTACCCGTAGCCGTAACCGTCCTGCGGCGGGCCGCCGTACGGCGGCCCGGGCGGCGGCGGGGGGCTCGGGTAGCCGTACCCGGGGGGCGGTGGCGGCGGTGGCGGAGCGCCGTAGGAGCCGCCGGAGGCGTACGGGTTGCCGTCGCCCGGTGGCGGGCCGTACGGCATCTGGGGCGGAGGCGGAACGGACAAGGTGGTCCCCCGGGAAGGAGTGGCGGAAGAGGTCAGGACTTCTTCACCGGCGGGACGCCGGTGGTGGCGGGCGTCAGCGAGCCCAGGCAGAGCACGTACCGCTTCTTGTTCCAGCGGCGGCCGCTCTTGCCCGACACCGTGCTCGCGGTCTGCTGCGTCTGCTTGCAGCGGGTCACGTCGGTGGTGCCCTCGAACTTCGCCAGCACGCGGTAATTCGCTTTGGGGTCAGTGCACTTGACGATCTCGACGTCACGGGATCCGCTCGCCTGCACGCAGTCGCCCGGCTTGGCGCTGCTGACGCTCGGCCCGGCGACGAAGTAGCTCACCGCCAGCGCCAGGCAGCCGCCGACCACCCCGAAGATCCGCAGCTTGGAGCGGAGGCCGCGCTTGGCGGGCGGCGCGGGCGGCGCCGCGGGGGCGGACTGCGGGGGGACGTACGGCCCGGGGGGCGGCTGCTGCCCGTACGGTCCGGGGGCCGGCTGCCCGTAGGGGGGATGTCCGTATGGCTGCTGCCCGTACGGCTGTTGTCCGTAGGCCGGTGGCGGCGGCGCCGGCTGCCCGTAGGCCGGCGGCGGCCCGTACGGCGCGGCCGGCGGCGGAACGGGTGCCCCGTACGCCGGTGCGCCGTACGCCGGTGCGCCGGGCGGGCCCGCCGGGGGTGGTGCCGGCTGGGCGTACGGATTCGGCGGTGTGTTCATCAGTTCGTCCCCCGAGACGGAATTCTGTCGTTCCGACAGGTTGAGTACCTTAGCGAGTCGGTCGGACGCCGTCGGCCCGAGCCCCCGAGGGGGCTCAGGAGGCCTGGTCACTGGGGGAGCGGGCTCCGGCGGGCGGCGCCCAGGTAGAGGACCGCCGTCAGGGCGTATACCCCGGCGACCCCGACGACCACCGTGACGGAGCGGCCGGACAGCGGCAGCACCAGCGCGGTGACCAGGGCGGCGGCCACGAAGGCGACGTTGAACAGCACGTCGTAGATGGCGAAGACCCGGCCGCGGAACTCGTCCTCGACCGACTCCTGCACCGCCGTGTCGGCGCAGATCTTGGTGCCCTGGGTGACCACCCCGAGCAGCAGGGCGGCGATCAGGCAGGGCACCAGCGTGAAGCTCAGGCCGAGCGCCGGGACGAAGACCATGGGGGCGACCAGGCAGGCCGTCATCCACCCGGCCAGGCCCAGCCGGCGGGTGCACCAGGGGCTGACCACCGCGGCGACGAAGAACCCGGCGGCGGACAGGCCGACCGCCTGGCCGAGGGTGACCAGCCCGGCCGCGCTGTCGGTCGGGTCGTTGAAGGTGTACCGGGCGAGCATCACCACGACCACGATCAGCACGCCGTAGCAGAACCGGGCCGCGGTGACGGCGGCCAGCGCGTGCACGGCGGGCCGGCAGTCCCGGACCAGGTGGCGCACGGCGGCGCCGAGTTCGACGGCGGCCCGGACCAGCGCCTGGCCGAGCGCGGGGCGGTCCCCGTGCTGATCGGGGCCGAGCAGGTCGCGGTCCATCCGCCGGGCGGCCAGGGCGGCCGCCAGGTAGAGCAGCGCGGCCACCGTGACCAGGGCGGCGTCGGCCTTCGGGCCGGGCGCCATCAGCTGGTGCAGCAGGAAGCCGATGCCCCCGCCCGAGGCGGCGGCGACCGTGCCGAGGGTGGGGGAGAGGGCGTTGGCGGTGACCAGCTGGTCCTGCTCCACGACCCTGGGCAGGGCGGCGGACAGGCCGGCCAGGATGAACCGGTTGAGCGCGGTGACCAGCAGGGCCGAGGCGAAGAACAGCCAGGTCGGCGCCTCCGCCAGCAGCAGCGCACCGGTGCCCAGGCCCAGTCCGAAGCGGGCCAGGTTGCCGAAGTAGAGCACCTGACGGCGGCGCCAGCGGTCGAGCAGCACACCGGCGAACGGGCCGATCACCGAGAACGGCAGCAGCATCACGGCCAGCACCGAGGCGATGTCGGCGGGGGAGGACTGCTTCTCGGGGGAGAAGACCACGTACGCGGCGAGCGAGACCTGGAAGACGCCGTCCGAGAGCTGGGAGAGCACCCGGGCGGTCAGCAGCCGCCGGAAGTCGCGACCCTGCATCAGGCCGAGGAGCGTGGCCCGGTGTGCGGACCGGTGGGTGCTGCCGTTCTCGGTGATCGCCACCCGCCCAGGGTGCCATGGAACCGGTCGCCGTTTCACGTGAAACATTGGCCTCGAAAACGTGAAGAGCCCGCGATCCGGAGACCGCGGGCTCTTCTGCCGGGCTACGAGCGGTCAGCTCGGCGCACCGTGTTCGACAGTCGCGAACTTCGTGAGACTCGGCGCACCGTGTTCGACAGTCGCGAACTTCGTGAGACTCGGCGCACCGTGTTCGACAGTCGCGAACTTCGCGATGCTCAGCGCACCGTGCTCGACAGTCGCGAACTTCGCGATGCTCAGCGCTCGACCTCGCCGCGGATGAACTTCTCGACGTTCTCGCGGGCCTCGTCGTCGAAGTACTGGACCGGCGGGGACTTCATGAAGTACGAGGAGGCCGAGAGGATCGGGCCGCCGATGCCGCGGTCCTTGGCGATCTTCGCGGCACGCAGGGCGTCGATGATGACACCGGCGGAGTTCGGGGAGTCCCAGACCTCCAGCTTGTACTCCAGGTTCAGCGGGACGTCGCCGAAGGCCTTGCCCTCCAGGCGGACGTAGGCCCACTTGCGGTCGTCCAGCCAGGCCACGTAGTCCGAGGGACCGATGTGGACGTTCCTGGCACCCAGCTCGCGGTCGCGGATCTGCGAGGTGACGGCCTGGGTCTTGGAGATCTTCTTGGACTCCAGGCGCTCGCGCTCGAGCATGTTCTTGAAGTCCATGTTGCCGCCGACGTTCAGCTGCATGGTGCGCTCGAGGATGACACCGCGGTCCTCGAACAGCTTGGCCATCACGCGGTGCGTGATGGTCGCGCCGACCTGCGACTTGATGTCGTCACCGACGATCGGCACGCCGGCCTCGGTGAACTTGTCCGCCCACTCCTTGGTGCCCGCGATGAACACCGGCAGGGCGTTCACGAAGCCGACCTTGGCGTCGATGGCGCACTGGGCGTAGAACTTGGCCGCGTCCTCGGAACCGACGGGCAGGTAGCAGACCAGGACGTCGACCTGCTGGTCCTTGAGGACCTGGACGACGTCGACCGGCGCCTCGTCCGACTCCTCGATGGTCTCCAGGTAGTACTTGCCCAGGCCGTCGAGGGTGTGGCCGCGCTGGACGGTCACGCCGGTCGGCGGGACGTCGCAGATCTTGATGGTGTTGTTCTCGCTGTTGCCGATGGCGTCGGCCAGGTCGAAGCCGACCTTCTTGGCGTCGACGTCGAAGGCGGCGACGAACTCCACGTCACGGACGTGGTAGTCACCGAACTGGACGTGCATCAGCCCGGGGACCTTGCCGGCCGGGTCGGCGTCCTTGTAGTACTCGACACCCTGCACCAGCGACGCGGCGCAGTTGCCCACGCCCACGATGGCTACGCGAACCGAACCCATTCCGGTTGCTCCCTGTGATCTCATGAGGACCGCCGGGGTAGGCGGAACTCGTCCTGCTTCTTCGATGACTGCATGTACGGGCGCGAGGCGCCCGATCCTGCCGCGCGGCACAGGGCTGGCGCGGTGTCAGCGCTCCTCGGCGGAGCGCCCCGGGCGGTCGTACGGTGGCCCGGACGGGTCCGTGGACCCGGCTTCCCGGCCACGGCCGTCCGAAGTCTTGTGGGGACCGGCGGCGGGGTCGCCACCGGTGTCGGGACCGGTCCGGCCGGTGCGGTTGGACCGCTCGGTCTCGATCAGCTCGTTGAGCCAGCGGACCTCACGCTCCACCGACTCCAGTCCGTGCCGCTGGAGTTCGACGGTGTAGTCGTCGAACCGCTCACGGGCGCGGGCCAGCGAGTTGCGCATCCGCTCCAGCCGCTCCTCCAGCCGGCTGCGGCGCCCCTCCAGGACGCGCATCCGCACGGCCCGGTCGGTCTGGCCGAAGAACGCGAAGTGCACGCCGAAGTGCTCGTCCTCCCAGGCGTCCGGGCCGGAGTCGGCGAGCAGTTCCTCGAAGCGCTGCTTCCCCTCGGCGGAGAGCCGGTAGACGATCTTGGACCGCTTGCCGTTGAGGGCGGTGGCCGGGACGTACTCGACGTCCGGGTTGTCCTCGACCAGGAAGCCCTGGGCGACCAGGTTCTTCAGGCAGGGGTACAGCGTCCCGTAGGAGAGTGCGCGGAACGTCCCGAGCAGGATGTTGAGGCGCTTGCGCAGCTCGTAGCCGTGCATCGGGGCGTCGTGGAGCAGGCCGAGGACGGCGAACTCCAGCACTCCTGAGCGTCTGCCCACTGCCGTCGTCCTCCTCCCTCTCGGCCTCGGTCCGGCCGCTGCATCCGGCGGTATTCCGCTTCGATGTATCGGCTCGATATATCGAGAACAGTAAACCCGACCCCCGGAACGGGCAAGGGGGGCGCGCGTGAACGTGATCACAAGCCGACGCGCGGACGGCATTGGCAACGGGCGTGTAATGATCTGTTGCCGTTTTGAGGGCATTGGCAACTGATGTCCGATTAGTTGTATATCCGTGCTGCGTACGCTGTCGCGTGTGCACGAGGACCACCTCCGGGATCAGGGCGGTTGGCGGGCATCGGACGTGAACCCTGCCTTCAGGCTGGAAACGCCTGGCGAGGAGTGGCTGGAAGATGAGCGAGCGACGGCGAAGGACGCCCAACCCGGGCGGTGACGGGCAGCAGCCCCCGGGCGGCGGAGGCCGTCAAGGCGGGGGGCCGGGGCCCGACGAGCTGCGCTCGGACGGCGTCGGCCGGGGGCGCCCCCCGGGGGTCAGGGAGACCGCACAGCAGCCCCGGATGACCCGTGCGGAGATGCGCAAGGCCGCCCAGAAGAAGGGCAAGGGCGGTCCCGGGCGCGGTGCCGCCGCGGGCTCCGCCGCCGCGGCCGCCGGCCCCGGCAAGAAGCGGTTCATCGACTACCCGCGGTTCGGCAAGACCGGCGTCCGGCGCTGGCTGCCCTCCTGGCGGCAGTGGCTGAGCGGCGTCCTGCTGGTCTTCGGCTGCTTCGTCGGCCTGGTGTTCTACCTGTACCAGACCACCGATGTCCCGAAGCTGAACGAGCTGGTGAAGGACCAGAACACCATCTACTACTGGGCCGACAACACGGAGATGACCCGCAAGGGCCAGACCAACCGTCAGATCGTCGAGCTCAAGGACATCAGCCCGCACCTCCAGCACGCCGTCATCGCCGCGGAGAACAAGACCTTCGAGACCGACAGCGGCATCGACCCCAAGGGCATGCTCCGCGCCGTCTACAACATGGCGAAGGGCGGTGAGACCCAGGGCGCCTCGACGATCACCCAGCAGTACGTGAAGAACGCCTACCTGAGCCAGGAACAGACCCTCAGCCGCAAGGTGAGGGAGTTCTTCATCACGCTGAAGATCAACCAGGACAAGGAGAAGAGCGAGATCCTCACCGGGTACCTCAACACCAGCTGGTTCGGCCGCGGTGCGAACGGTGCCCAGGCGGCCGCCCAGGCGTACTACGGGGTGGACGCCAAGGACCTGGACATCTGCCAGAGCGCCATGCTGGCCGGGCTGCTCAAGGGTGCGACGTACTACGACCCCACCAACCCGGACAACAAGGAACGGGCCCAGGGCCGGTGGAACTGGATCCTGGATCAGATGGTGGACACCAAGGCCATCACCCCGGAGGAACGGGCCAAGTGCACCACGTTCCCCGCCCCGCTCCCGCAGAAGCCCAGCTCCAACATGAACGGTGAGATCAGCTACCTGGTCGACACCGCCAACAAGTACGTGCTGGCCACCGACAAGACGATCACCCAGCAGATGATCGACCGGGGCGGCCTGAAGATCTACACCACCTTCGAGAAGGACAAGGTCGACGCCCTGAAGAAGGCGGTCGACGACGTCAAGTCGGAGAACCTCGACCCGGCGAAGCGGCCGAACAACGACACCAACATCCAGTTCGGCTCCGCGAGCATCCGTCCCGGAGACGGCGCGATCATCGCCCTCTACGGCGGCGACGGCGTGGAGAACGGCCACTTCGACAACAACGCCGACGCCACCGGCGTCCAGGTCGGCTCGACCTTCAAGCCCTTCGTGCTGGCCACCGCGATGCAGGTCGGCGTGCAGACGGCGAAGGACGACAAGGGCAAGCCGAAGCGGATCAACTCCGACAGCCGCTACCTGGCCGACGACATGTCCGAGATCCGCAAGCCGGACGGCTCGCTGGTGATCGGCGACGACGGCAAGCCGTACCGGCAGAAGAACGAGGACTCGGGCAAGCGCGGCTACGTCTCGCTGCGGCAGGCCATGCAGTACTCGTACAACGTGCCCTTCGTCCAGCTCAACCAGGACGTCGGCGGCCAGAACGTGGCCGACATCGCGGTGCAGATGGGCGTCAAGAAGGACAGCCTCGCCGACCCGAAGACGGCGACCTTCCCGCTCGGCACCTCCACCATCAGCCCGATCCGGATGGCCACCGCCTACGGCACCCTGGCGGCCAGCGGCAAGGAGGCCGAGCCGTACTCGGTCACCAAGGTCGAGGTGAGCGGCGTGGAGCGCCCGGGCTTCGGCAAGAAGGAGCTCAAGGTCGCGCTGGAGCCGGCCGTCGCGGACAACGTCACCGACTCGCTGGTGAACGTGGCGGTGAACGGTACCGGCAAGAAGACGAAGGAGCTGGGCCGCCCGGTGGCCGGGAAGACCGGTACCACCGACCAGAACAAGTCGGCCTGGTGGGTCGGCTACACCCCGCAGCTGGTGACCAGCGTCGCGATGTGGCGCGAGGACCCGAGCAAGCACGAGCGGCAGTCGCTCAACGGCACCGGCGGCAAGGAGTCCATCCACGGTGGTGACATCCCGACCGACGTCTTCACCCGGTACATGAAGGCCGCGCTGGCCAACGAGAAGAAGATGGACTTCCCGACCCCGCAGCCGGTCGGCACCGCGGTGGACTCCTCCGGTGCGCCGTCCACGTTCACCCCGACGACGCCCCCGCCCACGACCGAGGCCCCGTCGGCCCCGCCGCAGCAGACCCAGTCGCAGGCGCCGCAGCCGCCGGTGCAGCCGCAGCAGCCCACCACCCCGACCTGCGTGCCGGGCGTGGACTGCCCCGGCGACCAGCCGGCGCCCCACACGACGAGCAAGGCACCGAACCCGAGCAACACGTGCCTGCCGCCCGTCGGCTGCCCGACGACCCCGACGCCCGGGGACAGCACCCCGCCTGGCGGCGGCAACGGCAGCGGTGGCACCGGCGGCGGCAAGCCGACCGGCGGCGGCAGGCCGACGCCGAGCAGCACCGGCGGCCTTCTGGGCGGAGCGGGCGGGGAGTAGCCGCTGCCCGGCGGAACCCGGAACGGCGGTGGCGGTCCTCCTCGGAGGGCCGCCACCGCCGTTTTCCGTCCGGGCGCCGCCGTGTTCCTTACGGGCGCCGCCGTTCCTCCCGCACGGGCACCACGGCTCCCCGGCAGCGGCGCCGCCACCGTCATGGCCGTTTCGTCACGATTGGCGAACCCGCCCGCCGTCCGGCATGCAGACCGTTGCGGGGTCCTCCTCGTCCCAGCGGGACCGGTGCGGCAGGATGTCCGGCATGACGTCGAGCGATCGTGACGAAACCGCCGGCCCGGTCGGGTCCGGCGCCGCCGCAGGGCCCACCCCGGCAGCCGTCGCCACGGCCGCGCCGTCGGCCGACACCGTGGTCGTCCCGGCCGACGAGGATCCGGTGGCGGCGGCGGGCAGCGAGCTGTTCGGCGGGCCCCCCGGGCGCCGGGCCCTGCTCGGCGTCTCCTGGTGGATCCCGGCGCGCTTCCTGGCACTCGCGGTGATCGTGGTCTCGGTGCTCGGCATGGTGCAGAAGCTGCCCTGCTACGAGCAGGCCTGGTTCCAGCCGGGCTCGCCGCAGTACGTGCACGCCTGCTACAGCGACATCCCGCACCTGTTCTCCGGACGCGGCTTCGCGGCCGGGCTGCACCCGTACGTGGACCGCATCCCGGGCTCCTCGGGGGACCTCCAGTACCTCGAGTACCCGGTGCTGACCGGCCTGTTCATGCAGGTCGCGGCCTGGCTGACGCCCGGCGGCGGGGACCAGCAGAGCCAGGAGCAGTGGTTCTGGGCGATCAACGCCGGGATGCTGATGGCCTGCGCGGTGGTCGCCGCGGTGGCGCTCTCGCGTACCCACCGGCGCCGTCCGTGGGACGCGCTGCTGTTCGCGCTCGCCCCCGTCCTGCTGCTCAACGGCACCGTCAACTGGGACCTGCTCGCGGTCGCCCTGGCCGCCGTCGCGATGGCCTGGTGGTCCGGCGCCCGGCCGGGCTGGGCCGGCGTCTTCATCGGTCTGGCCACCGCCGCCAAGCTCTATCCGCTGCTGCTGCTCGGCCCGCTGCTGGTGCTCTGCTGGCGGTCCGGCAGGTGGCGCGAGTTCCGGCTGGCGCTGGGCGGGGCGGTCGGCTCCTGGCTGCTGGTCAACCTGCCGATCATGATGGCCAACTGGCAGGGCTGGTCGACCTTCTACGTGTTCAGCAAGCACCGCGGCGAGGACTACGGCTCGTTCTGGCTGATCCTGATGCAGAGCCGCGGCGCCGGGCTGGCCGACCTCGACCTCTACATCGGCGTGCTGATGGTGCTGGGCTGCCTGGCCATAGCGTGGCTCGGCCTCTCGGCCCCGCGCCGGCCGCGCTTCGCGCAGCTGGCCTTCCTGGTCGTCGCGCTGTTCGTGCTGGCCAACAAGGTGTACTCGCCGCAGTACGCGCTCTGGCTGCTGCCGCTCGCGGTGCTGGCCCGGCCGCGCTGGCGGGACTTCCTGATCTGGCAGGCCTGCGAGGTGCTCTACACCCTGGGCATCTGGTCCCACCTGGGCTTCGTCACCGGCTCCAAGCAGCACGGGCTCGGCGAGGGCTGGTACCACTTCGCGGTCGCGCTGCACCTGCTCGGCACGCTCTACCTGGTCGTCATGGTGGTCCGCGACGCCCTCGACCCGGACCACGACCCGGTCCGCTGGGACGGCAGCGACGACCCCTCGGGCGGGGTGCTGGACCACGCCCCGGACGTGTTCGTGCTGGGCACCGCCCGCCGGCTGCGCGAGGAGGAGAGCTACGCCGGGTACGCGCCGGCCGGCCCCGAGCAGTGGCTGAACGAGCCCGAACTGCCGGAGCCGGCCGAGAAGCCGTAGCGGCGCCTCAGCGGCTCAGGGGATCAGCGGCTCAGCGGTCCACCACGCGGTCGAAGTGCGTGGTGGTGTGCCGGACCTGGAGACCGAGCTCCTCGCCGATCGCCGGCGGGGCGGTCTCCGCGTCCAGGAACAGCAGCGAGACCTGCATGTGCGGCGGCTCGGCGAACCACAGCTGCTTGCCGGCCCAGTGGAACGGCGACCTGGTCTTGTTGACGGTCGCCAGACCGGCCCGGGCGATGCCCTTGGCCCGCGCCCCCATGCTCTGCACGTACTTGGGCGCCTCCAGGCCGATGCCGTGCGCGGTGCCGCCGGCGACCACCAGGATGTGGCCGTCGGAGGGCGCCGGGTGCTGGCGGTAGCCGTAGCGGTCGCCCTTCTTCAGCGGGGTGACGTCCAGGACGGTGGCCCTGACCTCCAGCGCGGCGTGGTCGCCCAGCCAGAGCCTGGTGCCGATCCGGGCCCGGAAGACCGTCCGCGGGTAGCGCTGGGCCAGCTGCTCCATGCCGGCCGCGCCGAGGTGGCTGACGAACACGGTGTGCACCGGGATGCCGGCCGCCACGGCGGTGTCCACCCAGTGGGCGACCTCCTCGACCGGGCTGGAGCCGTCCGGCCGGTCCATCGGCAGGTGCAGCGCCAGCCCCTCGAAGCTGACGCCGTCCAGCTCGGCGGCGGCGGTGCGCAGGTCGTCCGCGCTCACGCCGTGCCGGCGCATGGTGGTCATGCACTCCAGCACCACCCGGGCGCCGTGCAGCGACCGCAGCGCCGCCACGCTCGCGACCGTCCGGATCACCCGGGCGTGCGGCAGTGGCAGTATCTCCTCGCCGACCCGGTAGGGGGTGAGCACCAGCAGCTCACCGCCGTACCACTCGGCGACGTCGGCCGCCTCGTACGCGGTACCGACGGCGAGCACCCCGGTGCCCAGCAGCGTCGCCTCCTCGGCCAGCCGGTGGTTGCCCAGGCCGTAGCCGTTCCCCTTGGCGACCGGGACCAGCCCGGGGAACTCGGCGAGGACGGAGCGCTGGTGGTCGCGCCAGCGTTCGGTCTCGAGGTAGAGCGACAGCGTCATCGGGTCAGTCTCCTCAGCGGCGGGACATGTAGAGGTCGAGGGCCTTGTGCAGCAGCTTGTTGAGCGGGAAGTCCCACTCGCCGAGGTACTCGGCCGCCTGGCCGCCGGTGCCGACCTTGAACTGGATCAGGCCGAACAGGTGGTCGTTCTCGTCCAGGGTGTCACTGATGCCGCGCAGGTCGTACACCCCGCCGCCGAGGGCGTAGGAGTCGCGCATCATCCGCCACTGGATGGCGTTGGACGGCTTGACCTCGCGCTTGTGGTTGGCCGAGGCGCCGTAGGAGTACCAGACGTGCTCGCCGACCACCAGCATCGTGGTCGCGGCCAGCGGCTCGCCCTCGTGGTAGGCGATGTAGAGCCGCATCCGGTTCGGGTCCTCGGCGGTGAGGGCGTTCCACATCCGCTGGAAGTAGGCCAGCGGGCGCGGGGTGAACTTGTCGCGCTCGGCGGTGACCAGGTAGAGCTGGTGGAAGACCGGCAGCTCGTCGTAGCCGCCCTGGACGACCTCGACGCCGCTCTTCTCGGCCTTCTTGATGTTGCGGCGCCAGAGCTGGTTGAAGCCCTTCTGGATGTCGTCCAGCGAGCGGTTGGCCAGCGGCACCTGGAAGACGTAGCGGGGCTGGACGTCGCCGAAGCCGGCGCCGCCCTCCTCGCCCTGGAGCCAGCCGGCCTTGCGCAGCCGGTCGGCCACCTCGAAGGCGCGGGCCTCGTACCAGTCGGCCTCGACGTCGCGCAGGCGCTTGGCCTGCTTGGCGGCGATGGCCTCCTTGATGGTGGGGGCGTCCCAGCGGCGGATGACCACCGGCGGGCCCATCTTCACCGAGAACGCGCCCTGGGACTTCAGGTGCGCCAGCATCGGGGAGAGCCAGCGGTCGAGGTCGCGGTCGAACCAGTCGATGACCGGGCCCTCGGGCAGGTAGGCGAGGTAGCGCTTGAGCTTCGGCAGCTGGCGGTAGAGCACCAGGCCGGCGCCGACGAGCTGGTTGGCCTCGTCGAACCAGCCGATCGACTCGGAACGCCACTCGGCCTTCACGTCACCCCACGACGGCACCTGCATGTGGCTGGCCGAGGCGCGGCTCCTGATGAAGGCGAGGTGCTCCTCGCGGGTGATCGTCCTCAGGCGCAGGCTCATTGCTCGGTGCTCCTCGTCGGTCGGGCTGCGGTGGCCCAGGTTCTCGGGCTGACCTTATCGTCCGGGGCCCGGGCACCCGTTCCGGCGGGCACGGCGGCGCCCCCGTCGGGTACCTGTCTCCTCTGCAGATACGCGACGGGGGCGGCGAGGGTTCCGGACGGGCCCTGTGGGCTCGGTCCCAGCGGGCGGGCGCGGGGGCGGTTCAGCCCCAGAGACCGCCCCGGGCGATGCCGAGGTAGAAGCCGAGGGCGGCGGCGCCCAGCGAGACCATCAGGACGAAGCGCTCGGCGGTGGTGACCGAGACGAACATGCCCCACAGGCCGGCGACGATCCCGAACAGGCCGGTCCACGAGGTCAGCAGGTGCAGGTTGTGGAAGAACGAGGTGGTGAAGGCGATCACGCCCAGCAGGGCGGTGACGCCCACCAGGGTGTTCTCGCGGGGGTGCGGGTGGCCGTCGGTGTTCAGCGTGAGCGCGGGCATGCGGTGGACGGACTGGGCCATGGGTCCCACCTCCTGGCGTGGAGACGAACGGGCAGGAATCCCGTTCCGTCCAGATTGCGGCGGTTGGGTCACTCCCACAACCCCTATGCGTTTTGTTCGGCCGTCCGGGTGCAGGTAGGCTGTGCCGTCTGCACTGGTGTAGTTGTGCCCCCTTTGCGCCCTCTTCCGGGCGACGCCCGCTGTCGGGTGGAGCGGGGCCGACTGTCCGACCCGGCCGCTACGGTGGGCCGGAGTCGTCGTCACCGCACCGGTGCCGACGCTACGCACAACCCTCCTGCCACGGAGAGACCGTGGCCGCTGAGTCCAAAGGAGGTGGGTTACTCATGCGTCACTACGAGCTGATGGTCATCCTCGACCCCTCGGTCGAGGAGCGCGCTGTCTCCCCCCTGATCGAGAGCTTCCTCGCCGTCGTCCGCAACGCGGGTGGCAAGGTGGAGAAGGTCGACACCTGGGGTCGCCGCCGTCTGGCTTACGAGATCAACAAGCAGTCCGAGGGCATCTACTCGGTCATCGACCTCAAGGCCACGCCTGAGGTCGTCAAGGAGCTCGACCGCCAGCTGGGCCTGAGCGAGTCGGTTCTGCGGACCAAGGTCCTGCGCCCGGACACCCACTGAGCCACCTCTGAGGCCTTCGGGTCTCGGGTAGCTCGCGTCCGCTGTTTCACGTGAAACAGCGGTGAACGGACATCTTCCCGAGAGGTCATCACCACCATGGCAGGCGAGACCGTCATCACCCTCGTCGGCAATCTCGTCGACGACCCCGAGCTGCGCTTCACCCCGTCGGGTGCGGCGGTCGCGAAGTTCCGCATCGCGTCCACCCCCCGCACCTTCGACCGTCAGACGAACGAGTGGAAGGACGGCGAGAGCCTCTTCCTCACGTGCAACGTCTGGCGGCAGCCGGCGGAGAACGTGGCCGAGTCGCTGCAACGCGGCATGCGCGTCATCGTGCAGGGCCGACTGCGCCAGCGGTCTTACGAGACCAAGGAAGGCGAGAAGCGGACGGTCTTCGAGGTCGAGGTCGACGAGGTCGGCCCGAGCCTGCGCTCGGCGACCGCCAAGGTCACCCGGGCCAACCGGTCCGGCGGCCCCGGTGGCGGCTTCGGCGGCCAGCAGGGCGGCGGCCAGGGCGGCGGCGGCAACTGGGGTGGAAACTCCGGTGGCGGTGGCGGCCAGCAGGGCGGCGGCAGCTGGGGTGGGAACTCCGGCGGCGGCCAGTCCGGCCCCTCCGACGACCCGTGGGCGTCCAGCGCCCCGTCCGGTGGAAACCAGGGCGGCAGCTGGGGTGCCCCGGCCGGCGGTGGCGGCGGCTACTCGGAAGAGCCCCCGTTCTAAGAGCTGACAGATTTCGTGCGGCTCGGCCGCGGCGTCCCCGGACGCCTGCCGGGCCGTGAACCCCAAATGGAGCACACAATGGCGAAGCCGCCTGCTCGCAAGCCGAAGAAGAAGGTTTGCGTCTTCTGCAAGGACAAGGTCAACTACGTTGACTACAAGGACACGAACCTGCTGCGGAAGTACATCTCCGACCGCGGAAAGATCCGTGCCCGCCGGGTGACCGGCAACTGCACCCAGCACCAGCGTGACGTCGCCACGGCCGTGAAGAACAGCCGTGAGATGGCGCTGCTGCCCTACACCAGCACCGCGCGCTAAGAGAGGGTGACCAAGTAATGAAGATCATCCTCACTCACGAGGTGCCGGGTCTCGGCTCCGCCGGCGAGGTCGTCGAGGTCAAGGACGGCTACGCCCGCAACTACCTGGTCCCGCGTGGCTACGCCATCCGCTGGACCAAGGGTGGTCAGAAGGACGTCGACGCCATCCGTCGCGCCCGCAAGATCCACGCCATCCAGACCCTCGAGGCCGCCGCCGAGGTCAAGGGCAAGCTCGAGGGCGTCCAGGTCAAGCTGGCCGTCCGCTCGGGCGACGCCGGCCGTCTGTTCGGTTCGGTGACCCAGGCCGACGTCGTCGAGGCCATCAAGGCCGCCGGCGGCCCGGCGGTGGACAAGCGCGCCGTCGCGATCACCTCGCCGATCAAGACCGTGGGCACCCACAAGGTCTCGGTCAAGCTGCACTCGGACGTCGTGGCCAACCTCGACGTCGCCGTCGTGGCTGCCTGAGCTCCGTAGCACCAGGCCCGAGGGCCGGACTCCTTCGGGAGTCCGGCCCTCGGTCTTTTCCCAGGGGCCGAGAACCCGGCCCTCGGGCCCGCGAGGGCCCGCTTCAGCCGCGCACCGCTCCGGTGACCAGCCACTTGCCGCCGCGGGCGCGCCAGGCCAGGAAACCGGCCCGCAGCAGCATGAACAGGTTCATCGCCCACCAGAGCCCGGCCAGTCCGGCGCCGGTGGCCGGCACCGCGAGGGCCACCGGGACGAACACCACCAGGGTCGCGAGTCCGGCCCAGGCCAGGTAGGGGCCGTCCCCGGCCCCCATCAGCACCCCGTCCAGGACGAAGACCAGTCCGGCCACCGGCTGGGTGAGCGCCAGCAGCAGCAGGGCGGTGCCCAGCTGGGCCCGGACGGCCGGATCGGGCGTGAACAGCGGGACGTACAGCGGGCGGGCGAGCACCACCAGCAGGCCGAGGACCAGCCCGGAGACGATGCCCCACTCGACCATCCGGCGGGTGGCGGCCCTGGCGCCCGGGACGTCCGAGGCGCCCAGGAAGCGGCCGATGACGGCCTGGCCCGCGATCGCGATGGCGTCCAGCGCGAAGGCCAGGAAGTTGAACAGCGTCATGGTGATCTGGTGGGCGGCCACCTGGTCGTCGCCGAGCCGGGCGGCCACCGCGGTGGCGGTCATCAGCACCGCGCGCAGGCTGATCGTCCGGACCAGCAGCGGGCCGCCGGCCCTGGCCCCGGCCCGGATGCCCGCCGCGTCCGGTCGCAGCGAGGCCCCCTCCCGGCGGGCGCCGCGGACCACCACGACCAGGTAGGCGGCGGCCATCCCGGTCTGCGCCAGCACGGTGCCCCAGGCCGAGCCGGCCACCCCGAGCCCGGCGCCGTACACCAGGCCGGCGTTCAGGCCGATGTTGGCCGCGAAGCCGCCGACGGCCACCACCAGCGGCGTGCGGGTGTCCTGGAGGCCGCGCAGCACCCCGGTGGCGGCCAGCACCATGAGCATCGCCGGGATGCCCAGGGAGCTGATCCGCAGGTACGTCACGGCGTGCGGCGCGGCGGTCGCCGAGGCGCCCAGCACGTCGGCCGCCCAGGGGGCCAGCAGCAGGGTGAGCAGGACGACGGGGACGGACAGGCCCAGGGCGAGCCAGATGCCGTCGATGCCCTGCTGCACGGCGCCCCTGCGGTCCCCGGCGCCGATCCGGCGGGCGACCGCCGAGGTGGTGGCGTAGGCGAGGAAGACGAACACGCCGGTCGCGGTGGAGAGCGCGGCGGCGGCGATGCCCACCCCGGCCAGCTGGGGGGTGCCGAGGTGGCCGACGATCGCCGAGTCGGCCATCAGGAAGAGCGGTTCGGCGACCAGGGCGCCGAAGGCCGGCACGGCCAGGGCGAGGATCTCCCGGTCGTGCCGGCGTCGTGAGGGGGCCGGGGTCGGCGAGGCGGTCATGGGCTCCAGGCTACTCATCCACAGGTAATGGATGTAAGTGGCAGGTGACCATTACTCGCAATCTTGAGCGACGAGGTTCGTCCGCTCCGTGCCGACAGCCGTTCGGAGGTGTGTGAAGAATTTCTCATGCACAGGCCCGGGAAGAGGTAATCCCAGGTCAACAGGTTGACGGTGGATCGATCGTCCGGTTATCCACAGGGACGTCCACAGGGGTGTCCACAGCTTTGCGGCAGTTCTCCACAGGACGGGGCCGTTCATCCACACCCCCTGTGGATAACCGCCTTGGCGCAACGGCGTCCGGCGCCTTAGCGTGGGCCCTCCGCCCGACACTCCCACCGCCCCGGCGTCCGATTTGTCTGAGCCGTGGCGTACAAAGAGGAGCGGATCCGCTCCACCCAGCCACCGGCACGGCCGGCTCCAGACTTCGCACCACTCGCTGATCGGGGAACACGCGTGACCGGCCCCCAGTACGACGACCACGACGCCCCGCCGCCGGAGGAGGACTGGCAGAACGCCGAGGATCCCTTCCCCGCCGGCGCCTTCGACGACGGGCCCTTCCCGGACGGCCCCGGTGACCGGCTGCCGGTCTCGCGCGGCCGCGGCGAGGGGCGTCAGGGCGGTGGCCGCGACGGCTCCCAGAAGGGCGGCTTCCAGAAGGACGGCAAGGGCGGCCGGTCGGAGGGCGGCAAGGACGGCAAGGGCGGCTGGCAGCGCCGGGACGAGGGCGATGGCGGGGGCGGGGGCGGGATGGACGGCTTCGAGCGCGTCCCCCCGCAGGACCTGGACGCCGAGAAGTCCGTCCTCGGCGGCATGCTGCTCTCCAAGGACGCCATCGCCGACGTGGTCGAGGTGCTCAAGCCGGCCGACTACTACCGGCCCGCGCACGAGATGGTGCACGGCGCGATCCTCGACCTCTACGCCCGTGGCGAGCCGGCCGACCCGATCACCGTGGCCGGCGAGCTGACCAAGCGCGGCGAGCTCCAGCGGGTCGGCGGCGCCTCCTACCTGCACACCCTGGTCAACTCCGTCCCGACCGCGGCCAACGCCGAGTACTACGCCCAGATCGTGCACGAGCGCGCGGTGCTGCGCCGGCTGGTCGAGGCGGGCACCCGGATCGCCGGCATGGGCTACGCGGCCGAGGGCGACGTGGACGAGATCGTCAACGCCGCCCAGGCGGAGATCTACGCCGTCACCGAGCAGCGCACCAACGAGGACTACGCGCCGCTCGCCGACATCATGGAGGGCGCCCTCGACGAGATCGAGGCGATCGGCTCCCGGCAGGGCCAGATGTCCGGCGTGCCGACCGGCTTCGCCGACTTCGACGCGCTCACCAACGGTCTGCACCCCGGTCAGATGATCGTCATCGCGGCCCGCCCCGCGATGGGCAAGGCCCTGGCCCTCGACACCCCGCTGCCGACGCCGGGCGGGTGGACGACCATGGGCGAGGTCCGGGAGGGCGACCACCTCCTCGACGCCGACGGCAGGCCGACGCGCGTGGTGGCTGCCACCGAGGTCATGACCGGGCGGCCGTGCTTCGAGCTCCTGTTCGACGACGGAACCGCCCTGATCGCCGATGCGGATCACCAGTGGCTGACCGAGACCCGGGCGTCGCGCAGGGCGGGCCGCCCCGGAGAGGTCAGGACGACCAAGGAGATCGCCGCGACCCTGCACTGCGACACGGCTGACCGGCGCACCAACCACTCGGTGCGGAACACGGCGCCGCTCGACCTTCCGCACCGGGACCTGCCCGTCGCGCCGTACACCCTCGGAGCCTGGCTGGGCGACGGTCACCGCGAGGCCGCGAGGATCACCTCGGCGGACCCGGAGGTCGTCCGGCGGATCGCGGAGGACGGCTTCGAGCTGGTCCCGGTCGGGACCTCGCTGACGTACGCGGTCGGGTTCGCCGTCGAGGAGCCCAAGCGCTTCGAGCGGGCCTGTGCCGTCTGCGGCAAGGTCTTCGTGCCCAAGCTCGCCCACGTCCGGACCTGTGGGAGGTCCTGTGGCGGCAAGGCCCGGTCCGTCTCGGCACCCGTGCCGCCCGCCGCCTGCGTGGACTGCGGCAGCGAGTGCTCCTCCCCGTTCTCCGAGCCGCG
Source organism: Kitasatospora sp. NPDC036993 (assembly GCF_055607525.1). Lineage (NCBI taxonomy): Bacteria > Bacillati > Actinomycetota > Actinomycetes > Kitasatosporales > Streptomycetaceae > Kitasatospora > Kitasatospora sp. NPDC036993. Next base: position 255,270 of record NZ_JBVJRP010000001.1, on the reverse strand, counting down.
CTGCCACGCGTGCACCAGGAGGCACGGAAGCCTGCTGGTGGTTCTGCGCGACCTCGGCGTCCTCGGGAACAAGCACATCCCCGACACGTATCTGCGCGGGTCCGTCGGTCAGCGCCGGGCGCTCCTGGCGGGGCTGCTCGACACCGACGGCACCGTCACGAACACCGGGTCGGTGCAGTTCGCGGTCACCAGCCGGGCTCTGGCCGAGGGCTTCCGCGAGCTCGTCGTCGGCCTCGGCTACCGCTGCGGCATGACCACGAAGCGGGTCGAGGGGCGCTCGGAGGAGTCCTCGACCCTGTTCGTCATCACGTTCACGCCGACGGACGAGGTGTTCGGGCTGGAACGGAAGCGGACGGTGCACGCGGCCCGCAGGCGTCCGGCCACCCCCAAGCTCGGACAGCGGTACATCGTCGCCGCCCGTGAGATCGACAGCGTCCCGGTCCGGTGCGTCCAGGTCGACAACCCGGACCACCTGTACCTGGCCACCCGCTCGATGGTGCCCACGCACAACTCCACCCTCGCGCTGGACTTCGCGCGGGCCTGCTCGATCCAGAACAAGCTGCCGAGCGTGATCTTCTCGCTCGAAATGGGGCGCAACGAGATCGCGATGCGCCTGCTCTCCGCCGAGGCCAGGGTGGCGCTGCACCACATGCGCTCCGGGAACATGACGGACGACGACTGGACCAGGGTCGCCCGCCGGATGCCCGACGTCAGCGAGGCGCCGCTGTTCATCGACGACTCGCCGAACCTGTCGATGATGGAGATCCGGGCCAAGTGCCGCCGGCTGAAGCAGCGCAACGACATCAAGCTGGTCGTCATCGACTACCTCCAGCTGATGCAGTCCGGCGGCTCCCGCCGGGCCGAGAACCGCCAGCAGGAGGTCTCGGACATGTCCCGTAACCTCAAGCTGCTGGCCAAGGAGCTGGAAGTGCCGGTCATCGCGCTCTCCCAGCTGAACCGTGGCCCCGAGCAGCGCACCGACAAGCGGCCGATGGTCTCCGACCTGCGTGAGTCCGGCTCGATCGAGCAGGACGCCGACATGGTCATCCTGCTGCACCGCGAGGACGCCTACGAGAAGGAGTCCCCCCGCGCGGGCGAGGCCGACCTGATCGTCGCCAAGCACCGTAACGGTCCGACCGCGACCATCACGGTGGCCTTCCAGGGCCACTACTCGCGCTTCGTCGACATGACCAGGGACTGAGCCCCGGCGTTCCCGCCGGGGCGGGGCAGCGGTCAGACGGTGACGGTGGCGCGGAACAGCGTGCTGCCGGTGCCGGACAGCCGGGTCGGGGTGCCGGTGGCGGGGAGGAAGGCGGACCGGCCGCGGGCCAGGTCCAGCACGGTGCCGTCGGCGGCGGTCAGCCGGACCGCGCCCTCGGTGCAGAGCAGGATCTGCGGGGTGCGGCCGTCGATCTCGCGCTCGGTGCCGTCCAGGACGAAGCGGGAGAGCCGGAACTCGTCGATCGGGACGGGGTAGAGCTCCTCGCCCGGGGTGGCCCCGGCCGGCACCGGCTCCAGCGCCTCGGGGGCGCCGGGCTCGAAGACCACGACCTTGAGCAGCTCGGGCACGTCGATGTGCTTCGGGGTGAGGCCGGCCCGCAGCACGTTGTCGGAGTTGGCCTGGAGTTCGACGCAGACGCCGGAGAGGTAGGCGTGCGGCACCCCGGCGCCCAGGTAGAGCGCCTGGCCGGCCCGCAGCCGGAAGTGGTTGAGCAGCATGCCGGCGACCACGCCGCGGTCGTCCGGGAAGTCCGCGGCGATCCGGGCGTACGGGGCGTACTCGCCGTCGGGGTCGGTCAGGGCCAGCACCTCGACGGTCCGCCGGACGGTCTCCCCGTCCAGGGCGAGGGCGGCGGTCAGCGCGCCGCGCAGCGCCTCGGACCTGTCCTCGGCCGCCAGCCGGTCGATCACCGGGGCGAGCCCGGGCACCGCGAGCCCGGACAGCAGGCGGGCCGCCGCCGCGGGCCGGCGGAAGCCGCACAGGCCCTCGAACTCGCCCAGCGCGCAGACCATTTCGGGCTTGTGGTTGGTGTCCCGGTAGCTGCGCTCGGGAGCGTCCAGCGGGATGCCGAGGGCTTCCTCGGCGGCGAAGCCGGCCCGGGCCTGGTCGAGCGTCGGGTGGGCCTGGATGGACAGCGGGATGCCCGCGGCCAGGATCTTGAAGAGGAACGGCAGCGCCGGGCCGAACCTGGCCACGCTCGCGGCGCCCAGCTCGCCCTCGGGGTCGGCCGCGATCAGCTCGTCCAGCCGGCGCGGGCCCTCGCCGCGGTCGGCGCGGGACGGCGCACCGGGGTGGGCGCCCATCCACAGCTCGGCCTGCGGTTCACCGGTCGGCCGCTGCCCGAGCAACTCGGGCAGGGCGGTGAGCGACCCCCAGGCGTACGGGCGGACGGTGTTGACGAGCCTGTCCATGCGCGCGGTCCTACTCCTTCGCAGTCTGGGCGGCCCCGGATGTCCCGAGTCCGGATCGCCGGGACGGGACCGGCGGTGCGGGCGGGCCGGGCACGGGCAAGGGAAACGACCCTAGCCGACCGGTGTCACCCACGGGGAAACGGTGGGCATCCGGTGGAAGTGCCACGGTCGGACCAGCGGCTCCCGGGCGCGGTAGTAGGATGCCAGGACGCAGTAGCCTCCGCCCTGCGCGCAGTTCACCACCGGGGTCCTCCTCGATGGAGCTGCCGGTGGAGCCGCGTTCCAGAGTGCGGGCGCCGGTGTTCCGAGACCCCCCGTCATCGGCCGAGAGGTTTGTACGTGACCGTGAACCAGCAGAGTTTTGCTGATCTCGGCAAGGTCCTGGTGATCATCCCGACCTACAACGAGGCCGAGAACGTCGAGCGGATCGTCGGCCGGGTCCGCGCCGCCGTGCCCGAGGTCCACGTCCTGGTGGCCGACGACAACAGCCCCGACGGCACCGGCGAGCTGGCCGACAAGCTGGCCGTCGAGGATCCGAACGTCCAGGTCCTGCACCGCAAGGGCAAGGAGGGCCTGGGCGCCGCCTACCTCGCGGGCTTCCGCTGGGGCATCGACAACGGCTACGACGTCCTGGTCGAGATGGACGCGGACGGCTCGCACCAGCCCGAGGAGCTGGACCGGCTGCTGGGCGCGCTGCGCGGCGCCGACCTGGTGCTGGGCTCGCGCTGGGTGCCGGGCGGCCGGGTGGTGAACTGGCCGAAGTCGCGGCTGCTGCTCTCCCGCGGCGGCTCGACCTACTCGCGGCTGATGCTGGGCGTCCCGATCAGGGACGTCACCGGCGGCTACCGGGCGTTCCGCAAGGAGACCCTGCTGGGCCTGGGCATGGACGAGGTCGCCTCGGCCGGGTACTGCTTCCAGGTCGACCTGGCCTGGCGCACGGTGAAGGCCGGGTTCAAGGTCGCCGAGGTGCCGATCACCTTCGTCGAGCGCGAGCTGGGGGCGTCCAAGATGAGCCGCAACATCGTGGTCGAGGCGCTGTGGCGGGTGACCACCTGGGGTGTCACCGACCGGGTGGCCCGACTGCGCCGGGGCGCCACCAAGCGCTGACCGACCGCACCGCCCATGGCCGAAGGGCCCGTCCGCCGGAACCGGTGGACGGGCCCTTCGGCATGTCCGGGGGCGGCCGGGCGGGCTCAGCAGCCGCCCTTGAGTACGCCCTCCGGCAGGTGGCGGTCGGCCCAGACGGCCAGTTCGGTGAGCGCCGGCTTCAGCGCGATGCCGGCTTCGGTGAGCCGGTAGCTGACCCGCAGCGGCGGGCCCGCGTCGACCTCCCGGACGACCAGGCCGGCCTCGGCCAGCTCGGTCAGCCGGTCGGAGAGCATCCGCTCGCTGATGCCGGGGACGGCGCGGCGCAGCTCGGAGAAGTACGCGGGGCCGCCGTTGGTGAGCACGCCCAGCAGCATGCCGGTCCAGCGCTTGCCGAGCAGGGTGAACACCCGGTTGAGGGCCAGGTCCACGGTGCGGCAGGGGCCGGGGCCGGCGGCGCCGCAGGCGTCGGTGGCGGTGGGGACTCCGTCGGTCACTGCCTCGTGCTCGGCCATGGTCCCAGCCTACTCGACCGTTCACTAGTGACTGTAGAAAAGTAAGCTGCTACCGTACTTTCAGTTGCAGCGAAAACGGCAGCTACTAATTCTCTGGAGGCACTGCCATGCCCACGCTCCTGCACCTCGACTCCTCCGCGGTCGCCGACGGCTCCGTCTCCCACGAGGTCACCGCCGCCTTCCGGGCCGCCTGGCAGGCCCGGCACCCCGAGGGCACGGTGATCCACCGGGACCTCGCCGCCGACCCGCTCCCGCACCTGGACGTGCACGGCATCAGCGCCGGATTCGTCCCCGCCGAGGCCCGCAGCGCCGAGCAGACCGCCGCCTTCGCGCTGCGCGACGAGCTGATGGCCGAGCTGGAGCGGGCCGACGCGGTGCTGATCGGCAGCCCGATGTACAACTTCACGATCCCGTCGACCCTCAAGGCCTGGCTGGACCACGTGATCCTGGTCGGCCGCACCGCCGGCGAGGCGCCCTCCGCCAAGGGCACCCCGGTCACCGTGATCGCCCCCCGCGGCGGCTCGTACGCGCCCGGCGCCCCGCGCGAGCCGTACGAGTTCGTCACCACCTACCTGGAGAAGGTGCTGACCGGCATGCTCGGGCTGGAGGTCGACTTCATCGTCCCGGAGTTCACCCTGGCCGCAGCCGTCCCGGCGATGGCCGACTTCGTCCCGAAGGCCGTCGAGTCCAAGGCGCAGGCGCTGGAGCAGGCCGCCCGCCTGGCCAAGGAACCGGTCGCCTGAGGCAGGGTGCGGCGCGGACCGGAAGGCCGGTGTGACGTGGATCGGAGGCGCGCCCCGCCGGGCGCGCCTTCCGCGCAATCGGCCGCCGGTACTCCCATGCTGTAGGGCGCAGGACATCCGACCGCCGACCAGAGGGAGCAGCCCGTGACGTCGTCCCCGCCCGAGGAGAGCCCCGGCGCGGAGCGTGCCCGGGCCCAGCAGGCCGGGTCCGGCGGGCCCGTCGGGACAGCCGGTGCCGTGCCCGCCGCCGTGCCGCCGGAGCCGGGGCAGCCGGCCAGGCCGCTGGAGGTCGCCGTCTTCACCGGCCCCGAGTCGGCCTTCTTCGCCACCTCCGCACTGATCCTCGGCGAGCGGACCGCGATCCTGGTCGACGCCCAGCTGACCCGCAGCGCCGGGCGCGAGCTGGCCGAGTGGGTCGCGGGCAAGGGCAGACGCCTGCTCGCCGTCGTGGTCACCCACCAGCACCCGGACCACTACTTCGGCGCCGAGGAGGTGCTGCGGCTCTTCCCGGACGCGCAGCTGCTGGCCGCCCCGGCCGTGGTCGAGGGCATCCGCCGCACCGTCGCCGCCAAGGTCGCGCAGTGGAAGCCGGTGTACGGCGACGACATCCCGGACCACCCGCTGATCCCCGCCCCGCTGCTGCCGCAGCCGCTGATGCTGGACCGCCAGGTGATCCCGGTCCTGCTGCTCGGCCAGGCCGACTGCGGGGACTCCACGGTCGTCCACGTGCCGAGCGTCCGCACCGTGATCGCCGGGGACTTCGTCCACAACGGCACCCACGTCTGGACCGCCGACACCACCCCGGCCCAGCGCACCACCTGGGGGCACAACCTCGGCCGGATCGCCGACCTCGGCGTGGACCGGGTGATCGCCGGCCACCGGGCGCCGGACCAGGGCGACGACGCCGCCAGGGTGCTGGCCTTCACCGGTGAGTACCTCCAGGACTTCGACCGGCTGCTGGCCGAGCACCCGGACGACCCGGAGGCACTGGTCACGGCGATGAGCGAGCGGTACGGGGAGCTGACCCTGCCGTCCTTCCTGGAGCTGGGCGCGGCGGCCAACACCGCCCGCGCGGCCGCGGCCGCCGTCGAGGCCGAGGCCGTCGCCGGGCCCGAGGACCGGGAGGCTGTGGAGGCCCCGGAGGCCCCGGAGGCCCCGGAGGCCCCGGAGCCCGCGGAGGAGTAGGGCGGATACTGGCCGCATGACGCCGTACGACGCGATCGTCCCGGCGGGCGGGGCCGCCCGGCGCCTCGGCGGCGCCGACAAACCCGGCCTGACGGTGGGCGAGACCACCCTGCTCGACCGGGTGCTCGCCGCCTGCGCGGGCGCCCGCACCGCCGTCGTGGTCGGCCCGGCCCGCCCGACGGCGCGCGGCGGCGTCCACTGGACCAGGGAGCGGCCGCCCGGCGGCGGGCCGGTCGCCGCCGTCGCCGCCGGGCTCGGCCTGGTCACCGCCGACACCGTGCTGCTGCTCGCCGCCGACCTGCCCTTCCTGGACCGGCGGACGGTGGAACGGCTGGTCACCGCCCTCGACGCGGCCGGGCCGGCCGTGGACGCCGCGGTGCTGGTCGACGCGGGCGGACGCGACCAGCCGCTCACCGCCGCCTACCGCACCGCCCCGCTGCGCGCCGCACTGGCCGCCCTCGGCGACCCGGCCGGCCGGCCGCTGCGCCGGCTCGTCGGCGGACTGACCAGGCTGCGGGTGGCCGACACCGGCAACGTCGCCTACGACTGCGACACCTGGGAGGACCTGGAGCAGGCCCGCGAGCGCGACCGGCAGTGACCCCTCACCGACACCGTCACCCCGGTGTGAGCGAAACGACGCGCCCCGCACACGGGGCGAACACCTCGGGGAAACCACCGATCGGGCAGCATGGGCGCATGGAGCGCACGCTGGATGACTGGATCGCCGAGGTCAAGGCCGACCTGGGCATCGACCTGGACGTGGACGTCCGTGGTCTGCTCGACGTGGCCCGGGTGGTCGCGCACGGAGTGGCCAGGCCGGCCGCGCCGCTGACCGCCTTCCTGATCGGCTACGCGGCCGCCCAGCAGGGCGGCGGCGCGCGGGCCGTCGCCGAGGCGGCCCGACGGACCGAGGCCCTCGCCGAGGGGTGGAGCCCCGCGGCCCGGCCGGACGAGTCGTGAGCGCGGCCGGACGGACCACCGTGGCCGCGCCGCCCACCCGACCCGGAACACTGAGCTGGCCCCGCGCCCGCGAGACCGCGCGCCGGGCCGGACTGCGCCCGCTGCCCGGGGTCGGCGTCCCGCTGGCCGAGGCGCTCGGCCGCACCCTCGCCGAGCCGCTCGGCGCGCTGACCGACCTGCCCGCCTTCGACACCTCCGCGATGGACGGCTGGGCGGTCGCCGGTCCGGGACCGTGGCGGGTCGCCGGCCGGGTCCTGGCCGGCCTGGCCGAGCCGGCGCCGCTGGCCGACGGCACCGCCGTGGAGATCGCCACCGGCGCCCAACTGCCGCCCGGTGCCACCGCCGTACTGCGGCGGGAGCACGGGCGGACGGACGGCGCGCTGCTGCACGACCGGGGCCCGCAGCCGCTGACCACGGGACAGGACGTCCGCCCGCGCGGCCAGGAGTGCCGCCGGGGCGAGGAGTTGCTGCCCTCCGGTACCAGGGTCGGTCCTGCCGTGCTCGGCCTGGCCGCCGCCTGCGGCCACGACCGGCTTTCGGTCCACCGCCGTCCCGAGGTCCAGCTGCTCGTCCTGGGCGACGAGTTGCTCACCTGCGGGGTGCCCGGCCCCGGCCTGGTCCGGGACGCGCTGGGGCCGCTGCTGCCGCCCTGGCTGCGGGCCGCCGGCGCCGAGCCCGCCGAGGTCCGGTACGTCCGGGACGACTTCGGGCTGCTCGGGGACGCGCTGCGGCACCGCACCGCCGATCTGGTGGTCACCACCGGCGGGACGGCCGCCGGGCCGGTCGACTTCCTGCACCGGGCCCTCGGCGAGGCCGGCGGCCGGCTGCTGGTGGACGGCGTCGCCGTCCGGCCGGGGCACCCCATGGTGCTGGCCGAACTCCCCGGCGGCCGCCATCTGGTGGGCCTGCCGGGCAACCCGCTGGCCGCCGTCGCCGCAATGGTCACCCTCGCCCTGCCGCTGCTGCACGCCCGCGGCGGGCGGACCGTCGGCGCCCCCGCCCTCGCGACCGCCGCGGCCGCGCTGCCGGGGCACCGGACGGACACCCGGCTCCAGCCGGTCCGGCGGACCGCGGGCGGAGTCCTGCCGCTGGCCTTCGACGGGCCCGCGATGCTGCGCGGGCTCGCCAGGGCCGAGGCGCTGGCCGTGGTGCCGCCCGGCGGGGCGGCGGCGGGCGAGACGGTCGAACTGCTGGAGGTGCCGTGAGCGGGCGAAGCACGGGGATGCCCCCGGCCGGAGGCCGTGGGAGAACCGTCAAGAGGAGCGCGTCCGGCGAAGCCGCCGCCCGGCGGAGCGAGGCGGTCGCATGAGCCGCCTGCGACGCAACCTGGCCCCGGGGACGGAGCCCTGGGCCGACGCCGGGATCGTGCTGCCCGCCCGGCGGGCCGACCCCGCCGTCCGGCAGGTCGGCTCCCGACTGCTGCTGGCGCTCGGCGTCCTGGTCGCCACGACGTTCATCGTCTACTTCGACCGGGCCGGCTACAACGACAACGCCGGCGGCGGGCTCAGCTTCCTGGACGCGGCGTACTACGCCACCGTGACGCTCTCCACCACCGGGTACGGCGACATCACCCCGTTCAGCGACAGCGCCCGGATCACCAACATCTTCGTGATCACCCCGCTGCGCGTGGTGTTCCTGATCATCCTGGTCGGTACCACCCTGGAGGTGCTCACCGAACGGACCCGCCTGCAATGGCGGTTGAACCGCTGGAGGTCCACCGTGCGCGAGCACACCGTCGTCATCGGCTACGGGACGAAGGGCCGCAGCGCCGTCGACACCCTGCTCGGGCAGGGGGTGAAGAAGGAGGAGATCGTCGTCGTCGACCCGCAGCGCAAGGTGATTGACCAGGCGGCCCAGCACGGCCTGGTCGGCGTGGTCGGCGACGCCACCCGCACCGACACCCTGATGCGCGCCGCGCTGCCCAACGCCGCGCGGGTGGTGGTCGCGCCGGAGCGGGACGACACCGCGGTGCTGATCACGCTGACGGCGCGCCAGCTGAACAAGGCCGCCACCGTGGTCGCCGCCGTCCGGGAGGACGAGAACGCGCCGCTGCTGCGGCAGAGCGGTGCCGACGTCGTGGTCACCAGCTCCAGTTCGGCCGGGCGGCTGCTCGGGCTGTCGATGCTCAGCCCGCACGCCGGGGCGGTGATGGAGGACCTGCTGACGTACGGCAACGGGCTGGACGTGGTGGAGCGGCCGGTCACCAGGGCCGAAGCCGGGAACAGCCCGCGCGCGTGCGCGGACCTGGTGGTCGCGGTGGTCCGGGGCCGACGGGTGCTCAACTACACCGAGCCGGAGGCCGCGGTGCTCCAGCTCACCGACCGGGTGATCGTCATCAAGTCCAGCGCGGTCACGCCGACCGGCTGAGCCGCGCCGTGGAACGGCCGGGGCCGCAGTAGGTTCGGGGCATGCATGCGATGACGATTCCCGTACCCGGCGGTCCCGAGGCACTGGTCTGGGCCGAGGTGCCCGAGCCGGTGCCCGGCGAGGGCGAGGTCCTGGTCGAGGTGGCGGCCACCGCCGTCAACCGCGCCGACCTGCTCCAGCGGCAGGGCTCCTACAACCCGCCGCCCGGCGCCTCGCCCTACCCGGGGCTGGAGTGCGCCGGGCGGATCGTCGCACTCGGGCCCGGGGTGGCCGGCTGGGCGGTCGGCGACGAGGTGTGCGCGCTGCTGGCCGGCGGCGGCTACGCCGAGCTGGTCGCGGTGCCGACCGGACAGCTGCTGCCGCTGCCGGCCGGGCTCTCCGCCGAGCAGGCCGCGGCACTGCCCGAGGTGGCCTGCACGGTGTGGTCCAACGTCTTCCTCACCGCGCACCTGCGGCCCGGCGAGACGGTGCTGCTGCACGGCGGCGCGAGCGGGATCGGGACGATGGCGATCCAGCTGGCCAAGGCGGTCGGCGCACGGGTCGCGGTCACCGCCGGCAGCCGCGAGAAGCTGGCGCGCTGCGCCGAGCTGGGCGCCGACATCCTGATCGACTACCGGGAGCAGGACTTCGTCGAGGCGCTCCGGGAGGCCACCGGCGGGGCCGGGGCGGACGTGGTCCTGGACATCATGGGCGCCAAGTACCTCCAGCGGAACGTGGACGCGCTGGCGGTCAACGGGCGGCTGGTGATCATCGGGCTCCAGGGCGGGGTGAAGGGCGAACTCGACCTCGGCGCGCTGCTGCGCAAGCGCGCCGCGGTGATCGCCACCAACCTGCGCGGGCGGCCGCTGGCCGAGAAGGCGGCGATCGTGGCGGCGGTGCGGGAGCACGTGTGGCCGCTGGTCGAGTCCGGCGTGGTGAAGCCGGTGGTGGACCGGGTGCTGCCGCTGGCCGAGGTGGCCGAGGCGCACCGGGTGCTGGAGCGCGGCGAGCAGGTCGGGAAGGTCGTGCTGCGGGCCTGAGGCCGGGGGATCCGGCGGCGGGCGGCGGGTGGCGGCGCCGGAGGGATGCGGAGGGGCGCGGACCGGCCGAAGTGCCGCGGCGGTCGGGGCGTGCGAGTCTGGTCCGGAGCAGTCCCGCCGCCGACCCCGCCGCCGAGCGCCGTCGGCCGTCGGAAGGACTCCGACCGTGGCCGCATCACCGCACGCACCCCTCGGGCCGCTGCCCGTGGCGCCGCACCACCGTCGTACCCCTCGTCGCTCGTTCCCCAGCCGTGGCCGGCGGCTGTTCGCGGCGGCCGCGCTGGGGCTCGCGCTCCCGCTGGCCGCCTCGGCGGCGGTGGCGATGCCCTCGCCGTCGGCGTCGTTCCCGGTGCCGTTCCCGCCGGCGGGGGCGAGTGCGGGACCGGTGGCCGAGGCCGGCCCCGCCCTGGCGTCGGCCGCCCCGAGGCCCGCGCCGCCACGGCGGCCGGCGCCGCATCCGCACCCGGACGAGGACTTCCCGAGGGCCCACCGGCACCATCCGGCCTCGCTGCCCGAACAGTCCGACGCCGCCGTGGAACAGGCTCCGGACCAGACCGCGGACCAGGTCGTGGACCAGGCCGCGGACCAGGTTCCGGAGCAGGCCTTCGACCAGGCCCCCGAGCAGGCCGTGGAGCAGGCCCCCGACCGGGCGTCGGAGCAGGCCAGGGAACAGGGCGTCGAGGCCGAACAGCGGGAGCCCGACGGGGACACCGCGGACGCCGGGGCCCCCGGCGACGCCGCCGCACCGGACCGGGCCGCACCGGACACCGCCGCCGCGGTCGTCGGACAGCCCGTCGCGGCCGCCGCCGCGGTGCCCGCGATCTTCCCCGCCCGCTGGCGGGACGCCTCCACCACCCAGCTCCCGCTGGGCGCCGGCCTGGGCCTGATCGGCTGCGGCCTGGGGCTGGTCGGTCTGCGGCTGCGCAAGGGCTGAGGCACCGGAGCGGCCGCCCCGGCGGGGCTCCGGCCCGGTGCGGAGAGATCGGTGCGGAGAGATAGGTGCGGAGATCCGGTGCCGGTCCCGGGCAGGTTCCGGGTACGGCACGCCCGGGCCGGGGCCGGGCGGCCGGGTGCCTGGCGGGCGGCATCCGGCGGTCGGCGGGGTGCGGGAACTGAGTATCCGTACGGATACCCGTGCGGCGTCAGGGGGCGTACCTTCGTCACGGGTGTCGCAGGCGGCGGGACGACCGGGGGTTTCCGCCCGACCAACCCCAGTGAGAGAGAATGTTGTTCATGACGAATCCGATGAACGAGCGCCCGTCGCAGGAGCCCTTCCGGGCCGCCGGCGGGCAGTCGCACGACGGCCAGAAGGTGCTGATCGTCGGACCGGACGGGCTGCCCGTGGGCCAGGGGTTCGCCGGCGCGGCGGGAGGCGGGGACGACGAGGGCGACGTGCCGCGTGAGCTCCCGGTGACCGAGATGGTCGAGCAGCCCGCCAAGGTCATGCGCATCGGCAGCATGATCAAGCAGCTGCTGGAGGAGGTCAGGGCGGCGCCTCTCGACGAGGCGAGCCGGGCCCGGCTGAAGGACATCCACGCGAGCTCCATCAAGGAGCTCGAACTGGGGCTGGCACCGGAGCTGGTCGCCGAGCTGGAGCGGCTGTCGCTGCCCTTCACCAACGACACCATCCCGACCGAGGCCGAGCTCCGGATCGCCCAGGCCCAGCTGGTCGGCTGGCTGGAGGGCCTGTTCCACGGCATCCAGACCGCCCTGTTCGCGCAGCAGATGGCGGCGCGGGCCCAGCTTGAGCAGATGCGTCGGGCCCTGCCGCCCGGGCTGCACGGCGGCGAGCCGGACGAGGACGAGCCCGGCCAGGGCCGCGGCATCCGCTCCGGTCCCTACCTGTAGGCCGGTGACCGCCACCGCCGGTACCCGCCGGTAGGTGCGTCCGGTCCGGCCGGCCCACGGCCGGACCGGACGCACCACGACGATCCGCCCCGGAACGCGGCGCGGGCGGCGGGGGCCGTCGGTCCAGGACCGGCGGCGGCCCTGAACCGCTCGCCGTCGGCGCGAGCCGATACCCTGACCCCTGTCGCAGGCCGGTGGAACGCCGCGGCAGGGGTCCGCCAGGCCAGCGGGCCGGGCCCACCACGCACGGACGAGACCGAACGTCAGGTTGCGGCAAGCACGGCCGCGCCGAGGGGGAGCAGAGGACCATGAGCGAGCACGGCAACGCGGCGGTCGAAGGCTTCTCCCTGGGCAACGGCCGCTATGTGCTGCAGCGGCTGCTGGGCGAGGGCGGCATGGCCTCCGTGCACCTCGCCCACGACCGCGTGCTGGACCGGCAGGTCGCGCTGAAGAGCATGCACAGCGAGCTGGGCCGGGACGACTCGTTCAAGGAGCGGTTCCGCCGCGAGGCCCAGGCCGTGGCCCGGCTGGAACACCCCAACATCGTCACGGTGTACGACAGCGGCGAGGACGTCGCCCCGGACGGCTCCAGCACCCCGTACATCGTCATGCAGCTGATCGACGGCAAGGGCCTGCGCGAGGTGATCAACGAGGCGATCGGCCAGTACGGCGCGATGCCCGCCGAGGAGGCCCTGCGGGTCATCGTCGGCGTGCTGAACGCGCTGGAGGCCTCGCACGACATGGGCCTGGTGCACCGCGACATCAAGCCCGGCAACGTCATGTTCGACCGCAAGGGCAACGTCAAGGTCATGGACTTCGGCATCGCCCGGGCGCTGGAGTCCGGCGTCACGTCGATGACCCAGACCGGCATGGTGGTCGGCACCCCGCAGTACCTCTCGCCCGAGCAGGCGCTCGGCAAGCCGGTGGACGCCCGCTCCGACCTGTACTCGGTCGGCGTGATGCTCTTCGAGATGGTCACCGGGCAACTGGTCTTCGACGGCGACTCGGCGTTCTCGATCGCCTACAAGCACGTCCAGGAGGAGCCGCCGGCCCCGTCCGGCCTCAACCGCTCGATCACCCCCGCGGTGGACGCCTTCGTCGCCCAGGCGCTGCGCAAGGACCCGGCGCACCGGTTCCAGAGCGCGGCGGCGATGCGCGACGAGGCGGAGCGGCTGATCGCGGCCGCCAAGGGCGGCGCCGGCGGGCACAAGCTGGAGGCCAGCACCCCGCTGGTGATCAACGAGGGCCCGCGCTCGGTGCACGCCGCTCCGCAGGCCCCGCAGACGCCGCACCCGCAGTTCCTCCAGCAAGGGGGGCAGCCGCAGTACCAGACGCCGCCGCCCGCCTACCAGACGCCGCGGCCGCAGGCCCCGCAGACGCCGCACCCGCAGTTCCTCCAGCAGGGAGGGCAGCCGCAGTACCAGACGCCGCCGCCCGCCTACCAGACGCCGCGGCCGCAGGCCCCGCAGACGCCGCACCCGCAGTTCCTCCAGCAGGGAGGGCAGCCGCAGGCGCACACCCCGCCCCCGCAGCCGATGCCGCCGTACCAGCAGCCGAAGGCGCCCAGCGGCGGCGGCTGCTCGACGGCCGTGGTCGTGATCGGGATCATCGTCGGCGTGCTGGTGCTCGCGGGCATCATCATCGCGATCGTGGTCAACAAGGCGACCGAGAAGAACGGCGGCAAGGTCGGGCACGCGGAGCGTCCCGCCGCCGTGCTGGTCGCCGACGTCCCGGCCGACCGGTATGGCCTGCTCTGACGGTTTCCGACCGGTTCGGGGGTACCACGTCCGTCCGCCGGAAGCGGTAGCGTTCGGGGACACGTAAGCGACAGGGCACCGCGATCCGAGCGAACGCCCGGGGCGAGGAGCGATGGCACAGACGCATCAGCCGGACGACGACGCGGGTGCCCGAGCGGCCGGCAGGACCGGCGGGATCCCGAGGATTCCCGAGCCCGGCAGCGAGCCCGCGACCTCGCTGCTGCCGCCGGTCGCGGGCGGCCCGGCGACCCCGGGCCGCGGCACGGCCGTGCCGCTGAGCACCGTCGGCGACGGCCGCTACCGGCTGACCCACCGGCTCGGGCGCGGCGGCATGGCCGAGGTGTTCGCCGCCGAGGACGTGCGGCTCGGCCGCACCGTCGCGGTCAAGCTGCTGCGCGGCGAACTGGCCCAGGACGACGTCGCCCGGCTGCGCTTCACCCGCGAGGCACACGCCGTCGCGGCGCTCAACCACCACTCGATCGTCTCGGTCTACGACACCGGCGAGGAGTACGCCGGGGACGAGTCCACGCCGTACATCGTGATGGAGCTGGTCGACGGCCGGACCGTCCGCGAGCTGCTGGCCGACGAGGAGGCGCCGCCGGTCGACCAGGCGCTGATCATCATCGCCGGGGTGCTGGAGGCGCTCGCCTACAGCCACCGCAGCGGCATCGTCCACCGCGACATCAAGCCCGCCAACGTGAGCATCACCAACGCCGGCGCGGTCAAGGTGATGGACTTCGGCATCGCCCGGGCGCTGACCGGCGGGGCCACCACGATGACCCAGACCGGCATGGTCATGGGCACCCCGCAGTACCTCTCGCCCGAGCAGGCGCTCGGCAAGCCGGTCGACCACCGCTCCGACCTGTACGCGGCCGGCTGCATGCTCTACGAGCTGCTCACGCTGCGTCCGCCGTTCACCGGCGACACCCCGCTCTCGGTGGTCTACCAGCACGTCCAGGACCCGCCGATGCCGCCCTCGCAGGCCAACGGCCGGGTCCCGGCCGGGCTCGACCCGCTGGTGCTGCGCTCGCTCGCCAAGAACCCGGACGACCGCTTCCAGGACGCCGACGAGTTCCGAGCCCACCTCCAGCACGCGCTGCGCGAGATGCACGGCGCGGCCGGGACCGGCTGGGTCGGCGCGACCGCCGGCGACACCGGCGCGACCCAGGTGCTCCGGCCGGACCAGACCGCGGCCACCGCGGCCTTCGGCGCGGTGCGCCCGGGCGACCAGACCTCCGTGCTGCCGTACCCGACGGGCGGCCCGCACACCCCCTCCTCGCCCTACCCGGCGGCCGGCGGCCCGTACGGCGGTGGCGGCGCGGGCGAGGACGGCGAAGGACCCGGCAAGCGGCGCGGGCCGTGGGCCTGGGTGGCCGGCGCGGTCGCCGTGCTGGTCGCGGCGGGTGCGGGCATCGCGTTCGCGCTCGGCGGTGGCGGTGACGGCGTCAGGAACGACCCCACGGTGCCCCCGCCGCAGCCCCCGGCGGCCACCAGTGTGGAGCCGACCACGCCGACCCAGAGCGGCCAGCCGACGTCGTCGGCCCCGACCTCCAGCAGCAAGAAGCCGCAGCAGCCGGTCGAGCCGGGCAACAACACCGGCAACAACAGCGGGAACACCAACACCGGCAACAGCGGCAACAACATGTCGCCGTCGCCGAGTTCGAGCAAGCACACGCCGACCCCGACGCCGACCCCGACGCCCACCCACTCGGCGACGGGGACCGCGTCGGCGCCCTCGACCGGCGGGGCGACGACGCCGCCCGCGTCCGGCGGCGGTGGCAACAGCACGACGCCGCCCGCGTCCGGCGGCGGTGGCGGCAACAACACGCCGCCGCCCAAGACGAACCCGTCGGCCCCGACCGACTGACCGGTGCGCCCCGTCCGGACCCTGTCGGCCGGTGGGAATCGCCGGCCGGCAGGACCACGGGCCGGACGGGCCGGCGGGGCCGAGCGGCTTCGGCCGGTCGGCCGGCGCGGTCAGTTGGCGAAGGCGTCCAGGACCTGCTCGTACTCCTGGCACCACCACGCCAGCTGGCCCGCGGAGGCGGAGTAGAGCGGGTCGGCCCGGTGGTCGGCCCGCTGGTAGCGCCACTGAAGCATCCAGAAGTCGTTCAGCCGCTCCCACCAGACCCGGTGGACGGCGGCGGCCAGGTGCTCGGCGGTGGCGACGCCGGAGGCCCGGTAGGCCTGTGAGTAGCGGCGGACCCTGACCAGGTCGAGGACGCCGGACGACCGGTCGTTGAAGAGCAGCGTGGCGGCCCTGACCGCCTCCTCGGCGCGGGGCTGCCGGCCGAGCTTGTCCCAGTCCAGGACGGCCGTCACCGGGCCGCCCCGCGGGCCGCCGCCGTACAGCAGGTTGAGGCCGTGGAAGTCGCCGTGGGTCCAGCCGGTGGGCGGTGCGGCCTCCGGGACGGGGCGGCGGTGGGCGTACTCGGCGAGCAGTTCCAGCCGTTCCGTGAGCCGTTGCACCACCAGCGTGTCCAACTCCCCGGAGGGGTGGTGCTCCTGGGCGCGGCGCCGCAGGTCGCGGGCGATTCCGGCGCTGTCGACGGGGTCCGCGCTCTGGTATCCGGAGGGTTGCTCGAAGGGGGCGCAGACGTCGTCAAGTGCGCCGTGCAGCAGGCCGAGCAGCGCGCCGAGCGCGTCGCACTCCGACGGATCGAGCTCGCCGCCGTGCCGGTGCCTGCCGTCGACCCAGGGGAACAGGGCGAACAGCCGGCCGTCCAGGGCGGCCACCGTGGCGGACCGTCCGGCGCAGGCCAGCGGGGGTGCGACGGGCAGTCCGAGGGTGTCCAGCGCGGCCATCGCGCGGTGGTGGGCGACGATCTTCGGACGGCTGGCGGTGGCGGAGTCGACGTAGCACTTCAGGAAGTACGGACCGGCCTCGGTGGTGACCAGGTAGCCCCGGTTCAGCAGGCCCTCGGAGACCGGTTCCGCGGTCAGCAGCCGGCCTACCCGGTAGCGGGCCAGTACCTCGGCGAGCGCGGTGTGCGGGACGGGCGGACTGAGGGTCCCCATCGGCGGTGCGGAGAGGTCGGGGCGGGCCGGGGCGCAGGCGAGGGTCTGGCTGAAAGTCACAGCCAGAGGGTAGGGCCCCCTGACGGGGGCCCTTGACAAGCCGTCAGTTCTGTGCCGTTGTCGGATCAGTACTGGTGGTCGGCCTGGTGCCGTGCCACGAAGGCGGCCGCCTGGGTGCGCCGCTCCATGCCCATCTTGGCGAGCAGACTGGAGACGTAGTTCTTCACCGTCTTCTCGGCCAGGTGCAACTCGTTGCCGATCTGACGATTTGTCATACCTTCGCCGATCAGATCGAGGATCCGCCGCTCCTGCTTGGTGAGTTGGGCGAGCCGCTCGTCCTCCTTCTCGCCGCCGTCGCGCAGCCGGGCGAGCACCCGGCTGGTGGCGACGGGGTCGAGCAGTGAGCGGCCGGCCGCGACGTCCCGGACGGCGGTGATCAGGTCGGTGCCGCGGATCGCCTTCAGCACGTAGCCGGAGGCACCGGCCATGATCGAGTCGAACAGCGCCTCGTCGTCCGAGAACGAGGTCAGCATCAGGCACTTGAGCTCCGGCAGCCTGGAGCGGATCTCGCGGCAGACCTCGACCCCGTTGCCGTCCGGCAGCCGGACGTCGAGCACCGCGACGTCCGGGTGGACCGCCGGGATCCGGGTGAGCGCCTCGGCGGCCGTTCCGGCCTCGCCGACCACCTCGATGTCGTCCTCGACCGAGAGCAGATCGTGCACGCCCCGCCGGACGACCTCGTGGTCATCGAGCAGGAACACCCTGATATGTCCGTTTTCAGTCACGCTCAAAGCCTCCCATATCACCGTACGAAAGACCTATCGCCCGGACCTCCCCTAAGACGCGATCCGGCCAGAGCTGTCCGAAACAGATACCCGGAACCCCCTTACGTACGGGCGTCTGCCCGGATAACGTGCGCTGGTGTCCTGAAGGCGCTCGAATTGAGAGCTGCGTCACGCCGGCCGTCACCCCCACCCTTCCGACGGCGAGCCGAACGCGGCACCCTCGGGGTTGTAGACCCTGAACAAGTAGGACGTCCTAGCGCAAGCGCGTCGAGGGCGGACGCTGGGTAACGTTCTCGTGAGGGACGCCGTCGGAACAGGATCACCACCCGCCCCGTAGTGGGTGCGCACACCCACGCGCGCCCCGCGAGGCGGTGACCGGACCGGTCACCGGCGACCCCGGGCGGCCGGACAGACCGAGGAGTGAACGTGACCGTCAAAAGCACGGCGAGGGCTCGCAAGAAGGCGGCCCCCGGCGTCCCTGACACCCTCCGTGCCAAGGGCAAGGAAGCCCAGCCGGAGCTCGTCCAGTTGCTCACGCCGGAAGGCGAGCGGGTCGAGCACCCGGACTACCCTCTCACCACCACTCCCGAGGAGCTGCGCGCGCTCTACCGCGACCTGGTGCTGGTGCGCCGGTTCGACGGTGAGGCCACCGCGCTCCAGCGCCAGGGCGAGCTGGGCCTGTGGGCCTCGCTGCTCGGCCAGGAGGCCGCCCAGGTCGGCTCCGGCCGCGCCATGCGCCCCGGCGACTACGCGTTCCCCACGTACCGCGAGCACGGCGTCGCCTGGTGCCGCGACGTCGACCCGCTGAACCTGCTCGGCATGTTCCGCGGCGTGAACCACGGCGGCTGGGACCCGAACGAGAAGAACTTCCACCTGTACACCATCGTGATCGGCTCGCAGGCGCTGCACGCCACCGGTTACGCGATGGGCATCACCAAGGACGGCGCCGACGACGCGGTGATCGCGTACTTCGGCGACGGCGCCTCCAGCCAGGGCGACGTCAACGAGGCCTTCACCTTCGCCTCGGTCTACAACTCGCCGGTGGTGTTCTTCTGCCAGAACAACCAGTGGGCGATCTCCGAGCCCACCACCACCCAGACCAAGATCCCGCTGTACCGCCGCGCCTCCGGCTTCGGCTTCCCGGGCGTCCGGGTCGACGGCAACGACGTGCTGGCCTGCCTGGCGGTCACCCGCTGGGCGCTCGACCACGCCCGCAGCGGCAACGGCCCGGTGCTGATCGAGGCGTTCACCTACCGGATGGGCGCCCACACCACCTCCGACGACCCCACCCGCTACCGGCACGCCGAGGAGACCGAGGCCTGGAAGGCCAAGGACCCGATCACCCGGCTCCGGGTCCACCTGGAGAAGGAGGGCCTGGCCGACGAGGAGTTCTTCGCCGCCGTCGACGCCGAGAGCGAGCAGCTGGGGCTGCGGGTGCGCGAGGGCGTGCGCGGCATGCCGGATCCGGACCCGACCCTGATCTTCGACCACGTGTACAGCGAGCCGCACACGCTGGTCGATGAGGAACGGGCCGAGTACGTCGAGTACGCGGCCTCCTTCGAGGCGGGGGAGAACCACTGATGGCCGGTCAGCTGAGCATCGCCAAGGCGCTGAACGGAGCGCTGCGCAAGTCGCTGGAGAACGACCCGAAGACCCTCCTGATGGGAGAGGACATCGGCAAGCTCGGTGGCGTCTTCCGGATCACCGACGGCCTCCAGAAGGACTTCGGCGAGGACCGGGTGATCGACACCCCGCTCGCCGAGTCCGGCATCGTGGGCACCGCGATCGGCCTGGCGCTGCGCGGCTACCGCCCCGTCGTGGAGATCCAGTTCGACGGCTTCGTCTACCCGGCCTTCGACCAGATCGTCTCCCAGCTGGCCAAGATGCACGCCCGCGCGCTGGGCCACGTCAAGCTGCCGGTCACCGTGCGCATCCCCTACGCGGGTGGCATCGGCGCGGTCGAGCACCACAGCGAGTCGCACGAGGCGTACTTCGCGCACACCGCCGGTCTGCGCGTGGTCAGCCCGGCCAGCGCGCACGACGCGCACTGGATGCTGCGGCAGTCGATCGAGTCCGACGACCCGGTCATCTTCCTGGAGCCCAAGCGCCGTTACTGGGACAAGGGCGAGGTCGGCGACGCCGCCGACCTGGGCCTGCACGACGCCCGGATCGTCCGGCCGGGCACCGACGCGACGCTGCTCGCGTACGGTCCGATGGTCAAGGTCTGCCTGGAGGCCGCCGCGGCCGCCGCGGAGGACGGCCGCCGGCTGGAGGTGATCGACCTGCGCTCGCTCTCCCCGGTGGACTTCGCCACCCTGGAGGATTCGGTCAGGCGCACCGGCCGGGCGATCGTGGTGCACGAGGCACCGGTCTTCCTGGGCATGGGCGCCGAACTGGCCGCCCGGCTCACCGAGAAGTGCTTCTACCACCTGGAAGCACCGGTCCTGCGGGTCGGCGGCTACTTCGCGCCGTACCCGCCGTCCCGGGTCGAGGAGGCGTTCCTGCCCGACCTGGACCGCGTGCTCGACGCCGTCGACCGCGCGTTCGCGTACTGATCCGGGGGAGCGAAGATGACCACCGAAGTTCGCTCGCTCCGCGAGTTCAAGATGCCCGATGTGGGCGAGGGCCTCACCGAGGCCGAGATCCTCAGCTGGTTCGTCAAGCCCGGTGACACCGTCACCGACGGGCAGGTCGTCTGCGAGGTGGAGACCGCCAAGGCGGCGGTGGAGCTGCCCATCCCGTTCAACGGGGTGGTCGAGAAGCTGCACTTCCCCGAGGGTGTGACGGTCGACGTCGGCACCGTGATCATCTCCGTCGCGGTCGCCGGGGAGGCGGGGGCCGCGGCTCCGGCCGCTCCCGTGGCGGCTCCGGCGCCGGAGGCCCCGGCCGAGTCGGCCGAGCCCGAGCCCGAGCGGCGCGAGGTGCTGGTCGGGTACGGCCCGCGCACCGGCACCGCCCAGCGCCGGGCACGGCGGACCACCACCACCAAGGTCACCGCGACCAAGCAGGCTCCGGCCGCGCCCGCTCCGGTCGCCCCGGTGGCTCCGGCCGCCCCGGCGCCGGTGGCGGAAGTGCCCGGCGGGGAGCGCCCGTTGGCCAAGCCCCCGGTGCGCAAGCTGGCCAAGGACCTCGGCGTCGACCTGCGCGCGGTCACCCCGACCGGCCGGGACGGCGTGATCACCCGCGAGGACGTGCACGCCCACGCCGCCGCCCTGGCGGCTCCGGCCGCCCCGGTGGCCGAGGCCGCCGTGGCCCCCGTGGCCGAGCCGGTCCTGGCGCCGCCGGGGGTGTCCGCCGCGGGCGACGTCCGGGTGCCGATCAAGGGCGTCCGCAAGGCGACGGCGCAGGCGATGGTGGCCTCGGCCTTCACCGCCCCGCACGTCACCGAGTTCGTGCAGGTCGACGTGACCCGCACGATGAAGTTCGTCCGCCGGCTCAAGGAGAGCGGCGAGCTGGGCCGGGACGTCCGGGTCAGCCCGCTGCTGATCGTCGCCAAGGCGCTGCTCACCGCGATCAAGCGGCACCCCGGGATCAACGCGCAGTGGGACGAGGCGGCCCAGGAGATCGTCCTCAAGGGCCAGGTGAACCTCGGCATCGCCGCGGCCACCCCGCGCGGCCTGATCGTCCCGAACATCAAGGACGCCGGGTCCAAGACCCTCGCGGGGCTCGCCACTTCGCTCGGCGAGCTGGTCGAGACCGCCCGCCAGGGCAAGACCTCGCCGGCCGACATGCAGGGCGGGACGGTCACCATCACCAACGTCGGCGTCTTCGGCGTCGACACCGGCACCCCGATCCTCAACCCGGGCGAGGCCGCCATCCTGGCCTTCGGCGCGGTCAGGGAACTGCCGTGGGTGCACAAGGGCAAGGTGGTCCCGCGTCAGGTGACCACCCTCGCGCTCTCCTTCGACCACCGCCTGGTGGACGGGGAGCTGGGCTCCAAGGTGCTGGCCGACGTGGCTGCCCTGCTGGAGCGCCCGAAGCGCCTGATCACCTGGGGCTGACGGCCGTAGCGCCGGAAACCCGAGAAGGGGCCCTCCTCCGCACCGCCGTGCGGAGGAGGGCCCCTTCGGTGTGACCGCCCGTTCGACTAACGCTGGGGACGCAGTCGACGGACGGCGATCAGGACGCCGGCGCCGAGGGCGAGGAACGCGGCGGAGGTGAGGGCGAGGAAGGTGTTGGTGGACGAGGAACCGGTCTGGGCCAGCTCGGGGGTGCCGGCGGGCGCCGTGGTGGCGGGAGCGGCGGTCGGGGTGGCGGCGGGCGCCTTGGGGGCGGCCGGCGCGGCGGTCGGAGCGGCGGTCGGGGCGGCCGTCGTGGTCCGGTCGGCGGCCGGCTTGGTGTCCTTGGCGCCGGTGGTGCCGGTGGTGCCCTTCGCGTCCTTGGCGTCCTTGGTGGGCGTCGGCTTGGGCTTGGCCAGGGTGGTCGGCGTCGCAGCGGCCTTCGGGTGCACCACCTTGACCTCGGTGATCGCGCCCCGGCCGCTGCTCGGCGAGGCGATGACCTGGAGCCCGTCGACGTCCTTGGCCACGTCGGAGGAGAGTCCGACCCGGAAGCGGTAGCGGACGGCGTGGCCGTCGGCGAGCGGCCCGCCCGCGGACGGGACGCTGCCGCTGATCGCCGGGTCGCAGCCCGGCCGCAGCGGCACGCGCTGCCACGCGCCGTGCGCCATGACCTCGGCGGTGACCTGCGAGGCCTTCGGGGTGGGCCCGTGCGGGTTGAAGAACGCGATGCCAGGGACGACCCGGTGGTAGTCGGCACCGGTCCCGTTGAAGATCTGGACCTCGAACTCCACCTTGGGGCCGCCGACGCCGATCGTGGCCGGGGTCTTGAGGAACGTGGTGCTGGCGCCCTGGCCGTGCAGCTCGACGGACCTGTCCTGCTGGTCCGGGGCGGACGGCTTCGCGGGGGCGGTGACCGGAGCGTCGTCCGGGGCTCCGCAGGCCCAGGCGGTGTCGGTGGCGAGGAGCTGGACGCCGCCGGCGAGGACGACGGTGGCGGCGAGGGCGGCAAGGCGGCGGCGGCCGGAGAACGGGCGGTCGTTCCTCGCAAAACGGGTGATAACGGGCATGCGCATGACGTGACTCCCCAGGGTCATGGTCTGACGGTGTGTGGGTGAAGACGACCGGCCCCGCTCTTCCCGAGCGGAAGCGCCCCCCGGCTCCGCCGGTCTCGCTCTCCGTGCCTTCATCCGTATAGACGCGTATCCCCGCAGGGGGTTGCAGACGGGTTTCGGATTTTTTCCCGCGACTTTCCGACGGGCCTCCGGCGGGTTTCCGGCGGGCCTCCGGCGGGTTTCCGGCGGGCCCGCGGCGGGCTTTCCACGGGCTGTCGACGGGGCGATCGGAGGCCTCGGGGGAGGGCGTCCGGGGGAGTAGTTGGTATGACTCGCATGATCGGGAGGGTTCTGATCGTTCGGCCAGGTCGGTGACTTTTTCGCGGCCGGATAGGGGAGCCACCCGCGCCCGGGTACGTCTCCGCTCCACCACCCGGGCGACGCCGGGTGACCGGAGCCCCGAGGACGCACCCGCATGGCGCCTGGCAACCCTGGCCGTCTCGTCCGGAGTCTGGCCGCACTCGTGCTGGTGTCGGCCGCCGCCCTCCCGGCCGCCCTGGAACTGGCCGGCCCGTCGCCGTTCGGCGTGATCGGGCCGGGAGCCCCGGCCGACCGGGCGGTGCCACCGCACACGGCCCTCCACGCCGACCAGCGGATACCCGCGACCGCCCCGACCGTCGACATACGCCGCACCGGGGACCCGGCCAACCGGATCACCCTGGTGCTGCTCGGCGACGGCTACACGGCCGGCGAGCAGGACCTGTTCCGGCAGCAGGCCGACCGGGCCTGGCACGCGCTGATGGACATCGAGCCCTTCCGCACCTACCAGGGCTTCTTCAACATCAGGCGGGTCGAGGTGGCCTCCCCGGTCTCCGGGATCGCCGAGTCCGAGAGCCACGGCCGCAGGACCGCCACCCCGCTCGGCATGCACTTCTGGTGCGAGGGCACCGCCCGGCTGCTCTGCGCCGACGAGGCCGCCACCGCCCGGTACGCGGGGGACGGCGCCGGTCCGCAGTACCTGATCGCGCTGGCCAACTCCACCGAGTACGGCGGCGCCGGCGGCACCGGGGTGACCACCCTGTCGGGCGGCAGCCCGGACGCCGGGCGGATCATCCAGCACGAGATCGGGCACACCCTGGGGGACCTCGGCGACGAGTACGACAGCGCCCCCGAGGACGCCGACTACCCGAACCTCGCCACCCTCAACGCCGACGACATGCGCAGGAAGCAGACCAAGTGGTGGCGCTGGCTGGGCGTCGAGTCCCCGGACGGGGCCGGCGTGGTCGGGGCGTACCGCGGCGCCAACGGCCTCTACCGGCCCACCCCGGACTCGGTGATGCGCACCCTGGGCAGCACGTACAACCTCCCGTCGCGCGAGGCGCTCGTCGAGGAGCTGTACCGCAAGGTCCGGCCGACCGACGCCCCGGTGCCGGCCCCGGGCGAGGTGGCGGGGCGGCCGCGGCTGGACGTCAGGCCGCTGCCGCTGACCGGCCAGCGGCAGCTCAGGGTGGAGTGGAAGGTGGACGGCGTCCCGGTGACGCCGCAGTCCTCCGACGGCTCCTGGCTGGACACCGCGGGGCTGGAGCTCGCCCCCGGCCGGACGGCCACCGTGACCGCGACCGTCCGGGACACCACCGACTGGGTGCGGGACGAGGTGTTCAGGGAGCGCTACATGACCCGCTCGGTGTCCTGGACGCTGACCGGCTGAGGGGCCGGCCGGCCGGGGGCCGGATTCCACCCCCGGAGCCGGGCGTCCAATCATGGGATGACTAATCTGGTCGGACTATGACCGTGGAGCCCACTCGTTCAGCCCCGTCCCCGTCCGTCCCCGCTCCCCGATCCACCGTCGGACCTCCGGCGGCTGCCCCGACGGTCTCCCCGGCGGTCTCCGCGCCGGCGCCCGTGCCCGGGCCGCCCGGTGGTCGCGCGGCCTGGCTGGCCTGGTCCGTCGGCGTCAGCGTCTACATCCTGGCCGTCATCCACCGCACCAGCCTCGGCGTGGCGGGACTGGACGCCGCCGACCGCTTCGGCATCGGCGCCTCGGCGCTCTCCACCTTCTCGATCCTCCAGGTGCTGGTCTACGCGGCCATGCAGATCCCGGTCGGCCTGCTGGTCGACCGGTTCGGGCCGCGCCGGGTGCTGCTGCTCGGCGTCCTGCTGCTGAGCGCCGGCCAGCTGGCCTTCGCGTTCAGCTCCTCGTTCGGCCCGGCGCTGGCCTCCCGCGCGGTGCTCGGCTGCGGCGACGCGATGACCTTCATCAGCGTGCTGCGGATCGCCGCCCGCTGGTTCCCGGCGGCCAGGAACCCGTTCGTGGCCCAGCTGACCGGCCTGGCCGGGATGGGCGGCAACCTGGTCACCACCGTGGTGCTCGCCAGGGCGCTGCACAGCGAGGGCTGGACGGCGACGTTCACCGCGATCGCGCTGCTGGGCGCGGTGGTGTTCGCACCGGTCGCGCTCCTCCTCAGGGACGCGCCCCCGCAGGAGGCCCCGGCGCGGCCGGAGGCGGCCCGGCAGCGGCCGAAGGTCGGCCGCCAGGTCCTCGACTGCTGGCGGGAGCCGGGCACCAGGCTCGGGCTCTGGATCCACTTCACCACCCAGTTCCCCGGCAACGCCTTCGGCCTGCTCTGGGGCCTGCCCTACCTGGTGGAGGCACAGGGCATGTCCAGGGCCGGGGCCGGCGGGCTGCTGACCGTCCTGGTGCTCAGCACCATGACCTTCGGCTTCGTCTTCGGCCGGCTGCTCTCCGCCACGGCGCGGGCCCGGATGCCGATCGTGCTGACCGTCATCGCGGCCACCGCGCTCGGCTGGGCACTGGTGCTGGCCTGGCCCGGCGGCCACCCGCCGGCCTGGCTGCTGGTCGGGATCATCGTGGTGATGGGCAGCAACGGCCCGGCCTCGCTGGTCGGCCTGGACTACGCGCGCTCCCGGAACCCCGTGGAGCGGCTCGGCACCGCCTCCGGGATCGTCAACATGGGCGGCTTCATCGGCACGATGATCACCCTGTTCGGCATCGGCGTCCTGCTGGACGCGCTCTCCCCGGACGGCGCCGGGTCGTACTCCGCCGACGCCTTCCGCTGGGCGTTCTGCTGGCAGTACGTCCCGCTGGCGGTGGGGACGCTGATGATCCTGCGGCTGCGGCGGAAGCTCGTGGCGACGGGGTCGTAGCCTCCGGCCGGCGGAATCCCCGGGCCCCGCCGAGCGGGACGTCAGCAGCGGTACGCCCGCATGAACGCGGCCATCTGCACCGGTGTCCCGAAGAGCCGGGCACCGTGCAGCTCCGCGTGCATCGGCCCGTGGTCGGGCGCGGGCCCGGTGCCGGGGGCAGTGGCAGTGGCGGGGGCGGGCCGGGCCTCGCGCCGCAGGCGGATCAGGTCCACCAGCCTCAGCTTCGGGCAGCCCGGGACGATCCGGCTGCCCCTGATGCCGACCCGCTCCCCGCCCGGGCAGGCGAAGTACGCGCCGAACGGCGGTCCGCTGTCCTCCTCCCGGCCCGGCAGGTGGAGGACCATCTCGCCGTGCCGGCAGTGCACCGTCCCGTCCGAGCGGACGGTCAGGCCGGGCCAGTCCTCGTGGTCGATCTCCGCGACGATCCGCACCTGCCGGCCGATCGCCTCGGACAGGGTCTCGGCCATCCGCCGCTGCTGGACCGGGACATCGGTGTCCCCGCGGCGGACGGAGGGCAGGAGGTCGCGGGTGCCCCACTCCTGGAAGGGCCGGGCACCGGGCTTCCTCGACCGCATGATCATCATGTAGAGCCCGGCTTCGCTGACCACGCCCAGATGTGGGTTACCGCGCTCGTACGGTTTCTGACCTGCGGAATCGTCATTACCCTTCCTTGAAGGAAGGGTAATGAGGCGCGAGTTGACGACCCGGGTCTGGCTCTCGCCGACCACCTGGCGGATTCGGCTCGGGTTGATCCGGCCGAGCACCGCGCACACGTCCGCCGTGACGAACCACGGCTCCCCGTCGATCGTCACCACGCGGATCGGCTGCCCCGTGACCGGGAAGCTCGACCGCACCAGCACCATCTGTTCCCGCTGCTCCCGCTCGTCGTCCATCGGGACCGCCTCTCCTTCTTCCGGGTGATGACTGGACTGCCCGGAACAACGAGGCCGAACGGGTGAGGTGACTGGTGTCGGATTGACGTACGGATGCGCAGGTGGAACCACCCGGCGCGCACCGGTGCGGGTGCGCCGGGTGGTGCGCGCCGGTCGGCTCGGAGAGCGTCGGATCAGATGGTGACCGAGAAGTTGGCCAGCACCCGCTCGGCCAGTTCCCGGTCGCCCTCGACGGACACCGGGCCCGGGCGGCCGCGGCCGCAGGCGAGCCGCAGGTACGTCTCCCAGCCCATGGTGAGCTGGACGTCGGGAGCCAGGCTGATCGACTCGTCCACGGTGCAGTGGCCGGCGGCGTCCACCCGGGTGGTGCGCAGGAACTCCACCGGGCCGGTGACGTCCAGCACCAGGGACGTCCCGGCCGGGACTCCGGCCTTGTTGGCGACGGCCTTGGGCAGCAGCTCCAGCAGCACGTCCCGGGTGATCAGGGCGGCCGGGGCGTCCAGGTTGCCGGGGGCGTCCAGGGCCCGGCGCAGGTCCTGCTCGTGCACCCAGACGTCGAAGGCCCGCATCCGCAGCAGCTCGTGGTACGGGACGTCCCTGGCCAGCGGCCCGGCCGGCCAGCGCACCGGCTCGTCGGGCGTCTGCTTGGCGTTCCGCAGCGCCCGGGAGCGGCGGATGACCGTGTACTCCAGCTCGCTGGTCATCTCCAGCGCGGTGTGGCAGCGGCGCTTGTCGACGGGCAGTTCGATGTAGCGGGCGAACTCGGTGGTCACGTGACGGAGGTCACGCGGCAGCGAGTGGATCGGGCGGGGGTCGCCGAGCAGGTCGGACTCGACCGCGATGACGTGCGAGACGACGTCCCGGACGGACCAGCCGGGGCACTCGGTGGCCCGGTTCCAGGAGCCCTCGGGAAGGGGGGTCACCAGCTCCGATATGGACTCGATGCTCTGGGTCCACGCCTCGGTGTAAGCCTGCACGGTCTGGTTGTCCGTCACGGGAATCTCCGGCCCTCCGTCAGCTTCCTTGCCGCCTGTGCCCGCCGTACCGCCGGCCGGGTTGGTCCGGCTTCCGGGCGCACACGCTAACCGCACGTTACGCTGCCGGGAGACAGCTGGGCAGCGCTTTCGGGTGACGATCGTAGGTCTCTTGCCTTGGACGGTGGTACTGTGCGCGCTTCATTGATCCAACTCGCGGTCTCCGACGCGGAGCCGCCCGCCGAGCGGAGGGCTCGGGCGGCGGCCCTGGTACGGGCCCAGCAGGACGCCGATCTGGTGGTGCTCCCCGAGCTGTGGCCGCTCGGCGGCTTCGCCTACGACCTCTGGTCGGACGGCGCGGAGACGCTGGACGGGCCCACCTCGGACGCGATGTCGGCCGCCGCCAGGGCCGCCGGGGTCTGGCTGCACGCCGGTTCGATCGTCGAGCGCGACCCGGACGGGCCGATCTACAACACCTCGCTGCTGTTCTCCCCGGACGGCGAGCTGGTGCACACCTACCGCAAGATCCACCGCTTCGGCTTCGACACCGGCGAGGCGGTGGTGATGGGCGCCGGGCAGGAGATCGTCACCGCGCCCACCGACTTCGCCACGCTGGGCCTGGCCACCTGCTACGACCTGCGCTTCCCCGAGCTGTTCCGGGCGCTGCTGGACGCCGGCTCGCAGCTGCTGGTGGTCCCGTCGGCCTGGCCGGCCAGGCGGCGCGAGCACTGGACGCTGCTGGCCAGGGCCCGGGCGGTGGAGGAGCAGTGCTTCGTGCTGGGCTGCAACACGGCCGGGACGCACGCCGGGGTCGAGCAGGCCGGGTACAGCCTCGTGGTGGACCCGTGGGGCCGGGTACTGGCCGAGGCGGGGGCCGGCGAGGAGGTCCTGACGGTCGAGTTCGACCCCGCCGAGGTGGCCAAGGCGCGCGAGGAGTTCCCGGTGCTGCGGGACCGCCTGCTGGGGATTCCGGCGCCGGTCCAGCGCTGAGCCGGAGCGGGGCGGGAGCGGGCCGGGACGCGGCGGAGGGCGTTCCGGGAGGGTTGGTTCGTACCTGGGCCGGTCGGGTTTGAGAAGATGAGCACTCGTCGTGTTCCCCGCCGGCCCGTAGGAGGGCCGGCACGGTAGGCCGCCCGAGGAGGTCGCGCCCATGCCTGGCAACGGCGCAGGCGACACCCCCCGCCCCGTCATCCAACGCAACAGCCTGCGCGAGCAGATCGCCGGCGCGCTGCGAGAGGAGATGATGGCCGGCCGCCTGGCGGCCGGCCGCAACTTCACCGTCAAGGAGATCGCCGAGCTGTACGGCGTCTCGGCGACCCCGGCCCGCGAGGCCCTGGTCGACCTCGGCGCACAGGGCCTGCTGCGGGCCGAGCACCACCGCGGCTTCACCGTGCCCGAGCTGGGCTGGGACGACTTCCTGGAGATCTTCGAGTCCCGGGTGCTGATCACCGACAGCTTCCACCGCCAGTACGCCACCCGCCGTGCGCTGCCCGACCTCAGCCGGCTGTCCTCGCTGCACCGCAGGGCGGACGCGGCGGTGCGGGCCGCCAGGGCCGGGAACCTGGACGTGATGGTGGGCTGCGACCGCCGGTTCTGGCAGGAGGTCGGCGGGCTGCTCGGCAACCGTCGGATCGCCGACTACCTGGACTGGCTGCGGGTGCAGTCCTGGATGTTCGCCGCGCGCTACCTGCGGGAGCTGCCCGCGCTGGGCGGGCTGTGCTGGGATCGGCACCCGGACCTGGTCGAGGCGATCGAGGCCCGCGACCCGCTCGGTGCGCACCGGATCATCTGCGAGTACAACCTGTACACCGTCCGGCTGCTGGCCGGGCTGGCCGGGCAGCCGCTGGAGTCGGTGACCGTCCTGGGGCTGCTCACCGAGTTCGTCGGGGAGGAGCCGCCGCCGGGGCCGGCCGAGCCGCCGCCCGCGTCACCGGCCCCGCCGGCGTCGGCCGCCGAGCCCGCCGCCGAGCCCGGTGCGGCCCGCGGCGAGCGGAGCCGCCGCAGCGACGAGGTGGGCCGGGAACTGGGCCGGGAACTCGGACTGGGCCTCGGCCTGGTGCCGCAGCCCCGCGTGGTGTCGTACGGCCGGTTCGGCCGGCGGCTGGCCGAACCGCCGCCGGAGGGTCCGCGGGGACGGCCGGGTCCGCCCGCGGCACCGGGCCGGTAGGGTGGGCGGGCGTCGGACCTGACGCCCTGTGCAAGGGCCGTCCTGGTACCGGCCCAGCCCCCGTCGTCGCCCCGCCTCCGCGGGCGATTCCCGCCGTCCGGAGAGGAACTGCCGGCCATGGCCTGCGACCTCTGGCTCGTCCCGCTGGTGGACGTGCTGAGCCACAGCCCCGACAACCCCTTCCGGGACGACCTCGCGCTCTACAACTCGGTGCTGGCCTCGAACGGGCTGCCCGAGGTGCCGGTCTACCGGTTCGTCCCCGGCATCAGCGGTGCGGTCGAGCCGATGGCGGCCTTCGACTACGACTCGCTGCACTTCCTGCGCCGCGCCTACCTGCTGGGCCTCACCGGTCTGGACATCACCCCGGTCGACGCGCTCGGCAGCGACTACGAGCAGCTGCTGGAGATGTTCGAGAGCAGCGCCGAACAGTCGCACCTGGTCTGGCACTTCGACCACGCCGGCGCGTACGTGCCGGTCGAGTTCGCGGTGCCGCTGGTGGACGACGCGCTGCTCGCCTCCGGTGGCCCGCTCGGCTCCAGCCACGGGCTGCTGCGTGAACTCCAGGCCGTCGCACCGGCGCTGGGCATCGACCCGCTCAACCCCCCGGACCCGACCCGGCCGCTCGGGCCGACCGGCCTGGAGCAGCCGTTCGGACCGCCGATCGACGACGTCCACCCCTTCGCCAGGGAGCGGCACGCCTGGTCGGGCCTGTACGCGGCGGCGACCAGGAGCGTCACCCAGGGCTCGATGATCGTCTTCGCCTGAGCCCTGAGCCCTGAGCCCCGAGCCCCGAGGGCCGGTCCTCGGCCCTGCCCCCGGCCGCTGAGCGCTACCGCAGCGGCCCCTCCGGCGGCCGCTGGCGCGGCATCGTCGGCCGGGTGCCCGGCGGCGGCAGCACCCGCACCTGGGCGCCCACCCCGGGCTCGGTGCGCCCGCCCCAGGCGCCGGCGGACTGGGTGGGCAGCTGGGTCATCGAGGCGCGGAACTCCAGCATCCACTCCGAGGTCTCGGAGCGGACCATGTCCGAGACGTCCTCGCAGAACCGGCGCAGCACGCCCAGGCAGCGCTCGGCGGCCTCGCCCGCGGTGCCCTCGGTCGGGCCGAGCACCTCGCGCACGCACTCCGACGCCCAGTCGAACTGGAAGGCCTCCAGACGGCGTTGCAGCGCCTGCCCGGTGGAGATGTCCCGCATCCAGCCCGAGGTGAGGCCGAAGACCCGGTCGGTGGCGAGGCAGGCGGCGGAGAGCGCGAAGCCGACGTAGCCCCAGTCGGTGCCGTGCGCGAACCTGCCGGTCAGGCCGACCAGCGGGACGATCACCCCGCCCGCCGCGAAGCCGGCCGCGCCGAACCGCAGCAGGCGCGCCCAGCGGCGCTTCCAGATCCGGTCCCTGCGGTACCACTCGATCGCCTCGACCGCCCGCTCCTCCGACCAGCGGTAGAGCTCCTCCAGCCGCTCGGCGGGCTCGCCCCAGTCCCCGAGCGGGAACTGGCGGGTGCTCAGATCGGCTCGGCGGCGGGTGGAGGCCCGTCGGACGACGGCTGCGGCGGGCTGGTCCTCCTCACCGATCTCCTTGCCCCAGGCACTCTCCTCGGGCTGCATTTCCGGCTGGCTCACCTGTGGGGCTCCCTGTGGCGGGCGGGCTGCTGGTCTGTCGGCGCATCGGCTGACGTGGTGTCCGCCGTGGTTGTCCAACAGCACTTCTTACCGCCAAATGGCTGACCATGGGGGCGCTTCTCCGTTGATCGTTACCGGTTTCGGCCACCGGAACCCGTGGTGAGCGGGTTGCGGGAGGCGGCGAGATTTCACCCGTCCGAGCGAGGGTCCGGTGACCAGGCGTCGTGACCCGGCCACCCACCGCCGAACCGGCCCCGTCCGGGCTGGAGGATCCTCCGGCCCGCTCGGTGTACGGAGGGGTTCCGTCGGAGGATCGGACGGGACCGGAGAGCGGCCGGAACAGGCCACCGACTACGCTGCCAGGCGTGAAGGTCCTCGTCATCGGCGGCGGCGCCCGCGAACACGCCCTGTGCCGCTCTCTGTCCCAAGATCCCGTAGTGACCGAACTCCACTGTGCCCCGGGCAACGCCGGGATCGCACAGGTGGCGACGGTCCACCCGGTCGACCAGCTGGACGGTGCGCAGGTCGCCGCGCTGGCCGGCCGGCTCGGCGCCGGCCTGGTGGTGGTCGGCCCGGAGGCCCCGCTGGTCGCCGGCGTCGCCGACGCCGTGCGCGCGGCCGGCGTCCCGGTGTTCGGCCCGTCCGCCGCGGCCGCGCAGCTGGAGGGTTCGAAGGCGTTCGCCAAGGACGTGATGGCCGCGGCGGGCGTCCCCACCGCGCGCTCCTACGTCTGCACCACCGTCGCCGAGGCCGCCGAGGCGCTGGACGCCTTCGGCGCCCCGTACGTGGTCAAGGACGACGGGCTGGCCGCCGGCAAGGGCGTCGTGGTCACCTCCGACCGCGAGGCCGCGCTGGCGCACGCCGCCGCCTGCGAGCGCGTGGTCATCGA
Source organism: Kitasatospora sp. NPDC036993 (assembly GCF_055607525.1). Classification (NCBI taxonomy): domain Bacteria; kingdom Bacillati; phylum Actinomycetota; class Actinomycetes; order Kitasatosporales; family Streptomycetaceae; genus Kitasatospora; species Kitasatospora sp. NPDC036993. The sequence continues at coordinate 222,819 of NZ_JBVJRP010000001.1, read as the reverse complement.
GGAGTACCTGGACGGCCCCGAGGTGTCGCTGTTCGCGATCACCGACGGCACCACCGTCGTCCCGCTCCAGCCCGCCCAGGACTTCAAGCGCGCGCTGGACGGCGACGAGGGTCCCAACACCGGCGGCATGGGCGCCTACTCGCCGCTGCCGTGGGCGCCGGACGGGCTGGTCGAGGAGGTCCTGGAGACCGTCCTCCAGCCGACCGTGGACGAGCTGCGCCACCGCGGCACCGAGTTCTCCGGCCTGCTGTACGCGGGCCTGGCGCTCACCTCGCGCGGCACCAGGGTGATCGAGTTCAACGCCCGCTTCGGCGACCCGGAGACCCAGGTCGTGCTGGCCCGGCTGCGCACCCCGCTGGCGGGCGTGCTGCTGGCCTCCGCCGAGGGCACCCTGGACCAGCTGGAGCCGCTGCGCTGGGACGAGGGCGCGGCCGTCACCGTGGTCGTCGCCTCCGAGGGCTACCCGGAAGCCCCGCGCACCGGCGACCCGATCGAGGGCCTGGCCGAGGCCGAGGCGGACGGCACCGCGTTCGTGCTGCACGCCGGGACGAAGGCGGACGGGGACGGCCGGGTGCTGAGCGCCGGCGGCCGCGTCCTGTCGGTCACCGCGACCGGCACCGACCTGGCCGAGGCCAGGGACCGCGCGTACGCCGCCGTGGACCGGATCTCCCTCAAGGGTGGTCAGCACCGCACCGACATCGCGCTGAAGGCGGCCACCGGCTGAGGCCCCTCCTCGCGCTCCCCGCGGCCCCCGTGCGAACCGTTCGCACGGGGGCCGCGGTGCGTGACGGCCCGGGGCGGCGCAGGGCGGGCGGGCCCGGCCCCGGGAGAGTCCGAAGGGCCTGCCGCGCCCCGGCAGGGGCGGGCGGGACCCGAACAAACCGCCGACCAACCCCATGGGCCCAGCGCCCCCGGCATATCGGGACCGGAGTGGCTGCGAGGACGCACGCACCGTTCGGCCGACGGATTCCAGCCCATCGGGTGATAGCACCCGCATCCGGCTGACGTAACCGGGCGCCCGGCCGTATGGTGCGCTGGATCGCGATGTGCGGGCCCGTGCGCCGGGGGCGCCGCCGGGTAGCGCTGCTCCCACGGGGGGATGCTGGACGGCGTCCGGCCGGGCGGTCGTCCGGGTGCTTCGCACCGGACCGGTGGTCGGCGTCCGGAATTCGGGCGATGTCACCGGGACGAGTGGAAACCGAGGCGATCCGGAACGCCCACCCGGACCGGGGCGTCGAAAATGTCAGTAGCGCCACGCACCATGCACTACCGGGGATCGGACGCCTCCGCTTCCCGGTCGGAACTGATCGTTTCGAGTCGGCTCAGGGCCCGAAGCCGGGCGCCCGAGGGCTCCGAAGGGGGTGCCGCACCGTATGGCCGTAGTCGACACCGCGCGCGCTCACGCCCAGGCGGTCCTGCGGGTCCGAGGCCTCGCCCTGGCCGCAGCCGCCCTGCCCACCGCCGTCGCGGTGGTCCTGCTCGCGGGCCGGTCCACCGGCCGGATCGGCGCGCCGGGGGCCGCCGACGCCGCCGGGTGGGACATCGCCCGCTGGGCGGTCTGCGCCGTCGCGGCGCTGACCCTGCTGGTGGCGGGGCTGACCGCCCGCGCCCTGCGCCGGGCCGTCCCGCCACGGACCCCGGCCGTTCCGCTGGACCGCGCAGAGGCTCCCGAGCTGTACCGGCTGACCGACGAACTGGCCGCTCGGCTGGACGTCCCCGCGCCCTCCGCGGTCGCCCTCACCCCGGACTGCGACAGCTGGCTGGAGGACGTCCCGCCGGCCCGGCGGACGTCCCCGCCGCGGTCGCGCCGGCCGCGGCCGGCCCCCGGGGCGCCCGCCCCCGTCCTGGTGATCGGCTCGCCCTTCCTGTGGTGGATGCGGGCCGGAGAGCTGCGCGCCCTGCTCGCCCCCGTGGTGGCCGGCACCGCCGCCTCCGCGGACCCGGAGATCGCCGCTGCCCGCCGCTTCCTGCGCAGCCTGGACGCCTGTCTGGACTCCGGCGGCGGCGTGGCCCCCGGCCTCGGCGGCGGCACCCTGGCCGGACCGCCCCGGCCGGCCGGGCGGGGTCCGGCCGCGCTCGCCGACCGGGTCGCCCGCAGGGTCGCCCGCCGTCTGCTCGGCGCCTGCCGGGGCCACTCCGCCGAGCTGGAGCGCTCGGTCGCGAGCTGGGCCTCCGAGCAGGCCAGGACGGTCGACTACGGCCTGCGGATCGCCGCCCAGGAACAGGTCGGCCTCGCCTACGCCGGCTGGGACCGGCTGCTCACCCGGGTCGCGCTGCCCGCCTGGCGGCTCGGCCGCCATCCGGCCCACCTCAACGCCGGGGTGGTCGCCGCCCTCACCGAGCTGTCCCGCCGCGACCGGCTGGCCGACGGCTACGGCAGCCGGCTCGGCGACCGCCCCGCCTGCGACCTGCTGGAGGATCCGGGCACCGTCGACCGGGCGGTCTCCAGGCTCGCCGCCGAACTGTTCTTCGGCCGCCCGCCGGCCGGCAGCTGGCACGAGCTGGAGTGGGCCGACTACCCGGCCGAGGTGGTGGACGCCGGCTGGCGGGCGGGCGCCGCCACCCTCCAGACCGCCCTGGACCGGCTCGCCCCGCAGCCCCGTCCGGGGGCCCCGACCCTCACCCGGCTGCTGGGCCGGCTCGCCGAGGGCGACGGCGAACTGCTGGCCGCCGCGCTCGCCGCCCGGTCGGCCCGCACCACCGCCCCGGTCCCGCTGCTCGAACCCGAGCGCAGCGGCCGCGACCGGTTGGTCGACCACGTCACCGCGATGGTCTGCTGCGCCGCCGTGGACACCGCGGGCGGCGCCCCCGGCCTGGACTGGCTGGACGGTCCGGTGCTGCTGCTCGGCGGGGTCCGCCGCACCGACCTGGCCGGCCCGGTCGCCCAGGCCGTCGAGCAGGGCCAGGACGGGCCGCTGCGCGCCTGGCTGGACGCCGCCGACGTCCGGCTGGAGAAACCCGTCCGCCTCTGACGTCCCAGGTGCCCCAGGAGGGCGCTCGGCGCCCTCGCGCGCGCCCCCGATTCGATCGGCCGCCGGAAGTCTTCGCAGGCCGGAGGCCCTCTCCGGGAGGCGCGCGAGATTCCCCGCCCCAATCGCTGCCGGAGGGTGACGTGACGGCAGCACTCTGTGGTGTATTAGAGCGCACGCACATCCGGGGGGCACGTGCCAACCGGGCGGAAGTGCATCTGGGAGGGGCGCGTGGGGACCGAACTCAACCGCCGCTGGGAGTCGGGGACGCACGCCTACAGCGTCTCCGACCCCTTCGGCCAGGGCCCGCTGCCCTGGCTGCGCAGCCCGGACCAGTACCTCGCGGGGGTGGAGGGCGCCGTCCCCTGGTACGTCTCGGTGGACGCGCCGGGCCAGCAGTCGCTGACCGCGGGCACCAGGCCCAAGCCGCCGGTCGGCACCCCGCAGGGCGCCAACGACGTGGACCAGCAGATCAAGGGCTTCGCCTCGGCCGGGGTGGTCCGTCCCGGCGGCTCGGTGGACTTCCGGGTCACCGTCAACCCGCCCCGCGAGTTCACCGTGAACGTCTTCCGGATCGGCCACTACGGCGGCGACGGCGCCCGCCACATGACCTCCAGCCCGAACATCGCCGGACTCGTCCAGCCCGCCCCGCTGGTGGTGGACCGGACGGTCTCCTGCCACCACTGGTGGCACTCCTGGCGGCAGCAGATCCCGGCTCACTGGAAGCCCGGCGCGTACGTCGCCGTGCTGACCACCGCCGACATGCTGCACCGCAGCCACATCCCGTTCACCGTCCGGGACTTCGAGGATCAGGGGCGCGCCGCCGAGCTGCTCCTGGTGCTCCCGGACGTGACCTGGCAGGCGTACAACCTGTTCCCCGAGGACGGCCGGACCGGTGCCAGCCTCTACCACGCCTGGGACGGCCGGGGCGGGCTGGTCGGCGAGCCGGAGGCGGCCGTCACGGTCTCCTTCGACCGCCCGCACGCCACCGCCGGGCTGCCGCTGCACGTCGGCCACGCCTACGACTTCATCCGCTGGGCCGAGCGCTTCGGCTACGACCTCTCGTACGCCACCGCCGGCGACCTGCACGCCGGCCTGGTGGACGCGTCCGGGTACCGGGCGCTGGTCTTCCCCGGGCACGACGAGTACTGGTCGGAGCCGATGCGCCGGGCCGCCGAGCGGGCCAGGGACGACGGCACCTCGCTGGTGTTCCTCTCCGCCAACACCATGTACTGGCGGGTCGAGCTGACCGCCGCCGCCTCCGGCGAGCCCCACCGGCTGCTCAACTGCCGCAAGCGGCAGAAGGTCCGGCCGGGCAGCACGGCCGCGGGGGTGCCCGGTGCGGCCAGCGCGCTGTGGCGGGACGCGGGGGAGCCCGAGCAGCACCTGCTCGGGGTGCAGTACTCGGGGCGGGTCGCCGCGCCCGTCCCGCTGGTGGCCAGGCACACCGCGCACTGGCTGTGGGACGGCACCGGCCTCCAGGAGGGCGAGGAGCTGCCAGGGCTGGTCGCCGGGGAGGCGGACCGCTACTACCCCAAGGTGGCGCTGCCCGAGCACGTCGAGCGGGTGCTGCTGGCCCACTCGCCGTACCAGGACCCGGCCGGCCGCACCCGCTACCAGGAGACCTCGCTGTACCGGGCGCCCAGCGGCGCGTACGTCTTCGCGGCCGGCACCTTCGCCTGGTCGCCCGCGCTGGGCCGCCCCGGGCTGACCGACGAGCGGATCCAGCGGGCCACCGCCAACCTGCTGGACCGGCTCTGCAAGAACTAGCGTGCGGTGGTCGTGAAAGACTGCGGGGGCAGTGACCTCCCCTTTCGCGGTGCCCCTGCCCGTGAACGACCCCTGAGGACTGAACACCTTGAGCGGATTTGTCACCAAGCCCGAGCCGGTCCAGGTACCCGGCCTGGTCCACCTGCACACCGGCAAGGTGCGCGACCTCTACCGCACCGGGTCGGGTGAGCTGGTCATGGTGGCCAGCGACCGGACGTCCGCCCACGACTGGGTGCTGCCGAACGAGATCCCCGACAAGGGCCGCGTCCTCACCCAGCTGTCGCTGTGGTGGTTCGAGCGGATCGCCGACATCGTCCCCAACCACGTGATCTCCACCGAGGTCCCGGCCGGTGCCCCGGCCGACTGGAAGGGCCGCACGCTGGTCTGCCGCAGCCTGGAGATGATCCCGGTCGAGGCGGTCGCCCGCGGCTACCTGGCCGGCTCCGGCCTGGCCGAGTACCAGGAGAGCCGCACGGTCTGCGGCATCGCGCTGCCGGAGGGCCTGGAGAACAGCTCCGAGCTGCCCGCCCCGATCTACACCCCGGCGCTCAAGGCCGAGGTCGGCGAGCACGACGAGAACGTCTCCTACGAGGAGACCGCCCGCCGGATCGGCGCCGAGCTCGCCGCCCGGCTGCGCCGCACCACCCTGGACGTCTACGCCCGGGCCCGGGACATCGCCCGCGAGCGCGGCATCATCCTGGCCGACACCAAGTTCGAGTTCGGCCTGCTGGACGGCGAGCTGGTGATCGGCGACGAGGTGCTCACCCCGGACTCCTCCCGCTACTGGCCCGCCGACCGGTGGCAGCCCGGCCACTCGCAGCCGTCCTTCGACAAGCAGCTGATCCGCGACTGGCTGGTCTCCCCGGCCTCCGGCTGGGACCGCTACAGCGAGCAGCCGCCGCCGGCGCTGCCGGCCGAGATCGTCGAGCAGACCCGTGCCAAGTACATCGAGGTGTACGAGCGGCTGACCGGCACCACCTGGGCCTGACGCCGCGGCGACGCCCGCGGGCGACGGCGGTGGCTCAGATCCAGCCGTGCTCGCGGGCGATCCGCACCGCCGCGTGCCGGTTCTCCGCGCCGAGCTTGGTGGCCGCGGAGGACAGGTAGTTGCGCACGGTGCCCTGGGAGAGCGAGGCCCGCTCGGCGATCTCGGCGATCGGGGTGCCGTCGGCGGCCAGCTCCAGGACGTCCGTCTCGCGCGGGGTCAGCGGGGTCTCGCCGGCGCTGATCGCGTCGGCGGCCAGCTCCGGGTCCACGTACCGGCCGCCGGAGCGCACGGTGCGGATGATGCCGGCCAGGTCCGCCGCCGAGACGGTCTTCGGCAGGAAGCCGCGCACCCCCACCTCCAGCGCCCGCTTCAGGTAGCCGGGGCGGCCGTGCCCGGTGACGATCATGCAGCGGCAGTCCGGCAGCAGCAGCCGCAGCTGGGCGGCCACCTCGATGCCGTCCTTGCCCGGCATCTGGAGGTCCAGCACCGCGACGTCCGGGCAGTGCGACTGGGCCATCGCCAGCGCCTCGGTCCCCGAGCCGGCCTGGGCGACCACCTCGATGTCGTCCTCCAGCGAGAGCAGCGCGGCCAGCGCGCCCCGGATCAGGTGCTCGTCGTCGGCGAGCAGGACGCGGACGGGCACGGCGTTCTCGGTCATCGGGCGGGCCTTCCTCGGCGTTCTTCGAACGGGCTCAGCACGGCAGCGGGACGGTGGCGAGCATCCGGAAGACGCCCGCCCCGGCGGGCGCCACGGTCAGCTCGCCGTCGTGGGCGGCGAGCCGCTCGCGCAGTCCGCGCAGCCCGGTGCCGCTGCCCTGGGAGGGGAACGGGATCTCGGGCACCCCGTCATTCTCCAGTTCCAGCACGGCCCGTCCGTCCTCGGTCCGCAGCCGGATCAGACAGTGGCCGGCCTCGCTGTGCCGCAGCACGTTGGTGGTGGCCTCGCGGATCACCCAGCCGAACACCGACTGGACCCGGGCAGGCAGCTCGTCGGCGTGCTCGCCGAGGTCGATCTCGCAGGCGACGTCGGCCGAGCGCAGCACCGCGCGGGCGCCGATCGCCTCGGCGTGCAGGTCGGCGGTGCGGTAGCCGCGGATGACGTCCCTGACCTCGCGCTGCGACTCCTGGGCGATCTTCTGCACCTCGGCCATCTGGTCGGCGGCCTCCGCACGGCCCCGGCGGGCGAGCTGCACGGCGAGTTCGCTCTTCAGCGCGATGGTGGTGAGGTTGCGGCCCATCACGTCGTGCAGGTCGCGGGAGAAGCGCAGCCGCTCCTCGGCGACGGCCAGCCGGGACTGCGCCTCGCGGGCGGCGTCCAACTCCCAGACGATCGAGGTCAGCCAGGCGAAGCTGCGGCAGCTGGCGCCGAGGAAGGCCATGCCGATGGTCAGCCCGGTCAGGTAGCCGGCGGTGCTCGCGGTGTCGAGTCCGGCCAGAGCCGCGGCCGGGAGGACGGACGCCAGCATGCCCAGCCCGACGGCGGCGGCCCAGCGCGGGGTCAGCGCGACGCAGACCTGGCCGTGGGAGAAGAGCAGCAGGCTGCTGGTGACGAACAGGGTGAAGGGCAGGCCTCCCGGGTTCTCCGCACTGCCGTGGGAGGGCCCGAACAGCAGGACGGTCCAGGAGCCGGCCACCGCGAGGCCGACCGAGAGGGCGGTCCAGAGCAGGTGGTCGGCGGGGCGGCCCAGGTAGTGGTCGAGGGCGACCCGGTAGGCCCGCAGCAGCACCAGGGTGACGGCGAGTCCGATCAGCAGGGAGATCCGGACGGCGGGGATGTTCTCGGGCCGGTCGGCGACGCTCCCGGCGGAGATCAGGACGCTCGGAAGGACGAAGAGCGCCATCAGGTAGAGCGACCAGCGCAGGTACAGCTCGGTGCGCTGGGGTTTGCTCAGGCCCGTCCAGCCGTGAAGCGGTGACCGCATTCTCATTTTCTTCCGCCCCAGTTCGATCACGATCTTGCCGGTGTCTTCATATCAGAGGCGCAGAAGGCGCTCACCCAATGGATGAGCGCCTTCTGCGGGCAGTGACCTTCGGGTCAGCGACGCGGCTCCCAGCGGAAGTAGCGCACCGCTCCCCAGACCGCCAGGCCCAGCCAGATGGTCCCGGTGACCAGGTGCGAGCCGGCGGCGCCCCAGGAGCCGGCGAAGTCGGTCGCCGGGGCCGAGCCGTCGGTGCCGAACCAGCCGATCCGGATCAGCTGGAAGGCCGGGGTGGTCGGCAGCAGGCGGCAGACGTCGGCCACCTGGGAGGGCATGACCTCCAGCGGGACGAACAGGCCGGAGCCGAGCTGCATGACCAGCATGACCGGCAGGGTGGTGATGCCCGCGCTCTCCACGGTCTTGGTGAAGGCGCTGGACAGCGCGGCCAGGGCGATCATGGTGCCCAGCGCCAGCAGCAGGCCGGCCAGCATCAGCAGCGGGTTGACCGGGACGGCCAGGTGCAGGCCGAGGCTGCCGCCGATCCCGATCAGGGCGGCCATCAGCAGGCCGAGCGTGAGTGAGGGGACGGCCGTGCCGAGCAGGATCTCGATGTCCCTGGCCTCGCCGGTGCGCAGCCGCTTGAGGACCAGCTCACCGCGCCGCCCGACGTACGCGGCGGTCAGGTTGTAGTACACGACGAAGGCCAGGATCATCCCGACCGAGCCGTAGACCAGCAGCGAGTCGACGTCCAGCCCGGGGTTGGACTCGGCCTGCGCCGACAGCGCGCCCCGGAGGGTGAAGATCAGGAACAGCGGCAGCGCCAGGGCGGTGAACAGGGCCGTGCGGTTGCGCAGCAGCAGGGTGGCCTCGGCCCGGCCCAGGGCGAGCAGCCGGCGGACGGCGGTGCTCCGCGGACCAGCGATGGCGGCGGGGGCGGCGGCGGTGGTGGTCATCGGGCGGATCCGATCAGGCGGCGGCGGGCGGGACGGGAGGCGACGGCGGGCGCCTGCGGCGGGCTCTGGTGGGCGGCCTCGGAGGCGATCGCGAGGAAGGCCTCCTCCAGCGAGGCGCTGCGGGCGTCCAGGGCGCCGAGCGCGATCCCGTGGTGCCGGGCCCAGCCGAGCAGATCGGTGAGGGTGTCCTGGAGTCCGAGGGTCCGCACGGTGACCTTGCGGCCGTCGACGCCGAGTTCGGCCCCGGGCAGGACGGGCAGCGCGGTCCCGGTGAACTCGGGCAGTTCGAAGGTGATCCGGGAGGGGCGGTCGGCGATCACCTCGGCGACGGTGCCCGAGGTGACCACCCGGCCGCCGTGCATGATGGCCAGCCGGTCGGCCAGCTCCTCGGCCTCCTCCAGGTAGTGCGTGGTCAGCAGCACCGTGGTGCCCTGGGCGCGCAGCTCGCGGACCAGCCGCCAGACGGAGGCCCGCGCCTCCGGGTCGAGGCCGGTGCTGGGCTCGTCCAGGAAGAGCACCTCGGGCCGGCCGAGCAGGGCCATCGCGAGGTCCAGCCGGCGCTTCTCGCCGCCGGACAGCTGCTTGACCCGGACGTCCGCGCGGTGGCCGAGGCCGACCAGTTCCAGCGCCTCCGCCACCGGGCGGGCCCCGCTGGTCATCCCGGCCCAGACCCGGCCGGTCTCGGCGGCGGTGAGCTCGCCGGGGAAGCCGCCCTCCTGGAGCATGATGCCGATCCGCGGGCGGACGGCGTCGCGCTCCTTGAAGGGGTCCCGGCCGAGCACCCGGACGGTGCCGTCGGTGGGAGCGGCCAGGCCCTCGATGACCTCCATGGTGGAGGTCTTGCCGGCCCCGTTGGTGCCGAGCAGGGCGAAGAGCTCGCCGCGGCGGACGGTCAGGTCGACGCCGCGCACGGCGTGGTACCCGGTGGCGCCGCCGGCGTAGCGGCGGTGCAGGTCGGTGACCTCGATCACGTCTTCGCTGGGGCGGGAGGGCCGGCTCGTTTCCATGCCCCAAGCCTTCCGCCGACCGGGCCGGGCGGGCAGTGCGCGCCGTCATGACATCGCGGTGGGGACGCACGGATCGGCGATGACAAATGTCATGGGCCGATATGCGGGAGGGAATGCCGAAGGGCCCCCTCTTCCGAGGGGGCCCTTCGTATCTGAGCGGACGACGAGATTCGAACTCGCGACCCTCACCTTGGCAAGGTGATGCTCTACCAACTGAGCCACGTCCGCAGGTCAAACTATTGAGTTGTGCTGTGCTCGCGCACTGCGAGCGGACGACGAGATTCGAACTCGCGACCCTCACCTTGGCAAGGTGATGCTCTACCAACTGAGCCACGTCCGCACGGTGCCTGGTGGGGCACCCGCCGCCTCTCCGGATCTCTCCGTTGCGGCGACGAGGAATACTCTACAGCATCGTTCGGGGTGGTCGCCCCACCCTTTCGGTCCAGGCGGGCGGGGCGACCGGGGACCGGAGTCCCGCGCGGCTCAGTTCGCCTCGGCGAAGGCCTCGTACACGTGCTTGGGGATGCGGCCGCGGGCCGGCAGTTCCATCCCGCGGGACAGGGCCCAGGCGCGGACCGCGGCCGGGTCGGGGGTGAGGGCGGTGCGGCGGAACGACTTTCCGGTGCGGCTCTGCCGGCGGCCGGCGGCGACGAACGGAGCGAGGGCCTCCCGCAGCTTTTCCGCGTTGTCCACGGACAGGTCGATCTCGTACGACTTCCCGTCGACGCCGAAGTGGACGGTTTCCGCGGCGGCGCCGCCGTCCAGGTCGTCGGAGAGCGTGACAACTACACGCTGAGCCATGGGTGTCAATCCTCTCGGCAATTCGGCCACCGGTCCGCAGGGTCACGTCGGGGCCTGATGTGCACCAACTCGCGCAAGCACGTACGGGCAGGCCGGACGGCCCGCCTGATACGCAGCACTTGTCGCGACAGGTGGCCCTATTCTGCACCCGAAGGGGGTCGAAATCGAAGAGTCCGGCATTCTTTTCCGGATATTCACGTCTCTTCGCGGGACTCCTGGATACCGATGAGCGGGACGGGAGGATCTGTCCCCAAGTGCCGTATTCGGGTGTTCTCCGGGGGGCGCCGTTCCGGATGCCGAATCCGTGGAAACCGGCCGGACCGGACGGGGGGTCGGGGGTGTGGATCCCTTGCGGCGTAAGGGTCCCGAGTCTACGCGCGTCGCTATCCCCGGCCAGCAATCCTGCCCGGAACCACCGGTAGTCTGGAGTTCCCCCGCCTCACCGAAGACACCACCGGGAGTGCCAGTGGCACGCGTCGTAGTCGACGTCATGCTCAAGCCGGAGATCCTCGACCCCCAGGGCCAGGCGGTGCAGCGCGCACTGCCCCGTCTCGGATTCACCGGGATCGCCGACGTCCGCCAGGGCAAGCGTTTCGAGCTGGATGTGGAGGGCCCGGTCGACGACGCGGCGCTCGCCCGTATCCGCGAAGCCGCCGAGACCTTTCTCGCCAACACCGTGATCGAGGACTTCACGGTCCGCGTCGAGGAGGAGGGCAAGTGACCACCCGCGTCGGCGTCGTCACTTTCCCCGGCTCGCTCGACGACCGCGACGCCCAGCGTGCGGTCCGCCTGGCCGGCGCCGAGCCGGTCGCCCTCTGGCACCGTGACAAGGATCTCCACCAGGTCGACGCCGTCGTCCTGCCGGGCGGATTCAGTTACGGCGACTATCTGCGCTGCGGCGCGATCTCCCGCTTCTCGCCGGTGATGGAGACCGTCATCGAGCAGGCGAAGCTCGGAATGCCGTTGCTCGGTATCTGCAACGGCTTCCAGGTGCTCTGCGAATCGCACCTGCTGCCCGGTGCGCTCACCCGGAACGACTCGCTGCACTTCATCTGCCGCGACCAGAAGCTGCGCGTCGAGAACGCCGGCACCGCCTGGACCCGGGATTACTCGGCCGGCCAGGAAATCGTCGTCCCGCTGAAGAACGGCGAGGGCCGGTTCGTCGCCCAGGAGCGGGTGCTGGACGAGCTGGAGGCCGAGGGCCGGGTCGTGGCCCGTTACGTGGACGTCAACCCGAACGGTTCGTACCGCGACATCGCCGGCATCACCAACGCCGCCGGCAATGTCGTCGGCCTGATGCCGCACCCGGAGCACGCCGTGGAGCCGCTCACCGGTCCGACCACCGACGGCCTGGGGTTCTTCACTTCCGTCCTGAAGCAGCTGGTGAACGCCTGATGAGCCTCGACACCGTCAAGAACGCCGAGCAGACCCCGGACGCCGCCCAGCCGTGGGCCGAACTCGGCCTCAAGCAGGACGAGTACGCGCGCATCCGGGAGATCCTCGGCCGCCGCCCGACCGGCGCCGAACTCGCCATGTACTCGGTCATGTGGTCGGAGCACTGTTCGTACAAGAGCAGCAAGGTCCACCTGAAGCAGTTCGGCGACAAGAAGCCGGATTCGGACGCGATGCTCGTCGGCATCGGCGAGAACGCCGGCGTCGTCGACGTCGGCCAGGGCTACGCGGTCACCTTCAAGGTCGAGTCGCACAACCACCCGTCGTACATCGAGCCCTACCAGGGCGCGGCCACCGGCATCGGCGGCATCGTGCGCGACATCCTGGCGATGGGCGCCCGCCCGGTCGCCGTGATGGACCCGCTGCGCTTCGGTGCCGCCGACCACCCGGACACCCGGCGCGTGCTGCCCGGGATCGTCGCCGGCATCGGCGGCTACGGCAACTGCCTGGGCCTGCCGAACATCGGCGGCGAGGTCGTCTTCGACTCCTGCTACCAGGGCAACCCGCTGGTCAACGCGCTGTGCGTGGGCGTCATGAAGCACGAGGACATCCACCTCGCGCAGGCTTCCGGCGCCGGCAACAAGGTCATCCTGTACGGAGCCCGCACCGGCGGCGACGGCATCGGCGGCGTCTCGGTGCTGGCCTCCGAGACCTTCGACGACACCAAGCCGGCCAAGCGCCCGGCCGTCCAGGTCGGCGACCCGTTCCAGGAGAAGCTCCTGATCGAGTGCACCCTGGAGATCTTCCGGGAGAAGCTCGTCAAGGGCATCCAGGACCTCGGCGGCGCCGGCCTGTCCTGCGCCACCAGCGAGCTGGCCTCGGCCGGCTCCGGCGGCATGCGGATCGAGCTCGACACCGTGCACCTGCGCGACCACACGCTCTCGCCGGAGGAGATCCTCATGAGCGAGTCGCAGGAGCGCATGTGCGCGATCGTGGAGCCCGACAAGGTCGACCGCTTCCTGGAGATCTGCGAGAAGTGGGACGTCATCGCCAACGTCATCGGTGAGGTGACCGACGGCGAGCGCCTGGAGATCTTCTGGCACGGCGAGCTCGTGGTGGACGTCCCGCCGCGCACCGTCGCCCACGAGGGCCCGACCTACCAGCGCCCGTACGCCCGCCCGAGCTGGCAGGACGCGCTCCAGGCCGACGCCCCGACCGCCGGGCGGCTGGCCCGCCCGACCACCGGCGAGGGCCTCAAGGCCGACCTGCTGAAGGTCGCGAGCCACCCGAACCAGGCTTCCAAGTCCTGGATCACCGACCAGTACGACCGCTACGTGCTCGGCAACACCGTGCTCTCGGCGGGCGAGGACTCGGGCATGATCCGGATCGACGACGAGACCAACCTCGGCGTCTCGGTCGCCACCGACGGCAACGGCCGCTTCGCGAAGCTGGACCCGTACACCGGTGCCCAGCTGGCCCTGGCCGAGGCGTACCGCAACGTCGCGGCCGGCGGTGCCAAGCCGCTCGCCGTCTCCGACTGCCTCAACTTCGGCTCCCCCGAGGACCCGGACGTGATGTGGCAGTTCGCCGAGGCCACCCGCGGCCTGGCGGACGCCTGCCTGGTGCTCGGCACCCCGGTCACCGGCGGCAACGTCTCGCTGTACAACCAGACCGGCGAGGTCGCCATCCACCCGACGCCGGTGGTCGCGGTGCTCGGCGTCATCGACGACGTCACCCGGCGCACCCCGGTCGCCTTCGCCGAGGAGGGGCAGCTGCTCTACCTGCTCGGCGACACCGCGGACGAGCTCGGCGGCTCGGCCTGGTCGCAGGCCGTCCACGACCACCTCGGCGGCCTGCCGCCCAAGGTGGACCTGGAGCGCGAGCGGCTGCTCGGCGACATCCTGATCGCCGCCTCGCGCGACGGCATGATCGACGCCGCGCACGACCTGTCCGACGGCGGTCTCGGCCAGGCGCTGGTGGAGAGCTGCCTCAAGGGCGGTCACGGTGCGCGGATCATCCTGCCCGAGGGCCTGGACCCGTTCGTCCTGCTGTTCTCGGAGTCGGCCGGCCGCGCCGTCGTGGCGGTGCCGCGCAGCGAGGAGCTCCGGTTCAACGACATGTGCACCGCGCGTGGCCTGCCGGCCACCCGGATCGGTGTCGTGGACGGCGACAGCCTGGACGTCCAGGGCCAGTTCAGCGTCTCGCTGGCGGAGCTGAAGGACGCCCACACCGGCGTCATCGAGGCCCTGCTGGCCTGACCCGCGTGACCCGAGGGGCGGGCGGTCCGAAAGGACCGTCCGCCCCTCCGCGTATGTTGGGCCCATGCCTGCCAAGCCCCGTACCTACCAACCGCAGAAGGTCCGCGCCGCGCTGGCCGGCCAGACCCGGGCGCTGCGTGCCGCCGTGGACGCGCTCGGCACCGGGCAGCTGGACCTGCCGACCCGGCTGGGGCGGTGGCGGGTCCGTGAGCTGCTCGCCCACCTCGCCGTCCAACTCGACCACGTCCCGGCACATCTGGACGACCTGCCGGAGGGCAGGCCGCCGCTCGACCTGCTGGGCTGGGTGGCCCGGGTCGGCAGCGTCGCGCCGCTGCTGGACGAGCAGGCCGGGCAGCGGCGCGCCGCGGAGTTCGACGGGGACGCGGCCTCGGTGGCGGCCGCCTTCGGGCGGGCCGCCGACGCGCTGACCGACCTGCTGGAGCGGCCCGAAGCCGCCGACCCGGCGCGGCGGTTCGAGATCCGGCTGGGCTCGATGGCGCTCTCCGACATGCTGGTGACCAGGCTGGTGGAGACGGTCGTGCACGCCGACGACCTGGCCGCCGCGCTCGGCCTCGACGCCTTCCCGCACGACCGCCAGGCGGTCGCCGCCGTCACCCGGCTGCTGGCCGACGCGCTCGCCGACCAGGCGCCCGGTGGCGCGGTCGAGCTGCGCGTCCCGCCGTACGCGGTGGTGCAGGCGGTCGAGGGCCCCCGGCATACCCGGGGCACCCCGCCCAACGTGGTGGAGACCGACCCGCTGACCTGGATCCGGCTGGCCACCGGCCGGGCCGGCTGGGCGGCGGAGGTGGAGGCGGCCGCGGTGTCCGCCTCGGGGGAGCGCAGCGACCTGGGGGCGTACCTGCCGGTGCTGCGGTAGGCGTCAGCGCAGCCGGCCGGCCAGCGCCTCGGTGGCCTTGCGCAGCGGCTCTCCGGCGAGGGCCCCGTCGTGTTCCGGCCCCGGAGCGCCCCGGCCCCGGAGCGCCCCGGCCCCGGAGCGCCCCGGCCCCGGAGCGCCCCGGCTCCGTCGCCCTACGGGACGGAGGGGCCGCTCTGGTAGGTGCCCTCCGCCGTGTACGGCCAGGCGTTGGGCGTACAGCCCTTGAGACCGTAGATCTGCTGCATCATCGCGGGCGCGGGCTTGCCGGGGCCGGGGCAGCCCTCGTGCCCGTGGCCGATCCGGTGGCCCACCTCGTGGTTGACGATCAGGGCCCGGTACTCCTCCAGCGGCCCGCTGAACTGGGGTGAACCGGTGTTCCAGCGCTTGGAGTTGACGAGCACCTGGTTGCCGACGTTGCAGTTGACCTCGCCGTGGGTGTCCAGGCCCGAGGCGCCGCAGATCCGGTCCACGGTGGCCGGCGAGGCGATCTTCACGGTGAAGTCGTACGAGCCGTTCGCGACCAGCCGGAAGCCGTTCTTGCGGTCGTTGGTCCAGCCGCGCTTGTCGCCGAGGATGCCGTGGATCTGTGTGGCGGCGGCCGTCGCGTCGATCCCGATGCCGTCCTCGACCTCGACCCGGTAGCGGCGCACGTTGCCGTGCCCGACCGGTTCGGCGGTGGCGGGGGCGACGGTGAAGGTGCCCGCGCCCTGGGCGGGGCCAGGGTCGGGCGCGGTGGGGGTGGGCGGTGCGGGGGCCGGCGGGGGCGGCTGGGTGACGGCCGGGGCGGGTGCCGGCGGCGGGGTCAGGGCGTCTGCCGGTGCCGCCGAGGGGGCCTGCTCGGCGGGCGGGGCGACCCTCGCCTGGATGGCCGGGGCGGCGGCCGGGGTTCCGGTGGAACGGGTCAGCACGACCGCCGTGGCGCCCAGCACCAGCAGGGCGGCCACCAGTGCCATGAGCATGCCAGGGCCGGATCTCCGAGGCGTCCTGCGGCGTCGGCGACCGCCCTTCCGGGGCGGCGCGACCCGCCTGCCGTCGGATCTGGCTGCGGACATGATCTTCACAGTGGCACGGCGAACGGGTGAATGTCCACACACCCCGGCCGCGGTGTGGCCGCCCGGAGCGGCGGCCGTCACGGGACGGCGGTTGACCCCTGCGTCTCGGGTGGCAGACTTCAGGGCATGGCGATTCACAGGAACCTTCTCGACGGTCCCGAACCGACCCTCCTCCCGGAGGAGGAGCGGCCCTACCGCATGCTGGCGGAGGAGTCGGCCTCCCCGACCCAGGTGGCGGCCGAGTTCCCGGTCTTCTGCCTGGCCTGGGCGATGCTCGCCGACGACGCCTACGCGGCCGGCCGCTACGTCGAGTCGTACGCCTACGCCCGCACCGGCTACCACCGCGGTCTGGACGCGTTGCGGCGCAACGGCTGGAAGGGCCACGGCCCGGTGCCGTGGGAGCACCGCGGCAACCGCGGCTTCCTGCGCTGCCTGGCCGCGCTCGCGCGGGCGGCCGGCGCGATCAAGGAGACCGAGGAGGAGGCCCGCTGCTGGCAGTTCCTGAAGGACAGCAGCGCGGAGGCGTACGCGGAGCTCAAGCAGTAGCCCGAGCGGACGGCGACCCGACGAACGGGTGCCCCCGGCGGTCCTCCGCCGGGGGCACCCCTTGTTCTGCCTGGCCTTCGCGCGCCGTCAGGTGGTGACGGCGACCGGGCTCACTTCAGGCGCTTGCCCGCCGAACGCAGCTGCTCGGCGGCCTCGCGCACGCGGGCGGCCATGCCGGCCTCGGCCAGCTTGCCCCAGGTGCGCGGGTCGTAGGTGTTCTTCTTGCCGACCTCGCCGTCGACCTTCAGCACGCCGTCGTAGTTGGCGAACATGTGGCCGGCCACCGGGCGGGTGAAGGCGTACTGGGTGTCGGTGTCCAGGTTCATCTTCACGACGCCGTTCTCCAGCGCGGTGGCGATCTCCTCGGTGCTGGAGCCCGATCCACCGTGGAAGACGAAGTCGAACGGGTCGGTCTTGCCGTACTGCTTGCCGATCGCGTCCTGGAGCTCGCGCAGCAGCTCCGGCTTCAGCACGACGTTGCCCGGCTTGTACACGCCGTGGACGTTGCCGAAGGACGCGGCCAGCAGGTAGCGGCCCTTCTCGCCCAGGCCCAGCGCCTCGGCGGTGCGCACGACGTCGTTGACGGTGGTGTACAGCTCGTCGTTGATCTCGTGGGTGACGCCGTCCTCCTCGCCACCGGTCGGGGTGATCTCGACCTCAAGGATGATCCTGGCGGCGGCGGCCTGGGCCAGCAGCTCCTGGGCGATGGCCAGGTTGTCGGCGAGGGTCTCGGCCGAGCCGTCCCACATGTGCGACTGGAACAGCGGGTTCTCGCCCCTGGCCACGCGCTCGGCGGAGACCGCCAGCAGCGGACGGACGTAGCCGTCCAGCTTGTCCTTCGGGCAGTGGTCGGTGTGCAGCGCGACGGTGATGTCGTACTTGGCGGCGACGATGTGGGCGAACTCGGCGAGCGCGACGGCGCCGGTCACCATGTCCTTGCTGTGCTGGCCGCCCAGGAACTCCGCGCCACCCGTCGAGATCTGGATGATGCCGTCGCTCTCGGCCTCGGCGAAACCACGCAGCGCGGCGTGCAGGGTCTGCGACGACGTGACGTTGATGGCCGGGTAGGCGAACTTGCCCGCCTTGGCCCGGTCGAGCATCTCGTTGTAGACCTCGGGAGTTGCGATGGGCATGCGATCCGCTCCTGTCGGGTTGCGGCGTACGGACGGTGCTGTCCGACGCTGTGTACGCCTTCGTGACGACTCCGTGCCGGACCGCCGACGCGCGGCGTTGCGGTGTGGCTCTCCGGCACCAAGCTTCGCGGCGACCTGCGCGGTACGGCCATGAGGGTGGTGTGCCACCGCGGACCGGACGCCTTCGCCATCTTCCCAGACTCGTGCTCGCCGGTCAGCAGGAGCCCGCCATGCGGAACGCCGCGCGCTGCGGGCCCGCGGCGGTCCGCCGGGCGGGCCCCGGGCGGTCTCGGCCGGGGCCGACGGGACGGGGACGCCCGCTCGTTCGCAAGGTGCGCCCGCTATCCTGCGCCCGTGGACTACAACCAGCTGGCCGTCAACCTGCTCGACGCCAAATCCCTGATCTCGTCCCTCGGCGCCATCGGGCTGATCGCGATCATCTTCGCGGAGACCGGCCTGCTGGTCGGCTTCTTCTTCCCGGGTGACTCGCTGCTGATCCTCGCGGGTGTCGCCGCCTCGAACGCCGCCTCCTCAGTGCTCGGCGACGGCGCCAAGCTGCCGATCGCCGTCCTGCTGATCGGCTGCCCGATCGCGGCGATCGCCGGAGCCCAGCTCGGGCACCTGATCGGCGTCAAGGTCGGGCCGAAGATGTTCGACAAGCCCGACTCGAAGATCTTCCGCCGCGAGTACGTGGTGAAGGCGGAGGAGTACTTCAACAAGTTCGGCTCCGGCAAGGCCGTGGTGCTGGCCCGCTTCATGCCGATCGTCCGCACGTTCCTGAACCCGGTCGCCGGCACCCTGGAGATGCCCGCGCGGACCTTCTTCGTCTGGAACGTGGTCGGCGGTGTGCTGTGGACCGAGTCCATGCTGCTGACCGGCTACTTCTTCGGTGACGCGCTCGCCCCGGTGATCGACAAGTACCTGATCCCCGCGGTGCTGCTGATCGTGCTGCTGTCGGTCTCGCCGATCCTGATCGAGGTCGTGCGCGAGCGGAAGAAGAAGCGGGCGGGCGGCGGCGCCGAGGACGACGGCGGCGAGAGCGCGGTCCAGGCCGGCAACGGCCGGCACCGGCGGGGCTGAGCGCCCGGCGCCCTGCGCCCGGCGTCCTGCCATACGGCGTCCCGCACACGGCTGAGGGCCGGTGCTGTTTCACGTGAAACAGCACCGGCCCTCAGCCGTTCGTCGTGCCCGTGGAGGTCAGAGACCCAGGTCGTCCAGGGTGTACGCGGTCACGTACTCCAGGCCCTGCGCCTCGATGGCGGCCGCGCCGCCGCGCTCCACGATCACCGCGACGCCGACCACCTCGGCACCCGCCTCGCGCAGCGCCTCCACGGCGGTCAGCACCGAGCCGCCGGTGGTGGAGGTGTCCTCGACCGCCAGCACCCGGCGGCCCTTGACCTCCGGGCCCTCGATCCGGCGCTGGAGGCCGTGGGCCTTGCCGGCCTTGCGGACCACGAAGGCGTCCAGCTGCTGCCCGCGCGCGGCGGCGGCGTGCAGCATCGAGGCGGCCACCGGGTCGGCACCCAGGGTCAGACCGCCGACGGCGTCGTACTCCAGGTGCGAGGTCGCGTCCAGCATCACCCGGCCGACCAGCGGGGCGGCCACGCCGTCCAGCGTGATCCGGCGCAGGTCGACGTAGTAGTCGGCCTCCTTGCCGGAGGAGAGGGTGACCTTGCCGTGCACGACGGCCTTGTCCTTGATCTGCGCCAGCAGGGCGTCGCGGTCGTTGCTCATGAGCGTTCAGTCTAGGCCCTGGGCACGGGCCCGGCGCTCCGGGCTCAGCGCCGGCGCAGCGCCCTGACCAGCACCACGGCCCCGCCCAGCAGCGCCACCGAGCCGCCGATCACCCACGGCACCGCGCTGCGGCCGCCGGTGCCGGGCACCACGATCCCGCCGACCTCGCCGCCCCAGCGGGACGCCGCCCGGGCCCGCGCACTGCGGGCGGGCAGCGCCGGGGCGTACGGGCCGCGCGGCGGGGCGTGGTCCACCTCCTCGGCGGACCGGCCGACGATGCTGCGGCGCACCGGGCCGGTGAGCACCGGCTCCTCCTCGTACGCGAAGAGCGGCTCGGCGGGGATCTCCTCGGCGACGGAGTCCTGCTCGGCGGGGCCGTCCGGGTCCTCGCCGTCGACGTCGTCCTCGTCGACGTCGTCCTCGTCGGACGAGCCGGTGGGCAGGCCGAAGCGCTCGGCGTCGGCGTCGGAGAAGGCGATCAGGTCGGAGAGGTCGTCGTCCAGGTCGTCGCCGGGCCGGTCCTGGCGATCCTCGATGAAGACCACCCCGGCCGCGGCCGCGGCCGAGCCCTGGTCCTGGTCCGTGTCCTCGTCCTGATCCTGGTCCTGCGGCTGCTCGCCCTCCGGGGCGGCCAGCGCGGCGGCGAACCGGTCCAGCAGGCGGCGGCCGGTGGCGTCGAGGGTCTCCTCGTCGAACTCGGTCAGCCGGCCGGTGGCGCTCAGGTCGCCGGTGAAGCGGATCGTCGCGGTGCCGTCCTCGGCACCGTCCGCGACGCTGACCCGTACGGTGGCGGTCACCTCACCGCTGCCCCGGACCTCCTCGCCCTCGGCGAGCACGGTCAGCACACCCTCCCGGCCCTCGATCAGCGACAGCACGCCCTTGTACGTGATCGTGGAGCCGCCGACCCGCAGCTTCAGCCGGCCGCTGATCTCCTCGGCCGCACCGGCGCCGACCGCGGCCGGCTCGGTGCTCAGCCCCGGCACGCTCCGGGCCAGCAGCGCCGGATCCTGCAGGGCCTGGCGCACCGGCTCGGCGGACATCGGGACGACAACCTCATGCTCCATGCCACGGAGCCTACCGACTGGTCCCCGCCCGGTCCCTACCCACCACCATCCGACTTTTCCCACCCCACCCGTTCCCTTGGTCGTCGCACCATCGCCGCCGGCCCCGGGAGCGGGCCCGCCCGGGCCGCGGTGTCAGCGGGGCCCGAGGAGGGTGAGGGCGGCCGGGGGGCGGGCGGGGCGGAGCGCGGAGAGGCGGGTGGTGGAGCCGCGGAGGGTGTCGGGGGTGAGGGCGCGGGGCGGCGGGGCGTCGGGAGCGAGGGTGAGCGGCGGCCGGGCGGCGGCGGCGAGCAGGAAGTTCTGGGCGCCGTCCTGCGGGCCGGGCCGGCAGCTGGCGGTGGCACTGCCGGGGACGGCGTACGGGGCGGTCTGCAGGCCCGCGGTCCGCAGGCCCGAGTCGATCTGCCAGAGGCCGTCCAGGTCGCTCCCGGCGCGGACGGCGATCCGGCCGCCGGGGGAGAGCAGCCGGGTGGCGAGGCCGTAGAACTCCTGGGAGTGGAACTTGACCGGCCCGCCGTCGGCCGGTGCCGGGAGGTCGGCGAGCACCACGTCGTACGGTCCGTCCCCGCCGGAGGCGCCGGCGCCGCGCAGCCAGGCCATCGGGTCGGCCGCGGTGGTGCCGACCCTGGGGTCGTCCAGCGAGCGGCCGCCGAGCGCGGAGAGCGCGGGGTCGGTGCGGGCGAGCCGGGGGAGGGCGGGGTCGGCGTCGACCAGCCGCACGGAGCGGACGCCCCGGTGCCGCAGCACCTCCCGCAGGGCGAGCCCGTCGCCGCCGCCGAGCAGCAGGACCCGGGCGTCGGGGCCGGCCGCCATGGCGGGGTGCACCAGGCCCTCGCTGCCCCGGTACTCGTCGGGCCCGCAGACCGCGAGCCGGCCGTCCAGATAGAGCCGGAGCGGGCCCTCGGCGGGGCCGGTGAGCACGATCTCCTGGTGCCGGCTGCGGGTCGCGTAGCGGACCTGGTCGCCGTACAGGGCGTGCCGGGCGGCGCGCTCGATCGCGTCGGAGCCGGCCGCGGCCGCGGCGAGCAGGGCGAGGACGAGCAGGCAGCCGCCCCAGAGCAGCCGTCGTGTCCGGGGGGCCGGTTCCTCGCGGAACAGCCAGAGCACCACGGCCGCCCCGGCGACGGCGTTGACGGCACCGGTGAGCAGCGCGCCGTCGCCGGGGCCGAGGGCGGGCAGGATCAGGAACGGGAAGGCGAGGCCGCCGATCAGCGCGCCGACGTAGTCGGCGGCGAACAGGTCGGCGACGGCCCGTCCGGCGTCCTCGCGGCGGATGCGCTGGATGAGGGTCATCAGCAGCGGGATCTCGGCGCCGATCAGGATGCCGATCAGGCAGGTGAGGCCGACCATGGCGGCCTGGTAGCGGCCGATCCAGGCCCAGCAGGAGTAGAGCGCGAGGGCGGAGAGCCCGCCGGTGAGGGCGAGTGCGCACTCGACCAGGGCGAAGGCGGTGGCGGGCCTGCTGGTGAACCGCTTGGCGAGCAGCGAGCCGAGGCCCATCGCGAACACCATGACGGAGAGCACGACGGAGGTCTGGGTGACGGTGTCCCCGAGCAGGTAGTCGCCGAGCGCCACGAGTTCGAGTTCGTAGACCAGTCCGCAGGCCGCGCAGACGAACGCGGCCAGCAGGACGGTCAGGCGGGCGAGCCGGGGACTGGAGCGCAGCCGGGAGCGACGGCGGGTGGGCAGGAGCGGGGCGAGGCCTCGCCCGGGCCGGGGCGGGGTGCCGTCGTCGAGGTCCACTCGCGGACGTGCGGGCGGACCGGCCGGATGGTTGATCACGAACAAACGCTAGGGGACGTGCGGGACGGATGGCTGCGCCCATTCGACGGACAGTGAGCAACGTCGGATTGACGAACCGTTCCTGCGTACGATTCGTAGGCCTGCACCCGGGCGGCCTACGGCCGGATCGGGGTTCCGGTCCGGGCTTCGGAGGACCGTGCCCCGGACACCACCAGCGAGGAGCGGGTGCACACCAGCTGCCCCTCCTGCGGGTAGGCGTGCCAGGTCCGCCAGAGTAGCCGGTCCTCGCCGCCCTGGGTCACCAGCGCGGTGAAGGCGCTCGGGTCGCCGGGGAAGACCCCGGCCAGGCCCCGCGGGTGCCCCTCGACCAGGGCCAGCAGTTCCTGGGCGCGGGCCGCGAAGTCGTGCGGCGGCAGCACCTCGATCCGGGCGGCGAACTCGTACTCCCAGCCGCCGACCTGCTTGGCCACCCTGGCCGGCAGCGGGGTGCGGCGGCCGGGCAGGCAGGCGACGGTCTCCAGACACCGGCCGGGGCCCGCGTCGATCACCACCTGGTGGGAGGCGCCCAGCAGGCGCAGCTGGAGGGTACCGGACGGGCCCGGGCGGCCGCCTCCGCCGAGTCTCAGGTCGCGGACGGCGAGAGCGGGCAGCGGGTCGCCGCCGAGGCACCAGGCGAGGTCACCGGCCCGGGTGTCCGTGTAGGAGGTTTGCAGTGTGGTGAGCATGCTCGGCTCCGCGTTTCAGCTCCGTGCGCGCCCGCCGAGCAGCACCGAGTAGGCCTAGGCGATGGCGAGGCTGTTCGTGGCTGTGCGGCCCTGGGCGCGGCCGACCGTGGAAGGAAGGATTCCGGCTGGAGATTCAGCAGCAGAGAAGCACGAATACGCCGGGTCCGCCGGTGATTTACCCAACTTTGTCAAGCATTCACCGTTTCGGGCACACCTGCTTCCCGGGTCTGATCGAGCCCGTGTACGAGACTGCACAGCGCGCGCCCCTATCACCGGATTGTGCGCCGTGCGCGCCGGGTGTGCGCTGTTCGGGTGCATCACACTCCGCCGCCCTCCACGCACGGGGCGTGGAGGGCGGCGAGGGAGTGCCTCACGGACCGTTCCGAACTCCTCCAGGGTAGTGAATATGCTTACAGATCAAGGAAGTTGATGATCAATCAGAACTGGTGTCGGGTCACGGTCCTGCCTGTTCGAAGAGCGTGAAAGGGGGCGCGCAGCCCCTCACAGGCGCCGCAGGCGGGCGACGGCCTCCTGGAGGACCTCGTCCTTTTTGCAGAAAGTGAAGCGGACCAGGCTACGGCCCGCGTCCACGTCGTCGTAGAACACCGCGTTCGGGATGGCGACGACGCCGCAACGGCCGGGCAGGGAACGGCAGAACTCGATGCCGTCCTTCTCGCCGAGCGGGGTGATGTCGGTGGTGACGAAGTAGGTGCCCTCGGGGGTGAAGGCCCGGAAGCCGGCCGCGGTGAGGCCGTCGACCAGCAGGTCGCGCTTGCGCAGCAGGTCGGCGCGCAGGGTGTCGAAGTACGTGTCGGGCAGCCGCAGGGCCTCGGCGACGGCGTACTGGAAGGGGCCGGCGCTGACGTAGGTGAGGTACTGCTTCGCCGTGCGCACGGCCGTGACCAGCGCCGGGCTCGCGGTGACCCAGCCGACCTTCCAGCCGGTGAAGGAGAAGGTCTTGCCGGCCGAGGAGATCGAGACCGTACGTTCGCGCATGCCGGGCAGGGCGGCGACCGGGTGGTGGGCGGCACCGAAGACCAGGTGCTCGTAGACCTCGTCGGTGACCACCAACAGGTCGTGCTCGACGGCGAGTTCCGCGATGCCGCGCAGCTCCTCGGCGGTCAGCACGGTGCCGGTCGGGTTGTGCGGGGTGTTGATCAGCAACAGCCGGGTGCGCGGGGTGATCAGGGCGCGCAGTTCGTCGAGGTCGGGGCGGAAGGACGGGGCCCGCAGGGTCAGCGGGACACGGGTCGCGCCGGCCATCGCGATGCAGGCGGCGTACGAGTCGTAGAACGGCTCGAACGCGATCACCTCGTCGCCGGGCTCCAGCAGGGCCAGCAGGGTGGCCGCGATGGCCTCGGTGGCGCCGGCGGTGACCAGCACCTCGGTGTCCGGGTCGTAGGACAGGCCGTGGAAGCGCTGCTGGTGCCCGGCGATCGCGGCCCGCAGCTCGGGGACGCCGGGCCCCGGCGGGTACTGGTTGCCGCGGCCCTCGCGCAGCGCCCGTACGGCCGCCTCGCGGACCTCCTCGGGCCCGTCGGTGTCGGGGAATCCCTGGCCGAGGTTGATCGATCCGGTGGCCGTGGCCAGGGCGGACATCTCGGCGAAGATCGTCGTGCCCATCCCGGCCAGTCGGCGGTTCAGCAGCGGCCTGGTACCCATCGGTGACTCCTCACGGCTTGTCGTCAGGCCCATCCTGGGACAGCCGGGAGCCCGGGACAAGGACGGCCCGCCACCGGGGCGGTGGCGGGCCGTACCGGAGTGCCGGGGCGGGATCAGGCCTCGTCGGTGCCCTCGGGGGCCTCGCCGTCCTCGCCCTCGATCTCGTTCTGGAGGCCGAGGCGCTCGACGATCCACTGCTCGAAGCCGACCGCGGCCTGGGTCCAGTTGGCGGTGGTGGTGACGAAGTAGTCCAGGTTGACGCCGGTGCCGACGATCATCTGGGCCTCGCCGATCAGGCGGACCACGCCGTCCTCGTGGGTGTGGGTGTAGACCTTCGGCCAGAGGGTCTCGCGGTTCCACTCGTCGATCAGGTCGAGGATCTCGCCCTTCTTCTCCAGCGGGTACGCGCGGTCGTAGAAGGCGCGCACCGCGAAGAGTTCCTTCTGCTCGCCGCGGAACATGTAGTAGACGCGGAAGCCCTCCCAGGGGGCGGTGAGGTCGCCCTCCTCGTCCACGACGTGCTTGAGCTGCATCTGGTCCAGCAGCTGGGTGACCAGGCCCTGGTCCGGGACGATGATCGGCGGCGGGCCGGCCGGCCCCCCGCCCTGGCCGCCGGGCCGGCCGCCCTGGGGCGCGCCGAAGGACGGGATGGACGACGGGTCGATGCTCATGGGGGTCCTCTTCCTCAGTGCACGTGGTGGCCGGCAATGAGAGGCCGCCCTTTCCACCTCCCATCCTGCCTCATTCGGGGCTCCGCTCACAGGGGCGTCCGAGGGCGGTGCCGATCTTCGTCCGGCGTTCTCCCCGGTGTCGTCGCGGGCCCCGGCGGCGGTGCGGCGGACGGTGGTCACCGAGGGTGCGCGGGGTGTGAGCGCCGACTGTGCGCAGGGGCGTGCGGGAGTCGCGTCACGCGCCCGGCGCACGGCTCGGCCGGCCGAGCCGGGCGGCGGCGGTGGGCGCGCCCGCGGGGCCTGGGCGCGTGCAACACCGGCTCACTCCGGGCGAGTTGAGGATCGATGGGGCTGAGTGGTGAACAGGGACGCGGAACGGGCCGCCCCCGCCGCCGGAGCGGAGGGAGCGGCCCGGGTGCCGGACGCCCGGCGGCGTCACTTCTCCAGCGGCCCCCGGCTGCGGACGGTGAGGCGGTCCTCCTCCTCGTCCCGTTCGACCAGCACGGTGTCCCCGTCGTGCACCGTGCCGGACAGGATCGCCCTGGCCAGCTGGTCGCCGATCGCGGACTGCACCAGCCGGCGCAGCGGGCGGGCGCCGTACGCCGGGTCGTAGCCGGTGAGCGCCAGCCAGTCGCGGGCGGCCGCGGAGACGTCCAGGGTGAGCCGCCGCTCGCGCAGCCGCTCGCCCAGACGGGCCACCTGGAGGTCGACGATCCGGCTCAGCTCGGCGGTGCCCAGCGGCTCGAAGACCACGATGTCGTCCAGCCGGTTGAGGAACTCCGGCTTGAACGCCGACCGGACGGCGCCCAGCACCAGCTCCCGCTTCTCCGCCTCCGGGGTGGCCGGGTCCACCAGGTACTGCGAGCCCAGGTTGGAGGTGAGGATCAGGATCGCGTTGCGGAAGTCCACCGTGCGGCCCTGGCCGTCGGTGAGCCGCCCGTCGTCCAGGACCTGGAGCAGGACGTCGAAGACCTCCGGGTGCGCCTTCTCCACCTCGTCCAGCAGCACCACGCTGTACGGGCGGCGGCGGACCGCCTCGGTGAGCTGGCCGCCCTCCTCGTAGCCGATGTACCCGGGCGGGGCGCCGACCAGGCGGGAGACCGAGTGCTTCTCGCCGTACTCGCTCATGTCGATCCTGACCATCGCCCGCTGGTCGTCGAACAGGAAGTCGGCCAGGGCCTTGGCGAGTTCGGTCTTGCCGACCCCGGTCGGGCCGAGGAAGAGGAAGGAGCCGGTCGGGCGGTCCGGGTCGGCGATGCCGGAGCGGGTGCGCCGCACCGCGTCCGAGACGGCCTGCACGGCCTCCTGCTGGCCGATCAGGCGCCGGCCCAGCTCGTCCTCCATGCGCAGGAGCTTGGCGCTCTCGCCCTCCAGCAGCCGGCCCGCCGGGATGCCCGTCCAGGAGGCGACCACGTCGGCCACGTCGTCCGGGCCGACCTCCTCCTTGACCATCGAGGCGGAGGCGTCCTGGCCGGCGGCCCGCTCCTGGGCGTCGGTGAGCTCCTTCTCGGCGGCCGGGACCTCGGCGTACATCAGCTTGGACGCCCGCTCGAAGTCCCCGTCGCGCTGGGCGCGTTCGAGTGCGCCGTGCAGGTCGTCCAGCCGCTCCTTGAGCTCGCCGACCCGGTTGAGGCTCTTCTTCTCCTGGTCCCAGCGCGCCGTCAGCACGCTCAACTGCTCGCTCTTGTCGGCGAGGTCGCGCCGCAGCCGGGCCAGCCGGTCCACCGAGGCCGGGTCCGACTCCTTCTCCAGGGCCAGCTCCTCCATCCGCAACCGGTCCACGGAGCGCTGGAGTTCGTCGATCTCGACCGGGGAGGAGTCGATCTCCATCCGCAGCCGGGAGGCCGCCTCGTCGACCAGGTCGATCGCCTTGTCGGGCAGGAAGCGGGAGGTGATGTAGCGGTTGGACAGGGTGGCCGCGGCGACCAGGGCGGCGTCCGAGATCTGCACCTTGTGGTGCGCCTCGTACCGGCCCTTGAGGCCGCGCAGGATGGCGATCGAGTCCTCCACGCTGGGCTCGCCGACCAGCACCTGCTGGAAGCGGCGCTCCAGGGCCGGGTCCTTCTCGATCCGCTCGCGGTACTCGTCCAGCGTGGTGGCGCCGACCATCCGCAGCTCGCCGCGGGCCAGCATCGGCTTGAGCATGTTGCCCGCGTCCATCGCGGAGTCGCCGCCGGCGCCCGCGCCGACCATGGTGTGCAGCTCGTCGATGAAGGTGACGACCTGGCCGTCGGAGGACTTGATGTCGTTCAGGACGGCCTTCAGCCGCTCCTCGAACTCGCCGCGGAACTTGGCGCCCGCGACCATCGCGGCGAGGTCCAGCGAGACCAGCCGCTTGCCGCGCAGCGACTCCGGCACGTCGCCGGCCACGATGCGCTGGGCCAGGCCCTCGACCACGGCGGTCTTGCCGACGCCGGGCTCGCCGATCAGCACCGGGTTGTTCTTGGTCCGGCGGGAGAGCACCTGGACCACCCGGCGGATCTCGTGGTCGCGGCCGATCACCGGGTCGAGCTTGCCGTCCCTGGCGGCCTGGGTGAGGTCGGTGCCGTACTTCTCCAGCGCCTTGTAGGTGCCCTCCGGGTCCGGCGAGGTGACCCGGCCGCTGCCCCGGACGTCCTTGAACGCGGCGAGCAGCGCCTTCGCCGTCGCGCCCTGCTGCGCCAGCAGCTCGGCCACCGCCCCGCCCTCGGCGGCCAGGCCGACCATCAGGTGCTCGGTGGAGACGTACTGGTCGTCCAGGTCGTCCGCGCGCCGGCCGGCCTCGGTGAGCACCGCGATGGTGTCCCGGGCGAGCTGCGGCGCGGCGACCGTCGAACCCATCGCGCTGGGCAGCGCGGACGCCTGGCGGCGCGCCTCGGCGTCGACGCGGGAGAGGTCCGCCCCGACCGCCTCCAGCAGGGGCCTGGCGATGCCCTCGGGCTGCTCCAGCAGGGCGATCAGGATGTGCACCGGCCTGACGTCCGGGTTGCCGGCCGTGCCCGCCTGCCGGATGGCGGCGGCCAGGGCGTCCTGCGTCTTGGTGGTGAACTTGCTGGCGTCCACTGCTGGGGGGTCCTCCCTCGTCGTCCTGCACTACTGCTGCTACTGCTACTGCTCGTACTACCGCTACTGCCGCGCGCCGCACTGCCGGGCGGGTGGCACCACCCGGAGCGCACTGCCACCAATAGCATGCACTAAGTTGAGTCTACTCCGCTCAATTCTTTTCCGGCTCACCTTCTCGGTGAACGTTCGGCGGACCCCCGGGTCAGCCCCAGCAGCGCCCTGGCGGGACCGCCGGGCCGCTGCCCGGCCGGCCACACCGCGCGCAGCGGCCGCCGCAGGTCCAGCTCCCGGGCCAGCGGCACCTCGACCAGCCGCCGGGTGGCCAGCTCCTCCACCACCGCCAGCTCGCTCAGGCAGACCGGCCCCGCCCCGGTCATCGCGGCCCCCTTCAGCGCGGTGGACGAGGCCAGCTCCATCCAGGGCCGCGCCGCGCCCCCGTACGGCCGCAGGGCCGTCTCCAGCACCTCCCGGGTGCCCGAGCCGGGCTCGCGCAGCACCAGCGGGGTGGCGGCCAGCTCGGCCCCGGTCAGCGGGGTCCGGCGCCGGGCCCAGGGGTGGCCGGGCGCCACCACGACCACCAGCCGGTCCGCCGCCACCACCGCGCCGGACAGCCCGGGCGGGGTGGAGGGGCCCTCGACGAAGCCGAGGTCGGCGTCCCCGGCCAGGACGTGTCCGGCGACGTCCGCCGAGTTCGCCGTCCGCAGCGTCACCGCCGTCCCCGGGCTGGCCTCGGACAGGCCCAGCAGCCAGCCGGGCATCAGGTACTCGGCGACGGTCAGGCTGGCCACCACCCGCAGCTTGGCGTCCCGCCGCTCGCGCAGCGCGTCGATCCCGGCGTCCATCGCCTGCGCCGCCTCCACCACCTGCCGGGCCCACTCGACCACCAGCCGGCCCGCCTCGGTCGGCGTGCTGCCCCGGGGCGAGCGGTCCAGCAGCGGGACGCCGATCTGCCGCTCCATGCCCTTGATCCGGGCGCTGGCGGTCGGCTGGCTGACGCCCAGCTCGGCCGCCGCCCGTCCGACGCTGCCCAGCCGGGCCACCGCGAGCAGCAGTTCCAGGGCGCCGAGTTCGGGGACGTGCGGGGAGAGGGCCATAGATTCAGGCTATGCCCCCATAGAGGTCGGGGCGCTACCGGCGGCCGGGCCCCCGGGCGACGGTGGGAGCATGTCCACTCTGGCCGGTATCGGCCCCCTCGCCCGCCCCGCCGTCCGCTCCCGGTTCGACCTCGCCCAGCTCGGCCCCAACTGGTACGCCGCCGTGATGGGTACCGCGATCCTGGCGAACGGCGCCGCCGTGCTGCCGGTGCGGCTGCCCGGGCTGACCGGCTTCGGCGAGGTGATGTGGGCGCTCGGCCTGGCCGCCCTGCTGGTGCTGGCCGCCGCCCGGCTGGTCCACCTCACCCGGCACCGCGAGGCGGCCCGCGCCCAGCTGCTGGACAACCCGGCCACCGCGGTCTTCTACGGCTGCCCGCCGATGGCGCTGCTGGCGGTCGGTCTGGGCACCCTGCTGCTCGGCTCCCGGGTCATCGGCACCGGCCTCGCGGTCGCCCTGGACACCGTGCTGTGGAGCCTCGGCACCCTGTACGCGCTGGCCGTGGCGGGCGGCATCCCGTACCTGATGATCACCCGGCACCGGGTCTCCGCCCTGGAGGCCAACCCGACCTGGCTGCTGCCGGTGGTCGCCCCGCTGGTCGCCTCCGCCTGCGGCCCGGCGCTGGTCCCGCACCTGCCGGCCGGGACGGCGCAGCAGGCCATGCTGTACGGCTGCTGGGCGCTGTTCGGGATCGGCCTGCTCGCCACCCTGGCGCTGCTGCCGGTGGTCTTCACCGGGCTGTTCCACAGCAGGCTGCCCGCCCTGGCGCTCACCCCCACGCTGTTCCTGGTGCTCGGCCCGCTCGGCCAGTCCGTCACCGCGGTCCACCAGCTCGCCGACGCCGCCCGCCCGGTGCTGCCCGCGCTGGCGCCCGCCATGACCGACCTGGCCGAGCTGTACGGCGTGGCGGTGATCGGCGTCGCGATGCTCTGGCTGGCCGTCGCGCTGACCGCCAACCTGCGCGCCCGCCGGGCCGGGATGCCGTTCGCGATGACGTGGTGGGCGTACACCTTCCCGGTCGGCACCTGCGTCACCGGCGCCTCCGCGCTCGCCCGGCACACCGGCTTCGGGGGCTTCAGCGGGCTGGCCGTCGGGCTGTACCTGCTGCTGGCGCTCGCCTGGGTGCTCGCGGCGGGCGGTACGGCGGCCGGGCTGGCGCGGGGGTGGTTGCCGGCCCGCTGAGCGCGCGGCCGGTCGCGGGCCCGGCGCGGGCCTTCGGGGGCCGTCGCGGGCCGGAACGCGTCGGGGCTGGCCGCCGGGGGCGGACGGGCAGCTCAGGAGCACGCCGGCGGTGCAGGAACGCGCACGTCCGCTATGACCGTGCACGGCCGACAGGCGGTGGCGCCGGACACCGCCGACACCCCTTCCCCGCCTCGGACTTCACCGGAATCCGACCCGCCGCCCGGCCCTCCCCACCAGCACCGGGATGCAGATTGCTGCAATTGCGCGAACATGCACTCGGGCGGCACTTGTTCACCGGACGTCACGCTGTGAGGGTGGAGACACGCCAAGTCGTCCGGGCAACCGCAGCCCGAGTGGCGACTTGCTCTTCGGGAAGACCGCGGGCGCCACAGTCGGCGCCGGCGGGAACGGGGGAACGAAGAGCACCGGCTGGGGGCCATGTGTGGTGATGGCCCCCGCTGCCGGACCCGTCGAGGCGTTGCTGCTCCGCCTCGACGGGAGCGCCCTGGCATTGGCGTACCGATGGCGGCCCCCGGGGACCCGGCGTGCGACGGCACCCGGGCCGGGGGTCCGCCGTCCCACCCGGTACCGTGACCGCCACGCCCGGGACCACGCCGTACCGGCATCCGGATCCGCGGGCCCGGCCGGCCCACCGGGACCACGGCCCGCGCGGCGGGGAACACGGGGCAACACCAGGGGAGAGGCGTCCGGCAGGGAGGGCACGACGTGACGGCGGAACCGGCGGTCACACCGGACCAGGCGGGGCACGTGGGCGAGGAGCCCGACGAGGCCGCCCGGCAGCTCTACCTGGCCGTCATCGCCGAGGGTGGCCGCGTCCCGGCCGGCGAGGTCACCGACATCGACCAGGGCGCGCTGCAACAGCTCATCGACATCGGCCTGTTGATGGTCAACCCGATGGACCGCTGCTACACCGCGGTCAGCCCGCGCTCGGTCAGCGACCGCCTCGGCGCCGAACTGCGCAGCGAGGCCACCCGCCTGCTGGTCCGCGCGGAGAACCTCCCCGGCGCCCTGGACGGTCTGACCCGCGCCTACGACGCGATGCCCCGCCCGTCCGGCCCGGCCGGCGGCGCCGTCCACGTCGAGGGGCACGTCCACATCCGCCAGCGGATCTCCCAGCTCGTCTCCGACTGCCGCTCCGAGGTCCTCACCGCGCAGCCGGGACACCGTCCCGCCGACACCCTCCAGGTCGCGCTCCGCCAGGACGTCCAACTGCTCAGGCGCGGCTGCTCGCTGCGCACCGTCTACCAGCCGGTCGCCCTCGCCGACCCGCCGGCCCGCGCCTACGCCGAGGAGGTCACCCGGCACGGCTCGCTCATCCGCGTGCTCGACGAGCCCTTCCAGCGGCTGATCGTCTTCGACCGGTCCGTCGCCGTGATCTCCGCCAACGACGACAACAGCACCGCCGCCTTCATCAGCGACCCGGCCACCATCACCTACCTGGTCGGCACCTTCGAACGCGACTGGGCGCGCGCCGAGACCACCGAGACCGCCACCCCCGGCCAGGGAGCCGCCAGGACCATCCCCGACCGGGTCGGCCGGCTGCTCGCCCGCGGTCTCACCCAGCGCGCCGTCGCCACCAGGCTCGGCCTGAGCGAACGCACCGTCGCCGGCCACATCTCCCGGCTGCGCGACCGCTACGGCGCCCAGACCCTCTTCCAGCTCGGCTGGCTGATGCGGGGCGCCCGCGATGACCGATGAGCCGGGCCAGGCCGAACGGGCCCTCTACCTCGCCGCGGTCCGCGGCGGCGGGCGGCTGCGCCCCGAGGACCTCGCCCCCGCCGACCGTCCCACCCTGGCCGCCCTCGTCGCCCGCGGCCTGCTCGCCCCCACCGCCACCGGCTGGACGGCCGCCGACCCGCGGGCCCAGGTCGACCGCATCGGCTTCGAACTGCGCTCCCGCGCCGTCCGCCTGCTGCTGCACGCCGAGCGGCTCCCCGGCACCCTCGGGCCGCTCGCCCGCGCCTACGACACGGCCCGCCACCCGGACCGGTGTGCGCCGGCCGTCGACCCCGGCACCTCCGGTCCGGCCGACACCGTCGACGACGCCGCCGACGTCCGCCGACGGGTCACCGAACTCGTCTCGGAGTGCCGGGAGGAGGTCCTGGCCGCCCAGCCCGGCCCGCGTCCGCTCGAAGCCCTCAGGATGGCCCTCGCCCAGGACCTCTCGCTGCTCCGCCGGGGCTGCTCACTGCGCACCGTCTACCAGCCGGCCACCGTCGCCGATCCCGCCGTGCAGAGCCAGATCGCGCTGCGCGCCGGGCAGGGCGCCCAGGTCCGGGTCCTCACCGAACCGTACGAGCGGGTGCTGGTCTTCGACCGTGCGGTGGCGGTCATCCCCGCCGCGGAGGACCGCAGCCGTGCCGCCTTCCTCACCGACCCCACCACCGTGGCCTACCTGGTCGCCCAGTTCGAACGCGACTGGGCCCGCGCCGCACCCGTCGGCCGTCACCTCGACCCGCCGCCCGCCACCACCGTCCGGATCGGCCGGCTGCTCGCCCGCGGTCTCACCCAGC
The DNA here is from genome assembly GCF_055607525.1 of Kitasatospora sp. NPDC036993. Lineage (NCBI taxonomy): Bacteria > Bacillati > Actinomycetota > Actinomycetes > Kitasatosporales > Streptomycetaceae > Kitasatospora > Kitasatospora sp. NPDC036993. Next base: position 189,708 of record NZ_JBVJRP010000001.1, on the reverse strand, counting down.
GCGCCGTCGCGACCCGGCTGGGTGTGAGCGAACGTACCGTCGCGGCCCACATCTCCCGGCTGCGCGACCGCTACGGCGCCCGGACCCTCTTCCACCTCGGCTGGCAGCTGCGGGGCGAGCGCCATGACTGACACTCCGCCACCCCGTTGTTCGTCCAGCGACTCACCCGGCGTGCCGGCGCGAGCGGCCGGTGCCTCGGGGAACGTGCGGTGGCGGGCCGGTTCGCCCGGCCGCGGGACTCGTACGACGCGGAGACGCTGTTCCGGCCGGGCCGGCAGCCGCGGGGAGCCCGGGCGGGAGAGCCCGGTGGGCAGCCGCCGTTCAGCCGGTGGCGGCGCCGGTCGGCCAGTAGCCGGGGACCGGGGGCTGCTGCCGGGGGACGCTGAACTGCTCGCCGGGGGCGGTCCAGAAGCCCTCGCGCAGGGAGAGCGCCATGCCGGCCCAGTCGAGCGCGGTCTCGACCGTGTGGTTGAGGGCCTCCTGCGACCAGGTGTCGTCGAAGACCAGCGGCAGGACAGGGGCGACCTGCTCGATGGTGGCGATCAGCGGGTTGTGGGTGATGGCCTCGTCGACCAGGAGGACGATCGGCTTGCGCAGCGCCGACGCCCAGCCGAGCTCCAGGCTCACGCCGGCCGAGAGGGGGGCCCCGACGTAGGCGAACACCAGGTCGGCGGACTGGAGGGCGCGGAAGTCGGACGGAACGCGCGGCTCCGGCGCGCGGCCGGAGATGGTCCAGGCGTCGCTGTGGTGCGCGCTGTACACGGCGGCACCGCTGCGGAGGAGGGTGGTGCGGAGCGTCGTCAGCCGCGTCCGGCTGGCGAGCGTCACCACGCTGTCGGCCGGCCCGGTCAGCCGCATCAGCGGCGCGGCCAGGAACACACGTGCACGCCGACCCTCAGGGGCCTGGCTGTCGTGGTGACGCAGGTAGGGCTCGGTCATGTCGACTCCGGGGAAAGGCCGACCGGGTTGAAAAGTGCGTCGGCAGGCGTGGAGAGTGGTTGCTGCTTCAAGTAGTCCGATGCCCCGATTGTTGGGAGAATTGACAGTACAGCAACAGAATTGTCAACTGGTGCTGGACTATCGGGGGCGAACTGATCGTCCATCTGTGGCACCTGCCCCGTCCAGGGCTTCCCGGTGTCATATGGATGCCTGGCAGGGAGATGACGCGTTCTCAGGCGTGCAGCTATTGGCAGGCTCGTGCACCCTGCGGCAACATGTGGTCGGTAAGTTTTGTCTAGGCGCTGCGTTCGACGCAGATGACAGAAGGGGTGGGCATGTCTCACTTGTGCCGTTTCGTCCGTAACGCGGTCCTGCCTCTGGTTGTCGGTGCGGCTGCATTGCTCGGCGGGTATCTCGCGGTCGACCACGGGCAGGCGGCGCCCGACTCGTCGGCCGTTGCCGCTGTCTCCGTCCTCGACGACATCAGCTGGGGCTGACCGCGTGTGCCGACCGGCACTGATGCGAGACTTCCCCGGACTTCCTCGTCCGCGGGAAACGTATTCGCAGGTGGGCGGCCGGCGCGTTTTTACCCGCCACTGATCCGACGCGCCGCTGGCGCGGGCATGTCTCTACGGATGGTTCCCGTTTGTGGATTCAGCCCGCGCGAGCGCGTATCCGAGTTGGAACAAGGAGTCCACATTGTGCTCCTCGCGCATCTCGGCGATATGGCGGGCCAGGGTGCGTTCGCTGATTCCCAGGCGTCTCGCGATGACTCTGTGATTGGTTCCCGCCAGCAGTAGATCGATGATCGTCTGGCGAAGCCGCGAGACGACCTGCTGGGGGACGGCGCGGTCCCCGTCGAAGTCGAGGGCGCGGCTCCAGCTCGGCTCGAAGACCTGCTCGGCGAGGTAGGTGGCCACCGCGGGTTCGTGGATGAAGGCCGCCATGTTCAAGTCGTGCGCGACCGGGATGACGGCCATCTTCCGGTCTATGACGATGAGCCGGGTATAGGGCTCGTCAAGGGTTCTGTACTGGCCGCCGGCCTTGGCCAGGCGTGTGACGTAGTCCCGGGTGGGCTGGTGGTAACGCGTGCTGGCGTGGTAGATCGTCCGGATCTTCGTGCCGTTGCCCAGCATGGCGAGGTCCCGGTCGATCACCGAGGCCAGGAGCTCGGGAGGCCGTGGACCCCCTGGCTGGAGTGCCAGCGCCTCCTCGGCGCCCGCGTCGGCGTACTGCTGCATCTTCTGATTTATCAGCACTTTGCCATGGACATACTCGATCGAGCCGCCGACCTGTCCGGGCGTGTGAAACTCCTGGGCGAGTTCGCTCAGTTCGGTCGGCAGGGCGACGGCCCGGGTGAGAAGCTCGAGCGCCTGTCGCTGCCAGGTGCTGCTGAGGCTCTCCGAAAGCTGGGTCGGGTCGATGGCGATCAGGCTGTCCGGCGCGTCGAGGTCAGGGACCAGAAGGCCTATTCTGATCAATTCGTCCAGCGGACCCGATTCACCCGGGGCCGGGACCTCTTTCGACGTACTCCCGCCGGTCCTGATGATGTGCAGGAAAAGCGCACGAGCTTCCGCGGAAAGTATCGGCCCCCCACTCGTGATGGGGCCGAATTGAGCTCGTCCACTCATGCCGGCTCCTTGCCGTTGACCCAACCCGCCGTGACCCGTCCCAGCAGATCCTAGGGCGCGTGACCATTGCTGATGATGAGATCGCCGGTCTCTCCCGAGCTTGGCCGATCGCCAGAGCGACACTCTCTCACCAACACCGAGCCGCCGGCACCCCCCGAGAGGAGGGGCCGGCGGCTCGGTGGGTGGCCCGGTCAGCGCCTGGGGCGCCAGACGACGAGGGCGCTGGACTGCGGGGTGGGGGGCTGGTACGGGACGAGGTCACGGCGGTAGGAGGCGTGGACGGCGGCCTCGCGCTGCCGCAGGGCGCTGGCGGCGCCCTCCAGGGAGTCGACCAGTTCCGCGACGCGGGACTGGAGGGCGGAGACCTGGTTCTCCAGCTCGATGATCCGCTTGATGCCCGCCAGGTTGATGCCCTCGTCCTGGGAGAGCCGCTGGACCTCGCGCAGCTGCTGGATGTCGCGCGCGGAGTAGCGGCGGCCGCGGCCCGCGGTGCGGTCGGGGCAGACCAGGCCGAGGCGGTCGTACTGGCGCAGGGTCTGCGGATGCAGCCCGGACAGTTCGGCGGCCACGGAGATGACGTACACCGGGGTGTCCTCGGTGAGGACGTACTGCGGCGGGGCCGCGGCCCGGCGGGTGCGGCGCGGGCCGGCACCGGGCAGGCCCTCGCCGACGCCGGGGCCGATCGGGGTGTCGGGATCGATCGGGTTCATCGGGGACATCTGGTCGTCACGCTCCCTTCGCCGCCCGGAACAGGGCGGCTCGCGGATCGTCGGAGGCGGTGGCCTCGCGGTACTGCTCCAGGGCGTTCAGCGCGTCGCCGGCGACCTGCTGGGGCACCACGACCTCGACGGTGACGAGGAGGTCGCCGCGGGTGCCGTCCTTGCGGGTGGCACCCTTGCCGCGGGCGCGCATGGTGAGGCCGTTGGCGCTGCCCGGGGGGAGCTTGAGCTTCACGGCGGGGCCGTTCAGGGTGGGCACCTCGATGGTGGCGCCGAGCGCCGCCTCGGGGAAGGTGACCGGGACGGTGACCGTGAGGTTGTCGCCCTTGCGCCCGAAGACCGGGTGCGGGTCGACGTGCACGGTGACGTAGAGGTCGCCGGGCTGTCCGCCGCGCTCGCCCTGGGCGCCCTTGCCCTTGAGCCGGATGCGCTGGTCGGCCTGGACGCCGGCCGGGATGCGGACCTGCATGGTGCGGGCCGAGCTGGCCCGGCCGCTGCCGTGGCAGTCGGGGCACGGGTCGTCGACGATCATGCCCCGGCCGCGGCAGTCCTTGCACGGCTCGGAGAGCGCGAAGGCGCCCTGGCCGCGGCTGACGGTGCCCGCGCCGACACAGGTCGGGCAGACCCGCGGGGTGGTGCCGGACTTGGCGCCGCTGCCGTTGCAGTGACGGCACGGGGCCTGGCTGGTCATCCGCAGCGGGACGGTCGCGCCGTCGACCGCCTCCTCGAAGGAGAGCGTCACCTCGGTCTCGACGTCGGCGCCGCGCCTGGGCGGGGCCTGCCGGGTGCCGCCGCGGTTGAAGAGGCCGCCGAAGACGTCGCCGAGCCCGCCTCCGCCGCCCCCGCCGCCGCCCTGCTGGCCGCTGAAGAGGTCGCCGAAGTCGAAGCTGTAGCTGCCGGTGCCGCCGGGGCCGCCGCCGGCCCGGAAGCCGCCGTTGGCGAAGAGGCTGCGGGCCTCGTCGTACTCCTTGCGGCGCTTCTCGTCGGAGAGGACGTCGTACGCCTCGGAGATGTCCTTGAACCGCTCCTCGGCCTTGGGGTCACCCGTGTTGGCGTCGGGGTGGAACTCGCGCGCGAGCTTGCGGTAGGTCTTCTTGATCTCGGTGGCGGTGGCGTCCTTGGGCACGCCGAGGACCTTGTAGTAGTCCTTCTCGACAAAGTCCTTGCCACTCATGGCTTCCGCCACCTCCCGATGTCCATAGTCACAGAGCTGTCAACAGGCGCTGAGCGAACGACCGTCGACAGCGCGCTGCGGAGCCGGCCGCCGTACTTGCCGGCGTACGACTCCGCAGCGCACTGGGTGTCAGCTGTCACTGGGTTCCAGCTGTCACAGGTTGTCAGCTGTCCGAGCCACCGTCGGACTTGTCCGGGTCGGCGGACTTCGCCTCGGCGTCCGAGGACGCCTGGCTGCCGGGCTGCGGTTCCGCGACGGCCACCATCGCCGGGCGGATGATCCGCTCGCCGATGCGGTAGCCGGGCTGGAGGACCTGCACGCAGGTGTCCTCGGTGACGTCCGAGGAGTAGCTGTGCATCAGCGCCTCGTGCATGGTCGGGTCGAAGGGCTCGCCCTCCTTGCCGAACTGCTGGAGGCCCAGCTTGGCGACGACCGTCTCCAGCGACTCGGCGACGGACTTGAAGCCGCCCGTCACCTCGCCGTGCTCACGGGCGCGGCCGATGTCGTCCAGGACCGGGATCAGCGACTCCAGGATGTTGGAGACGGCGATCTCGCGGACGGTCAGCCGGTCGCGCTCGACCCGCTTGCGGTAGTTCTGGTACTCGGCCTGGAGGCGCTGGAGGTCACCGGTGCGCTCGGAGAGCTCGCGCTTGGCGGCGGCGAGGTCCTCCGAACCGGACTCCCCGGAGCCACCGGCGGCGGCCTCCTCGGCAGCCTTGATCACGGCCTCTTCGGCGGCGGAGTCGTCGCCGGGCTTGCCGCCCTGCGGCTTGTCCGTCATGCCGCACCGCCCTTGGGCTTCTCGTCGTCCACGATCTCGGCGTCGACGACGTCGTCGTCCTTGGCCTGGGCGGAGTCACCGGTGGGGGCGGCACCGGCGGCGTCGGCGTTGGCGTACAGCGCCTGGCCGAGCTTCTGCGCGGTGGTGGAGACCTTCTCCGAGGCTTCGCGGATCTTCGCGATGTCCTCGCCCTTCAGGGCCTCCTTGAGCTCGCCGATGGCGGTCTCGACCTCGGCCTTGACGTCGGCCGGCAGCTTGTCGGCGTTGTCGGCGATGAACTTCTCGGTCGAGTAGACGAGCTGCTCGGCGGAGTTGCGGGTCTCCACGGACTCGCGGCGCTTGTGGTCGTCCTCGGCGTACTGCTCGGCCTCGCGGCGCATCCGGTCGACCTCGTCCTTCGGCAGCGAGGAGCCGCCGGTGACGGTCATCTTCTGCTCCTTGCCGGTGCCGAGGTCCTTGGCACCGACGTGCATGATGCCGTTGGCGTCGATGTCGAAGGTGACCTCGATCTGCGGCAGGCCGCGCGGCGCCGGCGGCAGGCCGGTCAGCTCGAACATCCCGAGCTTCTTGTTGTACGCCGCGATCTCGCGCTCGCCCTGGTAGACCTGGATCTGCACGGACGGCTGGTTGTCCTCGGCCGTGGTGAAGATCTCGGAGCGCTTGGTCGGGATCGTGGTGTTGCGCTCGATCAGCTTGGTCATGATGCCGCCCTTGGTCTCGATGCCGAGGGACAGCGGGGTGACGTCCAGCAGGAGGACGTCCTTGACCTCGCCCTTGAGGACACCGGCCTGGAGCGCGGCGCCGATGGCGACGACCTCGTCCGGGTTGACGCCCTTGTTGGCGTCCTGACCGCCGGTCAGCTCCTTGACGAGCTCGGCGACGGCCGGCATGCGGGTCGAGCCACCGACCAGGACGACGTGGTCGATCTCGGAGAGCGAGATGCCGGCGTCCTTGATCACGTTGTGGAACGGGACCTTGCAGCGCTCCAGCAGGTCCGAGGTCAGCTGCTGGAACTGGGCCCGGGTGAGCTTCTCGTCCAGGTGCAGCGGGCCCTCGGCGGAGGCCGTGATGTACGGCAGGTTGATCGAGGTCTCGGAGGACGAGGACAGCTCGATCTTGGCCTTCTCGGACGCCTCGCGCAGGCGCTGGAGGGCCATCTTGTCCTTGGACAGGTCGACGCCGTGGCCGGCCTGGAAGACCTTGACCAGGTGGTCGACGACGCGCTGGTCCCAGTCGTCGCCACCGAGGTGGTTGTCACCGTTGGTGGCCTTCACCTCGACGACCCCGTCGCCGATCTCCAGCAGGGAGACGTCGAAGGTGCCGCCGCCGAGGTCGAAGACCAGGATGGTCTGGTCGTCCTTGTCGAGGCCGTACGCGAGGGCGGCCGCGGTCGGCTCGTTGACGATGCGCAGGACGTTGAGGCCCGCGATCTCGCCGGCCTCCTTGGTCGCCTGGCGCTCCGAGTCGTTGAAGTACGCCGGGACGGTGATGACGGCGTCGGTGACGGTCTCGCCCAGGTACGCCTCGGCGTCGCGCTTCAGCTTCTGGAGCACGAAGGCCGAGATCTGCTGGGGGTTGAAGTCCTTGCCATCGATGTTGATCTTCCACCCGGTGCCCATGTGGCGCTTGACCGAGCGGATGGTGCGGTCGACGTTGGTGACCGCCTGGCGCTTGGCCACCTCGCCGACGAGCACCTCGCCGTTCTTGGCGAAGGCGACGACGGACGGCGTGGTCCGCGCACCCTCTGCGTTCGTGATGACGGTGGGCTCGCCACCCTCCAGAACGCTGACGACCGAGTTCGTCGTACCGAGGTCGATGCCGACCGCGCGTGCCATCGTAAATACCTCCACGGAAGAGTTGAGCTTTACAGGCTCAAGGATGCACGACCCGACGGGCGGCGTCAACAGGCCTGAGTGTCCAGCGCTCAACTTTGCTGAGCCGAATCGCTCCGGAGACCTGCGCCACGCCGTGGCGGGGTGCGCCCACGTGACTGTCGCCATAGCTTGGGAATCTTCTGGGAACCGTTGTCCACCGGTAATGTCCGGGCCGTCGGCCCGGCAAGTTACCGACCAGTACAATCAGCCCGAAGACCGTGGGGCCGCAGGGCCTGTTCAACAGCAAAGCCGCAGGAGACGGAGAGCCGATGCAGCTAGCAGCGATCGTCATCTCGCTGGTCACGTTCGTGATCGGCACCGCGCTCGCCGCCCGTGCGGCGCTGTACATCTACAAGGTGGTCCGCACGGGTGCGGACGACGCCACCCGCTTCGGGCAGCCCGCCCAGCGGGCGAAGACCCTCGCGACCGAGTTCTTCGGCCACACCAGGATGAACCGCTGGGGGATCGTCGGCATCGCCCACTGGTTCGTCGCGGTCGGCTTCTTCAGCCTGGTGCTGACCATCGTCAACGCCTTCGGCCAGCTCTTCGACGCCGACTTCGCGCTGCCGGTCATCGGCCACTGGATGATCTGGCAGCTCTTCGTCGAGCTGATCGGCACCCTGACCACGCTCGGGATCCTGGTCCTGATCGTGATCCGGCTGATGAGCCTGCCGTCCAGGTCCGGCCGCAAGTCCCGGTTCGCCGGCTCGATCGCCTGGCAGGCCTTCTACGTCGAGTACACGATCCTCGGCATCGGCCTGTGCATCCTGATGCTGCGCGCCCTGGAGGGCGCCCTCAACGGCGTCGACTCGTACGGCCCCGAGCACCTGGTCTCGTACCCGCTGGTCTCCGCGCTGAGCGGCCTGTCGCACGGCACGCTGGAGAACCTGATCTACCTGTTCGCGATGCTGAAGATCTGCATCTCGTTCGCGTGGGCGACCACCATCGGCCTCAACCCCTCGATGGGCGTGGCCTGGCACCGCTTCCTCGGCTTCTTCAACATCTACTTCAAGCGCGAGGAGGACGGCGGCACCGCGCTCGGCGCCCTGCGTCCGATGACCAGCAACGGTCAGCCGATCGACTTCGAGGACCCGGCCGAGGACGCCGTGTTCGGCGTCTCCCAGGTCGAGCACTTCTCCTGGAAGGGCATCCTCGACTTCTCCACCTGCACCGAGTGCGGCCGCTGCCAGTCGCAGTGCCCGGCCTGGAACACCGGCAAGCCGCTCTCGCCGAAGCTGCTGATCATGAGCCTGCGCGAGCACGCCTACGGCAAGGCGCCGTACCTGCTGGCCGGCGGCGGCAAGTCCGCCGAAGGGGAGGAGCAGGCGAGCCCCGAGCAGCTCAAGGACGTTCCGGCGGCCGCCCTGGCCGAGGCCGAGCGCCCGCTGATCGGCACCGCCGAGGAGGGCGGCGTCATCGACCCGGACGTGCTGTGGTCCTGCACCACCTGCGGCGCCTGCGTCGAGCAGTGCCCGGTGGACATCGAGCACATCGACCACATCGTCGACATGCGCCGCTACCAGGTGATGATCGAGTCCTCGTTCCCGACCGAGGCCGGGACGATGCTCAAGAACCTGGAGAACAAGGGCAACCCGTGGGGCATGGCCACCAAGGCCCGCCTGGCCTGGGTCAAGGAGCTCCAGAAGGAGACCGGCATCGAGGTGCCGGTGATCGGCGAGGACATCGACCCCGCCGAGGTCGAGTACCTCTACTGGGTCGGCTGCGCCGGCGCCCTGGAGGACCGCGCCAAGAAGACCACCAAGGCCTTCGCCGAACTGCTGCACACCGCGGGCGTGAAGTTCGCGATCCTCGGCAAGGAGGAGTCCTGCACCGGTGACTCCGCCCGCCGCCTGGGCAACGAGTTCCTCTTCCAGATGCTCGGCGCCCAGAACGTGGAGACGCTGAACGCGGCCCTGGAGGACGCGCCGGTCAAGCGGATCGTGGCCACCTGCCCGCACTGCTTCAACACCATCGCCAACGAGTACCCGCAGCTGGGCGGCCACTTCGAGGTCATCCACCACACCCAGCTGCTCCAGCACCTCATCGACGAGGGCAAGCTCGTCCCGGTCAACCCGGTCGAGGGCCTGATCACCTACCACGACCCCTGCTACCTGGGCCGCCACAACAAGGTCTACAGCCCGCCGCGCGAGATCATGGACAAGGTCCCCGGTCTGCGCCAGCAGGAGATGCACCGGCACAAGGAGCGCGGCTTCTGCTGCGGCGCCGGCGGTGCCCGGATGTGGATGGAGGAGCGCATCGGCAAGCGGATCAACACCGAGCGCGTGGACGAGGCGCTGTCGCTCGACCCGGACATCGTCTCCACCGCCTGCCCGTTCTGCCTGGTGATGCTCTCCGACTCGGTCAACGGCAAGAAGAACGAGGGCGCGGCCAAGGAACACCTGAAGGTGGTCGACGTGGCCCAGCTGCTGCTCGACTCGGTGAAGGCCCCGCCGCCGGCCGGGAACGAGGAGCAGCCCGCGACGGTGGACGCGTAACGACCGCCGCGGAGCCCGCTGTTCGACAGTTCTGCTACAACTGCCCGGCCCGGTGGACGCCGCGAACGCGCCCGCCGGGCCGGGCTTTCGGACGACCCGGACGGCCTGCGCCGGTACGGCGGGCGTACGGCGAGTGACGGCAATCGCACAGGCGCCGGACGGGCATTCGGTCGGAAGCAAATACAGTAGGCCCGGACCGGCTCGGTGCCGGTCGACCCGTCCGGACGCGAGCCCGGGCGGGTGGCGACCCGCGCCGGCCGGACGGCCGGGTCCAGACCGACGACGGAGGTATCGGCCCGCAGGGCCGGGCCGCAGAGACCACAAGGGGAACAGCGCAGACCATGACCGAGGCGATCATGCTGGTCGGTGGTAAGGGCACGCGACTGCGTCCGCTGACCACCCACACCCCCAAGCCGATGCTGCCGGTGGCAGGCGTCCCGTTCATCGCGCACCAGTTGGCCCGCGCGGCCGCCGCCGGCGTCACCCGCGTCGTGCTGGCGACCTCGTACCTGGCCGAGGTGTTCGAGGACCACTTCCAGGACGGCACCCCGTACGGCATCGAGCTGGTCTACCTGACCGAGCGCGAGCCGCTGGGCACCGGCGGGGCGATCCGCAACGCCGCCTCGGGCCTGACCTGCGGCCCGGACGAACCGGTCCTGGTCTTCAACGGCGACATCCTCTCCGGTCTCGACATCGCCGCCCTGCGCGACGGCCACGTGGCCACCGGGGCCGACGTCACCCTGCACCTGACCCGGGTCGAGGACCCGCGGGCCTTCGGCCTCGTCCCGACCGACGGGAACGGGCGGGTGCTGGAGTTCCTGGAGAAGCCGGAGACCCCGGAGCAGATCGTCACCGACCAGATCAACGCCGGCTGCTACGTCTTCACCCGGTCCGTGATCGACCGCATCCCGGCCGGCCGGGAGGTGTCCGTCGAGCGCGAGACCTTCCCCGAGCTGCTGGCCACCGGCGCGCTGCTGCGCGGCGTCGTCGACACCTCGTACTGGCTGGACCTGGGCACCCCGGGGGCCTTCGTCCGCGGCTCGGCCGACCTGGTGCTCGGCAAGGTCGACTCCCCGGCCGTCCCCGGCCCGACCGGCGACGCCCTGCTGCTGCCCGGCGCCACCGTCCACCCGGGCGCGGTGCTCAGCGGCGGCACCGTGGTCGCCGAGGACGCGGTGGTCGAGGCCGGTGCGATCGTCGAGGGCAGCGTGATCCTGCCCGGCGCGGTGATCGGCCGCGACAGCCTGGTCAAGGACTCGATCGTGGGCGCCTTCGCCACCATCGGCGACCGCTCGGCGCTGGACGGCGCGGTGATCGGCGACGGCGCGATCGTGGAGTCGGACAACGAGCTGCCGAACGGCGTCCGGATCGCCTGCGGCACCCTGCTGCCGGTCGGCGCGGTGCGCACCTCGGCCGGCCCGGGCGGCTGCCCGGCCGGCACCAGCGCGGCCGCGGCGGTGCACGGGCCCTCGGTCGGCGCGCAGCGGTAGCGCCGCCGGGGTTCCGGAGGAGCCCCGGGGTTTCCGGGAGCCGCCGGGTTTCCGGGAGCCGCCAGCGGGCCCGTTCCCACGGGTTTTCGGCCCCGTTCGTCTCAGCCTCGCTGCAAACCGGCCCCGGCTCCGTCCGGGGCGGACGCGGGCCGGGCCGGACGGGTACCTTCGGACCGTGGCTGGTAATCGATACGACAGCGGTCAGGGCGCGGACCGTCCGCACGGCGGATGGTCGGCTCCGCCGCCGCCGGGGGCGCCCGGGGGGCACGGGGCGACGGACGGGCCGGAGTACTTCACGGGCCCGCACCAGGGGGTGCCCGGCGGGCCCGGGCACCGGACGGGGGACGGGCACGACCCGTACGCGGCGGACCGGCCCGGCAACACCAGGGCCTTCCCGGCCGGTGACCCGTACGCGGCGGGCGGCCCGTACGGGCAGCAGCCGTACGGCCAGGGGCAGGGGTACGGCCAGGACGCGGGGTACGCGTACGGCCCCGGGCCGGAGCAGGGCGGGCAGCCGTACGGCCAGGAACAGGGGTACGGCGAGGAGCAGGGGTACGGCCAGGAGCAGGGATACGGCGAGGACAACGTCGCCGTCTACCGGGCCGGCGGCCAGTCAGCCCCGCACGTCGCCGGGCCGAGGCCGCACTGGCGCGAGCTGTTCACCGGCCTGTTCCGCACGCCGACCGCGATCTTCGACCGCACCCGCGACCACCAGGTCTGGCTGCCCGCCGTCACCGTCTCGCTGCTGTACGGCGCGCTCGCGGTGCTCGGCATCGGGCTGACCCACGACGACATCGTCAACTCGACCTTCACCGTGGCGCTGACCGGCATCCTCGCCGCCGCCATCGGGTTCACCGTGGCCGGCGCGGTCTTCGGCGGGGTCACCTACGCGCTGGCCCGTCAGCTGGGCGGCGACGGTCCGTGGAAGGCGACCGTCGGCCTGGCCGCCCTGATCGGCTGGCTCACCGACGCGCCCCGGCTGCTGCTCGACCTGGTGCTCCCCTCCGGCAGCGTCGTCGTCCAGGTCGTCGGCTGGGCCACCTGGATGCTCTGCGCGTACCTGCTGACCAGCATGGTCCGGCGGCTGCACGACCTGCCCTGGGGCAAGGCCGCGGGCGCCTCGGCCGTTCAGCTGGTCGCGCTGCTGGTGCTGATCAAGCTGCCGACGCTGGGCTGAGGCGCCCGCGGGCCGGCGCCGGGCGAAGGGCAGAATGGGGGCGGGCCGCGGTCGAGCGCCGGGCCCGCCCCACCCTCGTCGTCCCACCTTCACCGGAGCCAGGCATGACCCTCCCCACCACCCACGTCAGCTTCCCGGCCGGGGCGGTGACCGGCGAGTCCCCGGTGCTCGCGGTGCACCGGCTGGCCGACGGCCGGTACGCCGTCGTCACCGAGGCGACCCCGTTCCACCCGCTCGACCACACCTGGCCCGACCAGCCGGCCGACCACGGCACCCTGACCGTGGACGGCTCCGAGCTGGCCGTGGTCGACTGCCTGACCGGCGCCGTCGGCCCGGAGGGCGGGGAACTGCTGGTCGGCGCCGACATCCCGGTCCGGCGCGGTGACGAGGAGTGGTCCTGGCTGGTCCTGCACGTCCTGGGCGACTCGTGTGAGCCGGGCGAGCCGGGCGAGCCGGGCGACTCGGGCGTCCTGGGCGAGCCGGGCGAGCTGGTCGGGCGCACCGCCGTACTGGCCGTCGACGCGGAGCGCCGGGGCGCCCTCAGCGCCTCGCACAGCGGCTGCCACCTGCTGGCCCTCGCCCTGAACGCCGCGCTCGCCCCGCGCTGGCGCAAGGACCCGGGCCGCTCGGACGCCTTCGGCAACCCGGACTTCGACAGCCTCGCGATGGCGAGTTCGGTGATGGACACCGCGGCCAGCACCGACACCTACCGGCTCGGCAAGTCACTGAAGAAGAAGGGCTTCACGGTGGACGCCACCGAGGAGTTCCCGGCCCTGGCCGACGCGCTGCCCGCCCTCACCGAGGCCGTCAACGCCCGCCTCGCCGCCTGGGTCGCCGCCGACGCCCCGGTCCGCATCGAGGTGCCGGGCCCCGAGCTGACCGCCCGCCGCCAGTGGCACTGCGAACTGCCCGAGGGCGGCGCGCAGATCTTCTGCGGCGGCACCCACCTGCACCACCTCGGCGAGCTGACCGGGCTGCGCACCGAGCTGCGGCTGTCCGAGGACGGCACCGAGCTGGTCGCCGTCACCAGCCCCGAGCGGGCCTGAGAACGCCGCGGGCGGCCGATCCCTCACCTGAGGGATCGGCCGCCCGTCGTGCGTGCGCTCCGTCGTGTCCGCCGGTCCGCGTGGCTGCTGGTCCGCGTGCCCGCTGGTTGTCGTGCCCGCCGGCTCTCGTGGCTGCGGTCAGATCTCGCTGCGGTGGAAGTTCAGGTACGAGCGGGACGGCGTCGGGCCGCGCTGGCCCTGGTAGCGCGAGCCGTAGCGCGCCGAGCCGTACGGGTGCTCCGAGGGCGAGGAGAGCCGGAACAGGCACAACTGCCCGATCTTCATGCCCGGGTACAGCTTGATCGGCAGCGTCGCGACGTTCGACAGCTCCAGCGTCACGTGGCCGCTGAAGCCGGGGTCGATGAAGCCGGCCGTGGAGTGGGTCAGCAGGCCCAGTCGGCCCAGGCTCGACTTGCCCTCCAGCCGGGACGCGACGTCGTCGGGCAGCGTGATGACCTCGTACGTCGAGGCCAGCACGAACTCGCCGGGGTGCAGGATGAACGCCTCGTCGCCCTCCGGCTCGACCAGCCGGGTCAGGTCCGGCTGCTCCTCGGAGGGGTCGATGTGCGGGTACTTGTGGTTCTCGAACACGCGGAAGAAGCGGTCGAGGCGCACGTCGATACTCGACGGCTGGATCATCGCCGGGTCGAACGGGGCGATGCCGACCCGGCCCAGCTCGATTTCGGTCCGGATGTCCTTGTCAGAGAGCAGCACGCTTCGAGGTTACGTGCACGACGCGGCCCCGGACGAATCCGCCCGGGGCCGCTCAGTCCTCCCGCCGGCCGTCAGGCCAGGAACTCGGCGGCCTCCAACCGCATCGCCCGCGCCAGTTGCGGCCCGGACAGTTCCCGCACGTCGGCCAGCACCGAACTCCGCAGCCGCCCGCACTGCGGACAGCGGATCAACCTCCCGGGCCCGAGCCGGCCGGGACCGAGGTTCTGCATCGGGAACGTGGTGGTGCTGAACAGGTGCCCCTCGGCACAACGAACGACGGCGCGCTGCTCCATCGATCCCCTTCCCATCCCTAACCCAGTACTCACCCGTACTCACGCACCCGGCGGCCGAGCCCCGGGGCAGCGTCACATGAGGGGACGTTCCGGACAATCCTCACCATGGCTCGCCGCTCCGGCCCCACCCGCCGGAGCACTCGCACGCGGCCCAAACAGTACGCCCCCACACCCGCCCCACCCCGCTCCGCCACGTCCACCGACCCCCTGTGCATCCACCGTCCCGCATGGGGTACAGTGACACTGGATCGAGCGGTCTCTGACGGCTCATCAGGCGGGCGTAGTTTAATGGTAGAACATGAGCTTCCCAAGCTTATAGCGCGAGTTCGATTCTCGTCGCCCGCTCCAGCAGTAAAGGCCCAGGTCAACGACCTGGGCCTTTCGCATTGTCTAGACCAATCCGACCCCGCCGTGCCAGATCCGTGCCAGAGCGTTCCCGGAGCGGCAGTCGCACCCAGGCAGGGTGTGTTCGGCAAGGCGCCAGAAGTCGTCCTCAGCCAGCGGTACCGAGGGCTCCGGCGAGGCGGGCGTCCTGGTCGGGCGAGAGGCCGAAGCGGACGCCGCGGGGGCTGTAGGAGCCGCCACAGAGCAGCACGCGGCTGAGGTGGGCGGCGGTGTTGGCGCCGCTAAGAGGAGAGCTTCCTTCGGAGAACCACGTCTCGCCGTCCCAGAAGGGGTGGTCGAGCAGGGCCTCGGAGAGGGCGGCTGTGGCCTCGGGCGGAGTGCCGATGGCTGCAAGGGCGTCGGCGATGGTCACGGTGGCGTCGGCCGGCAGGTCGGCGTCGCCGAGGATGGGCAGCAGGAGGAGCAGGCGGGCGTCCGGATCGGTGACCCCCGGCCCGTCGCCGGGGCGCCGGGCGACGTGGACCAGTTCGCACCAGGCGAGCCCGGGGCCGGCGAAGTGGCCCTCGATCCTGGCCAGTGAGCGTGGCCGATCCCAGTCGGGGTGCGCCACGTAGTAGTCGACCCCTTCGTCCTCGACGAAGTTGCGGTGGACGATCAGGATGCTGTGGCCATGCTGCATGGGCAGCCGGAGGACGGGCCAGACCGCCGGGTCGGAGAGCCGTTCGTAGGCGGCGTCCGCGTCCGCGCCATCGGCGCCGAACGTGGCGGGCTCGGGTTCGAAGTCCTCGCCCTCGGCGAGCCACAGTAGGTATGCGGCCCAGAAGCCGGGTTGGGTAACCAACTCCTCGCCCGGGATCAGAGGGTCGTTCTCGTGTCCGGTGATCAGCACAAGTGCATCGTGTCAGCAGGCGGTGACAAACACTGAGGTGAAGTTCCACCCTGCGGTTGGACACTCTCCGTCTACGCTGCGAGGGTGTGACCTTGCCGGTGCCGCTGGCGGGTCTCGAGTGGCGTGAGGTAGCCCTACTCGGGGTGTTTGCGTAGGCGCCTGCGGTTGTAGAAGGTCTCGATGAAAGAGAATACCTCCGCCCGGGCGGTGGCGCGGTCGGGCCAGACCCGGGTGCCGATCTCCTCCTTCAGTACGGCGAAGAAGCTCTCGGCAGCGGCGTTATCGTAACAGGAGCCGACCCTTCCCATCGACTGCCTCATGTCCAACTTGCCTATCTCGGTGCGGAATTCACTCGACGTATATTCGCTGCCGCGGTCCGTGTGGAAGACGCAGCCGCGCTCCAGACCGCCTCGGCCGGCGGCCATCCGCAGCGCGGCCACCGGCAGTTCGGCGCGGTGGTGGTCGGCCATCGCGTAGCCGACCACCTCGCGGGTGGCCAGGTCGATGCAGGTGGCCAGGTAGAGCCAGCCCTCCTCGGTCGGCAGGAAGGTCATGTCGCCGACCAGCCGCATCCCCGGGCGGGGCGCGGTGAAGTCGCGCCCGACAAGGTCCGGGGCGAACACCGGCTTGCTGGCCTGGCGCGTCAGACCACGGCGCCGGCGGCGGGTGACGCCCGTGATCCCGCGCTCGCGCATGATCCGTTCCACTTTCTTCCGGTTCACCGTCCGGCCCTGGCGGCGAAGTTCCGCGTGGACGCGCGGGACGCCGTAGGCGCCCCGGGAGGCGAGGTGGATCACCGTGATCTCGGCGGCCAAGAGGTCCTCGGCCCGTTCACGGGCGCGACGGTCCTGTTCACCGGCCCGCCAGGCGTAGAAGGAGGAGCGGGCGATCCCCAGCGCCCGGCAGATCCGCTTGACGCCGAAGGCGCCGTGGTGGTCCTCAACGAAACGGAAGCGGATCACCGATTCGTCTCGGCCGCGAAATAGGCGGCCGCCTTGCGCAGGATCTCGATCGTCTTCTGCTGCTCGAGGTTCTGCCGACGAAGTCGGGCAAGCTCCTCGCGCTCGGGGCTGGTCAGGTCACCGGGCCGGCCCTCGCCCCGATCGGTGCGGTCCTGCTTGACCCAGCCCCGCAGCCCCTCCGGGCTGACCCCCAGCTCCCGGGCGATCTCAGTGACGTTCCGGTGCGGAGAAGACCGGACGAGCGCGACCGCGTCCCTCTTGAACTCCGCCGTGTACCGCTTACTCATGTTGCCGTTGCTTCCCACCTGAAACTGCTTCCTCCGGGCTCACATGTCCCAGTCTCCAGGTGTCCAGCCCCAGGGCGGAACTTCACTGAGGAGGATCGAGCGCCAGACGCGTTCCTGGAGCTCCTGGATACACGGCCCGCAGGCGTACATCGGTGCCTGGGCGCCTGCCACGGTGGCGGGGCCGATCCACAGGACCCGGGTCCACTGCTGACCGCAGTAGAGCCAGCAGAAGCCGTCGACCCACGGGTTGCGGTCATCCGTGGCGGCCGGAGCGGGCGGGCCGCCACGGGCGAACTCGGCGATGCCGGGGATCACCACGTGCGGCATGACCAGCTCGGTCAACACGAGCTCACTTCCTCGAACGGCTTCGGGAGCTCCTGCGTGCACCGCAAGGCGGCGTCGACCGCACCGGAGACACGCTCTCGCAGCTGCTCCGAGGTGATCAAGGAGGCGGCCTCGCCGAAGTTCGGTACGGCCGCTCGTAGGAGGCGGCCCTGTCCGGCCAGGTAGTCGCGCAGGAAGGCTTGGACGGGCGGAGGGGCGCTGTCGAGGACGGCGGCGCTGTAGATCACGGTGAGGGAGAACGCCCAGCATGCGTGGAGGAAGCCGAAGGTGGGCCGTTCGGTTTCGCGCCACGGCGAGTGGAACGTGACATCCTCCGGCAGGGAGACGGATGCCATGGCCAGGGCCTCGTTGAACCAGTGGTGGCCGGCCTCGTGGACGAGGTCGCGCGCGAGGACCTCCGGGGCGGAGGTGTAGTCGGTGAACACGGTGCCGGGTAGGCGCGTGATGCTCCAGCTGAAGAGGGTGTCGCGCAGTTCCCGTCGTTCGAGCAGGCAGACGATCGGCGCGTACTGATCCACCAGGCCGCCGAAGCCGTGCTTGCGGGCGGAGTCCAGTGACGTTGCCAGCAGTTCGTGCAGCTCGGCCGGTGCGGCCGAGGTCTCCGGCGCGACGAGGTAGTACGCCGTCTCCGAGAGTGGCGACTGCAGGAGCTTCCCGTCCTCCGGGTTGAGCAGCAGGTGCGCGCTGCCGGCGGAGTCCGTGGACGCCAGGTAGGCGAGGTCGCGCAGTTCGGTCCGGCGGTACCAGGAGAGCAGGCCGCCGTTGCGGTTGGTGGCGGCCTGCTCGGCACCTTCGAGCAGGTGGTGCGCGACCGCATGGGCGACGGCTGCACCGGTCGGGCCGTGCCCGCCGAGGCTGCTGCCGAGGAGTTCTGCGATGCGTCGCGTGCATTCAGCCTTCCGTTCCTGGAGGCCGGGCAGGTAGAAGAGTTGGTCGGTCGAGCGCTCGGGCATGGTCACGTCTCCTCACAAGGGACGGTGCGGCCGGTGCAGGTCGCGTGCCCTGCACCGGACGCACCGGGGTTCTGTGTGGGGCTACTGCTGGGTGTCGTCGGTGGACGCCTCAGCGGTCACGTTCGACCGGGAGGCGTTCCAACCGCGCGGCGACGCGTTGGACGTGTGGGCGGTGATCCGCACCGGTCCTTCGTCGTGCAGGGCCGCCACGGCTTCGACGAACTCGTTGAACTGGTCGGGGTTCTCCATTTGGTCCTCCTCGCAGGTGGATTGGTCGGAAGGGAGACGGCGCTCGCTCGCGGAGGGCTGCGGCTCCGGCACACGGGTGGCTCACCGGGGCCTGTGCGGGGCAGGCGCCTCGGCGGTCAGGAGCGTGAGGAACTTGCGCACCCGGCCGACGCGCACCGGTTCGGTGCCGTGGACGAGTTGGCTGCCGAAGACGAGCAGGGTGCCCGTGGCGGGCTGGGCAGTCCAGCGGGTGCGCTTCATCGCGGCGAACCAGTCGGATGAGCCGTCCGTGCCTTCGGAGATGAACCGCATGCGGGCGTCGTAGCCGGTGACGGGCTTGGGGGATGCCGGGGTCCAGGGAGCCTCGCTCCCGCTGGTCTCGACGTAGAAGCCACCACTGCCATCGGGTGCCAGCTCGACGGCGACGCTGGCCGCGGCGATCTGGCGGGGCCAGGCGCCGGGGTCAGGTGCGATGCCGTCCGCGTGGGCGCTGATGTACTGGCCGGCCTGGTACTCCAGGAAGATCCACGGGCGGTGGCTCTCGACGGACGGTGTGTTCCGCGCGATGGCGGTGCGGCTGCGTTCCAGCGCGGCGTTCAGGATCGCCTGGGCGGCGGCCGGGACGTCGGTCATCTCCACGCGCCCGGCGGGCTCGTACAGGGCGCGGGCCAGTTCGGACGTGAGTCCGGGGACCTCGTGGATGGTGGAGAGGCGAGCGTCGTCGAACGACTCACGGCCGCGTTGGGCGAGTTCCAGGTCCATGAGTTCGTTGAGCTGCTGCACCTCGTGGGCGCCGAGGAAGTCCTCGACGGTGTGGATGCTCAGGGTCTCGGCGATGTGGATCACCGGCGAACCTCCGTGAGATCGAGGGCGTGTGGGTGTGAGGCCGGGGGAGGGCAGGCGCACAGGAACGGGGCGTCGCCGGGCGGGTCGCCGACGAGTTCAGCCAGGAGTCGGCCGCTTGCGGGAAGCGCGGCGAGGTACTCGTTCGGGAGGCTGCCCGGTGCGGGCACGAGGCGCAGGTCCAGGACGGGGTAGCGATCCCCGCTCGTGCCGCAGGTCAGCAGGCTCCGTCCGAGGTCGAGCACAATCGAAGACGGCAGGGCGTTGTCGGCACGCGCGGCGAGCCGGCACAGCCGGGCGGTGACCTCGGCCGCCTCGGTACGGTCGCGCGGCAGGATGCCGATGGACAGCTCGCGCTGCGGTGTGCCGGGGGCGGCAGAGTGGCCCTGGCAGCTGTCGTATGTGATGCAGTTCCAGCGTTCGGTGACGGCTCGCACGAGGGGGAACACCCCCGGCTCGATGCCGTCCCGCCACTGCGGGTGCAGGGGGTCGAGGTCGTCGGCTTCGTGGATGCCGGGGAGGCCCACGGTGTTGATGTTGCCGAGCTCGCTGGTGTGCAGGCGGGCCTGCTGTCGGGGCGCGAGCGGGTCGTCCCAGCGGCGGAGGAAGGCGGCGACATCGTGCATCTGGTTCGGGTGGCGCGGGCGCCAGCGGAGCCGGGTGCACCAGACCGCTTCGGGGTGTTCCGGTTGTGCGAGCAGGGCAGCGACGCCGTCGATCAGCCGCATGCGGTGGGCGCAGTAGGACTCGCCCAGGTCTGCGTGTGCGTGGCGGAGCCGCACGGCCATGCAGCCACCACCGCAGGTGTCCCGGTAGTCGCAGGAGACGCATGGCGCGATGAGGGAGCGGGCGCCGGAGAGCAGCCGGGACCGATCCTGGGCGTGCCGCACGTCCTGCTGCGAGCCGAGGAGCGGGAGGCTGGCCAACTGAGCTTGAGGCCAAGCAAGTTCGTCACAGCTGCCGAGACGGCCGTCGGGGTACAGCGTGAAGACGTGGTCGCACTTGAGGTCGTCGAAGTGGCAGGAGCCGCTGCGCAGACCACGGAGACGGCGGATCACGGAGACGACCGGATCGAGCTTGACCTTGCGAAACCAGCCGGCGCGGACCCATTGGACGGCCGAGGCGAGGGTGAACTCCGCGTATTGGGCCGGAGTGATGGCCCACGCGGGGCCGGTCGGTCCGATCGCCGCCGCCTGCATGGCCCTGCTGGTGCCGACACGGCTGGACGTCGTTCGTGTCGGCGCCACCACCGCGCCGTCGAAGCAGGGCACGAAGTTGATCGCGATCACGGCCGGGAAGGAGACCAGATGGTCGACGATCTCCGCAGCCCGGCCGAGGATTTGAGGGGTGACGGCGCAGACGATCGAGGCGGTCCGGCCTCGGCGTTCCAGCAGCTGGAGCGACTCGACGATCCGGGGATAAACGGGCAGCCCGTCGTATCCGACGCGCCAGCTGTTTCCCCGGGCATCGCCGTCGAGGGAGATGCTGATCTCCAGCGAGGGCAGGTGCTCGTCGAAGAGGTCGATCCAGGTGTCGTCGAGAAGCAGACCGTTGGTCTGGAGGCTGGCTTGGATCACGTTCGGGTTGGCCGCCAGGGCGCGCAGGACCTCGGTGACCCCGTCCTTGCCGGCGGTGAGCGGTTCGCCGCCGTGGAGTTCGACGGAGAGCGGCCGGTCGGCGAAGAGGGTCGCCAGCTGGTTCACCTGGGTGGCATCGATGCGGCGGCCACCAGGGGCTTCCTTGCGCTTCTCGAAGCAGTACAGGCAGTCGATGTTGCAGGTCTCGCCGCGCAACTTGAGGATCACGGACAACGCCGTCGTACGGTCGGCAGGGTCGAGGCGTGCGTACAGGGAGTAGAGGTCGTTCGGGGGCGGGGTGGTGGACAAGGCTCACCTCCAGGGTGCCTCGGCGGTCAGGTAGTTGTGGACTCCAGGTGCTTGGCCCAGGTGAGTAGGGCTGCGTCGGTGAGCGGTACGCGGTCGTCGGCCCTGCGCAGGAACCAGCCGTCGCTGTAGCGCTGGGGCAGCCACCCCGCACCGAAGGCCGGCGCAGGGTCGCTGCTGCTGTCGTCGACGGGGTGGCAGGACAGCAGAGCACTGGCCAGCCGCTGCTGGATCGGCCGGAACCATCCCCAGGACCTGTCGTGCCACACTGCGGTCGTTGTTCCGGGCGGCCAGGGACGGGTGGCCATGAGCGGTAGCCACTTCTCTCCGAGCAGGGGCTGCCCGGCGGCGGCGCACTCGGCGGAGGCGAGCGTCAGTGCCAGGCGTTCCAGGACCAGGTCGGCCGAGGCATGCATGCCGTCGGCGGCCAGGCCGAGGAGGTCCTCGGTCAGGCTTGCCACCGTCTCGGCCCGGTCCGCCACGGCCCACGCGCGATAGACCTCGGCCTCGCCGGGGCTCACGACCGGGATCCACTGGCCTTCTTGGTACTGCCTTGCCGTACGCAGGCTGGTCAGGCCGCCGAGGTCCTTGCGAACCCGGCGGAACACCGTGAGATCGTCGGTGCGGACCTCGAAGCCGCGCAGGAAGGCGCGCAACTGTGCCATCTGGTCCGGGCCGGAGACCTGGAGATCGATCCGCACGCCGTCGCTGAGCCAGGAGCCGGAATCGGGGAGATCCGGGGTGTCGCCGAGCAGGCGCAGGTCGATGTCACTGGTCGCGTGGGCGAGGCCGCAGGCCAAGGCCCCCTCCAGCCAGACCGTCGAGCCCGGGTGGGAGGACAAGAGGTGCTCGGCGACCTGCCCCGCGATGTGGAGGCGGCGACGAGCCGACTCGCTGATCACCGGCCCTCCTGGTGAGCAGTCCCCACTGGAACGGCCACCCGATGGCCGGAGACCGAGGCGATGAGCTGGGTGAGCCAGGTGTCGAGTTCCTCCCGGACGTCCGCGCGTTGGGCGCCGACGTGCGGCGTGACCAGGAGGTTTCGAGCGCCGGCTGAGGTACCCACGAGCCCCAAGTGCTTCGCTTCGATGGCATCCAGGGCGAGGCCGGTGATGCGCCGTGTGTCGAGCGAGCGCAGGAACGCCTCCACATCGAGCGTCTCGATCCGGCCCGCACAGATCACCAGCGGTCGGCGCGCAGACACCCTGGCGAGGAACCCCTCGTCGAACCGGCCACGCGTCTCGTCCCGTAGCGGTAGCGCGATCACGTGGACGTCCGCGTAATCGATCAGCGCGTGAGCGGGCAGTTGCCGCAGCGCCGGTGGGTTGGACGGCCAACGGGCGAAGGTGACTTGGCGAGCGAAGGGGGCGAGCAACCTGGCAGCCGATCTCCCGACCGGGCCGGCTCCCCAGACGGCGACATCAAGATCGGACAGCGGCTGCCCCAGGCAGGCGTCCTTCATGTGACGGCCCTGGACAAGAGCGTTGTGGCCCAAGGGGATCCGACGTGCCAGGCTCAGCGCGGCGATCAGGCACCACTCGGCCACGGCCGCCGCGCTGACGTGCGGATTGCGGTGCAGGGTGATGCCGCGCCGGGCGAGCTCGGCGACGTCGATGTTGTCGGTGCCCGAGCCGACCCGAACGACGTGCTGGAGCAGCGGCAACTGGTCGAGCTGTCGACCGCCCAGCCGTGCTCCGGAGCGCAGGGCGAGGAGCGTGGCCCGGTGCGCGCTCCCGGGGAGCGAATCGAAGTCGGCCGTCTCGATGAAATCGATTGCGGAAAGCGAGAGTTGGAGTCGGCCGAGATCGGCGGCGCCCTTGGCGATGAGGATGGTCTGGGTCATCGGGACGCCGTTCCTCGGGGCATGGGGGGCAGGTAGCGCCCGAAGGCGAGGTCGCCGTCGCCGACGAGTACCTCGACCGGGGAGGGCACGCCGAAGAAGTCGTCGGCGGCACGCTTCACGCCGGGCAGGCCGTTCCACGCCTTCGGGTTGACGGCGGTGTCGGCGTAGTCGTCCAGCAGCAACACCCCGGACGGGGAAAGCCTGGGCACGCAGGCTCGCAGGCCGGTGAGGGTGGAGTCGTAGAAGTCGCCGTCCAGGTAAGCCAGAGCGATCGTGCCGGGCAACTCGCCGGGGACGGTCCGTTCGAACCAGCCGGGGTGGATCGTCGGTGGCGTGCGGTTCCAGCGGGCGTGGGTGTCCAGGACGTCCTGCGGAGCGGAGTGCAGGTCACCTTCGGAGAGGTGGTCGGAGTCCTGGTCGCCGGGGGCGGCCATGCCGGCGAAGGAGTCAAAGACGTGGATCTCACGCCCGCGGTCGCCGAGCGAATCCAGCACGCAGCGCATCCACAGAGCCATCGCGCCGCGGTAGCAGCCGAGTTCGACGATCGCACCGCCGACGCGCCGGTCGACCAGGCGGTGGAGCTCGTCGGCGATGACGTCCAGCCGGTCGGCGCAGACCGTTTCCGCGTGCTCAGTGAGCAGCCACTTGCGCAGGTCGTCGTTCAAGTCGTTCAAGGAGGTCACCACCTGTCGATGAACGGGTCGCTGAGCTGGCCGCGCAGAGCGGCGAGCAACGGCTGGTTGATCCGGGGCAGGAGGTACACCTCGGCGAGCTTGCCGATGGGCGTCCACTCGAAGCCGACCTGGATCGGGTCGGGCGGGTCCGGGAACTGCGGCGTCGTGTCGCCCAACGGGTGGGAGAGGAAGGTGAACTGGGTCTTCTGTACGGTCCCGAACTCGTCGTTCCAGGCGGCCGGCACGTACTCGGTCACCAGCAGGAGGCGGTCGACGGCCACGTCGAGACCCGTTTCCTGCTGGACCTTGCGGCGGACCGCGTCGCGCAGGCTCTCTCCCTCCTGCGCCTTGCCGCCGGGCAGGTTGTAGTGGAACCCGGAGTGGTCGTTGTAGGAGACGAGGAGGACCTGGTCGTCGTGCAGGACTGCGGATTTCACCGACACGCTGATGCGGGGCAGGGTCATCGCGGGATCCCTCGGGGTGTGAGGTCAGATGCAGGACAGGGCGTCCGGTTCGCCGATCTGCAGGAGGTCGGCGACGGCCGCGAGCGGGGCCTCGGCGCTGGGGCGGAAGGTGCCCTCGCGGGTGAACTGGCGGGCGGCGGCGCGCATGCCGGCCATGGCGGCCCGGCTGAACTGGTTGGCGTAGATGCACAGCCGGTAGCCGGCCTCGCCCAGCTCCGAGGCGGTGAGCTGGGGGAAGGCGGTGGGCACGGTGACCAGCGGGGCCGCATTGGTCCAGCGGGTGGCCACCTCCATCGGCTGGCCGCCGGTCTGGTCCTTGGAGTGGATCAGCACGGCTTCCGCGCCCGCATCGACGAAGCGCGTCGATCGGCCCATGGCCAGCTCCAGGCTCATGCCGGCGATCAGGGACTCGGTGCGGGAGATGACCACCAGGCCCTCTCCGACCGTCTTGCGGATGCGCTCGACCTGCTGGATGACGAGGTCGGCGGCGGCCAGCTGCTGAGAGGTGTGCGCGGAGAAGCTGTTGCACTTGGGGTAGGCGCTGTCCTCCAGGCAGATGGCGGCAGCCCCGGCCCGGACCAGGTCGGCGGCGATGCGGGCAGCACCCTCCACGGTGCCGCCCGCGTTGTCGACGTCCACGATCACGGGGCGATCGGTCACTCGGCCGAGCGCGGTGACCACGTCGGCCAAGTCGCGGGCGCTGAGCACGTTGGCGTCGGGCAGGCCGAGGGCGGCCGACACCTCCAGGCCGCTCACCCAGAGCGCGTCGAACCCTTCCTCCACGGCCAGTCGGGCCGCCATGGCGTTGACGGCGCCCGCCGCGAGCAGCGGGCGTGCCGGTGTCGGCACGGTGAGCGACTGGCGCAAGCGGGCCGCCGCGTCGGATATCGGCATCAGCTCTCCTTCTCCGCATCGGTCGGGAGGCCGGGGATCAGCCCGAGGCGTTCGAGCGCGGCCCAGGCGGAGCCGAGAACCTCCGCCGGGGTGGCGCCGGCGTCCAGGGGGACGACGGTGCCGAGCAGCGGGAACGACTGCGGGGAACCGGTGACCTCGGCGTAGACCTCGTGCACCGCGGACTGCACGTGGTGCACGTCCCAGTCCGCCCGCACGGCGTCGCCGGCGCGGTCTTTCGCCCTAGACATGGAGTCGGCGGCGGGCAGTTCGAGCACCAGCGTCGCGTCCGGGCCGTCCGCCAGCTCTTCGGCGAGGGCCTTGTAGGTGTCCTGTGCCCGAGCGCCGTGCTTGACGGCGAAGAACGCGAGCTCGCTCAGTAGCCAGCGGTCCGCGATGACCGGCCGTGCGCGCCGCTGGGGCTCGACCAGCTGCCGCACGGTCGCGTTCTTGTCCGCGACGATGGCCGACAGGTAGGCGGCCCTGTTTTCGGGCGACGGTCGGTACTTCCCGTCGACGATCTGCCCGGCGTGCTCAGGCGACAGGAAGTTCGTGGTCAGGACGCAGAGCGGGGCCGTGTCGAACAGGCCCTGCCACAGCTGGAACAGCCCCTTGCGGAGCGTGGTCTTCCCGGTGCCGTCCAGGCCCTCGATGGCGATGAAGGGGTAGCGGTTCGTCATTACTCGACCTGCCCTGCTCCGGTGCCGCCCGCGTACTTGGTGAACTGGCCGCGCCACACGGCGGTCGTGGACACCAGGTCCACGAGCCGCAGCTCGCCCAGTTCGTCCAGCAGAGCGGGCAGCGTCCGCTCCACCTCGATGCCCGCCGTGATGGCCTCGCAGTAGGCCCGCCGGGTCCGTTCGTCGTCCTGTTCCCGAAGGGCCGTGGCCAGCACGCGGCCCGCCAGCCCGTAGGCGACCGCGCCGACCGCGCCCTCCAGGACCTGGGCGTGGATCGGTTCGGGGTTCGGCTCCAAGGTCAGGTGCCGCACACCGTGGTGCCTGATCACGGCGAAGAACCCGACCCACCACGCGCTCGCCTCGCAGGCCGCGATCACGGCCTCGGTCCACGGCGCCGCCGTGCCGTCGATCAGCAGACGCCGGCGGGCCTGTTCCGCCGCTCGCACCGTACCGATCGCGCTCGTGTCGCCGACCGTGCCGTAGCGCTGCGGGTACGACCACCAGTAGGCGAGGCCGGTGCGCTCCAGCAGCGCCCGCGCCTCCGGGCCGACGGTGCCGGTGGGCCGCAGGGCCAGGCCGGCGACCGGGGCGCCGCTGATGTCGGGCAGGCTCCCCCCGGTCTGCACGATCTCGCGCCATTCCTCGACGTGCAGTTGGAGCCGCTGAACCAGCAGCCCGTCCGCCAGCGTCTGCCAAGCCGACCGCAACGAAGGCTTGGTGGACTCCTCTGCGGGAATCGTTGCTCTCATCGTCTTGTAAGTCCTTCCTGACGCACGGCTCGTGGCGACGACGACCGTCGCAACCGGCTCGTGTGCGTTCATCCATGGTCGTGAAGAAGCCGACCCGCGCTCATGGGCGTTTATGCGAGTCGCGGTAGATGCCGAACTGGCGGAGCATCGCGAGGAAGAATGTCAGCGTGGACAGCAGTCAGCAGCGACGGTGCACCTCCTGCGGCAGCACTCTGAGCCGCTACAACGCCGGTGCCAAGTGCGGCCCGTGCCAGCGTGATTTACGTATCGCGCGCGAGTTCTGGGACGACCCGCAGGTCCAGCAGGCAGTGGCGACGTGGGATCTGGGAACGCTCTGCCGCCTGGTTCGACGCCACACCGGCCTGCCCCAGGCGGCGTTCGCCCGGATCGTCAACAGCGACCAGTCCGAGATCAGCCGATTGGAGTGTGGTCAGCGGACCGTCAAGGACCGGCGCAAGATGATCCAATGGGCCCAGGTCCTCAACTTCCCCGAGGAGCTGGCCGGCCCGCTCCCGAGCGAGTCCGAGGGCGGTGCGGAGCCGACAACCCACGTCGCACAACCACCGCCGCTCGCCCTCGCAGCGGCCGGATCCCGGTGCCTGCACTTCCCCGCGGGCCAGAGCCTCCCCGGCGCGAACCTGCCCGCGCTGGTCATCGACGCTGACACCTTCTACGGCAATGAACTCCACCTCAGCGGTGGTGCCGAGTTGGACGCCTGGATGAAAACACCGACCCGCTCCCTCGTGATCGCCAAACGGACCATCGACGGAGCGAGCCGGCAGTTCGCCGTCGACGCGCGCTTCGCCGGTCGGGCCCAGGACCGCCCGCTCCGCATCCCGTCCGCCTACGAGCTCGACGACCTCACCTACGGAATCCTGTGGGCAGTCACCGGATTCGACGCCGCTCTTCTCAACGACGACGCCGGTCTGCACACCGTCCTGCCGCTCACCACCGACACCGACCTCGACCCGCTGGCCAGCGCCGTCCGGGACGAGGAGCTGGCGGCCGGCTCCCTCATGTTCATCGGCTCCCAGGCCAGCGCCCACTACATCCTCGACAACCGTGACGCCCTCGGCGAAGCCCCGCTCTTCTGGACCCGCGAGCGGACCGGAGAGGAAGCCGCCACCTGGCTCTTCTTCTCCCACAAACTCGACTACCTGCGGCGAACCGCCCCGGCGACACCCGAGGCGAGGAGCGGGACCGGCCGCGCCTTCTGCATCCCACCGGAGGCGGTCACCCGCTCCCCAGGCTACGAGCGGGTCATGCTCTTCCTGGTGATCGCCCTGATGGAATCCCACGGCATCACCACCTGGATCACCGAAAGCCCCGACCTCGCCGAGACCGAGGGCTTCGTCCTGATCCCCCAGCAGCGTGCCGTCATCGCCAGTTGGGTACGAGCCGAGGCCGTGTCCAAGCTCGGACGCACGACACGACGGGCCGATCTGCGCACGTTCGCCGACGCCGTAGGCCACGCCGCCGCAAACTCCGCGACCGCCGCCGATGCCGCCCACGGACGCCTTATCGCCACCGCCGACTACCTCGGACTCGACTGGGCCTGGCTCACCCGCCGCTGCCGCCAGCTCGCCTCAGCCGGCACCCGCGCCCTCGCCAGGCCCCGCAGCCGCCTGCTGAGTCTGGAAGGTCTGGACGCCGCTTGTCAGTTCATCGCCGCCCGCCGCGTGCCCTGAACCGATAGATTGCACCGGAGGTCACGCGGCCGAGCTGCTGATGGAAGACCATCCTGACGAGGAGACATCGACGTTGAGCAAGAGGACAGTCGCGATCTTCTCCCTGGGTGGCACCATCGCGATGACGACCGATCCGGCCACGGGCGGCGTCGTACCCGCCCTGTCCGCCCATGAACTCCTCGCGGCGGTCCCGGCCCTCCAGGAGCTGAACACCGACCTGCGCGTCCACGACTTCCGCCGCCTCCCCGGCGCCTCCCTCAGCTTCGACGACCTGGGCGCCCTCTCGGAAGCCATCGCCGACGCCTTCCAGGACGGCTGCGACGGCGCGGTGGTCACCCAGGGCACCGACACCATCGAGGAGACCGCCTACCTCCTCGACCTCCTGCACGCCGGCGACCAGCCGATCGTCGTCACCGGAGCCATGCGCAACCCCACCCAGCCCGGAGCGGACGGCCCGGCGAACATCCACGCCGCCGTCATCGCCGCCGCGGCCCCCGAACTGCACGGCGCCGGCACCGTGGTCGTCCTCGGCGACGAGATCCACGCCGCCCGCAACGTCCGCAAGTCCCACAGCACCAGCCCGGCCGCCTTCACCTCCCCGGCCACCGGGTCCCTCGGACGCCTCTACGAGGGCCGCGTCCACCTTCACGGCCCGCTCCCCACCCGCACCGCCGTCCCCGGATCGTTCACCAGCTCCGCGCCCCGCGTCGGGCTGTACACCGCGACGCTCGGCGACGACGGCACCCTCCTCGCCACGGTGGCCGAGGCGTGCGACGGCCTCGTGATCGCCGCGTTCGGCGTGGGCCACGTTCCCCAGAACTACGTGGCCACCCTGGAGAAGACCGCCTCCCGGATTCCGGTCGTCCTCACCACCCGCATCGGCAACGGCCCGGTCCTGCAATCGACTTACAGCTTCCCCGGCTCCGAGAAGGACCTCCTCGCCCGCGGGCTGATCCGAGGCGGCCACCTCGATGCCTACAAGGCCCGTCTCCTCCTGCACCTCCTGCTCGCCCAGGGCCGCAAGACCGACGAGATCGCCGCCGCCTTCCGCGCCGCAGCTGACTGAGCCGAGCCCGCAACAGCCCTTCCGACAGCGAGGACCCAGCCCCATGCGCGTCAGCGAACTGACCCTCGGCCGGACCTTCGGCGTCACCTTCGAGCACGGCGAAGACTTCTTCGACACCCTCGCCGCGTTCTGCAAGGATCACGACGTCCAGCAGGGCTACATTCCCATGTTCATCGGCGCCTTCTCCGAAGCCGAGATCGTCGGCACCTGCGACGGCCTCACCCACCCCGAACAGCCCCTCTGGGACCGCACCCGCGTCGAGTTCGTCGAAGCCCTCGGCGGCGGCACCCTCGCCCACGACCCCGCCACCGGCCTCGTTCTCCCACACATCCACCTCGCCGCCGGCCTCAAGGGCGACAACGCCGACGGCCGCACCAGCCACCTGCTCAACGCACGCGTGCAGTTCCTCAGCGAGCTCCTGATCGTGGAAGTCGCCGGGCCCACCATGACTCGGCCCCGCAACCCCGCCCTCTACGACGTGCCGCTCCTCACCTTCGGTCCTACCACCTGAGGCTGCATAGCCAGGCATGGCCCGGCAGGACCAGCTCCAGAGCACCCGCCAGCCCGGCCCGCCGGCGGCACCAAGACCTGGAAGGAGACCGCCGAACCCAAGTACGGCGCGAAAAGCGACTGGATCGAGCGCGTCCTGGAACGCTTCCGGACCGCGAAGCCAGCGTCCAAGAGGGGCCGCTCCCTCTCTTAGCCCTGAGGTCGAGCGAAGCTGTTGACTGCGGGAGGTACCCACAACCGAACGGCGCAATCGGTGCTGGCGGTGGCGAGCACGGAGCTATCGGGGGAGAAGGCAACCGACGTCACAGTGCCGCGATGGCCGGCGAGGGACTCACCAACAGGTTGATGGGTGGTTGGGTCCCACAGCCGCACGGTGCGGTCGTTGCTCCCCGTCGCGATGAGTGCGCTGTCGGGGGAGAAGGCCATGGCTGTAACGGCACCGTCATGGCCCATAAGGGGCTTTCCGACGGGCTGATGGGTAGTTGGGTCCCACAGCTGCATCGAGCGATCGTGACCGGCGGTCGCGATCAAGCTGCCATCCGGGGAGAACACCACGGAGCTGACTGAGCCGCTGTGGCCATCACGGAGTTCACCGGTTGGCTGGTGGGTGCCAGAGTCCCAAAGTGTCACCGTGCCAGCATCGGTGGCGGTTGCGATTAGCGTGCCATCGGGGGAAAACGCAATTCCGGTAATGACCCCACGTCGGCTGGCCAGAGGATCACTGGCAGCCTGTTGCGAGGCCGGCAACCACAGTTGTACCTCGCCAGCGTCAGTAACGATGGCAAGGAGGACTCCGGTGGGCGAGAAGACCACTGATGTGATGGGGCCGAGGTTGTCGGCAAATGGCCCGCCCGCCGGTACCCGGGTGCCCGCATCCCACAGGCGAACCGCCCCGCTACGGTCTGCGGTTGCTAGCAGGGTGCCGTCGGGGGAGAACGCGACTGAACGAACGGAGTCGCGGTGATTGGTCAGGGGCCTTCCGACGGGTTGCCGGTCAGCAGGGTCCCAGAATCGCACCGTATCGTCGGCGCTCCCGGTAGCCAGTGTGGTTCCGTCGGGGGAGAACGCGGCTGACCAGACCGCGTCACGGTGTCCGACAAGGGGCGCCAGATAGATGCCTTCGCCGTTCTTGAGCGCGGTTAGGACGCTTCGACTGGCGAGGCCGCGTGCGGTCAGAACACCTAGTCGGGAGCGCAGTTCGGCGTCCTCGCTGAGCACGTTGTCATGCGGGTCGTCTTTGTCCCGAGTGCGCTGCGTCGGGACAAGCAATGGCAATGTCTCCTTGCCCTCCCATACCCGCACGACGCGATCGTAGCCAGCGGTGGCGAGCAGGCTGCCGTCGGGGGAGAACGCCACCGACTTGACGGGGACGGCATGACCGGTCAGGGGATCTCCGACCGCTTCGTGGGTTGCTGGGTCCCAGAGCCGTACCATGCCATCGTCGCTGGCCGTGGCGAGCAGGCTGCCGTCGGGGGAGAACGCCACCGCAGTGGCGGAGCCGGTGTGGCCGGCCAGGGGCGTTCCGACCGCTTCGTGGGTTGCTGGGTCCCAGAGCCGTACCATGCCATCGTCACTCGCGCTAGCTAGCAGCTTGCCGTCGGGGGAGAACGCCACCGACCTGACGAGCCCGGTGTGGCCGAGCAACGGTTTGCCGATCGCTTGGTGGGTGGTTGGGTCCCAGAGCCGCACCATGCCATCGAAGCTAGCGGTGGCCAATGCGCTCCCCTCGGGCGAGAAGGCGACTGCCGTGACGGGGCCGGTGTGTCCGGTCAGCGGCTTGCCGACCGCTTCGCACGTGTATGGGTCCCAGAGCCGTACCGTTCGGTCAAAGCTGGCGGTGGCCAGCACGGTGCCATCCGGGGAGAACGCGACTGCTGCGACCTTTTGTCGCTTCGTGAGTTGGAGAGCTCCGGATGATTGATCTGACCTCACGTCCCATAGGCATACGCCATGTTCGTCACTGGCAGCCGCCAGCAAACGTCCGTCCGGAGAGAACGCCACCGACCTGATTGTGCTCTTCTGGGCAGTCTCGGGATTGCTGATGGCCTGGTGGGTGACGGGGTCCCAGAGCGTCACCTTCCCAGCGGCGCTGCCGGTCGCGAGAAGCTTGCCATCGGGGGAGAACGCCACAGACCATACGAAGCCGGAGTGAGGCAGGAGCACAGACGCGCGGCGAAATTTCAAGCGCCGACTATGCGTCAGCGACTCAGAAGGGTTCGCTGGTGTGTCGCTTCCCGGCTGAGTGGGTGCAGAGGGTGGTGGATCGCTCTCAGCAACCGTGACCGACTGTGCCGAATTGAATGCTGCGGGTGCGTGACGGGCCTCGGACTGTAGGTGCGCCACTCGGTTCCAGCTCGTGCGCCAGAACTCGACCCTTGGGTCGTTGCGGCCTACAGGGGACTGGCCATCGTTCGAGTGGCTGAGCAGCGTCCGGACGAGGGCGATGAGGAAGTCTCGACTGGGCAGACGCTTACCCGTGAGGGTCTCACTGATCGCGGAGGCCGACAGTGGCCGCCCGGAGGGTGCGGCGCGGCTGATCATGCGCTGGGAAGGGTTGCCGCATTCGATCTGCAGTCTCCGGAGTCCGGTGGCGAAGTCGGCGAGTCCTCGCTGGAACGCGGCTTCGGGTGTCATCCCCGAAGAATCCCCATGCGCCACGCATGTCCCCCTGATGGTCTGCGGGACTCAGCGTAGGACGCTGGCTACCGAACAGGACCGAATTTCGCCGAACACCACCATACAGAGTTGGGTGTTCGCTCCGCGCACCATCTTGTACGGCGTCGGCCTGCGGCGATCGGGTATGTCTGAGCCTGTTCGTGCCATAGGAGTCGTGGCGGGTGAGCCTGGTGTGCTGGTCGCATGGATGAAATCGAAGAGCCCACCTCGCCCTCCTCTCCTCGGGTTGACTCCAGGTCAAGGCCGGTGTCGGTGGAACCGATCCGTGACCGGGTGCTTGATCTGGTCGCACTGTTGCTTCTGACCACGCTGGCGGCGGCCGTCTTCCTGATCGCCGGGTCTGAGGCGTTCACGGCGGTCACCAGCGTTGGCCTGGGCTTGTTTGCGAGCTGGCGCGGAAGGCCCCCTCGTCCGTGAATGGTCTCAGCGACGGGTACCGGGTTCTGTCGCTAACTGGCGATTCAGCTGAGGGGCAGACGGGCTGGCCGCCGGTGCCGGCGTCCGGCGCGCGGGTGATCACCGCTGGGAGGCTCCCTCGCGGCCGGTCGGCGACCTGATCACCGGACCTGGGCGGCATCGCCCGTGTGGCCGTTCGCCCTGGCGTGCGGGAATCGGAACAGTGCTGTCCCCGCTTGTGGCGGCCACTTCGATCGCTGGTCGTACCGCTTCGGTCACTCGTGAAGGTGAGGTGAGACTTCTTGACAACAGTCCCGGTAATCGCTATTTCCGCGGTATGCTTTTGCAATGCCTGAACTGCAAGAAGAGTCGAGAGATGATCGCACCGCTGTCGAGCTGTTCGCGGGCGCGGGCGGCCTCGCGATGGCCATCCATGGGGCGGGCTTCCGGCCATTGCTGTTCAACGAGTTCGCCCCACGAGCCTGTCAGACCCTGGAGGCGAACGGGGCCAAGCCCCGCGGGGATGAGGAGCGGATCCCGGAGCCGGGGGAGCCGTGGCCGCTCGTGGCGGGGGACGTTCAGGGCCTCGAAATGAGCTACCTGCTCGGTCGTGTCGACGTGCTCGCCGGCGGTCCGCCCTGTCAGCCGTTCAGCCTGGGCGGGATCGCCAAGGGGGACGAGGACAAGCGGAACATGTTCCCTCAGATGTTCAAGGCGATGCGCCAGATTCGGCCCAAGGCCGTCATCTGCGAGAACGTCGTCGGACTGCTCAGGCCATCGTTCAAGCCGTACCTCGAGTACATCTTGCGCGAGATGGAGATGCCCTTCGAGCTGCGTGATCCGGAGATCAGCTGGCAGAAGCACGACAAGGCCCTCATCGAGGCCAAGGGCAGGGCCGCCGGTGACCCGGCGGAGCGCTACAAGGTGGTGATGACACGCGTGAACGCCGCCGATTACGGGGTCCCCCAGGTCAGGAACCGCATCTTCATCGTCGCCTTCCGGGAGGACCTGGGGGTCGACATCGACCAATTCAAGAAGGATGTGCGTCCCCAGTACTCGGAGGAGGCGCTGTTCCGGACCATGCTCGACGGCTCGTATTGGAAGCGGCATCCATCGGTGCCCGCGGATGTCCGCGCCCGGGTCATGGCCAGGATCCCCAAGGACGTTTCGCTCATCCCAGACGGTTCGAAGCCTTGGCGTACGTTCCGGGATGCCATCGCCGGCATCGATGAGAACGAGGGCAAGCCACTACCGAAGATCCCCTGGGACAGGCTTGACCGCCAGGAGCACCGCGCCGGGGGGTTCACCGACCACATCGGATGGCCCGACGCTCGCATCTACAAGGGCCACACGCCCAATGAACTGGACCGCCCCGCCAAGACCGTGAAGGCCGGCGTGCACGGAGTCCCTGGCGGCGAGTCCGTGATGCTGACCGACGACCTTGAGACTCCCGGCGGAACCATCTACAGGCATCGCTACATGACGGTGCGTGAGACCGCCCGGGTCATGACCTTCCCTGACGATTGGAAGCTCGAAGGCCCTAGGGGGGAGAAGATGCGGCAACTCGGCAACGCGGTCCCGGTGAAGCTCGGTGCCGTATTCGCTGACGCGGTGGCCAAGGCCCTCGACGCGGCACCGGGATCACAGTCGTGAGCGATGCGGCGAAACCGTCCCAGAGCCGCTGGAATGACCGGCTGCCCCCCGATCGCGCCTGGAAGGGGCGGCCGGGGAGGACACGGAAGGCCCTGTCCGCTGAACAGGACCGAGCAGCGGGTGGTCGCCATCGACGGGTGGTTGACTTGGGTGACGGCCGGATCGCTCACGCCTCGGTCTCGTTGAGGGTCCTGCCTAAGACGCGGCGGATCCGAGCGTCCCTGCGTTGGGGCGACGGACGGAAGTCTCCAGAGCGCTACCTGGGCGAGGTGGAGCAGGACACCCGCGCGGCCAATCTGGCTGAGGGCTGGCGGCTGGCCTGGGCGATGGGCCTCTTGATGGAGGAGACGCTACCCGAGGACTCGACAGCCTCGACCCCGGCGGTCCGTGCCTCGATGAGAGGTAACCGCGGAAAGGACACGAAGCCCGAGAAGGTCCTTCGCTCTCTGCTTTTCAAGGAAGGGCTTCGCTACCGGGTCAACGCGCGGCCGCTCCAGGGCCTCCGGCGCAGTGCGGATGTGCTGTTCCCAAAGGCGCGAGTCGCGGTCTTCGTCGATGGCTGCTTCTGGCACGTCTGCCCGGAGCATCATCGACCGGCGACCAAGAACGTGGACTTCTGGAAAGAGAAGTTCGCCGACAACCAGCGGCGGGACGCCGAGACCAACCGGATCCTGGAGGAGGAGGGCTGGACGGTCATCCGGGCCTGGGAGCATGAGGCACCGGAGGACGTAGCGAAGCGGGTCCTCTCGGCGGTCCGCAGAACGTCCGGCGAGGCGTAGCTGCAACTCCCCGTCGATCATCAGGTCATTGATGGCGTCGGTCAACCTGCGTAGGACGATATGGCCGTCAATCGTCGCTGCACGCGAGGACTGTACTCCCAGTGTCGAAACCGGCCTTGGCGAGAATCCCCGTCGGGATCTGCACTCGGCCGCTGGCAGCAGCGGTGACTTCCGCAGGCTCCCAGAGGCATGAGCCGAGTCCGCCATGCGCGAGGTTCTGAGGCGCCCTCCTGGTTGAGGTGTGGCATCAGCAGGGCTACGAGATCTTTGTCCCGCATCTGCTGGTGTCGCCCATTAGGGTTGAGGACATGCTGATGGATGCTCCTGGAGCGTGCTCGACTGGGGTCGATGGTGCACGCCAGACTGCTGATGGTCGCGCGAGCACATCCGCCTGCCAAGCATGTGTTCACCACCAAGACGGGGGTCGGCTGTGACCGAGGACCAGTACATCAACGTCACACCGCACCCGCGCATCCTGGGCGTGCTCGGCGATATCGAGTTCTCACACTGGCAGTGCCTGGCTGAGTTGATCGACAACTCCTTCGACGAGTTCCAGGCGTCCGGCGGGACGGTGGATCGGCCCTCGGTCGCGATCTCACTTCCCCCGGCGAACTCGCAGCGTGCGACGGCTGAGATCACGGTGCAGGACAACGGCCGGGGCATGAGCCTGAAGGCTGTCACCAACGCAATCAGCGCGGGCTGGACCAGTAACGGCCGACACGGCTCTCTCGGCCTGTTCGGGATGGGCTTCAACATCAGTACGGCGCGACTCGGTCGGCGTACCACGGTGCGTACCAGTCGGGCAGGCGATTCGGACTGGATCGAGGTAACACTGGACCTGGTGCAGATCGCCAACTCCTCCAAGTACCAGGCGCCATACCGCGCGGTGCCTAAGGCCAATCGTGATGAGCATGGCACCACTGTCACCATCAGCGACCTCAAGCAGGAGCAGTACGCCACGCTCTGCCGTCCGCAGACGCAGAACGTGATCAGGGACAAGCTCGGAGAGGTCTACAGCTACCTGCTGGCGGACAAGGGCTTCCTGCTTACGCTCAACGGCAAGAAGGTCAAGCCACGCCTGCCCTGTGTCTGGGACGAGAAGCGGACCGTCACCCGCCAAGGCGTGGAGATCCACGCTGTCCAGAAGATCAACCGCGTGCTGAGCGCCAAGAACGCCTGTATGGCCTGCGGGTACTGGAGTTCCGCCGACGCCGACCTTTGCGAGGAATGTGGGCAGGATCGCCTGGAACTGAGGGAGCGCAAGATCTGGGGCTGGATCGGGATTCAGCGCTACGTCCACCGCACCGACTACGGGCTGGACTTCCTCCGCAACGGACGCAAGATCATGCTTAAGGACAAGCGGGTCTTCTACTGGGAAGACGAGGACAGCCTCGCTGATGCGGAGCTCGAGTACCCCATCGACTCCGGAGCTGTGCAGATGGGCCGGATCGTCGGTGAGATCCACTGCGATCACGTCGCTCCGAACTACCAGAAGACCGCCTTCGAGTTCGAGACGGCCGAGTGGCGGCAAGTCCTGCGTGAGGTCCGCGGAACAAGCCCCTTGCGCCCAAAGATCGCGAAGAACCTCGGACTGCCGGAGAACCGTAGCCCCCTCGCCCTGCTCTACGCGGGCTTCCGCCGGCAGGACCCGGGGCTCAACTACCTGATCCCGGGTGACGGACGCAACGCCCTCCATGAGAAGGCCGCGCAGTGGGCCACGTTCATGCGGGCAGGCCACTACGAGTATCAGACCGACGAGGCGTGGTACCGCGCCGCTTACCAGCACGACAATCCGGTAACAGTGGAACCTCAACCGGGGAATGACGACATCCTCCCCGGGTTTGGGGCCGGACTCCTCGACCCGGATGACCAGGCTGAGGGCGGTGCCGCGCCAGCCTCGACCGTTGCTGGCCAAGAACCGCCCGAGGACATTACCGCACCGGTGGAGACGCTGGACCAGCGGCTTCAGCGATACCGTGACAGCGCCGACCCCATCGTGGATCTGACGGGCCCGTACTACCTCGAAGACTTGGGGCGCGTCGATCTGACGGCTTGGGCGGTTCGTAGCCAGCACCTTGTCACCAAGGACGGGCAGGCCGCGCCTGTGATCGTGTCGATGGTCCGAGCCCCGCGCTTGGAAGTGTTCATCGATACCGGACACTCGATCTTCCGCGAATTCGGGACGGACATGCGCGACTTGGCGCTCGTCGAGGTCGCGGAGTTCATGCGGGTTCGGGCGAATAACGTGTCGATGCCCTTGAGCGAGATCGTCGCGCAGCTCAAGGTCCACACGTCCAGTCCCCGGCTGACGCCGGCGGCGATGGCGGAGGAATCCGAGCGGCTCCTCGAACAGGTGCGCTTGGCCATGGTGACGCCCGTCTCGGCGAACCCGGCGGTGCACTGGCTGTTGCTCACGAAGGACGAACGAGTGGACGCCGAGCGCCGGTTCGCGGTCGAGGCTGGTGGAACGTCCCCTTGGAGCAACGTGGTCACCAGCGGCGAATTCATCCGATATGTTCCGGCCAGCGCCGTCATCCGCATCATCCAAGACTCCCCCGAGACTTTCCTTGACGGATCCGTTTTCAAGCGCGGATACATCGCTCTCAGCGATCCCGGGGCTCGAGCGCTCGTCGTGGAGCGGCTGATCAACCCTCTCGGAGACCTCGCGCTTCTGGAGCAGCACCGTCCACGCCTCGATGTGGAGGAGCTGGCCCGGATCAGGATCAGCTGCCGTCTCATCGCGCGCGACCTCGCCGACAACACGTAGGGAGGGCAGGATGCGATTCCTCGACGCTGCCTCGCTGCTGGACGCCGGACCGCTGCAGTTTCCCCGCCGCATCGAACGCCTCCTCTGGCATTTGGGCTTCTCCGACGTGTCCAACATCGACGGCTCCGGCGACGAGGGTGGCGACATCCTCGCCCGCCACAAAGGCGAGACCTGGGTAATCCAGTGCAAGTGGAAGCGACGTGGGGCCGTAGGAGCCGACGCGGTGGACGAGGTCGCTCGCGCACGGGATCACTACCGCGCACACCACGCCGTCGTCGTCACCAACACCCGCTTCAGTCCTGACGCTCGGCAGCGTGTGGCGAATCTGGCACGCCTGGGTCCCGGAATCCTCCTTTGGGGAGGAACGGACCTAACAACGAGCTTCGATCGGGTACCCCGCCGCTTCGGGCAGGTAACGCTCCGGCCCTATCAAGCTGAGGCCCTGCAAACGTTGACCGCCGACCTCGACGCCTCGGGCCGCGCGCTGCTCGTCTTGGCTACCGGGCTGGGCAAGACCGTCGTCGGTGGTGAGGTGATCGCGGAGCATCTGCGACGCGAGCCCCAAGACCAAGTCCTGGTCGTCGCGCACGCGAAGGACCTCGTCCAGCAACTGGAGCGGGCGCTCTGGCGTCACCTGCCTAAAGAGGTCTCAACGCGCCTCCTCACTGGGGACACACGCCCTGATGACCTCTCCGGACTCACGTGCGCGACAGTCGCGTCGGCGCTGTCCGCCGCGCGCTTCGGCTATCGCCCAGACCTCGTAGTAATCGACGAAGCCCACCACCTGGGCGAAGAAGGCCAGTACGACGAGTTGCTGGAACTCCTGAACTCGGCCCGCCACCTGGGCGTCACCGCGACCCCATGGCGCGGCGACAAGCACGACATCACTCATCAGCTCGGCGCCCCCAGCTTCACCCTGGGGATCGAGGAGGGAATGCGGCGCGGCTACCTCGCTCAGGTCGACTACCGCCTGTTCGTCGACGACATCGACTGGGACATCGTCCGCGAGGCCAGTAACCACTCGTACGGATTGGCCGAACTCAACGCGAAGCTCTTCCTGCCGCAGCGAGACGAAGCCATCCGCGACGAGCTCGCCACCACATGGGCCACCACGCTCAATCCGCGGGCTATCGTTTTCTGCCGCACTATCGAACACGCTGAACGGCTTGCCGACATGCTGCGGCGTACCCCGCTCTGGTCCGGTGCCCTCGCCATCCACGCCGGACTCGCTAAGAGGGAGCGGCAGAACCGCCTACTTGCCTTCCGCTCAGGCGAGGTGCCCATTCTGACGGCGGTCGACATTCTCAACGAGGGCGTCGATGTGCCAGACGTGAACATCCTCTGCTTCGCACGAGTTACTCACTCCCGGCGGATCTTCGTACAGCAGCTCGGGCGAGGGCTCCGCTTGCGCGAGGGAAAGGACCGGGTCGCGGTGTTGGACTTCGTCAGCGACCTCCGCCGCATCGCTGCTGCGCTCAAGCTCAAGCGTGCCCTTGGCGGCGATGGTGAAATCGAGACCCTGGCCAGGTTCACCCCGTCGAACATCGACTTCAGCGACCAGAAGGTGGCCACCCTCATGGACGAGTGGATTAAGGATGCGGCCAGCCTCGAGACCGCGTACGACGAGCACCGACTCCAGTTCCCCGCCGCCCTCGCCCCACAGGAGTAATGACCATGTCCTTGCAGCAGCTGCCTGCGCCCATCCGTGAACGCCTCCTCATCGAGATCTACCAGCAGGCCAATGACCTGGACTGGGAGTTCTTGAGTAACGCTGACAAGACCAACCAGTACCGGAAGTGGATCGAGGATCCCAAGGTCGGTGGCATCCTGCTCTCTTATGGACCGGAAAAGGACGCCAGGGTCTGGATCAAAGACGTCCCCATGAAGGAGTACGCCCGGGCCCAGGAGGGAATCGGGAACTATGTCCGTTATGCGGTAAATCGATTCCAAGGGCCGGAGGAAATTGTTCGGGCGGCGTGTGGGAGCGGCTGGGCGATGAAGCCCGATTCGGTTGGAGAGAAGCCGAACCACTGCTACGCGATCGCCGACGCCGCCGCCGCTCGGTACGTCTGCTGGGGCCGTGCTGGAACCTTCCGGGACCTCGTCTGGGCGGCACTGAATGAAGCCGTCGATTCGGTGGAGCGACCCGCTATCGTCATCACGACCCGCAACGGCGAGACCATCTCGACAGCCGACCGCGCGCGCCAGGAGCGACTCGCCTTGCGCTGTGGCGCGGACCTCCGGTACCTCCATCGCGAGATGGTCCCGAATCCTGACTATCTTCGGGTGACGGGCGGCGGCCAGAGTCAATCGCAACCCACCCTCATTGACTTGCCTGAGCGGTAGACGCGACGTGCTGTGCAGAGCCCGCATAGGCCCTGCTGGCTGGGCGGACGTCACCAGGTGGTGCCATGTGCGGCAGGACGCCTTTGGGTGGGGAAGCATCGGGTGTCGAGGCGGAGTCGTCGACATACCCTGATCAGGCGAAACGGCACGGCGGAGTGTGGGGCGGAACTGGCCAGTATGGTCGTCGTCCGGGGTCTCGTGGTGCGTAGGTCCCGCAGGGTCGCACGAGCCCGATGGCGCTCGGCGAATGCGAGGCGGAACTTGGGGGCTGCGGCGAGAGTCCGGCGCGTGCCAGATCCGTGC
The DNA here is from genome assembly GCF_055607525.1 of Kitasatospora sp. NPDC036993. Lineage (NCBI taxonomy): Bacteria > Bacillati > Actinomycetota > Actinomycetes > Kitasatosporales > Streptomycetaceae > Kitasatospora > Kitasatospora sp. NPDC036993. The sequence continues at coordinate 149,155 of NZ_JBVJRP010000001.1, read as the reverse complement.
CAGATCCGTGCCAGAACGGGTGGAGAACGGCGGGCACCGGCGGTCTGCGTCGGGTGTTCGGCGGGCTGGTCGCGCCGGTATCGGTGCAGGTCGGGAGCACTTTGTGGCCCGGAAGCCCAAAGATTCCCAAGCTTATAGCGCGAGTTCGATTCTCGTCGCCCGCTCCATACCGAAAGCCGCAGGTCACATGACCTGCGGCTTTCGCGTTGTCCAGGCCAAGCCGGCCCCGCCGTGCCGGATCCGCACCGGAGGCGGCGGCTGTCGTGATCCTGAGGCGTTCGACTTCCGGGAGCCGGCGGTGCCCGCCCCGGCCCGTCGGGCTCCCGGTGTCACCGCGCGTCGAACCGTCGTGGCGGCGGCCCGCCGCTCCGGCCACGGCGGGTGCCGGGGTGCGGTGAGCAGGAATCGCTCCCTTCGCCGTACCCGGGCAGCCCTTCGCCTTCTCGCCTGGTGCGACGTCGCCCGGTTGGGCGATCATGGCATGACGTTGTGTCATGTTCCTTGTCGAGAAGGTGTTCGCGATGCTGGTCGACTGGCCCACCGAGACGTTCGTGCCGCCCTTGCCGTTGCCCGCCCGTTGACCGGCGGTCTTCGTCCGGTGCGGCAGGGGCTGCCGGTTGAACCAGGCCGACGCGTCGCTGCTCGGGTGCCGTCCGAGGCCCGCGATCAGATTCTCCTCCGGGCCGCGGGGAGCACCGACGGGGCCGGGGCGGCGAGGAGGCCGGCGGCGCGGTCCGCGGTGAGCACGCCGAGGATGAAGCCGTCCTCGTCGACGACGGGCCAGATCGCCAGGTGCTTGACCCGCATGGCGATCGCGGCCAGGGCCAGGCCCAGGGTCGGCCAGGCGAACGGGCCGCGCTGGTGGGCGGTGGCGCTGATCGCGGTGCGCTCGGTGGGCCGGGGACGGGTGAGGAACGGGTGCAGCCCGGTGCGGGTGACCAGCCCCTCGCACCGGCCGTCGTGGCCCCGGACGAGCAGGTAGTCGAGGTGGGCGCCGCGGAGGACGTCGTCGGCCTGGTCGACGGTGCTGTCGTCCGCTATCTGGTAGTCGCAGGGTTCCATGGCGTCGGCGACCGTGAGGCCGTGGCCGGGCCGTACGGGCCGGGGCGAGTGAGTGGTCACGGCGTTCACCGTTCCCGTCTCCGGCCGCCCGTCGGAGCGGGACCTGCCGGACTGTCCTACACCCAGAACGAAGCCGGAACGGGGACCGGGATACGGGATGCCCTGGATGTCTCCGAGGCTACTCCTACGGGGGCGCCCCGGGGGGTGGTCACGGCGGAGTAGCGTGGAAGGCAGCCGAGGACATTCCGCACACCGGCATCAGCGTCGACGTCGCCCTGGGTCATGACGGGTCCCTCGCGGACCGGACGGGCGGCTTCGCATGATGCCGATCCCTCTCCCCAACCCCTCCTCCTCCGGGCCGTGGACGGTGCCCGACGTGCCGCTGCTGCCGCGCCTGGAACTGGAGCCGACGATGTCGCGGGAGGGCGTCTTCGACGGGGCCTGGTGGCCCCGCTCGAACCGGGTCCTCGCCGAACTGCCGGACCTGATCACCGCGCTCGGCGCCCACTTCGGCCGGATCCTCCGGGTCGGCCTCGACACTCCGGCCTGGGACGGCGTGCCCCGGTCCGTCGCGGCGAACGGCCTGGTGGTCAGGATCAACCGGTTCACCGGCAGCGGCGCGACGATCAGCGTCACCCGGGGCCTCCAGGACCATCTGCTGCTGCTGGTGGTGCCGCCCGGCACCGCACCGGACACGGCCGTCTCGGCGATGGCCGGCGCCTCCGCGACCGGGAACCACACTCCGGCGGCGGAACTGCTGCTCGGCTGAACGGTCCGGTCCCGCGGCGCCGGCCGCGGTGCACGGCCCGTCGGGGCCGCCGGGGCGTGCCCGGTGCGGATCGCGGTCAGTACTCGGCGCCGCTCCGCAGGTAGCTGCCCACGACCTGGAGCCACGCTCCGGGGCCGAAGCAGACCTCGATCCGGTACGGCGTGTCCTCGAAGACCCGCAGGACGCGCAGCGCACCACTCGGATGCAGGTCGTACTCGAAGGTGACGCCGTCCGCGCCGTCCTCGTACTGCATGTCCAAGGGCCCCTTGGAGGGTTCCGCCGGCGTCCGGGCGTCGGCCGAGAGCTTCACGTAGACGGACATCCCGCCGTCCCGCCTTTCCTGTCTGCCCGAGGTGCCCGGCTCACCGGGCCGTCCCCCAGGGTGCTTCGCCCGGCGGTTCGGTGCCGGAGCCGGTGCCGGAGCCGGAATCGGTGCCGCCTATGCCGGTGGCGACGAGGATCTGCCGTGCCGAGTCGCTTCCGCCCGCCTCGACCGCGCGGGTCATCGCGGCCAGCGCGGCCTCCCGGCCCGCCTGTGGGGGGACGACGAGCAGGCTGAAGTGATCGTGGTCGCCCCGCGTGACGATCACCGTGTCGTCGCCGACCGGGTACCGGTCGATGTGCACCGACCGGCCGTCGACGAGCAGCCGGGCCGGTACGTCGTCCCAGGCTTCCGCGTCCAGCCCGACGCTCGCCACGGGGCCGAGGTGTTCGGTCAACACCCGTACCAGACCGGGTAGTTCGGCGCCGACGTCACGTGAACGCGGCCACCACGCGCCGTCGAGCACGCCTTCGCGCGACCGTGTGGTCTCCAGGCGCAACAGGAGCGTCCCCGGCTGCGCGGTCTGCCGAAAGTGGTCCGGCAGAAGGCCCGGGAACGCGGCACCGGCTTCGTCCGACATGGCTCGCCACCTAACCGCGGACGTGGCCCGACCGCCGCTGGGCGGGGGCACTGGGGGCGGCTCGGGCCGCTCCGACATTCCCACGGTACTCCGCCGGGACCGGGCCGGCCCGGCTGGTCACGGGAGCCGTGACGGGCGGGGGCGGCCAGTGGGTGCCAGGTGGGGACGGTCAGTGGGGGAGGGCCCAGGTGGGGGTCCAGGTGCCGGGGGCGGGGTGGGTGTGGGTGTTGAGGGTGAGGTGGGTGCGGAGGGTGGGGAGGGCCGGGTGGGGGTTGTCGCGGTGCCAGAGCAGTGAGTGGGGGTAGAGGAGCGTGGGGTTGGTGACCGGGATGCGGCGCAGGCCGTGGCCGGTGGGCCAGACGAGGCGGGTCCGCTCGCTCATGAAGGTGGCCAGGGCCGGGGTGTCGGCGATGGTGTCGAGGAGTGCGTCGGAGCCGAAGTTGGGGCCGGTCGCCTCGATGGTGAGGCCGAACTCGGCGACGAGGTCGGCGTAGTAGGCGCCCCACTCGGTGCCGGGGGCGATGCCGGGCATCCAGATCCGGTGGCCGGCCAGCTCGGCGACGGTCACCGACTTGGCGTCCGCCAGTGCGTGGGCCGGGCCGGTGAGGAGCTGGAGCGGTTCGTCGAGGACGCGGACCGACGCGATGTCCTCGGGCAGCGGCCGGCCGGGCGCGGCGACGGCGCGGAAGGAGGCGTCGACCGTGCCGGAGCGGATGGCGGCGATGGCGGTGTCGATCTCGACCAGCATCAGCACGTCGAGGTCGATCTCCGGGTACGCGTCGTGGAAGCCGCGCATCAGGCCCGAGGCCGCGCCGCGCGAGGCGATCACGTCGACGCGCAGCGGGCGGCGGCCGCTGCGTACGGACGCGACCGCGCGCTCGGCGACCCGCAGGAGTTCGCGGGCGTGCGGCAGGAACGCCTGCCCGTCGATGGTGAGTTCGGCGCCGCGCGGGGTGCGGGTGAACAGCCGTACGCCGAGGTCGCGCTCCAGTGCGGCGACGCGCTTGGAGACGGCCTGCTGGGTGACGGACAGGTCGACGGCGGCCTTCTGGAACTGGCCGGCTTCCGCGATGGCGGCGAAGGTGCGCACTGCTTCGAGGTCCACGCCGACCCACCTTAGGGAACAACCCCTGGTTGTGCGGAGCAGGTGGAGCGGTTGTTTGACCCGTTGTCGTGGCGTCCGATTGGCTCCCACCGGTCAACGCCGGTTTGTTCGGCCGGACGTCGAGGGGAGCGCATCGGGCGTGATGGGCATGACGGGCATGATGGGCAGGAGAAGGCTGGGCCCGCGGTTCGGCTGGCTGTGGGCGGCGTACGCGGTGAGCGCGTACGGCTCCGGGCTGGGGTTCGGGGCGCTGCCGCTGATCGCGGTCCTGGTGCTGCACGCCGGCCCCGCCGAGGTGTCGGCGCTGTCAGCGGTGGGGCCCGCGGTGGGCGCGCTGGTCGCGGTGCCGCTCGCGCCGTGGGTGGAGTTCCGGCGCAAGCGTCCGGTGATGATCGCGATGGACCTGACCCGGTTCGCGGCCATGGCGACGATCCCGGTCGCCTACGCCTTCGGGCGGCTCGGCCTCGTCCACCTGCTGGTGGTCTCGATCGTGGTCGCGGCGTCCAAGATCGCGTTCGGCGCGGCCAGTGGCGCCTACCTCAAGGCCATCGTCCGGCCGGACGACCTGCTGGTGGCCAACGCGCGCTTCGAGTCCACGAACTGGAGCTCCATCGCGGTCGGGCCGCCGCTGGGCGGGGCGGCGATCGGCATGTTCGGGCCGGTCACCACCGTGGTGGCCGACGCGCTCGGTTACCTGCTCTCCGCGCTGGGCATCACCGCGATCCGCGGCCGGGAGGAGGCGCCGCCGACGGCCGGCAAGGAGCCGGTCAGGGCGGGCGCGGTGCTCGACGGCTGGCGGCACATCACGGGCGACCGCGCCCTGCGGGCGCTCTACCTCAACAACATGCTCGTCTCCGGTCTGATCATGGCCACCGAGCCGGTGCTCGCCGTGCTCCTGCTGCGCCAACTCGACTTCGCCCCATGGCAGTACGGCCTCGCCTTCGCCGTCCCCTGCCTCGGCGGACTGATCGGCTCCCGGCTGGCCCGGCGGGTCGTGGCCCGGTACGGCAGGGACCGGGTCTTCCGGACCGTCGGCACCCTGCGCGCCGTCTGGCTGATCGGCCTGGCCTTCGTCGGCCCCGGCGTGGTCGGGCTCGTCACCGTGATGGCCGTCGAGCTGGCGATCATCACCAACATGAGCCTGTTCACCCCGGTGCTCGCCACCTACCGGCTCGAACGCACGCCGAAGCACCTCGTCGCCCGCACCCTGTCGGCCTGGTCGATCGGCCAGCAGGCGTCCATCGCGGTCTGCACCGCGCTCTGCGGCCTGCTCGCCGACGCCACCGGGCCGCGCACCGCCATCACGGTCGCGGGGCTGCTCATCCTGGCCACCCCGCTGCTGCTTCCCCGAGGGGATTCGGTCGGAGGGGATGCCGTCAGGCAGGGCGTGGCCGGGCAGGGCGCGGTCGGGCACGGCGCGGTCGGGCAGGGCGCGGTCGGGCACGGCGCCGTCGGACGGGACGGCACGAGGCCGTCCGCCGCGGCGGACACACCACCAGCACGGAGGACGACCACATGAGTACCGCACCCGCCCCCGCACCCGCACCCGCCCCCGCACCCGACCCCGCGCACACCGCGCTCCTCGTCCTGGACTGCCAGCCCGCGATCCTGGCCGCGCTGCCCGAGGCCGCCGACCGCGAGGCCCTGCTCGGCCGGGTGGAAGGCGCCATCGCCGACGTTCGGGCCCTGGGCGGCACCGTCGCCCACGTACGCCTCGGCTTCACCGAGGCCGACTGGGACGCGGTCCCGGCCGCCAACAGGTCCTTCGCCCCGCTGGCCCGGCACCGGGTGATGCACGACGGGGACCCCGCCGCCGCCGTCCACGAGCGCCTGGCCCCCAGGGACGGTGACATCGTCGTGCGCAAGACCCGCCACGGCGGCATGTCCACCACCGGCCTCGACCGGCAGCTGCGCGAGCGCGGCATCACCACGCTGGTCGTGGCCGGCCTCAGTACCGGCGGTGCCGTCCTGTCCACCGTCCTCGACGCGGCCGACCGCGACTACCTGCTCTACGTCCTGTCCGACGGCGTCGCGGACCCGGACGCCGAAGCCCACGAGGTCCTGCTCCACCGGGTCCTCCCCTCCCGGGCCCACGTCATCGGCGTCGGGGAGTTGGGCGCTCTGCTCGGTGGCGCCTGACCCGGGCCTCGGCCGTCGCACAGGGGCTCAGGTCGCACAGGGCTCAGGTCGCACCGGGCCTCAGGTGGCGCCGGGGGCGCGGCGCAGGGTGCGGATGGGGCGGGTGGCCAGGAGGGCGATGGCGGTGAGGAGGGCGACCGCGACGCCGACCAGGAGGACCCGGTCGGTGCCGAAGGCGCCGACGGCCGGGCCGGCCAGGGCGCTGCCGATGGGGTACATCCCGACGGAGCCGGCGACCTCGTAGGCGTGGACGCGGTTGAGCACCTCGCCCGGCACCTGGGTCTGCACGCTGGTCGCCCACATGACGCCCCAGACGCCGATCCCGGCGCCGACCGCGAGCTGGGCGGCGGCGAGCAGCCAGACCGGCCAGTCCAGCACGATGCCGAGCGGGTAGAGCGGGAACGCCAGCATCGCCACGGCGCCGGCGGCCAGCGGGTGGGCGGGCTTGTAGCGGATCGCCAGCAGGCCGCCGGCCACGGTGCCGGCGCCCAGGGCGCAGTTGAGCAGGCCGAAGGCGGTCGCGCCGTGCTCGGGCACGATCACGCCGGCGGCCACCGACAGCTGAGGCCCCCAGGAGAGCACCGCGAAGACCATCCAGATCACGATCACGCCCCAGAGCCAGCTGCGGGCACGGAACTCCTGCCAGCCGACCACCAGGTTGCGCCACAGGCTCTCGCCGGCCGGCGGGGCGGGCACCGCGCCGAGCCGGAGCGTGAACAGGCAGACCGCGCTGGTCCCGTAGGCCACGGCGGAGATCACCATCACCCAGCCGGTGGCTCCGAGCCCGACCAGGGCACCGGCCAGCGCGGGGCCGCCGAGTCCGGTGAGCGCCTCGGAGGTGCGCAGCACCCCGTTGGCGCCCTGGACGTCCCGGGCGACCAGCGGGACGGTCGAGGTGGCGCCCGGCTGGAACATCGCGTTGGCGGTGCCCGCCACCACCAGCAGCGCGTACAGCTGCCAGAGGTGGTCGATGCCGTGGATGAACAGGACGGCGAGCAGTACGTGGGCGGCGAGGTTGGCCAGGTCGGCGCCGATCATCATCCGGCGGGCGGTGAAGCGGTCGGCGAGCACCCCGCCGAACAGCACCAGCCCGGCGAACGGGCCGACCAGGAAGGCCATCGCGTAGCCCGCGGTGTCCAGGCCGTAGCCGCCGCTGAGCAGTCCGGCCGAGACCGCGACCGGCAGCATCGCCCAGCTGAGCAGGCCGGCGCTGCGGGCGGTGAAGTAGGAGCGGAAGTTGCGGGACCAGATCGCCGGTGTGTCGGCCGGTGGCGCCTCGGCGGGCCGGCCCTCGGTGGGACGGTCTCCGGCGGGCCGGTCCTCGATCGGTACGGACGTCGCCGTCACGGTGTGGTCGGCCAGGCATTCGGCCATGACGCTGCAACCCTTCGGAGGTGGGGGTGGGGGCGGGGGGATCGTGCGGGTCATCGGTCGGGAGGGGGCCGCGGTGGGATGCGGGCGTACCGGCTCAAGCGGGAGTCCTCAGGACCTGCGCGTACTCGGGGTCGGACTCGGATTCGGGCGCTGACAACGGGTCACCTCGGCGGTGGGCGGCGGGGAAGGGCTCGGCGGTGCGATCACCGTACGGAGCCCGTCTGGTCGGTCCCCCACAGCCGGACCAGAGCGACGGCGGCCCCGGGGCAGGTCGGCTGCGGCCGCGTTCACCCCCGCTGACCTGCGGTCATGCCGATTGCCGAGGCCCGGCTCACGGGAACCGGCAGAACCGGGGGAACCGCCGGTCCCGCCGTCCTGCCGCCGAGAGGGGCTGGGGCCCGCCGTCAGCGGACCCGGATGCCCCTCCGGCCCATCGCCCGGGAGAGCCGCACCGCCGCGCGCCAGTGCCCGGTCGCCTCGCCGCGCGCGCCCAGGGCCGACTGCGCGTAGCCGAGCGTCAGCCGGCTGCGGGCCTCGCCCGGCCGGTGCCCGGTGGCGCGGTGCAGGTCGAGGGCGTCCTGCCCGAGTTCGAGGGCGGTCCGCGCCTCCCCGAGCCGCACCCGTACGCAGGCCAGGGCGTCGAGGGCGCGGCCTTCGAGGACCCGGAACTCCGCCTCGCGGGCGAGCACGACGGCGCGCTCCGCGGTGCGCAGGGCGGCCCGCGGGTCCGGGCCCGCCTGGACCGCCGCGAGCCCGACGAGTGCGGCGACCAGCGGGAAGCGGTCGTTCGCGGCCTCGGAGAGGCGGATCGCCTCCCGGTAGCTGTCGGCCGCGTCGGTCGGATCGGGGGCGTGCTCCTGGGCGGCCCCGAGGGCGAGGAGGGCGTTGGCCTCCAGGGCCCGGTTGCGCAGCGCCTGCGCGGCGGCGAGCGCGGTGTGGGCCAGCACCCGGCCGGTGGCGTGGTCGCCGAGGTCGGTGTGCGCGCCGGCGAGGCAGCTCAGCGCCACCGACTCGCTGAACCTGTTGCCGCTCCTCAGATGGATCGGCAGGGTCTCGCCGAGCACCCGGATCGCGTCCCCGGGGCGGCCCAGCGTGCGATGGACGATCGCCACGTTGGTGTGCGCGACCGCCTCCCCGTCGGCCTGGTCGAGGGTGCGGAAGAGCTGGGCCACCTGCGAGAAGTGCCCGGTGGCCTCGCGCAGCCGCCCGAGCTTCCAGCAGATCAGCCCGAGCCTGGTGAGGTCGTCGGGGTTCTCCGTCCCCGCGCCTCGCCCGGTGAGGCCGAGGGCCTGGGCGAGGTGGTCGTACGCCAGCCGTACGGCGCCGGTGCCCTCGTGCGCGGCGCCGATGCGGCGCAGCGCCAGGGCCTGGCCGGCGCGCCAGTCGGCCTGCCGGGCGAGCTCCAGTGCCCTGCCGGTCAGGTCCAGGGCCTGCGCGCCGTCGGCCAGTGCCCCGTGGCATTCGGCGAGCCGCAACTGGGCGGCGGCCTGGGCGCGCAGCTCGCCGTCGGCGACGGCGGCGGACAGGCCGGCGGTCGCGACCTTGAGGCAGTCGCCGGTGTACCGCCCCGCGGAGAGGTAGCCGTGCAGGCTCTCCGCGAGCTGCCGGGCGATCGGGGTGAGGCCTGCCGCGCACGCCTGGAGGACGGCCCCGGACAGGCTCTCCCGCTCGTCGTCCAGCCAGGCCGAGGCCCGGGCGTGGTCGTGGAAGAGCGCCACGGCGGCGAAGTCCGCTCCGGCTCCCGCCCCGGCTCCCGCCGCACCCGCGCGCCCCGCAGCCGTACCCGCGCGCCCCGTCGGCCCCGTCGGCCCCGCCGACCCCGCCGACCCCGCCGCCGGTTCGGCGGGGTAGAGCAGCCGGGTGGCCGCGTCGGTGCGGTGGAGGTACCAGCCGAAGAGCCGCTGCCGGGCGGCGTGCGCCTCCTCGGTGCCGACCAGCTCGCGGGCGTAGGAGCGCAGCAGCTCGGGCAGCCCGAAGCGGCCGGCCGCGCGTTCCCGCACCAGATGGGCGTCCGTCAGGCGCGCCAGCAGTCCGGCCGATTCGGCGGGGGCCGATCCCGCCAGGGCCGCGGCGCCGTCCGCGGTGAGGTCGGGGCCGGGCATCAGGCCGAGCAGCCGGAACATCCGCCGGGCGTCGGCCGGGAGCGCGCGGTACGAGAGGTCGAAGGCGGCCCGCACCGTCGAGCGCCGGTCCCCTTCGACGTGCAGCCGGCTGAGCAGGTCGTCGCCCGCCAACTCGGCGCAGTAGTCGGCGATTCCGGCGTCGCGGGCGACCAGGTTGGCGCCGGCGATCCGGATCGCCAGCGGCAGGCCGCCGCACGCCCTGACGAGCCGGCGGGCGGCCTCCTCCTCGGCCGCGGCCCGGCACTCGCCGACGATGCCGCCCAGCAGCCGGCGGGCCTCGTCCGGGTCGAGGACGTCCAGGGCGGTCCGCCGGGCGCCGTCGCTCGCGACCAGCCCGGCGAGCCGGCTGCGGCTGGTGACCACCACCGCACAGCCCTGGGCACCGGGGATGAGTGGTCTGACCTGCTCGGCGTCGCGCGCGTCGTCCAGCACGATCAGCATCCGCCGGTCGGCCAGCAGCGTGCGGTAGAGCGCGGCGGCCTCGCCCTCGTCCGCGGGCAGTCGGCCGGGCGGGGTGCCCAGGGCCCGGAGGAACTGCGCGAGGACGTCGCCGGGGCGCAGCGCCGGCAGCGGGGAGTGGGCGCGCAGGTCGACGAAGAGCTGCCCGTCCGTGAAGTGCTCGCGCCGCGCGTGCGCCCAGTGCGTGGCGAGGGCGGTCTTGCCGATCCCGGGCGCGCCGACCACCGCCACCACCTGAGGGCGCAGCGCCGGGTCGGGCGAGACCAGGGCGTCCAGTTCCCGCAGCTGCCGCAGCCGTCCGACGTGGGAACCGGTCCTGGCGGGCAGTTGGGCCGGTGCGGGAGCGGGCAGTCGGGCCGGCGCAGGTACGGCGGGCGCGGTGGGGGCGGGGTGGTCGGGCCGTCCGCCGAGGGGCAGGTGGCGGCGCAGCACCCGGAGGTGGGCCTCGCGGACCTCCGCGCCGGGGGTGATGCCCAGTTCCTCGTCGAGCCGGTCGCGCAGCCGGCCGAACACGTCGAGGGCGGCGGCCTGTTCGCCGCCGCCGGCGAGGGTGAGGATCAGCCGGGCGTGCAGGCCCTCGTGCAGCGGTTCGGCGTTGACCAGGTCCGACAGCACCGGGACGGCCTCCGCGGGGCGGCCCAGCAGCAGCGCGGTGTCGGCGTGCAGCAGTGCCGCCGCGATCCGCCGTTCGTCGGCGGCCACCGCGGCGGGGTGCCGCCGCAGCACCGGGTCCGCGTCCGCGAGCACCGGGCCCCGCCACCACAGCAGGGCCCGCGTCAGCGATTCGTACGCGGCCTGCGGGTCCGGTGCGCGGTGGGCACGGCGGGCCCGGGTCAGCAGGTCGTCGAACCGGCCGAGGTCGATCTGGTTCGAGGGCGTCTCCAGCCGGTACCCGGTGGGGGTCCGTACGACGGCCGGCGGCGGGACGGTCCGCGGTCCGGGTGGTTCCAGCAGCCGGCGGACCTGGCTGACGTAGGTGTGGACCAGGCTCTGGTGGGAGTCGGGCGGACCGGACGGCCAGAGGGTGTCGGTGATCTCCTGCCGGGTGGCGGGCTCGGGGTGTTTGAGCGCCAGCAGCCCGAGCAGGCGGCGCAGCGTCGGACTGGTGACCGGGACGGGTGTCCCGCCGTGCTGGAGGGCGAGCGGACCGAGGACCAGCAGACGCGGCCGGCCGGCCCCGCGCGGCGGCCCGGTGCGGGCGGCGGCCGACAGGTCGGCCAGCTCGCCGCCGGTCAGGTCCAGTGCTCCGGCCAGCCGTCGGAGGGTGCCGGGCCGGGGGCGGCGGACCCGGTCCTGTTCGATGTCGCGCAGGGCCCTGGTGCTGATCCCGGCCCGGGCCGCGGCCGTCTCCTGGCTCAGCCCCGCCCGGTTGCGGAACGCCCGCAGCCGGGGGCCGAACGGGACCGGATCGCCGGTGGGACCGTCCGCGGGATCGCCCGGTGGGCGGCCCTGGGGGCCGTCGGGGGGAAGCTCCGGGGCCGACGTCCGCTCCGCCATGGCATCCCCCTCGTCCGTCGCCCGCGATCAGTCTGGACCAGACCGATGCGTCGAAGAAAGGGACGCCGGCCACCGCCCGCCCCACAGCCGGCCACCGCAGGCCACCCGGCCTGCGGCAGCCGTGCCGCGTGCGGGTGTCAGCGGCGGGCGGCGAGCTCCTCCAGGGCGGTGACCAGGGTGGACGGGTTGGGCAGGGCGGCGTTGTCGGCCTGGAGGCGGTGGGCGGCGTCGCGGAGCGCGGCGTCGGTGAGCAGGCGGGTGAGCAGCGTGGTGTCGACGGCGTCGGAGGTGGAGCTCAGAGCGGCGCCGGTGGCGGTGATGGCCTCCGTGTTGATGAAGTGGTCGGCGCCCTGCGGGAGCAGCAGCTGGGGCAGACCGGCCTGGAGGGCGGTCAGCATGGTGCCGGAGCCGCCGTGGTGGATCAGCGCGTCGGCGCGGCCGAGCAGTTCGTTGAGCGGGACCCAGGGCAGGCCGCGGACGTTCGCGGGCAGCGTGCCGAACGGGGCGAGGTCGGCGCCGTTGACCGCGAGCAGGAAGTCGGCGTCGACCTCGGCCGCCGCCTCCACCAGGCGGACCACCGACCGGACGCCGTCGAGCTTGGCGAGCACGGTGCCCAGGGTGACGACCACCCGCGGGCGCTCGGCCTCGCGGAGGAACTCGGCCGGGACGACGCCGCCGCCGTTGTACGGGACGTAGCGCATCGGCAGGCCGTCCGGGTCGCCGCCGAGCGGGCCGACGTTGATCGCCGCGGTGACGGCCGGGCCGGTCAGGCCCCACGCCTCGTACAGGTCGGGTACGTGCGAGGCCAGCCGGTCGATCATCGGACGGCCGGGGCTGGCACCGAAGTTGTGCACCACCACCGGGAGCTTGAGCCGGGCGGCGACCAGCGGGGGAGCGGCGTGGAAGGAGTCGTGGACGATCAGGTCGGCGCCCCAGTCGGTGGCGGCGGCCAGCAGGCCGTCCACGCCGGGACGGGAGGCGTACGCGAAGCTCGCGGCCGCCATGTCGAAGATCTCGTCCTGGGTCTTGTCCCGGTTGATGTACTCGATCTTGCCGCCCAGCTGCTCCTCGAAGATCTCCGGCAGCTCCCGGCCGTCGCCGATCTCGACGACCGGGAAGCCGGCGGCCCGGATCGTGTCGAGCGGCTGTCCGCTGGCGAACAGGACCTCGTGCCCGGCGGCGCGCAGCGCCTGGGCGGTGGGCACCATGGGGAAGAGGTGACCGGCAGAGGCGGGGCCGGTGAAGAGTATGCGCATGGTCGTCTCCTTGCGAACGTCGTCAACGAGGCAGTCTCACCTTTGAAGTTGACGTTCAGTCAATTTGATTCCGATCACTATGCGCGGTAATCGGCCTTTCTGGTGTGAGGCTTGTTTCCCGGGCTCCGGTGTGCTCCACACGCCGGTCGTCCGGGCCGTGCGCGCCCTCCTCGGGGCCCCGCCCGCGCCCCCGTGCGCGCCCTCCCGGTGGTCGGGCAACGGCCGGTCGGGCGGTAGGCGGTGGAAGCGGCAGGCGGTCAGGCGGCGGCGAGGAAGTCCCGGACGGTCCCGGTGAACGCCGCGGTCTCCTCGGCGAGCACGATATGGCCGGTGTCGAACTCGGCGTAGGCGCTGCCCGGCAGGGCGTCGTGCAGCCGCCGGGCGTTCTCCACCGGGACGGTGGCGTCCTGGGTGCAGCCGATCACCAGCGCGGGGGCCTGGACGCGCGGGAGCAGCGGTGAGAGGTCCAGGCCGAGGTTGAGGGCGATGTGCCGCAGGGTGCCGGAAGTCGGCCGCATGTAGGCGGTGTTGGCCTCGACGGCGGCGCGCCCGATCCGGTCGAGGAAGCCGCGGCTGAAGGCGGTGAGGGTGGCGTAGCCGCCGAACGCGGCGGGGTGGCCGGCGAGCGAGAGCCAGGTGGCCATGGAGAGCCGCAGGTACTCGTCCTGTTCCGCGCTGATCCAGCCGGCGGCGGCGACCAGGCGGCGGACCCGCCCGGGGTGCAGGGCGGCGGTCGCGGTGGCGACGACGGCGCCGAGGGAGAAGCCGAGGACGTCGGCGGGGCCGCGGCCGGCGTCCGCGATCACGGCGGCGACCTGGGCGGCGAGCGCCTCCAGGGTGAGCGGCGCGCCGTCGTCCTCGGCGGACTCGCTGCCGGAGAGGTCGGGCAGCAGCACCGTGTAGCGGTCGGTGAAGGCGTCCAGCAGGCCGTCCCACATGGCGGAGCCGGGGCCGGTGCCGTGCACCAGGACGAGGGTGTCGGGGCCGTCGCCGACCACGCGGTAGGGGATGCGGGCGGTGCCGACGGTGATCACGGTCATGACGGGTCCTCTCGATGGCGGGTCAGAAGGCGTGGCGGGAAGGGCCGGTCGGCGGATCCGGGCCGGCCGGCGGCACAAGAAGTAAACTACACAGTGCAGAGCATTGACTCAACTGCACCGTGCAGTGCAATTCGGAAGTGTGGGAACGGTGAGGGAAGGAACGGGGAACGCAACTGCCCGTGCCCGCCCGCCGTCCAAGCAGTGACGGAATGCCTGCCCGGGCTGAACACCGGGAGGAGTGCGGAGGGGCGCTGTGCAGTCAGGTGGTGCCGAACTGAACGTCGGATGCCCGGGTGGCGGCCCCTGGGGCGCGCGGGTCGCGCCGGTCCGGCGGCCGGGAGCGGAGCCGGGGGTGGCGATCGATCAACTCGACGCCGCCGAGCGCTGCGAGACGCTGCTCCAGGACACCCTGGACGCCGTCCGTCCGGCGCCGGTCTGGCAGGGGTCGGTCCCGCGGGCGGGGGCGCGGCTGCCGCTGCCGGGGCGCGGGTCGGAGGCGTTCTGGTACGTCACCCGGGGCCGGGACGTCCTCACCGTCGTCTCACTGCCCCGCCGGGCGGTGCTGGTGAACGTGGTGGAGCGGCACTGGCGGCGGCGCGGCTGGACGATCACCTCGCTGAACGCGAGCCGGGAGCGCCCGGGCGTCGCCGCGGCCACCCCGGACGGCTACCGGCTGGCACTGCGCTTCGGCGAGGCGGGCGAGGCCGGGCTGACCGCGGGGTCGCCCGCGGTGGCCCGCTCGGAGCGGGGCCCGGTGCTGTCCGGGAACGCCGGCCCCTGCGCGCCGCCGCTGCCGTACGTGTGCTGTTCGTACTGGAGCGCGCTGGTGTAGCGGGCGGTCGGGCGAGCCGACGGGCCGGCGTGGGGGACCGGGGGAGGCGTGGAGCGAGTCCCCCCGGACTCGCTCCACGCCGCCTCGTCGCGCGGCGTCGGCGCTGCCGCTCCCCCCGACACCCCGGCACACCCGCCGTTTCCCCCCTGGCAACACCCTCCGGCGAGAGCGGTCCGCACAGGCCCCGGCGAGCCCCCACCCCCGGGGACGTCGTTGATCTCACGCTAACAAACCGCGTGGTTGGTTTGTCAATAGTGAAATCCATGAAACATCCACAATGTGGTGGACGCTTCAGACTGGTCCGAAAGGCCCTGGACCTGGGAGTTGTGGCCCCGCCAGGATGACCGGGGCGCTGAACGCCCCGCCCGGACGGCGGCGGGCGGCACCCTGGAATCCGACATTCCGAGCATCATGGCAGCACGCAGTGACACCGGTCGAGCGCCCAGCGCAGCCGGAAGCGCGACGGGGAAAGGCCGGGAGCGGGCGGGAACGGGCCGGAGCGAGCGGGACACCGGGCAGGACCGGGCGACAGGCGCCCCGACGGGCTCAGCGCAGCAGCCGGCGCTCCTTCGCCACCGCCACCGCGCCCGCCCTGGTGTCCACGCCCAACTTGTCGTAGATCCGGCCGAGGTGGGTCTTCACGGTGGCCTCGCTGATGAACAGGGCCCTGGCGATCTCCCGGTTGCCCAGTCCCCGGGCCAGCTGTCCGAGGATGTCCTGCTCGCGCTCGGTGAGCCGCGGCGCGGGCGTCCGCATCTGCGCCATCACCCTGGAGGCGACCGGCGGCGAGAGCACCGTCCGGCCCTGCGCGGCCGCGTGCACGGCGGCGAACAGCTCCTCCGGCCGTTCGGCCTTCAGCAGGTAGCCGGTGGCGCCCGCGGCGATGGCCCGGGTGATGTCGGCGTCGGTGTCGTAGGTGGTGAGCACCAGGACGTGCGGCCCGCCGGGGGCGGCGGTGATCCGCCGGGTGGCCTCCACCCCGTCGATGCCGTCGCCGAGTTGGAGGTCCATCAGCACCACCTGCGGCGCCAGCCGGGCGGCCAGCGCGACGGCCTCCTCCCCGGTGCTGGCCTCGCCGACCACCTCGATGTCGCCGGCGCTCGCCAGCAGCGCCAGCAGTCCGGCCCGCACCACGGCGTGGTCGTCGCAGACCAGCAGCCGGACGGGAGCCGTCCGGACGGGAGTCGTGCTCATCGGTGCTCCAGACGCATTCGGTGCTCCAGGGTCATGGCCGCTCCAGCCTCATCGCCGTTCCGGACCACGGGTGTTCCGGGTTCATCGTGTTCCGCGTTCACCGGTGTCCGAGGGGGATCGCGGCGGAGACCACGGTGCCCTCGCCGGGAGCGCTCTCCACGGTCAGCCTGCCACCCAGCTGCCGCAGCCGGGCCCGCATCGCCGGGAGGCCGTAGCCGCGCCCGCCCCCGGTGCCGGCCGCGTCCTGGTCGAAGCCCTGCCCGTCGTCGGCGATGTCCAGCACCGCCTGGTCGCCGAGGAAGGACAGCGTGAGGGCGGCGGCCGAAGCCCCGGCGTGCTCGCGGACGTTGGCCAGCGCGCCCTGGGCGATCCGGAGCAGCGCGGCCTGCGCGGCGGTGGGCAGCGGCACCGGCGTGCCGTCCAGGTGGAAGCGGACCGGCAGGCCGCTCTCGGCGGACTCCCGCTCGGCCAGCGCCCGCAGCGCCTGGTCGAGGGCGCGGCCGTCGGAGAGCTCCGCCGGGGCGAGGTCGTGGACGAAGCGGCGGGCCTCGGCCAGGTTCCGGGCGGCCACCTCGGTGGCGGTGCGGACGTGGGTGCGGGCGGTCGCCGGGCGGGTGTCCCAGGTGCGCTCGGCGGCCTGGAGCAGCATCTGCTGGCTGGACAGGCCCTGCGCCAGGGTGTCGTGGATCTCCATCGCCAGCCGTTCGCGCTCGGCCAGGGTGCCCTCCCGCCGTTCGGTGGCGGCGAGTTCGCGCCGGGTGCGGACCAGGTCGGCGATCAGCGCCCGCTGCCGGGCGGCCTGCCTGGCCATGAAGAGGAAGACGCCGGTGGCGAGCCCGGCCACCGCGGGCGGCAGCAGCACGAGGGTGGCGTCGGCGCCGCCGGGCAGCCGGATCTCGGCGACCACGACCAGCAGGGTCAGCGCGCCGACCAGCGGGATGGCCGCCTTCGCCGGCAGGGCCCGCAGCGCGGTGTAGATCAGCGGGACGGCGCACCAGGCGAAGCTCGGCGCGAGCAGCACCAGCACCACCCAGAGCACCACCACCAGGGCCGGTGGCCACCGGCGTTGCCTTCCCCGGGCGGGCGGGCGCCGGTGGGCCAGCCAGGAGCCGGCCGGCTGGGCGACCGCGAGGGCGGCGCTCAGCCCGATCACCCAGGGCGCCTGCGCGCTGCCGGAGTGGTGGGTGAGGTAGCGGCTGAGCGAGGCGGCGAGCAGCAGCAGGAAGGCGGAGTCCAGCAGCAGGGCCAGCCGGGCCGCGTCCGGATCGCCGGCGTCGGGGCCGGGGACATCGGCTCCGGCACCGGGGACGTCGCGGCGGCCGGCGGGGCGGGGCTGCTGCACGGGTGGCTCCTGGCTGGACGGGTGGTGCGGGCGCGGTCGGCGCCGGCCCGTACCGGCCGTACCGGCCGTACCGGTCCGCGTCGACCCGCACCGACCTGCGTCGATCCATCGATGGTGACCCGTCCGGCCCGGGGCCGCATCAGCCGATCGGTTGACACCGCCGTCCACCATCATGCCCGGCCGCTCGCGCCGGACCGCCGATGCCGCGGGCCGGGCCCCGGACGGAGGATCGAAGCACGCCGCCGGGCGGTCCCCCGACGCTCCGGCGGCCCCCGAACCCCCGCCCCACCCCGCAGATCCGCTGAGGAGCTGGACCATGAAGAAGACCTCCGTGCGCACCCGGGTGCTGACCGGCGCCGTCGTCGTCGCCGCCGCGCTCGCCGCCACCGTGGGCGCCGTCTCGGCCAGCGCCGAGTCCTCCGAGACCCCGGTCGTCCCGGCCGCGGCGAAGGCCGACACCCAGAACAAGAACCTGGCCGCGAGCAGCGGCCTGACGATCGACGCCGCCACCCGCGCCGCTCAGGCCGCCCTGGACGCCGCCACCAAGGCCGGCCAGCACGTGTCCGTCGCGGTCGTCGACCGTGACGGCGTCACCCGGGTGCTGCTGAAGGGCGACGGCGCCGGCCCGCAGGCCCCGGTCTCGGCCGAGCGCAAGGCGTTCACCGCGGTGTCCTGGAACGCCCCGACCTCGGAGCTGGCCAAGCGCCTGGCCCAGGCCCCGAACCTGAAGGACATCCCGGGCACCCTGTTCCTGGCCGGCGGCGCCCCGATCCAGTCGAAGGGCGCCCCGATCGCGGCCGTCGGGGTCGCGGGCGCGCCGAGCGGCGACCTGGACGAGCAGTTCGCGCAGGCCGGCGTCGCCGAGTTGGCGAAGTGACGCGGACCCGGCCGGCCCGCCCGCCCCGCGCACGGGGAGGCCCGGCCGGCCGGGCCATTGCCTCCTTCGGGTGAACGCCAGAAGGGTCGCCGCAGAACACGGGATGACCCTTCGAAAAGCCGGTGCCGCTGTCAGTGGCGCGTGGCAGGCTTCCCGGTATGACGGCGTGGACCCTCAACGACATCGAACGTGCGATCCGCTCCTCCTGGGGCGTCGACACCTGTGCGCCCGAGGATCTGGCCCACTGGCGTCCCGACAATCCCGCCCGCGGCCAGTGCGGGGTGACGGCGATGGTGCTGCACGACCTGCTCGGCGGCGAGCTCATGATGGGCGAGGTGTACGTCGACGGGGTGCGGACGGACCTCCACTGGTGGAACCGCTTCGCCACCGGCTTCGAGATCGACCTCACCCGCGAGCAGTTCGGCCCCGACGAGCTGGTCGGCCCCGGCCGCCCGGTCGCCCGCCCGGCCCGGCCCGGCCGCCTCCAGGCCCAGTACGAGCTGCTGCGCGGCCGGGTGGTCGCCGAGCTGGAGCGCGGCGCGGCCGCCGGCCGCACCCGGATGCCGGCCCGCGCCTGCGCGTAGGCGCGGGCCCTCCGTGGATCTGTCGTCCGGCCTGTCGGCCCCCTGACGTACAGTCGGCCGTACACGAGCGGGTGCGGCGAGGGGAAGACGCGGATGACCGGGCGGACGATCGGCTTCGTGGGGCTGGGCGCGATGGGGCAGGGCATGGCGGGCAGCCTGCTGCGGGCCGGCCACGCCGTACGGGTCTGGAACCGCTCGCCCGAGCCGGTGGCCGCCATGGTGGCCCAGGGCGCCGAGGCGGCCGGCTCGCTCGCCGAGGTGTTCGCCGCCGACACGGTGGTCTCCATGCTGGCCAACGACACGGCGGTGGAGCGGCTGCTGCTCGACCCGGGCCTGCTGGCCGGTGCCACGGCGACCCTGCACGTCAACATGGCCACCGTCTCGCTCGCCCTCGCCGAACGGGCCGAGGCGCTGCACGCCGAGCACGGCGTCGGCTACGTCGCCGCGCCCGTCCTCGGCCGGCCGCCGGTCGCCGCGGCGGGGCAGCTGAACATCCTGGCCGCGGGCGCGCCCGAGCTGCTGGCCCTGGCCGCGCCGCTGTTCGCCGCGATGGGCCAGCGCACCTGGCAGTTCGGCGAGAGCCCCCGGCAGGCCAACACGGCCAAGATCAGCACCAACTTCCTGATCGCCTGCGCGATCGAGTCGATGGCCGAGGCGTGCAGCCTGGCCGAGGCGCACGGCGTCCGGCCGACCGACCTGGTCGAGATGCTCACCGGCACGCTCTTCCCGGGGCCGATCCACACCGGCTACGGCTCGATGGTGGCAGAGCGCCGCTACGAGCCCGCCGGGTTCCGGCTGCCGCTCGGGCTCAAGGACGTCGGCCTCGCGCTTGAGGCCGGGGCCGCGCGCAACGTCCCGCTGCCGTTCGGCAGCATCCTGCGGGACGCCTTCCTGGACGCGCTGGCCCACGGCGACGGGGACAAGGACTGGGCGGCGGTCGCCGCCGTCGCCCGCCGCCGCGCCGGGCTGCCCGACTGACGGTCCGGCTGCCCGACCATCAGGCTGCCAGGCACCTGAGCGACTCCGCCCGGCTGTCGGCACCGACGCGGAATACCCGGCGTCCGACGGCTGCTCACTCCTGCGCTCGCACCGTACGTACGACCAAGGGATTCTGACGGATCATCAGTCGACCGACGCCCAGGTGTCGCGCCGTTTCCTGTTCCTCGACGCCAGTGCGCGCCCCGACGGCAACTCGGTCCGACTCGCCCGGCTGGCCGCCGAGTCGAGCCTGCCGGCCGGTGCCGAGCAGCGCTGGCTGCGGCTGGACGACCACCCGCTGCCGCCCTTCCGGGACCTCCGGCACACCGGTGACGGCGGCTACCCGGAACCGGTCGGCCACGGGCGGACACTGCTGGACGCCACCCTGGCGGCCACCGACCTGGTCTTCGTCGCGCCGCTGTACTGGTACTCGCTGCCGACCGGCGCCAAGCTCTACCTCGACCACTGGCTGGGGTGGATGGGGGTGCCCGGGCTGGACTTCCTCGCCCGGATGGGCGGCAGCACGCTCTGGGGGGTCACCGCCCTCGCCGCCGCCGACGGCAAGGCCGGACCGCTGGTCGACAGCCTCCGGCTGACCGCCGAGTACATGGGGATGCGCTGGGGCGGGGTGCTGCTCGGCAACGGCTCCCGCCCGGGCGAGGTGCTGGACGACGAGCGGGCGGTCGTCGCGGCCGAGTCCTTCTTCGCGGGCTGACTCCGCGGGCCGCCCCCGGCAGGCCCGGCGCCGCACATCCGCCGCGCGCCGCCGGGGCGCGCGGCACCGCCCCACGGGCTTGTACCCGTCACTCGCCGGTCATCTTTCGGTAAAACGCAAAAGCCTTGTGATCGGCCAGAGTTGGACGATTCGGACAGGCCTTCTCGGTATCCTCGCCACAGCGTGCCACCCGCCTTCCGGACCGGTCGGATCGTTCGGTACTCTCCGTCGCACTTTCAACTTCGCGGGGGGTACGCGGCGTCTGAGGCCGCCCTCTCGCGCCCGGGCCTCGCCCGGACACTTCCGTGAGGTCTCCCTTGTCCATACGTCGCAGTCTTGCCCTTGCCGGCGCCGCCGCGCTCGCATCCTCACTCGTGCTGGCCGGCGCCCAGGGCGCCATGGCCGTCGGCACCACCGGCACCCCGTCCGCCGTCGCGCCGCAGGCCGACAAGGCGTCGCACGCGAGCCTCGACCTCTCGCTGAACGGCGTGCCCGGCACCTTCATCGCCGGCGGCGACGCCCGCGAGTTCACGTTCAAGATCGACAACCGGACGAAGCACGACTTCGTCTTCATCCCGCTGCTCAAGTTCAAGAACAAGGCGGGCTCGCTCCAGGCGAAGGACCTCAAGGTCCAGTACCGGCTGCCCGGCGGAGAGTGGCAGACCGCGGTGGTCGCCCCCGACCAGAGCGGCGAGAAGAACGACTCCGTCCTGATGATGCTCGGCACCCTCGACGCGGCCGGAAACCCGGTCGCCGACGACCTGCTCGGGGTGAACCGGGGCAAGAACGTCCCGATCAAGGTCCGGGCCTCCTTCGCCGACGGCGCCCCGCTCGGCCGGGCCGGTGTCGTCCCGGTCGTCTTCGCCGCCGAGCTCGACGACACCACCCACCAGCCGGTCGACAACGGCCACCTCAGCTGCGACGGCGGCGTGGGCTTCGTCATCAAGGCGCACGGCGGCAAGCCGAGCCCGACGCCCACCGCGACGAACACCGGCAAGCCCAGCCCGACGCCGACCCAGACCGGCAAGCCCAGCCCGACCGCGAGCAGCTCCCCGTCGGCCACCGCGACCGCCACCTCCACCGCGACGCCGACGGAGAAGCCGACCGAGACGCCCACCGGCAAGCCGACCGAGACCCCGACCGAGAAGCCCACCGAGAAGCCCACCGAGAAGCCGACTGAGAAGCCGGCCACCGGTGAGCCCTCCGGATCCGCCACCACCCCGGCCCCGGCCGAGAGCAGCGGCGACACCGCGGGCCCGATCGACTTCCCGGTGGAGCCCCCGGTCATCACCCCGCCGCCGCTGACCCCGGCCGCCGTGGACAAGGCCAAGGCCGCCGCCGACGGCAGCGACAAGGCCCTGGCCACGACCGGTGGCGGTGACCACACCACCGCGATCGCGGCCACCGGCGGCGCCGTCCTGCTGGCCGGTGTCGGCACCCTCGTGGTGCTGCGCCGCCGCAAGGCCGGTCCGCAGGGCTGAACCGGGGCGCGCCGAACCGAGGCGCGCTGAGCAGTAGCGCACCTCCCGTGCCGCCCGCACCGTCCACCGGACGGAACCGCGGGCGGCACGGGCGGTTCGCCTCCGTCACATAGGATGTCCGGCCGGAGGGGGCGGAACGGCGGGGAGAGAAACAGGTGCGGGAAGCGCGCACGGCACGGGCCACCACCGATTACGAGTCGGCGACCGGGCGAATAGCGGGACTCCCGCTGCGGAGGCACCACGTCCTGCTGGCCGGCTGGACGGTGCTCTGGTTCTTCCTGGTCGAGCCCAGCGGCGGATTCTCCTGGCACTACCTGCGTCAGGGCGAGCAGCTGCTCTTCAGCGGCCAGTCCGACGGCGGCCTGTCGCTGTACGCCCACCACCCGGAGCTCCAGATCGGCCCGGTCAGCCTCGCGGCGGCCCGGCTCACCGCCCCGTTCGCCCCGCACACCGGCGAGCTGATCGCCGAGGCGGTGAGCGTCGGGCTCGGCCTGGTGATGCTGGTCGTGGTCGGCCGCACGGCCGCCCTGTACTACCTCGGCACCGGGATCAACCACCGCCGGCTCCAGCAGCGCCTGCTGATCGCCGGGCTGGCGTTCATCCCGATGTGGGTCGAGGTCTCGGTCCGCTTCGCGCACCTGGACGACGTCCTCGCGCTGTTCTTCACCACCCTCGCCGCGCACGCCCTGGCCCGCGGCAAGCCCACCCAGGTCGCGGTCTTCCTCGCGCTGGCCGTGGACTCCAAGCCCTGGGCGATCGCCTTCGCCCCGCTGATCCTGGCGCTGCCCCGGCCCGCCTGGCTGCGCGCCGCGCTCTGGTTCTGCGCCCTGGTGGCGATCGCCTGGCTGCCGTTCTACCTGGGCAACCTGGACACCATGGCGGCCGCCAAGTTCACCATCCCGAACCAGCCCGCCTCCGCGCTGCGCTGGTTCGGGGTCACCGACCCGGCCACCCCCTGGTGGGACCGCCCGGCCCAGTTCGCGCTCGGCATCGGGCTCGGCTGCTTCGCCGTCTGGCGCGGCCGCTGGCCGGCCGTGGTGCTGCTGGGCGCGGACGCCCGCATCCTGCTCGACCCGAGCGTCTACACCTACTACACGGCCTCGATCCTGCTCGGCACCCTGCTCTGGGACGCGGTCGGGCAGAAGCGGCTCGTCCCGTGGTGGAGCTGGATCGCGCTGGCCGCGCTGTACGGCGGCACGCTGCTCCTCCCGTCCGACTCGGCCCGCGGCCTCGTCCGGCTCGCCTTCGTGGTGGTCTCCGCCGCGTACGTGCTGTTCTGGCCCACCCAGCGCTCCCGCCGCCGGGGCGGACCGGGCGACGGCGGGGGTGCCGGGCGCCGGGGCGGCCGGCGGCGCGAACGGGAGCCGGTGGGCGCCGGGGCCTGAACAGGGGGGCGCACCCGCGCCCGGCACCCGCGCCCCACCGCCGCCCCGCCCCACCGCCGCCCCGCCCCACCGCCGTCCTGCCCCGCCCCGCCCCGCGCCCTCGCCGGCCGCTCCGGGTACGGCTTGACCCTCACGCGACGTGAGAGCCGAGGGTGGTGGTCAGCACCAGGGAGGAACTCCGATGACCAGTGAGGGCTACTCGGTCGGCGCCGTGGCGAAGACCGCCAAGGTGACCGTCCGCACCCTGCACCACTACGACGAGATCGGCCTGCTGTCCCCCGCCGGCCGTACCCGGTCCGGCTACCGCCGGTACGTGGACGCCGACCTCGACCGGTTGCAGCAGATCCTCTTCTACCGAGAACTCGGGTTCCCCCTGGAGGAGATCGCGGCGATCCTGGACGACGAATCGGTCAGCCCGACCGAGCACCTCCGGCGGCAGCACCGGCTGCTCACCGACCGGATCGGTCACCTCCAGGAGCTCGCCGTAGCCGTCGAACACGCCATGGAGGCACGGAGAATGGGCATTCAGCTGACCCCGGAGGAGAAGTTCGAGATCTTCGGCGAGGGCTACCAGGAGGACTGGGAGCAGGAGGCCGAGCAGCGCTGGGGCGACACCGCCGCCTGGGCCGAGTCGCAGCGCAGGACCGGCGGCTACTCCAAGGCCGACTGGCAGCGGATCCAGGAGGAGATGACCGGGCTCGACGCCCGCCTGGCCGAGGCGCTCGCCGCCGGCGAGCCCGCCGACGGCACGGTGGCCACGGACCTCGCCGAGGAGCACCGGCAGCACATCTGCCGGAACTTCTACGACTGCACGTACACCATCCACCGCGGGCTGGCCGGGCTGTACGTCTCCGACCCGCGCTGGACCGAGGCCTACGAGAAGACCGCGCCGGGCCTGGCGCAGTGGCTGCACGACGCGATGCTCGCCAACGCGGACCGGCGCGAGGGTCGCTAGGCCCCACCGGGCGGCCCGCGGCTCAGGCCGCCCCGCGCCCGAACGAGCGCCGGTAGGCGGTCGGGGAGGTGCGCATCACCCGGCCGAAGTGGTGCCGGAGAGTCGCGGCGCTCTCGAAGCCGACCGCCGCGGCGATCTCCTCGACCGTCCCCTCCGGCGACTCCAGCAGCGGCAGACTGGCCGCGACGCGCTGGGTGACGACCCAGCGCATCGGGCTGGTCCCGTTGCGGGCGGTGAAGTGCCGGAGGTACGAGCGGTCCGACATCCGTGCGGCGCGGGCCAGTCGCGAGATGGTCAGCGGGGACGCCAGGTGGTCCAGCGCCCACCGCATGCTGCGGGCGACCCCGTCGTCCTCCTCCTCGACCGGGCGGACCGCGGCCTCGACGAACTGGGCCTGCCCGCCGTCCCGGTGCGGTGCCACCACGAAGCGGCGGGCCACCGTGTTGGCCACCTTGGCGCCGTGGTCCCGGCGGATCAGGTGCAGGCAGAGGTCGATGCCGGCCGCGCTGCCCGCGCTGGTGAGCACGTCGCCGTTGTCCACGTAGAGCACGTCGGGGTCGACCAGCACCGAGGGGTGGCGCTGCTGGAGCAGTTCGGCGTACCGCCAGTGGGTGGTCGCCTCCCGGCCGTCCAGCAGTCCGGCGGCGGCCAGCGCGAAGGCGCCCGAGCAGATCGACACGATCCGGGCGCCGCGCCCGTGCGCGGTGCGCAGCGCCTCGACCAGCCCGGGGGAGACTTCGCCGCCGAACGCGTTCGGCACCCCGGGGACCACCACGGTGTCGGCCGCGGCGAGTTCGTCCAGCCCGTGCCGGGCGGTCAGCGTGAAGCCGCCGACCGCCTCCAGCGCCGTCCCCGGCCGGTCGGCGCACACCTTCAGCCCGTACCAGGGCGTCGCCAGCAGTCCGGCCAGCTCCGGCCGCGCCAGCCCGAACACCTCGACCACCACCCCGAGTTCGAACGGTGCCATGCCGGGAAAGGCGTACACCGCGACGTCGTGCACGGGCTCGGGGCGCCGGCCGATGCCGACGGCCACCGGCCGCGACCCGGCGGTGCCCCCGGCCGTACCCGGGGCTCCGGCGTCCGCGCCCGGGGCTCCCCCGGCCGTACCGGGTGCGCGGGCGGCACCGACCGGGCCCTCGACGTTCTGCGCGGTCATGCGAACCCCCTGCTCACGGGTGGCGGAATGCCGGTGAGTGTAGCCGTCCCGACCGCTTCGGAAATTTCTTCGAACCCGCCTGCAACCTTCACTTCCGCCACACGTCCTTGGGTACGGGGGCGGAGAGGACCGGGCCGGGGGCGGCTGGGAGGATCCCCCCGATCACGATCTTGATCAGGTGACCTGACGGGGCCGGCGTGCGCCGTCACCGTCCCGGGGGAAAGCGGAATCGCACATGTCCATGGCCATCGGGCCGACTGCCGGGCAGACAGGGGGACGCGGCTTCTCCGTCCGGGGGATGGCCGCCGCGCTGTTCGGCGCGCAGGAGGCCGGCGAGCCGCTCGCCGGTGTCGTCACCGAGCAGGAGGCGAAGCAGCGCCGGTCCGGGTTCCGGCTGCTGCGCGGCGGCCGCAGGCCCGCCGAGGACCGGCCCACCCTGACCGACCTGTACCACGCCCACCGGCTCGGCCTGGTCCGGATGGCGGTCCTGCTGGTCGACCACCAGGACCTGGCCGAGGACGTCGTCCAGGAGGCCTTCACCCAGCTCTACCAGCGCCACGGCGAGGAGCTGGACGACCTCGACAACGCGCTCGGCTACCTGCGCACCTCGGTGGTCAACGGCGCCCGCTCGATGCTGCGCCGCCGCAAGACCGCCCGCGAGTACGTCCCGCCGCACGTGGCCGACGCCCCGTCCGCCGAGGACCACGCGGTGCTCAACGACGAGCACCGCCGGGTGCTCGTGGCCCTGCAGGAGTTGACTCCCCGCCAGCGTGAGGTGCTGGTGCTGCGCTACTGGTCCGACATGTCGGAGGCGCAGATCGCCGAGACCCTGGGGCTGTCCCGGGGCGCCGTGAAGTCCACCGCCAGCCGCGCTCTGGACGCCTTGGAAAAGCACCTGGAGAAGGTTCGATGACCGACAGACTCCCCCGCCGCATCGGCGGTGACGGCGACGGGCCGGCCGAGACGCCCACGGAACGGCTGCTCCGCGAGGCGATGACCGCCCGGGCCTCCAGGGTCACGGCGACCAGCCTGCGCCCGGCCGCTCCGCCGAAGAGCCGGATCCGCCGGCTGCGCCCGGTGTACGCGGTCACCGTGCCGCTCGGCCTGGCCGCCGCGATGGCGATCGGCGTGCTCACCTTCCACGGCGAGCCGGTCGCCCGGAACGAGGTCCCGCCGCCGGCCGCCACCCTGACCGGCTCGCCGAGCCCGGCTCCCGAGCCGACCGGCACGCCCAGCCCGACGGCCACCCCCACCGACCCGGGCACCCCCGGCGGCGAGCCCGTCACCGGGGCCCCGCTCGCCGATAACCCGCCGACCGGGGTCCCGCTCGCGGAGGGCTCCTCGCCCTCCGCCCCCAGGACCACCGGCCCTCCGGTGACCGGTGCGGCGAGCTCGTACACCCTCCGGGGCGTCAAGTTCAGGGTCCCGGCGGGCTGGAGGGCCGCGCCGGTCGCGGCCGACCGGGTCTGCGTGCTGAGCCCCGGCGCGCCGGCGGACCCGCAGCAGAACTGGTCGCAGTCGAAGTGCGAGCCGTACGGCGTGCTGGTCGTGGCCTACAACAGCGCGGAGGAGACCGAGGGCGGTGCCTGGCCCACGATGGCCGACCTGGGCTCCGAATCGGGCTGGGGCCACCAGCCGAACTGCCCGGTGTGGGGGCGCCCGTACACTCCCGCCGGCGGCTACTCCTCGGTCGGCGCCCCGGTGCTGACCAAGGACATCGTGGCCGGGAAGACGATCGACAAGACGCAGTGGCAGGTGACCTGCCGGCCCGGCGACACCTTCACGGCCCAGATGTGGGGGCTGAAGTCGGACCAGGTGTACGTCGTGGCGAACGGGCTGAAGGCCGAGTACCAGCCCGCCCTGGTCTCGATCCTGGACACCCTGGACGTCAGCGGCCACCAGCCGCCCACGTCGGCACAGGCGAACGCGAACGCCGTCACCGTCACCGTGGACGGCCTCGTCACGGGCCAGCAGGTGCCGAACGACGGAACCCCGACGACCTTCTCGGTCACCTTCAGGAACACCGGCAGGACCAACTATCCCCAGGTGACCCCGGTCGTGGTCGCCGAGTCGTACGCGGGCGGCCAGCCGACCGTGCGCGGCACCCTGGAGCGCCAGGACGGCACGGCCTGGACCCCGGTGGACCTCAACCGGCGTGCCGTGGGCAAGCCGGACGTCGAAGGGAGCTTCGCGCTGCCCGCCGGGCAGAGCGTGACGCTGAAGTACCGGATGAAGCTGACCAAGGAGGACGGCGCCGGGGTGATGCCGGTGGTCGCGGAGGCCCTGCTGATCCCCGCCGAGGGCGTGCCCGACGTCCTCGGCGAGCGCAGCGTCCCGCTGCGGGTGACCGCGAAGTAGCCTGCCGCGGGCCCTCGTCGAGGCGCCGTGACCTGTGGTTCTCCCCGGTCGCGGCGCCTTTCGGCGTTCCGGGGAAGGCCGCGGAGAACATCCCGGACCCGGCTGCCGGCCGCGACCCCACGGTGGGACGGACGTGGCGGCGGACCGGCGCCGATGACCGAGGGCCCGGCCTCCCACTGCTCGGGAGGCCGGGCCCTCTCGGCTGCCGGCGGCCGGGTGCCGGTTGCCGGCTGCCGGTTGTCAGGCGCCCGTTGTCAGCTGCCGGGGCTCAGGCGAGCGAGGCCATCCAGGCCTCGACGTCCTCGGAGCGGCGGGGCAGGCCGGCCGAGAGGTTCTCGTTGCCGTCGGCGGTGACCAGGATGTCGTCCTCGATCCGGACGCCGATGCCGCGGTACTCCTCCGGCACGGTCAGGTCGTCCTGCTGGAAGTACAGGCCGGGCTCGACGGTCAGCACCATGCCGGGCACCAGCAGCGCGTCGACGTGCTCCTCGCGGCGCGAGTGGGCGCAGTCGTGGACGTCCAGGCCGAGCATGTGGCCGGTGCCGTGTAGGGTCCAGCGGCGCTGGAGGCCGAGCTCCAGGACCTTCTCGACGTCGTACACCGAGGCGTCCAGCAGGCCCCAGGCGAGCAGCCGCTCGGCGAGGACGCGCTGCGAGGCCTCGTGGAAGTCGCGGAACCGGGCGCCGGGCTTCACCGCGGCGATGCCGGCCTCCTGGGCCTCGTACACCGCGTCGTAGATCGTGCGCTGGAGCTCGGTGAACCGGCCGTTGATCGGCAGGCTGCGGGTGACGTCGGCGGTGTAGAGGGTGTGGGTCTCCACGCCCGCGTCCAGCAGCAGCAGCTCGCCGGGACGCACGTCGCCGTCGTTGCGCACCCAGTGCAGGGTGGTGGCGTGCGGGCCGGCCGCGGCGATGGTGCCGTAGCCGACGTCGTTGCCCTCGACCCGGGCGCGGCGCCAGAAGGTGCCCTCGATCCAGCGCTCCGAGGTGCTGACGGCCTGGCCCAGCTCGCGGACCACGTCGGTGAAGCCCTTGACGGTGGCGTCGCAGGCGGCGCGCAGCTCGCCGATCTCCCACTCGTCCTTGACCAGCCGCAGGCCGCTCAGGAACTCCTTGAGCCCGGCGTCCCGGTCGGCGTCCAGGGCGTCGGCGAGCGCGTCCTCCAGGCCGGCGTCGTAGCCGCGGACGATCCGGGTCGGCACGGCGGAGTCCGCGGCCTTCGCGGCCAGCTCCTCGGCGGCCTTGCGGACGTCGCGGGCGGGCAGGCCGAGCAGCTGCTCCTGCTCGCTCAGGCTGTGCCGGCGGCCGACCCACAGCTCGCCGTTGCCGTCCAGCCAGAACTCGCCGTCCTCGCGGTTCGAGCGGGGCAGCAGGTAGAGCGTGAACTCGTGGCCGGCCGCGCCCGTCGGCTCGCCGACCAGCACCGCGTCCTCGGTCTGGTCACCGGTGAGGTGGACGTACTCGCTGGCGGCGCGGAAGGCGTAGTCGCAGTCGTTGGAGCGCACCCGCAGGTTGCCGGCCGGGACGACCAGACGCTCGCCGGGGAAGGCGGCGGACAGCTTGGCGCGGCGCTCGACCGCGTACGGGGCCTGGGCGACCGGGGCGAGGCCGTGCAGCTCGGTGTCGGCCCAGCCGGACTTCATCGAGTCGGCCAGCGCGTCGGAGATCTCGCCGTAGAGGCCGTTCTTGCGGCCCTTGGGCTGCTCGGCCTCCTCGCCGCCCTCGGCCTCGGGGTTCTCGGCCACCGCGGGGGTACGGTCCTCGGTCACGTGCAACGCCTCCTTGGGGGTGGTACCGCCGCCCCTCGGGGGAGGTGTCGGATCGCGACACGCGCGGGCGGCCGTGCGTCCATGGTACGGACGCCCGGCCGCTCGTCTGTTCGGGCCCGGTCGGAGCGGCCCGCGGGACGCCCCGGAGCGGGCTCCGGCCGGCCGGAGCCCGGCCCGGGCTCAGTCGAAGCGGGCCGCCAGCAGCATCAGGTCGTCGGTGTCCGCGCCGACGGCCTCCGGGGCCGGGCAGACGGCCAGCAGGTGGGCGCAGAGCCGGTCCGGGTCGATCCGCACGTCGCGCGGGGCGTCGGCGGCGGCCCGGCGCAGGTTGGCCTGCCCGGCGTGCAGGGTCGGGCCGCAGCGACGGGCCAGCCCCTCCGTGTAGAGCAGCAGGGTGTCGCCGCGCTCGGCGGTGAAGTCCACCCCGGGGGCCTCCCAGCAGGTCAGCATGCCGAGCGGGGCGGAGAGCGAGGTCTCCACGAACTCGGCGCCGTGCCGGCCGACCAGGACCGGCGGGCAGTGCCCGGCGCCGGCCAGGGTGATCCGGCGCTCCTCGGGCTCCACCCAGGCGTAGACGGCGGTGGCGGTGCGGGTCGGCTCGGTGGTCTTGAGCAGCAGCTCCAGGTCGCCCAGGACGGAGACCGGGTCCTCGCCCTCCAGCACCGCGTACGCCCGTAGCGCGGCCCTGATCCGGCCCATCGCGGCGGCCGCGCCGGGGGCGGAGCCGGGGCCCGCGCCGGGGCCGTCGCCGGAGACGGAGCCGACGGTGAGGCCGATGGTGCCGTCCGGCAGCGGGATCGCGTCGTACCAGTCGCTGCCGCTGGAGCGGTCCAGCCCGGCCGGGACGATCCGGGCGGCCAGCCGCAGCCCGGCCGCCTGGGGGAGCCGGTCCGGCAGCAGGCCGCGGCGCAGCGCCTCGGTGGTGCGCGAGATCCGGTCCGCCTCCAGTTGCTTGGCGAGCAGCGGGGAGGCGATCTCGCAGTAGTGGCGGGCGAGTTCGCGCTGGCACTCGGTCGGCTCGGCGGGCTCGTCGTAGAACCAGAGGGCGGCGGCCAGCGGGCCGTCCTCTGGGGTGGCGAGCGGCAGGCCGAAGGCGCCGCCGAAGCCGAGGTGGACGGCGAGTTCGCGCAGCCGGGCGCCGATGGCCGGGTCCTCGGCGAGGTCGCGGGAGTGCAGCTGGGCGGGCCGGTCCCGTTCGCGCAGCAGCCGGGCCAGCAGACTCTGCTCGGTCGGGACGGTCTCCAGGGCGCCGAGGCTGGCGCGGTCGAGGCCGTGGCCGACCGGCTGGCCGGGGCCGCCGCCGGGCAGCCTGGTGACCAGCATGCCGCGGCGGGCGCCGAGCAGGGCCGCGCCGGAGGCGAGGACGGTGTCCAGGGTGGCGGCCAGACCGCGGGTCCTGGCGAGCCGCTCGGTGTGCTCGTGCAGGCTGGTGATATCGGACAGACGTCCGGCCAAACGGTCCTGCACCGCGGCGGACTGCGCCGTGCGGTCGCCCGCCGAGCCGTCGTCCGTCGTGCCGTCCTGGGCGTCGGCGGGGCCGGTCCGTCCCGGCGGATCGAGGACGGTGAGCCCGCCTGCGCAGCCGGGCTCGCCCGGTTCGGCGGTCGTCGTCGAGGGGAGGGCCGTCGACGGGTGGGACTCGTTCATGCCGCCACTCCTGACGCGGTGCTACGTGCCATGCGAGACCCCCAGATAGGCCGATGTGGAGCGAGCACGGCCAAAGGGCGTGTTTCGCCTCGATTCGCTACTACTCGTCATTGATCGACAGCAATGCCACCACTTCTACACAGGCCATTCGGGGCATGTCCAGATCCAGGACGAGGCCGGTGCCCGGTTCCGCGTCCAGCGTGACCCGGCCGGGGGCGCGAGGGGGTCGTGCGCGCGCCGCACGGGCCCGGAGGCATGGAGCGGACCGCGAGCGGGCAGAACGGGGAGGACGGCCCGGGCGGCCGTCCGGATCGTATGTCCGTGCCGCCCGCGAGCCGGGCCGGCCGGAACTCTCTCACTCGTACGGTGGAACCAAGCGCGCCCGGGCGGCGTCCATCCGGTCGCGTACGGGATTCTCGTTCCAAGGGCTGTGCCGGTGCGCGGCCCTTCATGTCGTGCTCCACACCTGTTCCACGTCGTAGCCGCGCCGTCCGCCCAGCCGCCCCGCCCCGCCCCGCGCCGCCCGGGGCCCGCGCCGCGGCGGGCCCGCGCGGAGGATCCCGACGGACGCCGACGGGGCGGAGCGAAGCGAGCGGTCAGGGAAAGGAACGAGCGCCATGCGTGAGAACCCGAAGGACCGGTCGGAGAAACGCGCCGCCCGGCTGACCGCGGCCCTGACGGCCGCCGTCGACCACCGCTGGCCCGTGGTGCCGGGCGCCGTGCTGCGCGAGGGCTGCTGCTCCTGCGGCGACCCGGACTGCACCGTCCCCGGCGCCCACCCGCACGACCCCTCGCTGCTGGCCGCCACCACGGACGCCCGGATGGTGCGCTGGTGGTGGGAGCGGAAGAGCCCGGACGCACCGGTGATCGTCGCCACCGGCCCCACGGTCTCGGCGGTCAGCCTGCCCGCGGCGGCCGGTGCGCGGGCGCTGGTCTACCTGGGCGCGCTGCGGCTGCCGCTCGGTCCCGTGCTGGCGATGCCGGGCCGCTACGCACTGCTGGTGGCCCCGTACTCACTGGACGTGCTCGGTGAGATGCTCGCCCAACTCCCCTGGGTACCCGGGTCGTTGCGCTACCACGGGCCCGGCGGCTTCCTGTCGCTGCCGCCCGGCGGCGCGGCCGGGCCGGTGCGCTGGGTGCTGGCCCCGCGGCCGGGCGCCGGCGGCGGGGTCTGGCTGCCGCAGGTCGGGCCGCTGCTGGGGGAGTTGGTGGAGGCGACGGTCCGGTTGAACCACGGACGTTCGGCCTACTGAGGATCACCGGAACCGGGTCTGCATCGGGGCCGTCCACCGGGGTGTTACGGAAAACAAAAGATCCGGCCGCTGGCGACGGGGGATGCACCAGCGGCCGGACTCTTTAGACAGTAACAAGGATCCGCGCCCGCGCCAATTTCCAAGACGCCCTCCACGCCCGGAAATTGCGCGTTCAGCGCGACAATGTGACGCGTATCACGCGGATCCTGCGCGCTTTAGTTCAGGGTGACCTGACGGTTCACCAGGTTCGCGCGGGAGCGCCGCTCCTCGGCGGTCAGCGGGGTTCCGTCGGCGAGTACGGCGACGAGCCGCTCGGCGAACTCGGCGGCCGGCTTCTCGCAGTCGGCGGCGGTCATCGTGAGCGGGAGGTCCCACACCGGGACGGTCAGGCCGTGCGCGCGGAAGGAGCCGACCAGGCGGGTGTCCTGGCCGAGCGAGGCCTCGCCGGCCGCGTTCAGCCGGGCCAGCGCGTCCAGCAGCTGCTCCTCCGGCACGGTCATCACCCAGCGCAGGTGGTTCTTGTCCGGGGTGCCGCACCAGTAGGCGGCGTCGACGCCGGCGAGCTTCTCGGTCGGGATGGCCGAGGCGTTGGCGCGCTCCAGGGAGGCGGCGACCTCACCGGTGGCGGACTCGGCGTCCTCCAGCCAGAACTCGAATCCGGTGTGCACCACGGGCTCGAACCCGGCGGTGGTGTCCAGCAGGTCCTGGAGGCGGCGGCCGCCGGGGACGGTCCGGCGGGCCGGCACCGGGCTGCCGGGCTCGGTGGCCAGGGCCAGCTCCAGGGCGTCCGCGAGGTCGCGGCTGAGGTCGCCGGAGGCGGACTGGGTCTGGAGGCCGAGCAGCACCGAGCCGTCCTGGCGGCGCAGGGCCGGCCAGGCCAGCGGCAGCACGGTGGCCAGCGTCACCGACGGGACGTCGCCGCTCGCGCCCTCGGCCACCCCGGCGGCCAGCTTCAGCGGCACCGTGGCGGCGGGCACCAGCTCGCGCAGCGCCACCCAGTCGGCCTCGCCGGGCAGGCCCTCGAACGGGCGCTGCACCAGCTCCTGCACCGCGTGGGAGGCCTCCCGGCCGTGACACGCCTTGTACCGGCGGCCCGAGCCGCAGGGGCAGTCCTCCCGGGCCCCGACCACGGGGATCTCGCCCGTGACGGCGGTGGTGGACTGGCGCTGCGGCGCCTTCTTGGCGGCCTTCTTGCCCATGGTGCGGCTCTCCCGGGAACGGTGGTCCTGTGTTCCGGGAAGCCTAACGACACATTCCCCGGGCCCGGCTCACGCGCTACGGGCATCGCCTCCGGTGCGCCGGGCGTGCCGGGCTCTGGCGGGCAGCGCCGCCCAGACCGTGACCTCGCCGGGCGCGTCGCGCACGCCCCAGTCGCCGGCCAGCTGGTCGACGATGCTCAGGCCCCGGCCGCCGCGCGAGGTCAGCGACGGGCTCGCGGGCAGCGGCCGGGTGGCCGCCCCGCCGTCGGTGACCTCCAGGGTGAGCACTCCGTCGGCGTGGATCTGCCAGCGGACCAGCACCCCGCCGGCCGGCTCGGCCGGGCCCTCGGCGGGCTCCCGGCCGCCCGGTGCGGCGTGCGCCCCGGACGGGACGCCGACCAGCACCTGCCCGAGCACCTCGGCCTTGGCGCTGCGGCCCAGGGCCGGCAGCGGGCCGAGCGGACGGGCGTACCGACAGGCATTGCTCAACAGCTCGGAAAGGATCAGAACAGCATCATCGATGACCGGTTCCGGTATCTGCCGGTCACCCAGATCTCGACGCAGTCGGCGCCGTGCGACCCCGACACTCGCTGGGCCGTGCGGCACTGCCATGGTCGATGAAGTCGGCACTTCACGCGCCACCATCAACGCCACCCCCGGACCTCCTTCAGCGTATGCCGAGGGAGAGATGCCCCTTGGTAATGCGTCGGAAACGAGCACCGGACGATCCCGCGAGCCCATTTCGAGCGAAGCGACCGAAGGTGGACATCAGGTCATTCCGTGCTCACCCTCTGTCGCTCGCGCGCAAGAATTCCGGCAATTTCGTGCGAGGAAGGTTTGACTGCTGACCAGAGCGATCAGTCTGCTGCGGTGTGGCGCCGGGCGTGATGCCGGGTACGGCCGTGGGTACGGTGCCTGCGCCCGCTCACCGGCCGAGCTGCGCCAGCACCTCCGCGGGCCGGTTGGTGATGATCGCGGACACCCCCAGCTCCAGGCAGAGCTCGACGTCGGCCGGCTCGTCCACCGTCCACACGTGCACCTCGTGCCCGAGTTCGCGCAGCCGGGTCACCAGCTGCGGGCGGGCCCGGACCAGCTCGATGCCGGGGCCGGCGATCCGGGCCCCGCCCGGCAGCGGCGAGTCCGCGCGCAGCCGGCCGAGCAGCGGCAGCGTCCGCTCGAACAGGAAGACCCGCCGGAACCCGGGCGCGGTGGCGGCCACCCGGTTCAGCGCGACCGAGGAGAAGCTCATGATCCGGGCGGACGGGCGGTCGCCCTCCGGGGTCGCGCCGATCTTGAACCGCTCCAGCGTCCGCAGCAGCTCGGCCTCCACCCGGCCGCGGAAGCGCACCGGGTGCTTGGTCTCGATCGCCAGGTCCACCGGGCGGCCGCACTCCACCACCAGCTCCAGCAGGCGCTCCAGCCGCAGCACCCCGCGCAGCTCGGGGTCGGTGCTGGGGCGGCCGGTCTTCCAGGCGCCGAAGTCGTACGCCTCCAGCTCGGCGAGGGTCATGGCCGAAACGGTGCCCCGGCCGTTGGAGACCCGGCCGATCCGGCGGTCGTGCACGCAGACCAGCGCGCCGTCGGCGGTGACCCGGACGTCGCACTCCAGCGCGTCCGCGCCTTCGTCGAGCGCGCGCCGGTAGGCCGCGAGGGTGTGCTCGGGCAGCGCGTGGGAGGAACCGCGGTGGGCGATCACCTGGACGGGCGGCACGGTGCGCGCCGCCGTCGAGGACAGGTCTGGGCTGGTCACAGGGCCAACGATAGGCGGCGGAAGTGACGCGCAGACCAAGACGGCCCCAACCTGTGGGGCCGTCTTCGGGCGGTGGTGGCGCTGCCGGCCCCGGCGGTCGTGGCCGCTCCCGGGGGGCCCGGCAGACCCCGGTGAGCGCCGCCGGTGGCAGCCCCCGGCGTCAGCGCGCGGCGCGGCGGGTGAGCGGGGTGAGCGCCCAGGTGGCCAGGGCCGGCACCAGGAAGGCGAACAGCGAGGCCGAGGTCCACTCCTGCGGGGTGAAGTGCAGTGCCTCCCGGGCGGAGGTCCAGAAGTCCGTCCACCAGTCGGCCACCCCGGTCGGCGCGATGAGCTGGTAGACCGCGAAGCCCAGCGTCCACGGCAGCAGCATCAGCCAGCGGGACGGCGCGTCGGCGGAGAGGTTCCAGCCGTGGCGTCCGGCGCCGAAGAAGTAGTCCACCGCCAGCACGGCCAGCAGCGGAACGAACACCGAGCCGATCAGGCCGAGGAAGTTGCTGTAGGTGTCGGTGAACTGGTCGATCCGCAGCGCCAGCACGGTGGTCAGCACGCCGATCGCGCCGGAGAGCACCCGGCGGTCCGCCCTCGGCAGCAGGTTCTGCACCGACATCGCGGTCGAGTACACGTTGGCGAAGGACTGGTCCGTCTCGCGCAGCACCAGCACCAGCAGGAACAGCCAGCCGGCCCAGACCCCGAGGAAGGAGTCGAAGATCCGGTTCGGGTCGCCGTCCGACTGGAGCAGCGCCATCAGGCCGAGCACGTAGCACCAGACCTGGGCGATGGTGTAGCCGGAGAAGCTGCCCCAGAACGCCGAGCGCGGGGTGCGCGAGTGCCGGGTGTAGTCGGCGGCCAGCGGGACGAAGGAGACCGACATCGCGATCATCGCGTCGGTGGCGCCCAGGAAGCCGTGCCAGTTGCCGGCGCCCGGGTCCGGCACGCCCTGGCGGCCCAGCTGGACGGTGAGGTACACCATCGCCACCGCGACCGCCCCGGCCACGAAGCGGCGCAGCACCGCGATCGAGCCCAGCGGCCAGATCGTCAGCGCGGTGGTCAGCGCGCCCGCGAGCAGGACGAACAGCCAGCGGTAGCCGGTGGTGTGCGCGACGGTCTGCGCGCCCGCCGAGATGGTCAGCAGCTCGAACACGCCCCAGCCGACGCACTGCACGATGTTCAGCACCGTCGGCAGGTACGACAGCCGGGTGCCGAACAGCCCGCGCAGGTTCGCCATCGCGGGGGCGCCGGTGCGGGCGCCGATCAGCGCGGCCACGCCGAGCATCGCGGTGCCGACCGCCGTACCGACCACGATCGCCGTCACCGCGGCGGCCAGCGACAGCTCGCTGCCGGGGGCGCCGAGCACGGTGGCGGCGGTGGTGAAGCCGATCAGGCTGACGCCCAGGTTCATCCAGAGCGCGAAGTGGTCCCGGAAGCGCAGCGTGCGCGGCGGCTCGGTGTCCAGGACCAGCGGTGCCTCGACGTGCTGCGCGGGGCGCTCCAGGACGGCGGCGGCCGCCGGACCGGGGAGACCCTCGGACGCGGGATCGGGGAAACCCTTGGACGCGGGTGCGCCCGAAGAAGAGGATGGCGAAGCAGGCGGCATGGCCGATACTCCCTACGCCGGCATTACCCGGACAGGTTCCGGCGGTCAGCGCCCCCTCGAACGTCCGTCACTCCGGTGGCGTACGGTCGACATGCGCACTCTCAGCCTGGTGGGTCCAAGCTCCCGCGTGTCAGTTTGGAGCGACAGGCTAACCGGGACGGGGGCGAACGCCCAAGGCCGAAGGACGTGGGGTCCGCATCGCGGGACGTCCGGCGGGGGAGGGGAGCCCCGGCCGTCGGCACCGGCTAAGGATTCTTATGAGTTCTTCAGAGGGGTCCTTACGGCAATCGAATCGACTGTGCGAAAAACTATGGTCCTTGGTTCTGTCAGCTATGGAGGTCGTCCGTGAGCACTGAGCGCGAGGTTGGGCCCACCGGGCCGCAGGGGGAGCAGCCCGCCGGCCAGGGGGCGGCCGAGGCCGTTTCCGAAGGCCCCGCTCAGGGCGGGCACAACCCGACGATGGCCTTCCGGCGGGTGCCCGAGCCGGAGGCCGCGGAGGCCGTCGCGCCCGTCGAGGCCGCGCCCGTCGACGCCGTACCGGTGGAGGGCGGGCACAAGCCCACCGTCGCCTTCACCAAGGTCCCCGCGCCGGAGGCCCCCGTGGCGCCCGCCGCCGAGGAACCGGCCGTCGACCCGGCCACCGGCTACATCGACGCGCCGCCGCCGGTGCTGCCGCCCGCCCCGCAGGCCCCGGCGGCCCCCGTCGCGCCCGCGGCACCGGCCCTGCCGCCGGCCGCCAACCCGTACGCCACCCCGACCCACGGCGTCCCCGCCGCCGGTGCGCACGAGGGGTACGGCGCCGCCGCGCACGAGGGGTACGGTGCGGCCCCGGTCGCTCCCGGCGGTCCCGCCGCGCACGGCCACCACCCCTTCGGTGCCGGCCAGCCGCTCGGCGGCTGGGGCCCGACCCACGACTCCACCGCCGGCGGCGCGGGCTACCCCGGCGCGCCGGCGGGTCCGCTCGGCTACCCCGGTGCTCCGGGCGGCCCCGGCGGTCCGCGCAAGAAGGGCAGCCGTCTGGTCGGCCTGATCGCGGCCGTCGCCCTGGTCGCCGGTGTGGCCGGCGGCGCGCTCGGCGTGAGCGTCGCCGACCGCGCCGACCGCAACACCGCCGCGGACGACCACCGCAGCACCACCGTCCAGGCCAGCGACACCCAGAAGAACGAGCCGGCCCCCGGCTCGATCGCCGCCATCGCGCAGAAGGCGCTGCCCAGCGTCGTCACCATCAAGGCGCAGGGCAACGGCGAGTCGGGCACCGGCACCGGCTTCGTCTTCGACACCGAGGGTCACATCCTCACCAACAACCACGTGGTCGCGCCGACCCTCAGCGGCGGCAAACTGACCGTCAAGTTCGCCGACGGCAGCTCCTACAACGCCTCGGTGCTGGGTCACGCCGAGGGCTACGACGTCGCCGTGATCAAGATCGACAACCCGCCCAAGAGCAAGCTGACCCCGCTGCCGCTGGCCGACTCCGACAAGGTCAACGTCGGCGACGCCACCGTCGCGATCGGTGCGCCGTACGGCCTGGAGTCCACCGTCACCAGCGGCATCATCAGCGCCAAGGACCGTCCGGTGGCCTCCGGCGACGAGACCGGCTCGCAGGCCTCGTACATGAACGCCCTCCAGACCGACGCCTCGATCAACCCCGGCAACTCCGGTGGCCCGCTGCTCGATTCGGGCGGCGCGGTGATCGGCATCAACTCGGCGATCCAGTCCAACGCCTCCGCCAACGGCCGGGCCGGCAGCATCGGCCTGGGCTTCGCCATCCCGATCAACCAGGCCAAGTGGGTCGCCGACACCCTGATCAAGACCGGCAAGCCGGTCTACGCCAAGCTCGACGTGCTGCGCAACGACGACTACAAGGGCGACGGCGCGCAGATCCAGACCAAGGACATCCAGGGCCAGCCCGCCGTCACCCCCGGCGGCGCGGCCGACAAGGCCGGCCTCAAGCCGGGCGACGTCATCACCAAGCTCGGCGGCGTCCCGATCGACAACGGCCCCGCCCTGGTCAGCCGGATCTGGACGCACAAGCCCGGCGAGACCGTCGACGTCGAGTACACCCGCAACGGCCAGACCCTCAACACCAAGGTCACCCTCGGCCAGCGCGAGGGCGACCAGCCGTGACCGCCGGCCGCACGGAATCGTGTGCGCCGAACCCCGCCGGACCCGTTAGGCTGACCTCCGCCTGGAGAGCTGCCCGAGCGGCCTAAGGGAACAGTCTTGAAAACTGTCGTGCGGTGACCCCGTACCGTGGGTTCGAATCCCACGCTCTCCGCCGGTAGGAGAACCACCTGCTCAGGGCGGGTATTGGCTAGCAGCCGATACCCGCCCTTCTCCATTCCGTCCCGGGGTTGTCCCACCCGAGTCCCGGTGGTTTCCAGTGTGTGTGGAACATCCGTGGAACGGATCGGCGCCTACTCCTCGCCGTATTCCTGGTCCAAGAACTGCTCGATCAGGGCGTTCGAGCGGTCCTTCCGGCCGTCGAGCACCTTGGCGTAGAACTTGAAGAGCACCGTGATGCTGTGGCCGGCGCGGTGGGCGACCTCAGCCGGGTCGACGCCGGCCGCGAGCCACCCGGACACGCAGGTGGCCCGCAGGTCGTACGGGACGTCGGCGAACGGGGTCTTCACCTGTTCGGGGGTGAGCGCCAACTCCCGGGCCTTCTTCCAGACTTCTGAGGTCTCCTTCGTGCTGAGCAGCCCGCCCCTGGCCGCCTGGAACAGGCGCCCGTCAAGGCCCAGTCCGAACTCGTCCACGTGCTCGCGCAGCATCCGGACGAACACCGGCGGGATCGGGACATCCCGGGTCGCCGTGCGGGCGCGGTGCTTCAGGCCGCGCTCCTCATGCGACTGCCCGTCGTCGGTCCACCGTGACCCGACCCGGGGCGAGCTGCCGGGCGCCACGATGAGGCCCCACCCCGTCTTCGGGAGCGTGCAGTCCGCCAGCCGGAGGTTGGTGACCTCCGCCGGGCGGGTGGCGGCCCAGTTGATGCAGCCGTAGTACGTGGCCAGATGGCGCCCGCGTCGACCAAGCGTCCGGACCGCCTCGATCAGTTCCCGCGCTTGCCGTGGGCCCGGAACGAACCGGAAGTCGATCTCATCGTCCGTCTCCGGCGGGTCCCACTTCACGGACTTCAGCGGGTTGGCCGTGAGGAGCTTTCGCTCGATCGCGTACCCGATCGCACCGCTGAGGGTGGAGTACTTGCGGTTGATGGTGTTGTCCGCCGCGCGCTTCCCATCCAGCTTCAAGGTGATGGCCGTCAGAGCCTGCCGGAGGGTGTCTGAGTCCTCCAACTGTGAGACGGGCACCGACTTTTGGGCGAGCCAGCCGAGCGCCTCCGCGAACTTCGCCGGGGTCTCTCCCTGGTGCTTGGAGAAGTTGAACGCCCAACACGAGAGGGCCGTCCGCAGTACGGGCGCGGGTGGAGAGCCACGGTGATCGGTGACGAGCGCCGGGGTGATGGTGGCGAGTCCGTCCGCCAGTGCGGAGCGTTCCTTCCCGGACAAGTCCGGCCACATGACCTCGGCGTACTTCTTCGCATGCTCGAACCACGACACCTGAGCCTGCTGCCGCATCAGCGCCCTCAGCTCCGAGGCTGGCAAACCCGTGTCGGTGTCGAACTGCTCGCCGTTGTTGATCGCGGTCAGCAGCTTGGCGCGGCGGCCGTCCGCGAGGGTCTTCGTGGCGAAAGTGCGAGAGTGTGGACTCTTACCGACCCGCCACCGCAACTGGTGAGGCTTCCGTCCCCGCTTGAGATCGCGGAGCTTGTAGATCTGCACATCGAACGTGAGCACGTGATCTCCCGGTGATGGGCCCCGGCGGTGGCCGGGGCCCGGACGTGATGGCGGTCGGTCAGGCGGCGGAGGACTGCTCCTGCGCGGCCCACCAGGCGTCGAGGTCCGACCGGCGGACGCGGATCTGGCCGTTGGGGAGCTTCAGGAGTTTCGGTGCCGCTCCCCGAGCGACCATCCGGTAGAAGGCGGAGCGGGACATGTCCAGCTCTTCGAGCACGGCGGCGAGCTTCAGCTTCTGGTCCTGCGCAGCCACGGTGGCGCCTCCAACGGCGAGTTGTGAGAGGAATGCGCCGCACAGGGGCGGTGAGACAGGGGCAGGGGGTGACTGCGGTAAGTGACGGGTCCTGTGCGTGGGCGGGGGTTGGGGTCGGAAAGTGTCAGGGATGTCAGGAGAACTCACTGACCTGCTGCTTTGTCTCCTTGCATGGCGTCAGGGGTTGTCAGGGCTGTCAGGGAATCTCGGTTCATCCCTGGCAACCCTGACGGCCCCTGACTGCCTGTCTGGCGGCCTTTTTGCTGGTCAGGGGTTTGCCCTGACTTCCCTGACGGTTACGCGGTCGCGTCTGCGTCCGTGGGGGTGCTCACGGCAGGGTGGACACGGTAGGTGGTGGCTTGCGGGCGGCCGCGCTGGCCACTGGCGGAGGGCTGGTCGCTGCGGAGCCAGCCGTGCTGTTCGAGGAGGGTCAGGGCGGGTTCGACGTCGGCGACCTTCTTGAAGCGGCGGCTGCTGGCGACGACGTCGTGGGCCTTGATGTGGGTGCGGTGGGTGCCGTCCTTCTTGGGTCGCTGGAGCCACTGGAGGAGGGTGTGGGCGTCCTCGGTGGCGGGGTCGGCGGCGATGAGGTCGAAGACGGCGAGGGTGTGGGCGGTGTAGTAGTCGGCGATCTCGGCGGCGCGGTCGACGGTGGCGGCTTCGAGGGCGGTGCGCCAGGTGCCGGGGTCCTTGTCGGAGGCGATGTGGTCGGCGAGGTGGAGGAGGACGGCGATGCGGGCGATGTGGCCGACGAGCTTGCCGGCCCAGTCCTTGATGTGGGCGAGGGGCTGGTCGGGGCGGAGCTGGATCTCGACGCGCTCCTGGAGCTTCTCGATGGCGAGGTCGGCGGCCTGGTCCATGGCGACGATCACGGGGTCGGTGAGGTCGGTCATGGCGTGGAGCAGGCGGGTGAGGTTGCGGTCGTAGGCCTTCGCCACGGCGTCGGGGATCGGGTCAGTGCGGGTCTTGCGGTAGCCGAGGTTGGACGGGGGCAGGGAGTAGAGGAAGCGGGCGAGCAGACCGCGGTCGCGGGCGCCGGGGGCGGCGCCGAGTTCCTGGAGGACGGCGGGTTGCGGGGTGACGCCGATGGTGAGGGCGGGCTTGTCGACGGTGGGCTGTTCGCGGGTGATGCGGTCGGCCTGGAGGCGCTCGCCCTTGTGGGCCTGGAGGAACACGCCGAGGTTGGGCTTGCTGCTGTAGCGGCCGACGATGCTGTCGAACAGGTCGCCCTCGGGGGAGAGCGCGGCCAGGCAGCGGTGGACGCCGAGGTGGTGGGTGACGGTCTCGGGGGTGATGTCCCCGGACAGGGTCAGCCGCGGGCTCGGCGGGACCACGATCTCTTCGGCGAGCATCTTGGCGGCGGAGATCTCCGCGACGAGATGGGCGCGGTCGGTGTCGGGGTTCTTGCGGGCCTTGGCCATCAGGGCCTCGACCTCGGCCAGGGCGGTGTCCTTGGCGGTCTCGGCTTCGATGATCGCCGCCCGGGCGCCGGCCTGGAGTTCGGCCTCGACCTTGTAGACCGGGCCCATGGTGAACGCGAACACGTCGGACTTGCGGCTGGCGGGGGGCATCGCGCAGGTGAGGTAGAGGTTGGACTGCTCGCGCCAGCCGGGCCGGATCTCCACTCCGACCCGGCCGCCGGCGGCGGTGGACAGGGCGGCGAGGGCCATGGTGGCAGCGGCGTCGGGCGGGGTCTGGGTGAACTCGGCGACCGCGTCGACGTAGGCACCGACCCAACCGGGCAGGGCCTTGACCGGGAAGGTCGGCAGGCCGGTGTGGGAGCCGAGGGGGACGGGGTCGAGCCAGGTGTCCCCGGCCGCGAGGTCCGCGAGCGCGGCCAGGGCGGCCGTGCGGACCGCGTCCAGGCCGGTCTGGCCGTCGCCGGCCATGTGGGCCAGACGACTGGTGGCGGTGTTGATGCGGCGCCGCTCGGCGGCGACGCGCACGATCTCGGCGTAGTAGTCACCGTTCGCCGCGGTCGGGGTCGCCTCGATGCAGGCGTGCAGGTAGCCGGGCCCGCCGACCCGGCCCAGGTCGCCCTGGTCACGCAGGACACCGGTCAGCAACAGCGGATCGACCGGCCGCTCACCGCCGGCCATGCGGGTGATGGTGCGCCAGATCGTCTCGTGCGCGGGGTGGTGGAACGCGCTCGGGTCGCCGAGCTGGGCGGCCAGCGCCGGGATCTGGGCGGGGTCGAGCAGGGCTGCGCCGATGACGGCCTGTTCGGCGGTCTTGACCTCGGCGGGCTCGGGGCGGAACGGGATCACGTTCGGTGCGTATTCGGTGCTCAACGCGGGCTCCTTTCGTGAGGAGCGGGCGGCCCGGGCCCCGGGGCGGGCCTTCGGGCGCGGACCGCCCGAAGAGAGGGGGCGGGTCAGAGGTCGAGCGGGAGCTGTCCGTCGCAGACGGCGGCCGGGGAGGGCGGCATCAGGGCGTCGAGGGCGGCCTGGTGGTGCGGGTCGCCGATGAGGCAGATGACGCGGCCGTCGGTGGTGACCAGCCACTCGGGGTTGGCGCGGACGAGGTCGGCGGCGGCCTCGCGGGTGGTGGCGTGGACCACGCACTCGTCGTCGCGGTCGGAGCCGTAGGCGGTGCCGCACACGTCGCAGACGGCGACGTAGCAGGTCACGAGCTTGATGGGCACAGGGTTCTCCCGACGGATCAGAGGTCGAACAGGCCGTCCGGCTCGGCGGCCGGGGTGGCGGCCTGGCGGGCCTTGGCGGCGGCGCGGCGGGTGGCGTCGTGGCAGGCCGGGCACCAGGCCGTGAGCGCGGTCTTGGGTAGGGCGGCGGCCTGGTGCGCGGGCAGGAGCAGGCCGTTCGGGTCGGCGGGTGCGGCGATCAGATGCACGGGGCCGGTGCCGTGACGGTGGCCGTAGCCGCCGTGGACGGCGGGGCACCGCCCGCCGCCGTCCTTGTCGTGGTTCTTGCCGCAGGTGCCGCGGCACTGGCAGCGGCCCGCGGCGGCGGCGAGGACGGCCTGCCACAGTCCCTGCCGGTCGCCGAGGGGCGGGATTCGGGAGGTCATGCGGCCACCCCCAACCCGGCGCCGGTGGTGGCGCGGTCGAGGAGGATGCGGAGGGCGGCGGCGGCCTGGTCGGGCAGGACGCCGTTGCCCAGCGCGCGGAGTTGGGCGGTGCGGGTCAGGCCGGGGACGGCGGTGACGTGCCCAGGCGGGAGGCCCATCAGCCACTCCACGAAGACCGGGCTCAGACGCCCGGCAGCGTCGGTTGGTCGGGGTGCGGGGCGGCCGAGGAGCGTTTCCCACCGGTGGACGGCCGGTCCGTACGGGCCCCAATCCGGGCCGCCGCCGAGGGCAGCGTCAGGTCCCCCCGGCTGCCGCGCTGATTCGGTCCGCCCTTGGTCCCGTCCGTCGCCCTCGGCGTCGGCAGCAGGGCTCCGGCCAGGGTCGGGTTGCCCCGGGCGAACGTCGCGCTGGTGCGGTCGCCGTCGGCGGCGGTCGGGGTCGGCAGGAGCCTGGTCGCGTCGACCAGCGTCTGGCCGTAGCCCGCTCCGTACGGGGTTCCGTCCGGACGGAAGGTCG
Source organism: Kitasatospora sp. NPDC036993 (assembly GCF_055607525.1). NCBI lineage: Bacteria > Bacillati > Actinomycetota > Actinomycetes > Kitasatosporales > Streptomycetaceae > Kitasatospora > Kitasatospora sp. NPDC036993. Next base: position 104,771 of record NZ_JBVJRP010000001.1, on the reverse strand, counting down.
CCGTGTTCCGGGAGTCCGCCACGGTCGGGGTGGGCAGCAGGGAGATCGTGTGCCGCAGGTTCATCCCGCCCCGGCCGGTGTGCCCCGTGCCGGTGGCCTCCGAGACGGTCGGGGTCGGCAGCAGCTCCACCACGTTCGGCAGGCCGTCCGGGAAGCCTCGGCCACGGGAGTCGCGGGCCCTGGGGGTGGGCAGGCCAGGCGAGGAGGAAGACCCTGTTGCGCTGGTGGGGGGCTCCGATGTCGGACGCTCGCACGCTCGTCCATTCCGCATCGAACCCGAGGCCGGCCAGGTCGCCCAGAACGGCGCCGAGAGCGCGAAGAGCAAGTCGGCGTCCGGTCGCCGGGTCCAGATCCTCCTGTCCGGGTCCCACTCCAGCAGCGTCGCCGCGGTCGGCTTTCGCCGAGAGGAGGCCTTGGACATTCTCGATCACCACCAGGGACGGCTTGAGTTCACGGACGGCGCGGGCGACTTCGGTCCACAGGCCGGAGGCGGCGCCGGGGACGATCCCGGCACCTTTGCCGGCCAGGCTGACGGACTGGCAGGGGAATCCGGCGGCCAGCAGGTCCACCGGTCCGGCCTCGTACCAGTTCACGGTGCGGATGTCGCCGAGGTTCGGCACGGTCGGGTGGTGGTGGGCCAGGATCGCCGACGCCCCGGGGTCGGGGTCGGCCACCCACGCCAACTCCCCGCCGAACACCTGCTGGACGGCCATGTCCAGGCCGCCGTAGCCGCTGCACAGCGACCCGATGCGCGGGCCGTTCACCGCCGGCCTCCGGTGGGGATCTGGTGGTGGTCGAGCCAGGCGAACGCGGAGACGCCGTGGGCGCGGTCGCGGACCTCGGTGTCGGCGCTGGGGAGGCTGCCGGGCAGGACGTGGGCGTCGGTGAGGGCGGCGTAGAGGCGGATGCCGTGCGGGATGCAGGTGCGGGTGGTGGTGCCGTGCCGGTCGAGGATGGTCACGGCGTCGTACGGGCCGGCGCAGGGGGAGGCGTCGCCGAGGGCGGCGGCCTGGCACACGGCCCGCAGACCGGGCATGAGGGGGGTCATCGGGCGCCACCCGTGAGGAGGGCGGCGACGGCCGGGCCGCCGTGGGTGTTGACGTGCTCGGCGAGCAGGGCGACCGCGAACTGCGCGGCGGCGGTCAGGTCCGCGCGGTTCGTGGGCGGGGTGAGCAGGTCGGCGGCGGGGACGGGCAGGAGGATGTCGGCGGTGAGGGTGAGCGCCGGCCGGTGGTCGGGGATCGGCTCGACCAGGGGCGACCACGGGCCGCGGTGGTGGCAGTCCTCCTCCCAGTCCAGCCACCATCCCGTGTCCGGGCCGGAGACGAGGGCGTGGTGCGGGACGGGGGCGGTGATGTGCAGGACCAGGCCGGTCGGGTCGTCCTCGGCCGGGGTGGCGGTGATGGCGAACAGGTCCGGGCGGATGCGCACGTAGCCGGGCGACATGGCCACGGTGGCGACGGTCCAGACGCGGGCGGCGAACTGCGCCGCCCCGACGGTGGATTCGCCGTCCGCGGTCAGGTCCGGGTGCCGGGTCAGGTAGGCGCCGAAGCGGGAGTGGCCGTCGGAGGCGTGGCGCCGGTCGTAGTCGTCGTCCACGAAAGCGAGCGTGGAGCGGTCGAACTCGGGCATGCTGGTCCCATCTCTGTGAAGGGGATGCCACCCTTATCTGGGGTTCCTGGGTTATCTGGGCAGGTCAACAACCATTCGGAGCTGTCAGGCACGTAAGGCACGCATGTCAGCGGTCCGCTGACGTTCTGGTGGCGAGGACGAGAGCGGTGGCGTCGTCGCGGTAGCCGGCGGTGTCCGGTTCGGCGGCGGCCACCAGAGCGTCGGCGAGGGCCTTCGGGTCGTCCGCATGCTCGCGCACCAGGTGTTCCAGCGTCTCGGTCTTCACCTGGTCGTGGACACCGTCGGTGGCCAGCATCAGCAATCCGCCGGCGGGCACCGAGACGTAGGGGACGGTGGCAGGCACCGCGCTGCCCAGGGTCACGCCGACGAAGTCCGCGAGAGCAGTTACGGGGACGTCCGCCCCTGCGGCCCGGCTCAAGTAGGCGGCCAGGTTGTGGTCCGTCGTCAGCTGTTGCAGCGTCACGCCGTCCCAGCGCCAAGCCCGGCAGTCGCCTGCCCAGACCACCTCGGCGCCGCTCCCGTCTGCCCGGGTCACCGCGAGGACGCCGACCGCGTCCGGGTGGCCCGGGTCGGCCAGCAGCAGCCCTGCGGACAAGAGCCCGGCCAGGCCGCCGCGCACCGCGCCGACGCGCACGGTTGTCTCGGCGAGCAGGGGCGCCAGGCGCACGATGTCCTCGTCGTGGCCCATCCCGTCGATCACCGCCACGGCCGTCCGCCCGGTGAGCGCCGACCGGTAGGTGGCCACTGCGTCCGCCACCGACCCACCTGTTCCCTCCCGCGTCGCCGTCCCGATCCGCAGGTTCTGGTCCACCGCTGCCTCCCTCCATCCGGCCGGCCACCCTCTGTAGGGCCGACCCTGTCCTTCCTAGCTGATCCCGTGCCCTACATGCCTTACGCCTCCCGAACACCCCAGATAACACGGCCCCGCACCGACCGCTGTCTTGGCGGATCGTCGGTTGGTGTGGGGCCTTGTGCTGTGCGGGAGCGGGTCTGTCGGTCCCCCGCACCGTCCGGGCCCGCGTCGCTGGATGCGGTGGTGGTCCGGGCGGCACGGCCGGTCGGACAGGCCTGGTCAGGCGGCCCGGCGCGTGGCGTTGGGGAAATGGTGGACGGTGGCGAGGCGGGTCGGGGCCGCGGTGGTGGTCGGGCTGGGGGCGCCTTCGCCGCCGTCGGGCGGCGCCACGTCGGTGATGGCGGTGGTGCGGTTGGCGCGTGCGGCGGCGGATTCGGCGAGGACCTGGCGGACGGCGGCGCTGTCGGTGCGGGATCCGCGCTGGGAGGCCAGGACGGGGATGCTGAGGAGCGCGCCGGGGCCGATGAGGACGGCGGCGGTGATCGCGTCGGTGGTGGTGCTCATCGGGGGCCTCCGGAGGTGGTGTGGGCGAGGACGTCGGTCAGGTCGGTGCCGAGCGTGGCGAGGCGGTGTTCGATGGCCTGCCAGGAGTCGGGGTCGATGTGCATGAGGGCGGCGAGGGCGGTGGCGGGCTCGCGGTCGGCGGCGGCCTGGAGGGCCTCGCGCAGGTGGACGGCGGCGAGCGGGCGGATGGTGTGCGGGGGCATGGCAGGGCCTCCCTTCCGGGCGGGTGCTGGGGGCGGTGCGGGTGTCAGGGGTGGGGTGTCAGGCGGTGTCAGGGGCCGCTGTCAGGGCCCCTGACACCCGCGTTTGCCTAGGGGAATGGGTGTCAGGGGGTGTCAGGCGTCAGGGGGTGTCAGACCAGCGCCGGGGACGGGACGATCCGGTAGCGGCCGGCCTTCGCGGTGGGCACGAGGCGCCCGTCTTCGATCAGGCGGCGGAACTCGCCGCTCACCCACGGGCGCTTGCGGCCGAACTTCTCGGCGTGCTCCATGACGTCGCGCGGACCGATCACCATCGTGCCGTTCTGTTCGAATTCGGCGACGATGGCGTCCATCGCGGCGCGGGCCTCTTCGGGGGTGAGGTCCGGGGCGCTGGACTCGGGGGCGAAGACCATGTCGGCCAGGGCACCGGGGACCGGGGGGAGTTCGGCCTGGGGGTCGATGCCCTCGTCTTCGGGGTCCACTCGTCCGGTGCCGGTGTCGTCCTGCTCGGTGCCGTCGCCGTCCGCGTACACGCTGTCCCCGTCCTCGTCTGCGGCGTCTGTGTGGCGTTCGGTGTAGGCGTTGCCGGCGACGCTGGCGGCGGCCTTCGCGGTGACGGGGTCGACCTTGGCGCCGTGGCGCACCGCCCACGTGGCGAGCTGTTCCATGACGCGGGCGGCCTGGCCGGTGAAGCGGAAGGTGCGGCCGGGCGAGCTGTAGCGCTGCTCTTCGACGCCGGGGGTGACGAGGTAGCAGTAGCCGGGGCGGCGGTTGCCCCAGGTGCCGGGGTGGGCGCCGGCGTCGATGACGGGGCCGGGCAGGGCCATGCCCTCGTCCTTGGCGTCCAGGCCGAAGGTCAGCACGGACGGCAGCGAGGCCCGGGTGCTGGTGGACAGCTGGTCGTGGCTGGGGCGCTGGAGGCTGACGACCAGGGAGATACCGGCGGAGCGGGCTTCCTGGGCGGCGCCGGTGAACGCGCTGTCGCCCATGAACCGCAGGGTGTTCGCGGCTTCCTCGAACCACGCGACCAGGAACGGCATGCCCTCGCAGCCGCAGGCGCCGCGCTTCTGGCAGGAGTGCCCGGGATCGGTCTGCTGCTCGGCGGCGGCCGGCGTCCACTGGCGGTAGCCGTGGGCGCCGAGCCAGCGGGTGCGGGCGGGGATGGCGGCCTGGAGGGCGGTGACCATGGTCTCGGTCGGGGCGCCGCCTTCCACGGCCCAGTCCAGGCCGGGCCGCAGCGGCCCGAAGTCCTGGAAGGCCTTGGGGTCGGACAGCCAGACGATGACGTCGCGCCGTCCCATGATCTCGGTGAGGATGTTGAGTGCCCCGTCGCCCTTGCCGGAGCCGGAGATGCCGCAGATCAACAGGTGCGTGCTGTTGCGGCCGGCCTGCGGGTCGCCGGGCAGCCACAGCAGGAGCGGGGAGCCGTCGTCGTAGCGGCCGACGACCAGCGGGTCGGCGATCGACCCGCCCACGCCGGTCGGCATCTCCCACTCGACCACCTCCGCGAGCATGTCCCGGGGCACCACGACCAGCTCGCCGCGGCGGGCGGAGTCGGGGTCGGGCATGTACCTCACGGCGGTGGTCGAGACGTCGAGGGCGGAGGCGATGTTCGGCAGCGCCCCGGTGACGTCGCTGTTGGTCATCTCCCCTGCGGGCAGGACGAGTTCGGCGGTGACGCGGTTCGGCTCGACCTCGGTGCGGCGGATCTTGGCTCCGGCGAGCTTGACCTTCTCCAGCAGCGAGGCGTCCGCGTCGCCGGCGGCGGCCTGGACGGCGTCGGGGTTGCGGCGCAGTATCTGCCGCACGTTCCACGACAGGGCGAGGATGCTGCCGCCGAGCCAGAACGCGCCGAAGGTGAAGTCGCTCCAGCCGCCGAGCGCGGTCGCGGTGAACCAGCCGGAGCCGGCGGCGACGGTGACCGCCGAGTGCAGGCGGCGCTGCGGCGAGGTGCGCGAACCCGCCCACGCGGTCGCGGCGGTGAGGCCGACGGAGCCGAGGGTCAGGCCGACCGCGTATCCGGCGGAGTCGTGGGCGGGCACCCACGCCATGCTCCCGGCCACGCCGGTCGCGGCCACCGTGATCCACGGCGGAGTGTAGGGCTTGGCACGGTGGGCCACCCAGGCGGCGATGCCCCGTCCGGTGCTGGCGCCTTCCAGGTTCTCCCGGTGCTCGACCTCCGGGTCGGCGTCCTTCTTCGGCATGGTGGTGCTCCTCTCAGAACTGGAACGGGCGGTGCTGCTGGGCGGGGCGGGGTGCCATGACGTCGGCGTACTCGCGCTCGAAGGCGGCGTACGCGGCGGCGGCGTCCCGGGCGGCGTCGGTCAGGGCGTCGGCGGCCTTGGAGAGCTTCTGAGCCACGTTGCGGGCCCGGCGCTTGCGCTGGAACAGGTGGTCGCCCGGGGCGCCGGGTGCCTGCTCCAGCGCGGCCTTGAGGATCTCGGCGGCCACCTCCACCTCGATGGCGGAGTAGGCGCCGAACGCGCGCAGGGCCTCGCAGTAGGAGCGCACGTCGGCGGTGGAGTAGAACGCGGGCTCGGGCAGGGCCAGGGGCGAGGTGCGGCCCACGCCGGTGCCGGGGTTCGCGGCGGCGCCCATCTGCGGGGCACCGATCCCGCCGGCGCCGCCGGAGGTGGTGTTCTTGTTGACGTTGATGCTGATCCCGGGGGCGAACGTCGCCCCGGAGCCGAAGCCGTGGCGGTTGCTGCTGCTGTTGGTGCTGCTCGCGCCGTTGGTGGGCGGCGTGGCGTTCACGGTCATCGCAGGCCTCCTGGTGTGCCGGGGCTGTCCCGACTCCCCAACCCCCTCCCGACCCATGAGGGCCGGGCGGGGACGGGCAATCGTCAGAGCCGGTCAGGCCGAGGCGATGATGGCGGCGCAGGTCTCGGCGGCGTGATGGAACGACTGGTCGAGCAGGTAGCCGCCGTTGATGCCGTGATCGGCCAGGCGCACGAAGTTGCCCTTGCCGATGGCGTCGGCGAGACGGCGCAGGGGCTCGCGCCGGTCGGCGATGTAGTGGGTCACCGCGCTGAGCGCGAGCGCGGCGGCAACGGGACCGGGCCGCAGGCGGACGCCGAGCAGGCGGGACCCGGCGAGCAGGGCGGCGGCCTGGATGGCGGTGTAGGTGGCGACGTGGGCGGCGCAGGCGCGGCGGCCGGCCGCGCTGGACTGCCCGTCGTTGTGGTCGTGGTGGCCCTTGGTGGTGGCCTGGTGGTCGGTCTGGATCCAGTGGTCCGCCACGTCACCGGCGGCCCGGAGCAGGACGGCGGCGGCGGCGAAGCGGGCGGCACGGACGCTGGTCACGGACATGGTGAGTGCCCCTACTCGCCGATGTTGGGCAGGGTGTAGAAGCCGGTCACCTCGACCGGGACGCCCTGGTGGGTGCCGTAGGCGGTCAGCCAGCGGGTGTCGCCGTTCTCACCGCTGTCGGTGGCGGCGGGGTCCAGGTCCAGGGCCTCGCGCCACTGCTCGAACACGCCGGGGCCACGGTGCAGCGACAGCCTCACGCCCCACGCACCCCACGGGATGTCGGTGCCGGACTGGAGGAACCGGTGCAGCTCCGGCGCGGGGGTGGGCAGGCCGGTGTGGGCGGTGAGGATGGCCAGCAGGGCCGCGGCGGCGATGATCTGGCCGTCGGCGATGGTGGTGGTCTCGGTGGTGATGGTCACGACGCCTCCTCGGCGGGGGTGGTCTCTTCGGTGGTGACGGGGACGGCGTGCAGGGCGGGACGCTCCGGGACGGTCACGCGCAGTTCCTGGTAGCGGGTGGCGACCCAGCCGGCCGACCAGCCGGTCAGCTCGACCGCCTTGCGCTGCGGGACGGTGAGCTTCACGCAGGTCCGGATCTTCTGCCGTGCCTCGTCCTCGGGCAGGCGCTTGTCCACGGCCGGCGCGTTCAGGAGTTCCTGCCGCAGCTGCTCGGCTTCCTGCCCAGCGCTCTGCTCACGCTCGCGCTCACGGCGCTCACGGTCGCTCACCTCGCGCTCACGACGCTGCCGCTCGGCCCGCTCGGCGTCTTCACGGCGCTGGCGTTCGCCGCGTTCGGCGTGCTCGCGGCGGGCCTGTTCCTCGCGTTCCTCGCGGGCCATCTGCTGCTCGTGCTCACGCTGATCGCGGGCCATCTTGGCGTCGTGCTCACGGCGCTCACGCTCGGTTTGCCGGGCCCGGTCCTGGTCGGCCTGGCGGTCCTCGCGTTCCTGCCGGCGGCGCTGTTCGGCGCGCCGTTCGCGCTCGGTGCGTTCATCGCGCTCACTCTGCTCGCGGGCGGTCAGCGCGGCGGCGATCGCCCGCCGGTAGGCGAGTGAGGTCTCCGCCGTGACGATCAGCAGCAGCGGCGCGACCGCGTGGACCGCAACGCCGACCTGGTCGTGGTCCAGGGCGGATTGGCCCACGTTGAGCAGCACGGTCATGGCTCCGGTCATCCAGCGCAGCACGGCCGGCCACCGGCCGCCGTCGCCGTTGAGTCGGGCGAGCGTGCTGTCCATGCGGACCACGATCACCACCGCCGCGTCCACGACGAGCGGCAGGATCGGAGCCGTCCACTCCCAGCCGTCCGGGCTGTGGTGGGACATGAGCGGGGTCACCGTGAGCACGCTGTAGAGGACCGCGCCGAGCGTGATCGTCCACGTCCCCACAGCCAACGCCTGCTCGGCCGAACGGATCTGGTCCGGGCTGATCCGCAGCTTCACCGCGACCACCGCCGGGTGCGCGGTGAGCGCGTCGTGAGCGCGGTGAGCTTCGAGGGGTTCATCAGTGAGCACCCCCGGCGGCGCGGCGCTCGCGGGCACCGTCCCGCAAGCGGCCACGAAGGAGAGTGGCGCGCTCGGCGGCGTTCAGGCTGCCGAAGATACCGTCCGGCTCCCGGCGCTCCAGCGCGTCGGCCAGGCACAGCGACTTCACCGGGCATCCGGCGCAGATCATCTTGGCCCGGCGCTCGGCCCACTCGGCGGTCTCCGGCCCCATCTCCTCGGGGTCCGGGAAGAACAGGTCGGTGTTGCCGCCAGCGCAGGCGGCGCCGCGCAGGTCGCTGTCCGAGTTCGGCCGGTACTCGGCGAGCACGGTGGCCGCCGGTCGGGCGGCCAGGTGCGGGGTGCGGCTCGCACCGGCAAGGAGGCTGTGGAGGGTTGCCATCACGCGGCCGCCTTCCAGGTCAGCACCCGCTGGCGCTCGGCGGTGTGCATCAGGGCAGACGCGAACCGGGCCGCGGGCCCGTCCAGGTCCCGCAGGACCGCCCGGGCGACGTCGAGCCGGACGACCCGGTCGCCCTCGGAGCGGTCGGTGCTGCCGTCGAACAGCTCCGTGTCGATACCGAAGCCGAAGTCGGCGCCGGTGCCGAACGCGAGTTCCGTGAACTCCTCGGGGGTCGCGGCCTCCTGGCCTGCAACAATCGACCTCATGGGTCTACCTCGTCTCTCGTAGGGGGTGGGCCCGAGGGCCGCCGCGCACTCCTTGGCCGGAGCGCGGCGGCCCGTCTCGTTGGGCCCGGGCCGCTCGAACATCACGAGTAGCCACGACCCCCGGCACCAGCCCCCGCAGTCATGGATGCGAGGGGGTGTCGAGGGCCGTGGTCACTGGTGAAGCGGGGGTGGTCTCGTGTGGACGCGGTCCAGGCTCGCTCCGGGGAGATCCCTCCCGGGGGTCGTCGCCGGCGAATGTCAGCCGCGTCGTTCTTTGGAGAGGCCAGTAGCTCCTCTCAGTCGGCTGCGTGTCCCATGTACGGCCCGCCGTCTTAAGGGCGGGCCGAGGTGTCAGGGCGTGCGCCCCTTCTCTGCCGACTGGTCTCCACTCACCCCGACCGGCGTGGTCACGGAAGGACTGCGGTGGTGGATCACTCTCTTGAGTTGTCAGTTGATGCGTTTGTGCAGCTCAGAGCAGCCCAAAGAAGGCCCCTCTGTGTCGCCCCTGTCTCACTTGGTGCGACACCCACAACATAGACAACCTGCTTAGGCAGGTCAAGAGAGTTGGGTTTCTCGCCTCTGTTGGGCACCTGCCCTAGCATTGGTTCATGGCCCTAGACCCGGATGACTCTCGCCCCCCGTATCAGCAGGTCAGCAGCTCTTTGCGGGCCTCGATCCTGACGAAGAAGCCCGGTTTCGAGACCGGCGACAAGCTCCCCTCAGGCCCCGAGCTGGCGAAGCACTTCGGTGTGGCGCGCGGCACCGTCGACAAGGCGCTTGACCTGCTCCGGACCGAGGGGCTGATCGTGACCCGCCAGGGCAGCGGCTCGTTCGTCCGGGAGCGCACGTCCCGACCGGTCGGACTCCGGCCGCATCTCGAAGCGGCCTTCGAGCAGCAGCAGGTGGCGCTCGACTTCGCCGGCTTCTCCAGTGAGACCCTGCACAACGCGCTCCAGGAGCCGCTGGACAAGGTCCGCTCCGGCCGGCTGACTCCCGAGTCCATCACCGTGCGGCTGCTCCTGCCGGACACCACGGAACCGATGGCCGTGCCCGTGCTGGTCGACGGGCTCAAGGACGAGGTCGCGCTCCGCGAGCGCGCGCGGAACATCGCGCTGACGAACGCCGGCGGCATCGCGCACTCGGTCGAGGTCCTGGCTGAGCTCGGACTCGTCCAGTCGGCGAGTGTCGAGGTCAAGGTGCACCGGGCATCGAGCCTGTTCAAGCTCTACATCCTGAACCGGTCGGAGGCCTTCTTCGGCTTCTACCCGCTGCGCGAGCGGACCATCAAGGTGGACGACACGGCCCACACCTTCTACGACGTGACCGGCAAGGACACCACGTTGTTCCACCACGCCGCCGGGCCGGACGACGCCTCGCTCGGGTCGCAGTACGTCCAGCAGGCCCAGATGTGGTTCGACAGCGTGTGGTCCACCATCGCCTATGAGCGCCAGCCATGAGCGCCGGCCGACAGCAACTCGCGGACGTGCTTCGCTCGGTGAAGCACGTCCTGCTCGACTTCGACGGCCCGGTGTGCTCGGTGTTCGCCGGCCTGCCCGCCCCCGAGGTCGCGCGACGTCTCCGTGAGGGCCTGCTCGCCGACGGCGAGCAGGCCCCGGCCGGGGCCGAGGACGAGACCGACCCGCTCGCCCTGCTCCGCCGGATCGCCGACGCCAGGCCCGACCTCGCGGCCAGCGCCGATGTGGCGCTGGCCGCGTTGGAGACGGAGGCCGTCCGGATCGGCAGGCCGAACCCGGGCGGGGAAGCGGTTCTGCTGGCGTGCGTGCGCTCCGGCCGGTCCGTGTCGATGGTCAGTAACAACGCTGGCGCGGCGATTGAGGCCTATCTGAGAGACCACGGGCTGAGCGGCTACGTGGCCGGGGTCTTCGGACGGATTCCTGGTGACCCGTCGTCCATGAAGCCGAACCCACGCCTCCTTGTGGACGCCATGGAAGCCGCAGGCGCCAAGCCGACGGAGTGTGTGTTCATCGGCGACGCGGCCCGGGACGTGGAGGCTGGTGACGCTGCGGGCGTGCCGACGATCGGCTACGCGAACAAGCCCGGGAAGGACGCCAAGCTGGCCGCCGCCGGGGCCGTGGTAGTCGTGGACTCGATGCAGCACATCGCGGACGTCCTGGCCTGACGCAAACGCAAAAAGGCCCGGGTCGGGCAGCCGAAGCTGCCCGACCCGGGCCTCGTGGAACATGCATGGAACGCTGAGTACGATCGTGCGGTCGGATAGGTGCTCCGCCGCAGGTAGAAGCGTCTTTGCGGGGGAGTGGCCTTAATGTTCTTGAAAACTGTCGTGCGGTGACCCCGTACCGTGGGTTCGAATCCCACGCTCTCCGCCGGTAGGAGAACCACCTGCTCAGGGCGGGTGCCGAGACCACTCGGCACCCGCCCTCGGTGGTTCCGGGGCGGGGGTTGACCCTGACACGGTGGCAGGGGGTGGAGTGGTCGCATCATGTTGAACATCGGAGACTTCGCCAGCCACGGCCGGGTGTCGGTGCGGATGCTGCGCCACTACGACGCGATCGGGCTGCTCCGGCCGGCCCGGGTGGACCCGGTCAGCGGGTACCGCTTCTACGAGGCTTCCCAACTGGCCCGGCTCAACCGGGTGATCGCGCTCAAGGAGCTCGGCTTCACCCTGCAGCAGGTGCGGGCCGTCCTGGACGAGCGGGTGGACGCGGCCGAGCTGCGCGGGATGCTGCGGCTGCGGCGGGCCCAGCTCGCCGAGGCGATCGCGGCCGACGAGCTGCGGCTGGCCCGGGTGGAGGCGAGGCTCCGGACGATCGAGAGCGAGGGGACCATGTCCGCGCACGATGTCGTGGTGAAGCCGGTGCCGTCCGTCCGGGTGGCCCAACTGACCGGTGTGGCCGCGAGTTACGAGCCGGGGGACATCGGGCCGGTGATCGGGCCGCTGTTCGCCGAGCTGTGCCGGCGGCTGGACGAGGCCGGGGTGGAGGCGGCCGGACCGTCCGTCGCCTGCTACCGGGACGCGCCGGAGGGCGACGGCACGGTGCTGGTCCTGGCGGCCGTCCCGGTCGGGGCGTCGGTGCGGCCGGGCGCGCACGGCTTCGAGGTGCTCGACCTGCCGCCGATCGAGCGGGCCGCGACGATCGTGCACCGCGGCCCGATGGACGAGGTGCTGGGCACCGGCCAGGCGCTGGCCCGCTTCATCGAGGAGAACGGCTACCGCTCGGCCGGCTACGCCAGGGAGTTGTACCTGGAGTGCCCGGAGGACCAGGCGGGGTGGGTCACCGAGCTCCAGGAGCCGGTGGTCCTCCGGTAGCCGGGCTTGCCCTCGACCCGGTCGAGGGCCCTAGCGTCGCCCGGCATGACCACTGCCACCGCCGGTTCCGGTCCGTCGTCGCGGGCCGCGCTGCCCCGGACGTACCTGCTCCGGGCGCACGGCTGGACGGCGGGCACGGCGGGGCTGGTGAGCGGCGGGCAGGCGGCCGGGGTGCTGACGGTGGCCGGCCTGGTCGCCTGGCGGGGCGGGCTGCCCCGGGCCGGCATCGGGGGCGGCGGCCGGGCTCGGTACGGCGTCGGTGGGGATCGCGCTGCTGGCGACGGCCGGGTGGCCGGCGGCGGCGGTGGTCGGCAGCACGGTGACGGGCCTCGGCTCGGGGCTCTTCGCCGGCCACCTCGGACCGCTGGTGCAGACCGGTGCGCGGCCGTCCCATCTGTCGCGCGTCCAGGCCCTGTTGACGCTCGTGCAGAGCGCGGCCCTGGTGCTCTCGAACGCCCTGCTGGGTCTGCTCGCGGACGCGGCCGGCGCCACCCTGCCCACCCTCCTCTGCGCCCTCGCCACCGCCGGCGCCGGTTTCACCGCCCTGGCCACCCCGGCCCTCCGCCGGGCCTGAGCCGGCCCGCGCCGCCGGCCCTCCCCTCCGTGCCCCGCGCCGTGGCCCACTTGCCCGGGCACCGGTCGGCGGGCAGAGTGCGGAGGTGGGGGCGGTCGGGCGGTGAGTGGAGGCGGCGATGAGTGATCTGACGGACCGACTGGCGCAGGGCCTCCCGGAGGGGGCCGTCGTGGTGGATCCGGACGTGACCGCCGCGTACCGCCACGACATGGCGGGCTTCTGCGCGGCCGGGCAGCCCGCCGTGGTGGTGTTCCCGGAGACGGTCGAGCAGGTGCAGCACGTGATGCGCACCGCGACCGGGCTGCGCGTCCCCGTGGTGCCGCAGGGTGCCAGGACCGGGCTGTCGGGCGCGGCGAACGCGGTGGACGGCTGCGTCGTGCTGTCGCTGGTGAAGCTGAACCGGATCCTGGAGATCGACCCGGTGAACCGGATCGCGGTCGTCGAGCCCGGCGTGGTGAACGCCGAACTCTCCAGTGCTGCACTGGAGTTGGGTCTTACGTATCCGCCGGACCCGTCCAGCTGGGAGTCCTGCACGATCGGCGGCAACATCGGCACCGGCGCGGGCGGGCTCTGCTGCGTGAAGTACGGCGTCACCAGCGAGTACGTGCTCGGCCTGGACGTGGTGCTGGCGGACGGGCGGTTGCTCTCCACCGGCCGCCGGACCGCGAAGGGGGTGGCCGGGTACGACCTGACCAGGCTGTTCGTCGGCTCGGAGGGCACGCTCGGTGTGGTCGTCCGGGCGGTTCTGGCGCTGCGGCCCGCGCCGGCCCCGCAGCTGGCGCTGGCCGCGGAGTTCCCGAGCGCGGACGCGGCCGGGGCGGCGGTCTGCGAGGTGATGGCGCGCGGTCTGACCCCGTCGCTGATGGAGCTGATGGACGCGGTCTCCGTGCGGGCCGTCAACGAACTGGGGCGGATGGGACTGCCGGAGTCCACCCAGGCGCTGCTGCTGGTGGCCTTCGACGGTCCGGACCGGGAGGCCGAGCTGGCGCGGGTCGCGCAGCTGTGCCGGGAGGCCGGGGCGACCGAGGTGGTGCCGGCCGAGGACCAGGCGGAGTCCGACCTGCTGCTGGCCGCCCGGCGGCTGGCGCTGCCGGCCCTGGATCGGCTGGGCACCACGATGATCGACGATGTGGCGGTGCCGCGCTCCCGGCTGGCGGAGATGCTGAACGGCGTCGCGGTGATCGCCGGGCGGCACGGGCTGACCATCGGGGTGGTCAGTCACGCCGGGGACGGCAACACCCATCCGATCGTCATCTTCGACGCCTCGGACGCGGAGCAGACCGCCCGCGCCCAGCGGTCCTTCGACGAGATCATGGCGCTGGGGCTGGAGCTGGGCGGCACGATCACCGGGGAACACGGGGTGGGGCTGCTGAAGCGGGACTGGCTGGCCCGTGAACTGGGCCCGGTGGCGCTGGACCTGCAACGGCAGCTGAAGGCGGTCTTCGATCCGCTGGGGATCATGAATCCCGGAAAGATGATCTGATTTTCTCTAGAGCCTCTCCATGTACCTCCTGTGCCTGTTCGCCGTTGTGGGGCCGGGGTGTCGTTCGGCCGGTCGGCGAATGGCGGGAAAGTCGACACGGGAGGGTGATCGAACTTTTCAGGGGCGCGTTCGCGGTTCGCATGCGCTGGGGTGGTGCGCTCGGCGGTTCGTGCGGGGCTGTCGCGCTGCTCTCCGGGGCGCCGCGATCGGCGGCGGTTCGGGAGAATCCCCAGCTCGACCGGGGTGTATCGGCGGGCTGTCCGCTTTTCCTGACGTTATGCGCAGCCCGGGTGGATATCACGCGAACGGGCGAAATCCGCTGTGTGAGCTAGCGCTTTGTCGATTTGTTGCGGAAGTCTGTCTTCCGGCGTCGCAGCCCGCAGGTGTTCGTCTGGCCGGCGAACCTTGCGCACCTTGATCGACCATTGCGCGATGAACAGCTTCTTGGAGGAATTTCATGGCTCGCATCCACACCCGCAGGGGGGCCGGGCTCCTGCTCGCCGGCCCGCTCGCGGCCGGTCTGCTGCTGATCGGTGCCGGTGCTGCCGTCGCCGACGACGGCGCGGGCGCCGAGTCCGGATCCGGGTCCGGGTCCGGGTCCAACGCCGGTGTGGCTTCCAACACCGGTACCGGCAACGTGTTCGGCGGGGTGGACGGCAACTACGTCTCCACCCAGCAGACCGCCACCGGCGCCGGTGCCTCGAACCAGGACAACACCCTCGCGGTGAAGGACAACACGGGCAACGTCCAGGCCGGCCAGGACAGCAAGAACGTCAACGTCGTCGTCGCCCCGACCTTCAACTGACCGCACCGACCGACCGCACCGACCAACCGCATTGACTGATCGACCGACTGATCAACTGACAGGCCGACACATCGACAGACCGACAGGCCGAGCAGCCGGATCACGGCACCGGGCACCACGGAAGGCGGGGGCGCCGGACGTGGGCGGCCACGGGTGGGCTTGAGCACCCGCGGCGGGCCCGGAGCAGACCGGAACGGCCGGAACGGACACCGAGGACCGACGCATCACGACAGAGGGAACAGCGCATCGACCGGTCAGCGGAAAGGGTCACCGCGAAACCGGCCTCGTGGGCGGTGCCGCCATCGGCACCGCCCACGAGTGCGTCCGCTGCCCGATGCCCACGGTGCCCGACGCCCCCGGCGGCCACTGCGTCCGCTGCCCGATGCGTCCGCCCCCGCCCGGATTCCCGCCGCCCGCCCGGGATCACCCCGCCGACCGGCCCGGATCCGTCCACCGAGGGCCCGCGCCCGGAGCCGTCGGTGCACGACGGTACGGTTGCGCTCCGACAGCGCACCCACGTGCCCGGGCCCGGAAGGACCGGCCCGGCCGGGGCGGCGACCGCGGCAACCGGAGGGAAGGGCGCGCGATGGCGGCGGAGGAGGAGGGCCTGAACGGCCCGGGCGAGGCCGGGCCCGCACCCGAGTCAGGGGCGGTGCCGGCACCGGAGGCGCGTCCGGAGCAGTCGGCCGATCCGGTCCGCGAGCACCGGCCCGAGTCCAGGTCCGTCCCCGAGCTGCTGCTCGGCCGTCCGCCGATGGCCCGCCCGCTGCCGTCCTTCGACCACGAGGCCGCCCCCGCCGAGCCCGGCCCGCTGTTCGTGGACTGGCTCGCCACCGCGCTGCACGCCGGCGTGCTGGACCCGCAGGCCTTCACCCTCTCCACCGTCGACGCCGACGGCATGCCGGACGCCCGGGTGCTGGTCCTGCGCGACATCGACCCGGCCGGCACCGGCTGGAACTTCTCCGCCGCCGCCGACAGCCCCAAGGGCCGTCAGCTCGCCGACCACCCGGCCGCCGCGCTGACCGTCTACTGGCCGCAGCTCGGCCGCCAGGTGCGGGTGCGCGGCACCGTCGAGCGGGCCGCCGACCTGGTCGCCGCCGCCGAGTTCGCCACCCGCTCGCCCGCCGCCCGGGTCGGCGCGCTGGTCGGGCGGCAGAGCGAGTCGCTGGGTTCGCTCGCCGAGTACGACGAGGCGGTGGCGGTCGCCCGCCGCCGGCTGGAGACGCACCCGGACGCGGTCGCGCCCGGGCACGCGGTCTACACCCTCTGGGCGCACGAGGTGGAGTTCTGGCAGGGCGACGCCGAGCGCCGGCACGTCCGGCTGCGCTACACCCGTACCGGCCCGGTCAGCTCCCCGGAGTGGTCGCGCACCCTGCTCTGGCCGTGAGGCCGCAGCGCCGCACTGCCGCAACGCCGTGAGCCGCAGCACCGTGAGCCGCAGCGTCACGGCGCCGCGGCATCGCGGCGCCCCGAGGCCGTAGCCCCGTCACCGCCGCCCGGTCAGCGTGGCGCCCACGCTGGCCGCCACCACGCAGCCGATCCCGGCCAGCTGCGGCGCGCCCAGCAGCTGGCCCAGCACCACCAGCCCGACCAGCGCGCTGACCGCCGGCTCCAGGCTGACCAGCACGCTGAACACCCGCTGCGGCATCCGTCGCAGCGCGGTCATCTCCAGCGCGTACGGGATCACCGGCAGCAGCAGCGACACCCCGGCCACCGCGGCGAGCAGCGCCAGGGGCGAGGTGTCGGGCGCGGTCAGCCCGTGCCAGGCCTGGCCGAGTCCGAACGGTGCCAGCGCCAGCGCGCCGACCGTCATCGACACCGCCAGGCCCTGGAACCCCTGGAAGGCCGCGCCGACCTTGTCGGTGAACAGGATGTACGCGGCGTAGCAGGCGGCCGCCCCGAAGGCGTACAGCAGCCCGACCGGGTCGAGCGACCCGCCGCCCTCGCCCTCGCCGAGCAGGGTCAGCAGGACCACGCCCGCGGCCGCGAGCAGCGCCCAGAGCAGATGGCTGGCGCGCCGGGCGAAGACCAGGGCGACCGCGAGCGGGCCGAGGAACTCGATGGTCGCGGCGGTGCCCATCGGCAGCCGGTCGATCGCCGCGGCGAACAGGAAGGTCATTCCGGCCGAGGCGACGCCGAGCAGAGCGGCCGCGGCGAGGTCGCGCGGGCGCTTGTCGCGCAGCTTCGGCCGGGTGACGGCGAGCAGGATGACGGCGGCGAAGCCGAGCCGCAGGAAGGTCGTGCCGCTGACCCCGAGCGGGCCGAACAACGGCTTGGACAGCGCGATGCCGGTCTGCACCAGGAACATCGCCGTCAGACAGAGAAGCGGCGCCGGGATCCTCTCCGGGCGCCGCAGGACCTTGCCGAACCGGCCGGTGGACCGACCGGGGTGGACTTCGGGTGGCGCCGCGGAGCCGGACGCCCCACCTCGTCGCCAGCCTCCCCGCTCGCCGGCAGGCTCGCCCTTGGGGGCGGGCGGCATGGCAAGGGCCTCGGCGACGGCGGCGGCCGACGACGAGGCGGCGGGGGTTTCGCTGGTATGGGAGGTGGGCATATTTGTGAGTTTGCCGTAAGGAGTGATGAACCGGCAAGCTCGTTACAAATATCGGGACGGATACGGACGGGTGCGTCCGAAAGGGTGGACTCGCACGGGCGCTGCGGCGTGGTTGCCGGGATCGTCCGACGGACCGTCAGTATCAAGGCGGGGTGCGCCATCTCCGCCTCGCCTCCCGCCTCGCCTCCCGCCTCGCCTCCCTCCTCGCCGCCGCCCTCGTGCTCCCGCTGGCCGACGACGGAACGGTCGTGCGCGCCGAAGCCGCCGTTCCGGCCGCCGTCGCCGCTCCCCGCATCCGGGCCGTCTCGCTTCCCGACCGCGCCGGCCCGCCCAGGGCCCGCGGCAGCTGGGGCGGTCCCGCCTTCGACGCCTGCACCGCCCCGCCGCTCGACACCCTGCGGGCCTGGCGCGGCGCCTCCCCGTACGGGGCGGTCGGCATCTACACCAGCGGCTCCCAGCGCGGCTGCGCCCAGCCCCTGCTCACCGCGGAGTGGGTGCGCCGGGCGCGGTCGATGGGCTGGCGGTTCCTGCCGGTGCACGTCGGACGTCAGGCGCCGTGCGCCGACCCGAGCCACAAGCCCGGGCGGATCGACCCGGCGAAGGCCGTCGAGCAGGGCCGGGAGGAGGCGGGCGAGGCCGCCGGGGCGCTGCGCTCGCTCGGGTTCGCCAAGGGCAGCCCGGTCTACCTGGACATCGAGGCCTACCCGCTGCGCGACCCGCTCTGCGGTCAGGCCGTGGTCGACTTCACCCTCGGCTGGACCGCGGGCCTGCACGCCGCCGGCTACCGCTCGGGCTTCTACTCCAGCCTCGACTCCGGCATCGCGGACCTCGCGGCCGCCGCCCGGGCCGGCGGCTCGCCGATGCCCGACGCGCTCTGGTACGCCCGCTGGGACGGCAAGGCCGACACCGACGGCTCCGGAGGCCTCGCCCCCGACCTCTGGAGCTTCCACCAGCGCGTCCACCAGTACCACGGCAACGTCGAGGAGAGCTTCGGCGGCGCCGCCCTCACCGTCGACCACAACCACGTGGACGGCCCGACCGCCGACTGAGACCCGCAGGTAGGGTGACCCCCGATCGAGCACGGGGGAAGCGGCATGGCGAACGGCCAGGGGCAGGGGTACGGCGGCGCGGGCGGGTACGGCGCGGCGCCGCGGCAGAACCCGTACGGACAGGCGCCGTACGGGCCGAACCCCTACGCGCAGCCGGTACCGCCGCCGCAGCCGTACCCCCAGCAGCACCCACATCCCCAGCAGCAGCCGTACCCGCCGCAGCCGTACCCGCCCCGGCAGCCGCAGCCCGTCCCGCCGCAGCAGGCCCACCCCGCCGCCCGACAGCCGTACGCCGCGGCACAGTTCGGCGCCCCGCCGCACCCCGGAGCCGGCCGCCCCGGCGGCTTCCCCGGCCCGGCCCCGCGCCGCAACCGCCTGGCCGTGCTGCTCCAGTTCCTCCTCCAGTGGATCTACGCCCCGCTCTGGGTCCTCGCCCTGGTGCTCCTCTTCGTCGTCCTGATCCTCGCGGACTACAACGGGGGAGGCCCCAGCTCCGACGGCTGGCTGAAGGTCAACCGCGGCTTCATCCCGCCGCGCCGCCTGCGGGCCGAACTCACCGGCCGCCCGGAGGACTGGGAGCGCTACGCCACCCCCGTCCTGGCCCGCCGGATCGCCGCCGCCGAGGCGGCGTACGCGGCCGGCGACGGCGAGGTGCAGGCCGACCTCGGCCGGGTGGTGACGGCCGGGCTCGCGCTGCGGCTCTACCGGGGCCTCGGCGCGGACGGCGTCGTCCGGCTCGCCGAGCGGTACGGCTGGCACGGCGTGGCGTCCGGGACCGACGCCGGGCACGTCCGGCTCGCCCGCCACTTCCCCGCCCCGGCCGGCCTGGACGTTCCCGCCCCGCAGGACCCGCCCGCCGCCCCCGGCACCCCGTGGGGCCCGCAGCCGGTCCGCTTCGCGCCGCTGCTGCCCTTCGTCTTCCTGCTCCAGATCGTCTACGTCCCGGTGTACGGCCTGCTCACCTGCTGGGTGAACCGTCCCGAGCCCGACTACTGGGACCGCTGGGGCGCCCGCTGGACCGTCGGCCCGCGCGCCTTCCGCGCCGAGTTCACCGGCAGCCCCGCCGCCTGGGACCGTCACATCCGCCGCATCCTCAAGCGCGACACCGACCGCATCCGCGCCGCCACCCGCACCCCCGACGGCGGCCCGGTGAGCCGCATCCACCTCAAGCGCGCCACCTACCGCGGCGCCGGCGCCCACCAGGCCCTGCGCCTCGCCGCCGAACAGGGCTGGTCCCTCGACCCCGCCTACACCCCCGACCCCGCCAACTCCCTCCGCCTCCACCGCCTCGGCCGCCCCTGACGGCCGCCCCTGACCGCCCCTGACCGCCCCGGCTCCGGGCCACGGCGGTCGTCGGGCCTGCCCCGGCCCACCGTCCTCCCCGAAGCGGATCACGGAACCGGGACGAATCCGTGATCCGTGCAACGGGGCCGGGATACTGACAGCGGGGAGCGGGGGACGGCAGAATCGGGCAGGTCCGCGCGCATTACCGCCCGGTAGGTGCCCGCAGTCGCTGCCGCCAGTGCCGCCAGGTCAAGGAGGACCCGTGTTCAGCACGATGCAGGACGTTCCGCTCACCGTCGCCCGAATCCTGGAGCACGGGTCCACGATCCACGGCCGCTCGACCGTGACCACCTGGGACGGCACCGGACCGGTTGTCCGGACCTACGCCGAGGTGGGCGCCCGCGCCGCGCAGCTCGCGCACGCGCTGCGCGACGAGCTCGGGTGCACCGACGAGAGTGTTTTGGGGACGTTGATGTGGAACAACGCCGAGCACCTGGAGGCGTACCTCGCCGTCCCCTCGACGGGATCGGTCCTGCACACGCTGAACCTGCGACTGCCCGCCGGGCAGCTGTCGTTCATCGTCAACCACGCCGCCGACCGCGTGATCATCGTCAACGGCACCGTCCTGCCGCTGCTCGCCGCCGTGCTGCCGGACCTCGCGCCGACCCTCAGGCACATCGTGGTGAGCGGCCCCGGCGACCGTTCGGTGCTGGCCGGCTTCGCGGGCGAGGTGCACGACTACGAGGAACTGATCGCCGGCCGGCCCACCGAGTACCCGTGGCAGCACGACATCGACGAGCGGCGGGCCGCCGTGCTCTGCTACACCTCCGGCACCACCGGGGACCCGAAGGGCGTGCTCTACAGCCACCGCTCGGTCTACCTGCACTGCCTCCAGGTCAACACCGGCGACAACTTCGCCTTCACCCCGCGGGACACCGCGCTGCCGGTCGTCCCGATGTTCCACGTCCAGGCCTGGGGCATCCCGCACGCGGCCTTCATGTCCGGCGCCAACCTGCTCATGCCGGATCGTTTCCTCCAGCCCAAGCCGATGGCCGAGATGATCGCCGCCGTCCGTCCGACCGTCAGCGCCGCCGTCCCCACCATCTGGGCCGGCCTGCTGGACGAACTCGACGCGGGCGACTACGACACCTCCAGCCTGCGGATGGTCGTCATCGGCGGCAGCGCCTGCCCGCCCTCCCTGATGAAGGCCTACGACGAGCGCCACGGCATCCGGGTGCTGCACGCCTGGGGCATGACCGAGACCTCCCCGCTCGGCTGCTTCGCCCAGCCGCCGGGCGGCCTCACCCCCGAGCAGGAGTGGCCGTACCGGATCACCCAGGGCGTCTTCCCGGCCTCCGTCGAGGCCCGGCTGATCGGCCCGGGCGGCGAGCGGATGCCGCACGACGGCGCCTCGGCGGGCGAGCTGGAGGTGCGCGGCCCGTGGATCGCCGGGGCGTACTACGGCGGCGTCGGCCAGGACCCGGTCCGCCCGGACGACAAGTTCTCCGAGGACGGCTGGCTGCGCACCGGCGACGTCGGCACCATCACCGCGGACGGCTACCTGACCCTCACCGACCGGGCCAAGGACGTCATCAAGTCCGGCGGCGAGTGGATCTCGTCCGTGGAACTGGAGAACGCCCTGATGGCCCACCCCGACGTGGCCGAGGCCGCCGTGGTCGCCGTCCCGGACGAGAAGTGGGGCGAGCGCCCGCTGGCCACCGTGGTGCTGCGCCCCGGCGCGACCGTCGGGCTGCGGGAGCTGCGGGCCTTCCTGGGCGAGCGGGTCGCCTCCTGGCAGCTGCCGGAGCGCTGGTCGATCGTGGAGTCGGTGCCGAAGACCTCGGTCGGCAAGTTCGACAAGAAGGTGATCCGGGCCGGTTACGCGGCGCAGGAGCTGGACGTCACGGTGCTCGGCAAGGAGTGACCACGAGAAGGGCCGGCCGCCCCCGTACGTACGGGGGCGGCCGGCCCTTCGGCGTACCCGGGGGTCAGCCCGCGGCGGCGACGCCCGCCTCGCCCATCGCGCCGATCCGCCCGAGCAGGTCGACGATCCGGGACTGGACGTCCTCGCTGGTCGAGCGCTCGGCGAGGAACAGCACCGTCTCGCCGGTGCGCAGCCGGGGCAGTTCGCGCGGGTCGAGGTCCACCGAGGTGTAGACCACCAGCGGGGTGCGGTGCAGCCGGTCGTTGGCGCGCAGCCAGTCCAGCAGGCCGACCCTGCGGCGGCGGATCTGCAGCAGGTCCATCACCACCAGGTTGGGCTGCACGCTGCTGGCCCTGGCCACCGCGTCGTTCTCGTCCACCGCGTGCTCGACGTGCATGCCGCGCCGCTCCAGGCTGCTGATCATGGCGGCGGCGATGTCGGGGTCGCCCTCGACCAGCAGCACCCGCGGGGCGTGGTGCTCGCCGTCGCGCGGGGCGAGGGCGCGCAGCAGGACGGCCGGGTCGGCCCCGTACGCGGCGTCCCTGGTGGCCTGGCCGAGGCCTGCGGTGACCAGGACGGGGACGCGCCGGTTGAGCGCCGCGGTGCGCAGCGACTGGAGCGCGGTGCGGGTGATCGGGCCGGTCAGCGGGTCGACGAAGAGGGCGGCGGGGAAGCCGGCGGCCTGGGCGTCCACCTCCTCACGGGAGCGGACGATGACCGGGAGGTAGCCGCGCGACTGGAGGGCCTGCTTGGTGGCCGGGTCGGGCTCGGGCCAGACCAGCAGCCGCCGGGTGTTGGCCAGTTCGCCGGACGGGGCCGACGGCTGTTCGGCGGCGGGCCGCTCCTCGGCGGCCGGGAGTTCGGCCATCGGGCGCGGTGCGGTCCGCCCGGCGTCGGCCGGGACGGGCGGCTGCGGCGCGGCCGCGGGCAGCGACGCGGGGCCGAGCTGGCGCGGCGGGGCGAGTTCGCCGAGGCCGGTGCCGACCGGGTGCGGCCCCGACGGCTCCTCTGCGGCGGGCAGCGCGGCCCGGGCGGGCACCAGCGCGGTGCCGGGGGAGGCGGGCTCCGTCCGATCGGCCTGGCCGGCCGGTCCGGAGGCGTTCACCAGTGCGTCGGGCCCCGGCCCCGGCGGGACGGCCAGCCGGCGGCGGCGCCCGGTCGGCGCGGTGGCGGTGGCCGGTTCGGGCAGCGCGGGCGTGGGACCGGCCGGCAGGGCGTGCTCCAGCCCCGGGTAGACCGGGGCGTCGGCGGCCCCGGGCAGGGCGGGGCCGCCGGAGGACTCCTCGGCCGGGGGCAGCGCGCGGCGGCGCCGGTGCTTGGTCTCGCCGTGCGCCTGCTCCTGAGCGGCCTGGGCGGACTGGTCGGCCTCGGTGACCGGGGTGCCGCCCGGCGGGGTGCCGTCCGTGGCGGGGTGCGCCGGGGCCGGGCCGAGTGCGAGCGGCTCGCGCCCGCCGGGCCGGCTCGGCTGCGCCGCCCGGTCGCCCTCGACGGGCACGGCGTACGCGGGGCCGGAGCGGCCGTCGTCCTTGCCCCACGGGTCGCTCTGCGCGCCGTCGGGACCGGCCAGGCCCTGGCGGCCGTACGCGGGGTCGTTGCCGGTGCCGTTCCACTGCTCGGGGACGGCCCGCTCGACCCGGGCGGGGGCGTTCGGCCACTGGTCGGCCGGAATGTCGGGGGTGCCGGGTGTCCCGGCGGTGCCAGGAGTGGCGGGGGCGACGGCGCCGGCGGGAGTTCCGGGCGCCGGGGTCTCGGTGCTCGGCCGGCCGCGGCGGCCGCGCCGCTCGGCCGGGGGCTCCTCGGCGGGCGCCCGCTCCGCTTCGGCGCTCTCCGGTCCAGGCTGCTCGCCGGCCGCCTCGGGCTCGGCGGGCTCACCGCTGCTGGGCAGCTGCGGGATGCCGGGGAGCTCGGGCAGGACGGCGCTGTCGCTCTCCTTGGGGCGGTCGGAGCGGCCCTCGGCGGAGGCGCGTTCGGCGGCGGCCTTCGCGGCGACCGGGTCCAGCGGCAGCTCGACGACGTACGTGGTGCCGGCCTTGCCGGGCAGCTCGTGCGGCTGGAGCACGCCGCCGTGGCGCTCGACCACCGCGCTGGCTATCGGAAGGTGGACGGGGCTGCCGCCGACGCCGGGGCCGCGGATCTCGACCCGGGCGACCTCGCCGCGCTGGGCGGCGGCCAGCACGACGGTCGGCGGTTCGGGGGCGGGCGGCAGCGCGGGCGCGGCGGCGCCGTTCAGCCCGGGCACGGCCAGACCGGGGGAGAGGGGGACGGGGGCGTCCAGCGCCAGCCCGATGCCGCTGACGTCGGCGACCAGGTGGGCCAGCGCCTGGGCCAGCCGCCGCTCGTCGGCGATCACCTCGACCGCGGCGGCGTGCACCGAGAACCGGACCCGGCCGGGGCCGACCAGTTCGCCGGCCTCCTCGACGGCCCGGCGGACCACCTTGTCCAGGCCCACCGGCACCCGGGGCGCGGTCTTCCGCCCGCCCTTGCCGTCCTTGCCGGCCTTGGGCTCCTTGCCGTCCTTCGCGCTCTCCCCGACGCCGTCCCTGGCCTCGCCGCCGCCGCTCTCGCCGGCCTCGCAGCGCTGGTGGTCGAGGACTCCGTCGATCAGCTTCCCGAACCGGCGGCACTCGGCGGCCAGCCGGCGCAGCGTCCAGTTGGCCTCCGGCCAGAGCTGGCCGGCCGGGTCGGCGGCGAGCGCGTCGAGCCGCTGGTTCAGCGCGTTCAGGGCGCCGCCCAGCTCGCTCTCCAGGACGGCGGTGAGGTGCTCGTTGCGGGCGACCAGGGCGAGTTCGCGGCTGCGGTCGGTGAAGGTCATCACCGCGCCGACCAGCTGGTCGCCGTCCCGGACCGGGGCGGTGGTGAGGTCGACGGTCACCGGCCGGCCGTCCTTGCGCCACAGCACGGTGCCGCGCACCCGGTGCTTGCGCCCGGAGGTCAGGGTGTCCAGCAGCGCGGACTCCTCCAGCGCCAGCGGGGTGCCGTCGGCCCTGGAGTGCTGGATCAGCGGGTGCAGCTCGCGCCCGCCCAGCTCGCTCGCCCGGTACTCCAGGATGTGCGCCGCGGCCGGGTTGACCAGCACGCAGCGGCCTTCGAGGTCCACGCCGAGCACGCCCTCGGCGGCGGCGCGCAGGATCATCTCGGTCTGCTTGTGCTGGCGGCGCAGCTCGGCCTCGACGCCGAGCCGGCCGGAGAGGTCGCGGACCAGCAGCAGGAGCAGGTCGGAGGAGGAGGGCGAGTTCTCCCGGTACGAGTCGTACGGGGAGCGCGCGTAGCCGCGGCCGTCGCCGTCGTCGGCGAAGTCGTTGCCGGAGACCTCGACCGGGAAGGTGGTGCCGTCGGTGCGGTGGGCGGTCATCCGGACCGGACGGTCGGGGGCGTCGCCGTCGCGGGTGGCCGGGCGCATCGAGCCGGGGATGCGGCTGGGGTCGAACTCGGGCAGCAGGCCCAGCACGCCCATGCCGACCAGTGAGGTGCCCGGTGCCTGCAATGCCTGGACCGCCGCGCTGTTGGCGTCCACGACGGTGCCGTTGCTGTTCACCAGCAGCAACGCGTCGGGCAGGGCGTCGAGTATGGCGGCGAGGCGAGCAGCGCCTCGGATCGGCCTGCTGCTCACGTCGACAGGTCTCCTCGGCTCGGGGCAGCTCCTCCGGAGACGGCAGTATCTCATTCTTCTTTGCGGCGGGGACGACCCGCCTAGTAACGTTGGCAGCGGTTGGTGCCGAGCCCCAGGGTTATGGCATCATCACTGGCACACGGAACGAGTCCGCTCGCGCGGGTACGGTCCGTGTGGGGAGGCTTCGCCTAGTCCGGTCTATGGCGCCGCACTGCTAATGCGGTTTCGGGGTTATTCCTGATCGAGGGTTCAAATCCCTCAGCCTCCGCCAGTCGGGAGCCCCCGTCGACGATCTCGTCGGCGGGGGCTCTTCGCGTTCCCGGTGCGGGTTCGGGACGGGAACGGGGCAGGTCCGGGGCGGTGGCCTGGTCGTGGCGGCGCGGGGTCGAACGGGCTCCGGCGGGGCCGGCAGGGGCCCGGAACAACCGATTTCGCCCTGCGCCGCAGGTCATGTAATGTTGTCCCCGCAACGCCCCGGAGGCAACGTTCACCAGGGCGAGCGCTCATAGCTCAACGGATAGAGCACTTGACTACGGATCAAGAGGTTGCAGGTTCGAATCCTGCTGAGCGCACCAAACTCCGCAAGATCGGGTTCGCCCGTTCCTTGCGCTCATAGCTCAACGGATAGAGCACTTGACTACGGATCAAGAGGTTGCAGGTTCGAATCCTGCTGAGCGCACCAGCAAGAAGCCCCCGGCCATCGGCCGGGGGCTTCTTTCGTTCCCGCCGGGCCCCGCCGGAAGCGTCTCCGCGGAATCGAACACAGGGTTCCGGTGAATGGTCGGGTCCAGGATGCCGGGGTCTGCCGGATGGGTCCTGAAGTCCCGTTCCCGCGTCCGTTCGGGTGGTGTCGATTGCCGCCTAATGGATGAAATGCAGCCGTTTCGGGTACATCCCGTCCTGCCGCCCCAATGACCGCCGAACGGGTGGGACACGGCCAAAGGCGCAGGTGTCGCAGTATGACCGGCCCAGGATCGTGATTCCTTTTTGTCCGATCTTGTGCAGACTGCCCACCACCCCGGCAGCGATCGCGAAGGAGAGCCGGATGAGCCGACAGTTTCCCCGCACGGCCACGGCCCTGGCCGTCCTCGCGACCGGGCTGCTGACCGGTTGGAACGCCCCGCTCGCGGTGGCCCGGCAGTTCCCTGACACCTGGTCCGCGGAGCACCGGCAGGACTACGGCAACGCCTCGCACCTGGTCTCCGACCTCCTCCTGGGCGCCGACCCGGCGATCGGCTTCCCCACCGAGGCCGCGATCGGCCGCTACTACCGGCTCACCGTCCCGGTCGCGGTCGGTGACCGGCCCGCGACCCTGGCCGGCTGGATCGACTTCGGCCACACCGGACGGTTCGACCCCGCCGAGCGGGTGCAGACCGAGATCCGGCCCGGCGCCGACACCGCCACCCTGGAGTGGACCGTCCCGCCCGGTGCGGTCTCCGGCGTGACCTGGGCCCGGCTGCGGATCGGCCGCGACGCCGGACAGCTCGTCACCTCCGGCGGCTTCGCCGACTCCGGGGAGGTCATCGACCAGCAGGTCGAGCTGACCGTCGGCGCCGCCCGGCCGGAGATCGCCGAGCCGCTCGACGGCGCCGTCCTCTCCGACGACGGGCCGCGGATCAGCGGCGGCGGCGCCCTGCCCGGCGCCGGTGTGGAGGTCAGGGAGGGCGACACCGCGCTCTGCACGGCCGAGGTCGAGCGCGGCGGCGGCTGGTCCTGCCGCCCCGGCACGGCGCTGGCCGCCGGGCCGCACGTCCTCACCCCGGTGGAGACCACCCGCGGTGGCGTGGTGCTGCGCGGCGAGCCGGTCAGGGTCACCGTGAGGACCGCGCCGCCCGTCGCCCCCACGCTCTCCATCGCCGGGTACACCAACGACCCGGGGCTCCGGCTCACCGGCACCGGCGAGGCGGGCAGCACCGTCTCGGTCGTCGACCAGGGCTCGGCGGACGAGCTGTGCATCACGGGGGTGCCGGCGGACGGCCGCTGGTCCTGCCTGCCCGTCGAGAACCTGACGGACGGGAAGCACCTGCTCACCCCGGTCGCGGTCGACCCGGCGGGCAACCGGACGGCCGGGCAGCCGGTCGCGCTGGTCGTCGACACCGCCCTGCCGGACCGGCCGGTGCTCACCTCGCCGGCCTCGGGGGAGACGGTGCGGGTCATCCGCCCCAGGCTCGCCGGACGGGCGGCACCGGGCTCGGACGTGCTGGTCACGGTGCAGGCCGGTGCGGGTACGGAGCCGGAGCGGCGGACGGTGCTGTGCGGGGCGACGGCGGCGCTCGACGGGAGCTGGACCTGCACGGCCAACCGGGACCTGGTGGACGGGGAGCAGTGGCTGATCGTCACGGCGACCGACCGGGCGGGGAACGGGATTTCGGCGGATCCGGTGCCGGTGCGGGTCGCCGGGGTGGCGGCGGTGCCTACGGCGGCGGTGCCTACGGCGGCGGTGCCGAGTCGGGGGGCGACGCCGAGTCCGGCGACGGCGAGTCCGACCGGGCCGGGTTCGGCCAGGCCCGGTGCTCCGGTGGCATCCGGTCCGTCCTCGGCGGTGGTTCCGTCGAACCAGGTCCGGCCGAGCCCCACCGAGCCGAGCCCCGCCAGGCCCAGCCCGAGCGCGCCGGTTCCGGCGGCCGCGGCCTCGCCGAGCCTGTCCTTCGCGGTGGTGCCGATCGTCGTTCCGCCGCTGGGTGCCCGGCCGGTGACGGTGGGTCCGACGCAGTCGGGCCCGGCGTCCTCCGGTCCGTCGGCGAAGCCGTCGGGTCCCGCGAAGGCGACCCCGAGCGCGGCGGCCCCGGTGACCTCGGCGACTTCGTCGGCCTCGGCGGCGGTCGCCGGGCTCCCCGCTTCCGCCAGGCCCGTCGTCCCGACTCCTTCGACCGCCGCCTCCGCCTCTCCGCTCAGGGCCCCCGGCCTCGCCGCCTCGCCGACGGCCGTCGCCGCGGTGAAGTCCGCGCCCTCGGCGGCCGGACCCGCCGACCCGACCGGACCCGCCGACCCGACCGGGTCCGACGAGCCGGCCGGGGGCGCGAGCCGGCCGCCGGCCGCCCCGCCGGCCGCGCCGTCGACGGAGCCCGGGCAGGGTGCGTCCGGCAGGCCCGCCCAGTCCGGCTGGCGCGGTGGACTCGCCGGAGTCCTGCTGGTGCTCACCGGTCTCGGCCTGATCACCCGTCGGGTGTTCTCCCACCGGACCGGTGCTTCTCGGCGCTGACCCGCGCCGAACCGTCCCGACCATCCGTTCATGTGCCTGCGCGTCAGGTCGGCTTTGGATGATTCGTCAGTAAATGTCGACACACCTCTACTCAAATGTCGCATTTGATGACGTATGAACTTAGCCTAACCCTGGCACTGCCCGTCAGATCCGGGCCGCCCGTTGCGCGACACACCGACCCAGAGGACCCGTGCATGGACGTCACCCGCGATTCTTCGCAGCGACCCGACAATCTGCCCAAGGCGCTCCCCCCGGCACTGCCGGAACGTTCCGCCTCCGGCGCCAGCCCGCTGGCCAGGACCACGGCCGTCAAGACCGTCAAGGCGGGCGGCCCTGCCGACAGCGGCCCGGCGACCACCCCGCTGGCCGTCGTCCCGAGTCCCTCGCCGGCCGGTTCCGCGGACCTGCGCGACCCGCTGGAGACGGCCGCCCCGGAGACCGTCGAACTCCTGGAGACCGCTGCCGGGGTGCCGACCGCCACCACCTCCCGGCGCCCGCCGCGCGCCGACCAGGCGGTGCGCGAGCACCGCGCCACCTCGCTGCCCGGCTGGATCGCCCTGCTCGCGGTGCTGATCGGCGTGGCCGGGGTGCTGTTCGTGCTGCTGCGCACCGGCGTGATCCCGTACTGGGACGTGCTGCCCGACCTGCGCGGCAGCGCCGTGAAGGAGAGCGGCCGGGTGGAGGTGGACGCCCGGTCCATCGCCGCGGCGGCCACGGCCGGCCTGCTGGTGGTGTTCACGCTCGCCGGGCTGCTGGCCAACGCGGGCGGCGAGACCCGGGTGCTGACCCGCTGGGGCCGCTACCGGGGCACCGTCCGCCGGACCGGCCTGGTCTGGGTCAACCCGCTGCTGCGCCGCCGCCGGGTGGACGTCCGGCTGCGGCACTGGCGCAGCGAGCCGGTCAAGGTGGTGGACCGCACCGGCACGCCGATCGTGGTCCGGCTGCTGATCGTCTGGCGGGTCAAGGACACCGCCCGGGCGCTGCTGGCGATCGAGGACCACGAGAGCTACCTGCGCGAGCAGGTCCAGGCGGTGGTCACCCGCACCGCGTCCACCCTGCCCTGCGACAGCAACGCGGCGCCCGGCCCCGCGCTGCGCGACGGCCAGTGGTTCGCCGACGAGATGACCAGGGCGCTGGCGGCCGAGGCCGCCCCGGCCGGGCTGGAGGTCTACTCGGTGCAGCCGCTGGCCCTGGACTACGCGCCCGAGGTGGCCGAGTCGATGCGCCGGCGCCGACTGGCCGACCTGGACGCTGGCCTGCGGACGGTGCTGGTGGACGACGCGGTGGAGGCGGCGGCGCTCGCCGTCCGCCGGCTGGAGCGGGCGACCGCGCACGAACTGGACGAGGCCGCCCGCAGCGCGCTGATGGAACAGCTGCTGGTCGCCTTCGTCGCCCCGGCCGGAGTGGCCGCCTCGGTACCGCCCCCGGCCAGCCGTGCCGGACGGAAGGAAGGACGACCCGCATGAGGATAGCCACCGGCGCGTACGTCGGAGCCGGTACCGGCTCCGACGCTGATCCCGGTCTGATCGGCTTCGAGGAGCGCCTCGGCAGCATCCCCGCGGTCGCGGGCTGCGGCTGCCCGAACTGCGCCGCCAGGCCGCGCACCGCCCGCTCCGCGACGGCGGTCGGCGGCAGCCGAATACACCGGGCCGTGCGGAGCACCTGCCTGGCCACCACCGTGCTGGCGGGTGCCGGCGTCGTCGGCCTGACGGCCGGTGCCGGATCCGCCCAGGCCGCGGCCGGGAAGCAGGGGTGGGACGGTTCCAAGTACTGGTTCAAGAACGGCTCCGGCGAGTGGCGGTGGACCAGCCACCAGGACGTCTACGCGAGCCGCACCGGGCAGTCCGGCGGCTCGGCCGGCTCCGGCGCCCAGCCCGTCTCCAACGGTTCGGCCTCCTCCTCCGGGATGCGCCAGGGGTGGGACGGTTCCAAGTACTGGTTCAAGAACGGCTCCGGCGAGTGGCGGTGGACCAGCCACTACGACGTCTACGCGAGCCGCACCGGGCAGTCCGGCGGCGGTTCGGCCCCGGCTCCCGCGCAGCCCGCGAACCGTCCCGCCACGAATCCGGCGCCGGCCTCCGGGAGCATGGAGTCGGCCATCGACTACGCGCTCGCCCAGCTGGGCAAGCCGTACGTCTGGGGAGGCAACGGCCCGTCCGGGTACGACTGCTCGGGGCTGGTCCAGCAGGCCTACCGGCGTGCGGGGATCAGCCTGCCGCGGGTGGCCGACGACCAGTACGCGGCGACCACGCCGATCAGCTCCGGGCAGCTGCGCCGCGGCGACCTGGTGTTCTGGTCCGACAGCGGCCGGGCCTCGGGGATCCACCACGTGGGGATCTACCTGGGCGGCGGCAAGTTCGTGGAGGCGCCGCGGCCGGGCACGACCGTCCGGGTCTCGACCCTCAGCCAGGGCTACTACCCGACCCACTTCGGGCGGCCGTAGTCCCGCAGCCGTGACGGGCCCCCGACAGCGCCGCGCTGTCGGGGGCCCGGACCGCGTTCAGGGCAGCTGCGGGGCCGAGCAGCCGTGGCGCTGGGCGGAGCGGGTGGCGAAGCCGCGCAGGGCGGCCTTCTCCAGGGCCGGGTCGGGCGCGCCGGTCCGGCCCCCGTCGAACACGGTGTCCACCGTGAAGAGGGCGGTGGCGCCACCGGGGCAGGCGGCGGCGGCCCAGGCCAGGCCGCCCTTGTCGCCGGCCGGGCCGGTGACCGGGTAGTCGGCGACCGCCGGGAGGAGAGCCGCGAACGGCGGGTAGTACGCCCCGAGGCGGAAGCGCGGGGTGTCCTGGCCGGCGTACAGGAAGCAGTCCTCGATCGGAGCGTTCGGGTCCGCGGGTGACTCGACGGTGACGCCGGGCAGTCCGGCGCAGGTGCCGCTTGCCGCGCCGTCCGGGACCTTGACGTACCGGGTGTCCGCCGGGACTTCGGCGATCTCCGGTCCGGAGGGCGCGGTGCAGCCCCAGACCCGGGCTGCGCCCTCCGCGGCGCGGGCGGCGACGCGGGCGAACCGGGCCCGCTGGGCCGGGTCGTCGCGGACGTACCCGCCGTTGGCGGGGACGGCCTCGACAGTGACCAGCAGGCCCGCCGCGTTCGGGGCGGGGCAGTCCAGCGGGAGTACGGCGGTCGCGCGGTCCCGGCCTTCGAGGTCCAGAACTCCCCGGCGGCCGTGGCCCAACGGCATCACCATGGTGGTGGCGAGGTTCGGACGGTACCGCTGGAGGTCGTGCAGGGCCCTGCCGACCTCTTCGGGGGCCCGGCCGACCCGGACGTTCAGGAAACCGCCGGAGGGCTTCCCGGCGTTGACCACGGAGCAGGCGGCCAGGCCCTCGGGCGCCTCGGCGTCCTCGCCCCGCGCTCGGTCCACCCCGAGCAGGGTCTTGACCTCGGCGGTGTCCACGCTGCCGTGGCAGAGCCCGGTCAGCGAGCGGCCGTCCTGCCGGCGGTCGTACCCGCCACCCAGGTAGAACACGGCGCCGGCGGCGAGGGCCAGCCCGACGCCGGCGGCGACCGGAAGCCGCCACCGCCGACGTGCCGCGCGCGGGCCCGCGGACTCGGGCGTCACTTGTTCTCGCCCCCACGGCCGAGGGCGGAGGCGGCGTCGCTGCGACCCGTGTTGTAGATCGTCCGCATCTGCTGCTCGTCCCAGTCGACGGCGGGGGAGTCCGGGTTGAGGCCGGCCCGCTGTTGCTGCCACCTCTCGACCATGGCACTGATCCCCTCGTGTCCGCTGCGGCCGTTGGCGCCGGTGAGGGTGTTCGCCTCGATCTTGCCGGCCGCGGCCGCGTTGATCTCCTCGGTGGCACTCATCTGCCACCCCATGATCCCGCTGCCGAGCAGACTCTGTGCCATGTCTGCCACACCGGGGACCGGGACCAGCTTCAGCGGGGTGCCGATGCCCTGGTACATGCCCTTGGCCCGCCAGGCCTCGACCTTGGTGTCGTCGTCGCGCTTGTCGAGGATGGCGTCGGCCTGGACGGCGTCGTAGACGCCGAGGGCGACCGAGGAGTTGGCCATCACGCCCTTCCACTCCTTCTCGCCCACGTTCGGCGGGAGTTCGGCGAGCTGCTGGGCGACGTGCACCATCTCGGCCTGCTGGACGATGTGGTGGGACTCGGGGTCGTCGGCGATGCCGCGCAGGACCCGGATCAGGGAACCCTTGTCGGTGGCCATCCTGGTCTCTCCGGTGACCGGGTCGATCCAGACGCCGCTGGCGCCCTCGCCCGCATGGTCCTTGGCGGCGCGGTTGGTGCCGGAGAGGATGTCGTGGGTGTCGGAGGCGTAGTCGGCCAGCGCGTTGGCGATCGGGCGCCGCATGCCGTCCGGGAGCTTCTCGTTGCCGATGCCGCCGTCCAGCATGTTGACGGTGTCGCGCATGACCCGGGCTTGGGCCTCGGTGTGGTGCCGGACGGCGTCCTCCTGGCCGGGGAGGTCGCCGGTGGTGGCGGCCTCGATGGCCAGGCCGAGCGAGTGCCGGCCCTGGACGTGCGTGCCGTCGCGGCCCATCTCATCGGGCCAGCGGCGCTCGTCCAGCAGGTACTTGAGGTGGTCGTTGGTCCGGGGGTCGCCCGGGTCCAGGAAGCGGGTGGAGGCCTGCGGGTTGTGGCTGAGCGACTCCATGAAGCCGGTCACCGCGTCTCCGCCTCGCCCGTCGCCGAGGTGGTCCCAGCTCGGCTGGGTCGAGTCGGGCGCCCAGATGAGCTGCGGGTCGGTCTTGGCGGCGCGTTCGAACTTGAGCAGGCCGTCGCCGTAGGAGTCGAGGAAGTCGGTGTCGTAGGTGCCGGAGCGCATCAGGCTGCTCATCAGCTGGTAGCCCCGCGGCGTCGGGCCGCCGCCCGGGTGGCTGAGAACCTGGGGGCCGAGCTTGAGCATCTCGTCCTCCCAGTCCTGCATGGGCTTGGAGTGGCTCTGGGTGGCGGTGCCCAGGGTCGCGCCCAGCGAGGCCTGGAGCTTCTTCACGGCCTCGTTGCGTTCCTTGCTGTACGCCCCGAACTTGCCCGGGTCGTTGGCGTCGCGCCAGAACTCCAGGGTGCCGCGCGGGCCGAGCGTGGTGGCGAACTGCTCGGCGAACGCCGGGTCGTTCCTGCGCTTCTCCAGCAGGGCGTTGAGCTTGGTCAGCTCCTCCACCGAGAGGTTGCCGCCGCCCTTGCCGGCCAGGGCGAGTGCGTCGGACAGATCCTTGCGGGCTTCGGTGGCGTCCTTGAGGGTGTGGTAGCCGTTGGCGTTGAACGAGTAGTCGTTCGCGCCGTTCGGGTCCGAGCGCAGCGCCCAGGCAGCGGCCTGGTCCGCGTCGGCGGCCTGCTGGAGCGCCGCTTCGAGGCTGTGGACCAGGTCCTCCACCGCGCGCTTGCGCTGCGGCAGGAAGACCCGCTCGTAGTCCGGGTCCGTCTGGGCGGACTTGTCCTTCAGCAGCGGATGGACGTCGGTGACCCTGCCGGTGTCGTCCACCTGGAGGTGGTTGGCCGGGCCGTCCTCGTCGGCGATCTTCTTCAGCCGGGTCTGGGCGGCGGCGAACTGCTGGGCGGCGTCGGCGAGCAGTCCGCTGATGTCGGCGGATTCCTTGCCGGCGGCGTCGATCTGCTCGGCGGCCTTCTGGATCTGCGCGCGGGCCTGGGTGGCGGCCTCGCCCTCCCATCCGGCGGCCAGCTTGTCGGCGACGTCGTTGGCCAGCCGGTCCTTCAGGCCGGTGTAGCGGGACTGGAGGGTCTTCCACTCCTCGGCTGCCGCGTGCAGCGGCTCGGTCTTGGCGTTGCGGACGATCTCGTAGCTCAGCACGGTGGTGGCCCCCTCAGTTCCCGCCGGACAGGTTCTGCTTGTTGGTGTTCTCGGCGGCCGTGTACTGGTCTGCGGTCTTCCGCAGGCGCTGGGCGAGGTCGTAGAGGAGGTTGCCGAGGGTGGCCACCTGGTTGTCCCAGCGGATGGAGCGGTTGCGCAGCTCGGGGCCGGTCTGCCAACTGGTCAGCGCGGCGTACGCGCTGGTGGTCTTCTCCTGGGCGGTGTCGTCGACGGTGTGGAAGTTGCCCTTGATCTCGTCGACGGTGCCGGCCCGCGCCTTCAGGTCGGCGGGGGTGACGGTCACCTTGCCGCCACCGCCGGTGCCGCCACCGCCGCCGGCGGAGTTGAGCCGCAGGCTCGCGTACTTCTTCCGGTCCTCGTCGTCGAACAGACCGTCCCAGGCGGGATTGTCGGTCAAAGCGTCCCCCGTATCGCCTCGTCTTGAGTGAAGTCTTGATGCGTTCACGGTAATTCGTAAATATGACTTTCCATCGGGTCTGATGGTTCCCAGGCGCGTTGCCGCCGCCGGAAGCGCGACAGGCCGCGAACCGCGCCCCGGGTGGGGCGCTGTTCGCGGCCTGCGAGGGTCCGGCGTGGAGCCGGGCGGGCTCAGGCGGAGGCGGCGTCCAGCAGTGCGGTCTGCTCCGGGGTGAGCTCCAGGGCGGCGCCGGCCAGCAGCGGCGGGAGCTGCTCGACGGTGCGGGCGCTGGCGATCGGGGCGGCGACCGTCGGACGGGCGGTGAGCCAGGCCAGGGCGACGGCGGCGAGCTCCACCCCGTGCTCGGCGGCCACGGTGTCCAGCGCCTCCAGCACCCTGGGGCCGCGCGGCTCGGCCAGGTAGCGGGCGGCGCCCTCGGCGCGGGCGCTGTCCACGCCCGCGCCGCCCGGACGGTACTTGCCGGTCAGGAAGCCGGAGGCGAGCGCGTAGTACGGGACGGTGGCCAGGCCGTGCTCGGCCACCACGTCGGCCAGCGGGCCCTCGAAGGTGTCGCGGGAGACCAGGTTGTAGTGCGGCTGGACGGCGACGTACTTCGCCAGGCCCTCGCGCTCGGCGAAGGCCAGCGACTCGGCGAGCCGCTCGGCGGAGATGTTGGAGGCGGCGACCGCCCGGACCTTGCCCGCGCGGACCAGCTCGTCCAGCGCGGTGACGAACTCCTCGACCGGGGTGTCGTCGTCCCGGTGGGTGTAGTAGAGGTCGATCCGCTCGACGCCCAGGCGGCGCAGCGAGTCCTCGGCCGCGGCCTTGATGGTGGCCGCGCCCAGACCGCTCCGGTCGGCGTGCATGCCGACCTTGGTGGCGATCACGACGTCCTCGCGGTTGCCGCGGCTGCGCAGCCAGTTGCCGAGGACGGTCTCGGACTCGCCTCCGGTGTTGCCCGGGGCCCAGGAGGAGTAGACGTCGGCGGTGTCGACGAAGTTGCCGCCGGCCGCCGCGTAGGCGTCCAGGACGGCGAAGGACTGCTGTTCGTCGGCTGTCCAGCCGAAGACGTTGCCGCCGAGGGAGAGCGGGAAGACGGACAGGTCGGAGGTGCCGAGGCTCACCCGGCTGTGGTTTCCGGTCATGATCGCAGTCAACCGCATTGTGCGGCCCGGCATTCCGGGAACGGCGCGGTCTTGACGATGCTGTCATACCGCCGTCGCACGTGGGAGTGGTGTGGCCCGCGTGACGGGGGTCCGGGGTGTGCCTGAGGTGGGCCGGTTCGTTAGAGTCCGTGCCATGGCTGACAACGACTACGACCCCGCCGGCAGCACCCAGATGTTCCGGGCGTTCGTCGACGAGACTCCGGCCCCGCAGGCGCCGGGCAACGTTTCCACCTACGGCAGCAGCAAGAGCGGCAGTCGCACCGGCGTGATCGCGCTGGTCGCCGTCGGCGTGCTGGTGGCGCTCGGCGCCGTCATCTGGCTGGCGGTCAAGTGACCCTCGCGCGGGTGACCCTGGTCCGGGTCACCCGCGTGACGGGAGCGGGAGGCCTCAGCAGGGCTTGCGCCAGGCGTTCAGTTCGAGCTTCTTCTGCATCGAACTGAAGCCCAGCGACTTGGCCTTGGTGCAGAACTGGTCCGTGCCGAGCTTGTACTCGACGTGGAAGACCGCCTTGCCCGCCTTGACGAAGGGCGAGACCCGGTCGCACTCGTCGAACTGCGCGCACTCCTCGTTGACCGCGAAGTCGAAGTCCGCGAGCAGTGCCGGGATCTGGTCGAGGTCGTTCTTCAGACCGATGGCCAGGCCGCGTTCGTGGGCGAGCTGTGCCAGCATCCGGTTGTACCTGAGCTGGTCATCGGGCGTCAGCGGGAAGCCGCTGTTCTGGTTGTAGGCCTCGATGGTGTCGGGCTCGACGGCGTCGAAGCCCTTGCTCCTGCACATGTCGAAGCGGGCGGCCATCAGCGGCTTCAGCTGGTCGAGCTTGCGGATGTCGAACCACTTCTCGCCCTTCCAGCCGGTGTCCGAGCCCTGGAGGGACTTGGCGAAGGCGGCGGAGTCGGGGCGGAAGTCCTCCCAGGAGCCGGCGTTGATGTAGCAGATCACCTTGCGGCCCTTGGCGTGCAGCGCGGCCACCACCGAGGCGTCGTTCTCGAAGCCGTCGATGTCGTAGACCGGGACGTCCACCGACTGGTCCACCGAACCGCCGAGCTGCCACTGCCAGGCCAGGCCGGGAGCGGGCTGCCAGCGGGTGCCGGCCGGCGGCGGTGCGGGGTTGCCGGGCGGGGTGCCGGTTCCCGGTGGCGTGGTGTGACCGGGAGTGCCGGGGGTGCCGGGGGCGGGGCCCGGGGTGCCGGGGGCGCTGGGTGTGCCCGGGGTGGTGGGCGGCGCGGGGGGCGGGGTCTCCGGGGCGGTGCTCGGGTCGGGCGTGCCGGGGGTACCGGTGCTGCCCGGGGTGGTCGGTGCGGTGGCCACCGGGGTGTTGCTCGGGGTGCCGTCGGCCGAGTCCTGGTCGTCCTCCGATCCCGAGCTGCTGCACGAACTGACCAGCAGGGCGGTGGCGGTGGCGAGCGACAGGGCGGCCGGAAGTAGCCGGTTGCGACGGTTCACGGTAGTCGGACTCCGGGATCGGGTCAGGTCAGTTCGGCGGCGTTCAGGCCGTACGGCAGGGTGCGCCAGGGGTTGTCCCCGGCTCCCGGTACGGCGCAGCCGACGCCGGCTCGCCGGGCGGCGATCAGGGCGGCGGCGTCCTGGGCGTGCTCGGTGGGGACGTCGTAGATCAGGTGGCAGAAGCGGGAGGCCGCGTGCCTGGCGGTCCACAGCGGCATCGTCATGGTGCGGTAGGCCTCCCAGTCGCCCTCGAAGGTGACCAGCAGGTCGGCCAGGCCGACCTCGGCGTAGCCCGGGTCCGGGTGCTCGCCGTGGCCGAACACCACGGTGCCGCAGCCGGCCGCGCGGGCGGCCGTGGCCAGCCGCCGGTAGTGCGCCAGCGCGCCCGGGTGGGTGGGCACCTGGTCGAGGTAGACGCCGGTGATGCCGTGTCGCTGACGGTGCGTCAGGATGTCGCCCACCACGGCCGCGTGCGGCCGGCGGCCGTAGTCGGTGTCGGTGTAGCCGACCAACGGCAGTCCCGCGGCCCGGAGTTCGTCGGCCGCCTCGGTGAAGACGTGGTCCGGGACGTCGCCGGGGCCGTCGGCGAGGTTGAGCACGACGGCGGCGATCCGGGCGGGGTCGGCGGCGGCGACCGCCTGCCAGGCCGCCGGGTCCACCGC
Organism: Kitasatospora sp. NPDC036993; assembly: GCF_055607525.1. Lineage (NCBI taxonomy): Bacteria > Bacillati > Actinomycetota > Actinomycetes > Kitasatosporales > Streptomycetaceae > Kitasatospora > Kitasatospora sp. NPDC036993. The sequence continues at coordinate 66,954 of NZ_JBVJRP010000001.1, read as the reverse complement.
GGGGTGGACGTACAGCGGCACCAGCAGGCGGGCGTCGGGGGTGGTCCCGGCGATCATGCGACCACCGGGTCGGACGTGGTCCCCGCGGTGTCGAGCCACAGGTCGCGCAGGGTGTCGGCGAGGTCCGTCTCCGGCTGCCAGCCGAGTTCCCGGGCGGCGGCCGACACGTCGGCCTGCTGCCAGGAAACCGCGGCCGAGCGTTCGGAGCCCGCCCCGCTCTCGTCGATCCGGCCGGTGAAGCCGGCCGCGGCGACCAGCCCGTCGGCGATCGCGCGGACCTGCCGGGCGTGCCCGGAGGCCAGGTTGAGCACCCGGGGGAGCGGACGGTCGGCGGTGACGGCGAGACCGACCGCCCCCGCCACGTCCCGGGCGTCGACGAAGTCGCGGTAGGCGGAGAGGTCGCCGACCGTGATCACGCCGTCGGCGCCCTCGGGCGCCACCCGGCGCAGCTCGGCGGCGAGCCGGCCGGGCAGCGAGCCCGCCGGGGCGCCGGGGCCGACCGGGTTGAACACCCGCAGCACCACGGCGTCCAGCGGCGAGCCGGCCACCGCGAGGGAGCCGGCCAGCTTGGTCGCGCCGTACACGCCGACCGGGCGGGCGTCGGCGTCCTCGGGCAGCGACTCGCCCGGCGCGCAGACGCCGTACTCGCCGGCCGAACCGATGTGCACCAGACGGGTCTTCGGGGCGCCGAGGGAGAGCGCCTCGCAGAGCACCGCGGGGCCGCGGGCGTTCACCTCGGCGAGGGTGACCGCGCTGCCGGCCACCGCGCCGGCGAAGTTGACCACCACGTCGGGGGCCAGCGCGGACAGTTCCTCGCCGAGCGGGCCGGCCTGGGCGGTGGCCAGGTCCAGCCGGAGGTCGTGGGCGGGCCGTCGCCCCGCGGTCAGCACGGTGGCACCGGGCAGTGACCGCAGGACGGCGGTGGCGTGACGGCCGAGGAAGCCGTCGCCGCCGAGGAGCAGAATTCTCACGCGGCCCGTCCGTCGCTCTCGGCGCCCACGGCGGTGGGCTCGGCGACCACGTCGTCCGGGGCGGTGCGGGCGGCCGGGATCGGCAGTTCCGCGACGCCCGGCGTGACACCGGTGGACTCGAAGGGCATCAGGACCGGCCGGATGGTGGAGAACTCGGCGTTGGCCCGGTCGTAGTCGTCGGGGCGGCCGATGTCCAGCCAGTAGCCGCCGAACTCGTAGGCGGCGGGCGGGGTGCCGGCGGCCAGCAGGTCCAGCACCAGTTCGTCGAAGCCCAGTGGCAGGCCGGGGGTGTACCTGGCGAGCGCCGAGCGGGAGACGCCGTACACGCCCATCGAGACGCGGTAGTCGATGCTGGGCTTCTCCTGGAAGCCGGTGATGAGGCCCTCGTCGGCGGTCAGCACGCCGAAGTCGATCTTGACCTGCCGGGCGTAGGTGGCGATGGTCAGCGGGGCGCCGGACGCCTCGTGGTGCTTGAGCACCCCGGCGAAGTCCAGGTCGGTCAGGATGTCGCCGTTCATCACCAGGAAGTGCTCGGGCAGGCGCTCCTGCATGGTGAGCAGCGGGCCCATGGTGCCGAGCGGGCTGTCCTCGACGGCGTAGCCGACCCGCAGGCCCCACTGGGAGCCGTTGCCGACGTAGGCGCGGATGATGTGGCCGAGGTGGCCGATGGCCAGGGTGACGCTCTGGAAGCCCGCGGCGGCGAGCTGGCGCATCACGATCTCCAGGATCGCGTGCTGGTCGCCGATCGGAACGAGAGGCTTGGGAAGCGCGGTGGTGTACGGGCGGAGTCGGACGCCCTTGCCGCCGGCCAGGATCACTGCGTGCATGGTGTTTCCCCCACGGAAAGGATGTGCAGGACACGAACCTTGGTTACCAGGACGAGCATGATCGTTTCGGGGCGGGTCAGACGTTGTAGATGTCGGTCTTGTAGCGGGCCAGGTTGGCAGGGTCGCGGAAGAACTCGATGGTCTGCTCCAGGCCCTGCTCCAGGCTGTAGCCCGGTGCCCAGCCGGTGGCCTCGCGCAGCCGGGTGGCGTCCGCGACCAGGCGCATGACCTCGGAGTTGGCCGGACGGATGCGCTGCTCGTCCTCCTTCACCACCAGGTCCACGCCCATCAGCTTGCCGGTCAGGGTGACCAGGTCGCCGACCGAGATCTCGCCGCCGGTACCGGCGTTGAAGGTCCGGCCGACCACCGTCGCGGCGTCCGCGGTGCCCACGGTGCGGAAGGCGTTCGCGGTGTCCTTGACGAAGGTGAAGTCGCGGGTCGGGCGCAGGTCGCCGAGGGTGATCTCGGTCTGGCCGGCCGCGACCTGGGCGATCACGGTCGGGATGACGGCGCGCATCGACTGGCGCGGGCCGAAGGTGTTGAACGGGCGCAGGGTGACGACCGGGGTCTCGAAGCTGGCGTGGTAGCTGTCGGCCAGCCGGTCCCCGCCGGCCTTGGAGGCGGCGTACGGGGACTGGGTGTTGATCGGGTGGTCCTCGGTGATCGGCACGGTCTGCGCGGTGCCGTAGGTCTCGCTGGTGGAGGTGTGCACCATGCGCGGGATCTCCAGGTGGCGCACCGCCTCCAGCACGTTCAGGGTGCCGGTGACGTTGGTGTCCACGTACGAGTGGGGAGCGCGGTAGGAGTACGGGATCGCGATCAGGGCGGCCAGGTGGTAGACCGCCTCGGTGCCCTTGACCAGGCCGTTGACCGAGCCCGGGTCCCGGACGTCGCCGAGGACGATCTCGACGGACTCCAGCACCTCCTCGGAGAGGGTCTCCAGCCAGCCGAAGGACGAGAACGAGTTGTACTGGACCATCGCGCGGACGTGGTGCCCGTCGGCGACCAGGGTCTCGACGAGGTGGGAGCCGATGAAGCCCTCGGCTCCGGTAACCGCGACGCTGCTCATGCGGATTTTCGCTTTCTCGATCTGCCTGGGCGGACCGACGCTCTGTGGTGGCCGGCCGCCGTGGCCCGGTGGGTGTCTCAGGTGGAGCGGGTACGACGGTGCACGCGGATCGGGGCGTGCGGGATATTCGGTGTGTTCAGCGGTGCTGGGTGGTGCGGCCGAGCGCGGGCCCGGCGATTGAGGTGAGGACGAGGGCGGCCGCCCCGCAGCCGATCAGCTGCAGGGCGATCGGGTCCGCACCCGCCAGCAGCCCGGCGCTCTCGGCGACCGCGGCGGCCAGACAGATGAGGGCGGTGCTCCAGCTGAACCCGAAGGCGTTCAGCAGCAGCGCCAGCCAGAGCGAGCCGCCGAGGAGCAGCATCGCGGCGAGCTGCGGCACACCGAGCGCGGGGGCGCCGGGCCACAGCACGGTCGCGGCGGCGTCCAGCGCGGCCACGGTGGTGAGGTAGATGAACAGGCAGCCGAGCAGGATGCCGCCGGTGCGGCGGGTGAACTGGCCGCTGGTGTGACTGGTGCGCAGCGCGCCCACCGCCATCGCCCGGTAGCGGAAGAGCAGCCACTCGGCGAGGCCCAGGCTGAGCGTCAGCGCGATCATGGCCGGGCCGGTCGGGGTGGTCGAGGCCCCCCGTACGGCGTCGCCGCCGGTCCGCACGGCCTGGTGGATGGTCTCGCCGAGGCCCGCGATCAGCGTGAGCGTGCCGCAGGCCAGGCCGAACAGCAGGTGCGGGACCTCCTGGCGGACCGGCAGCTTCAGGGAGACGGACTCGCGTTCGCCGCCGCGGATGCAGACCAGCAGCTCCCGGACGCAGAGCCCGACCGCCAGCAGCAGCGAGGCGAGCAGCACGACCGTACGGACCACCTGCGGGACGTCGACCGCCAGCACCACGCCCGCGCCGACCGAGGCCGGGGCCAGCGCCAGCAGCAGGAACTTCTCCCGTCCCAGCACCAGCAGCACGGTGGCCGCGGCCAGGTAGCAGGACTGTCCGGCGGCGAAGCACAGCGCGCCGAGCGGCCCGCCGACCAGGTACGCGGTGGCCGCCGCGACCAGGGCGCCGGCCGGGGCGCCGACGGCCAGGCAGATCGCGGCCTCGCGGCGGCGCAGCCGGCCCAGCCAGCGGTAGGAGCGGTGCGCCAGCGCCTGGTTGAAGCCCCAGCTGACCAGCGTGGCGACGGACAGCGCGAGCATGCCCGAGGGCAGGCCGAAGCGCATCCGGGTGGTCGCGAACAGGTTGGCGCCGAGCAGGTAGCCGAGCCCGGGCAGGGCGAACACCAGGCCGCGCACCACGCAGCGCCAGGGGTCGGCCCGCCAGGGGTTGGCGAACTCGGAGCTCGGGCCCGGGTAGCGGCGGGCGACCTTCTCGAACAGCTCCTCGGCGACGGTGAACGCGTCGGGGCGGCCGTACAGCAGGGCGGCCTGCTCGTCCGAGAGGCCGTCGGACTCCAGGAAGGCCGCGATCTCGTACGGGTGGACGGCGTCGGCGCAGACGTCGCGCAGGCGCTCGGCGAGTTCGTCCAGCGGGTCCGCGGAGAGGTGGAGCGACTCCTCCGGCTCCGCCTCCGGCTCCGGCGGGGCGGGCCGGCGGCGCTTGAGCGGCAGCGTGCGCAGCTGCACGGTGTGCTCGGGGCCGGCCTCGTCGGGCACCAGCCGCAGTGGGCCGCTCATGCGCCCACCTCGTTGCACTCGGTGGCCGCTTCGCGGGACGCGCACCTTTCGATGATGTGCTCGCTGCGCTCGCTCATGCGCCCACCTCGTTGCACTCGGTGGCCGCTTCGCGGGACGCGCACCTTTCGATGATGTGCTCGCTGCGCTCGCTCATGCCCCGACCTCGCTCGGCTCGGGGCGGGCGGCGGCCAACTGCTGGTCCCAGTCGGGGCTGGGGACCTGGTCGGTGACGGCGACCATGCCGCCGGGCATCCAGCGGGCGGTGCCCAGGAGTTCGGTGTAGATGCCGCGGAAGCCGTCGATGTTCTGGCGGAGGGTGAACTGCTCGATCACCCGCAGCCGGGCGCCCTCGCCGAGCCGGGCGCGCCGTTCGGTGTCGCGCAGCAGCTCGATCGCGGCGGCCGCCATCGGCTCGGGCTCGCGCGGGGGGACGACCAGGCCGGTGTCGCCGACCGCCTCGCGCACGCCGCCGACGTCGGTGGAGACGGTCGCGCGGCCGCAGGACATGGCCTCGATCAGGGTGAACGGGAAGCCCTCGCTGATGCTGGAGAGCATGACCACGTTGCCCGCCGCGTAGGCGTCGGTGATGTCGGCGACGCGGCCCTCGAAGGCCACCGAGTCGGCTATGCCGAGCTCGGCGGCCAGGGCTATGCAGCGGTCCCGGTACGCCTCGCCGCCCTTGGGAGTGCCGCCGAAGAGCCGCAGCCGCGCCTCGGGGATCTCACGCTGGACGATGGCGAAGGCCTGGATCAGCGTCTCCAGGTCCTTGATCGGGTCGACCCGGCCGGCCCAGCTGAGGGTCGGCGTCTCGGGCTCGGGGCCGGCCGGCGGGAAGGCCGCCGGGTCCACCCCGTTGTAGACGGTGCGGATGTGCGAGGACGGCGTGCCGCCGCGCTCCTCCCAGCGCCGGTTGTACCGGTTGCCGGGGGTGACCAGCGCGGCCTGCCGGTAGCTCTCCTCGGCGAGCATCCGGTAGAAGCCGAGCAGCAGTGCCTTGACCGGCCAGCGGTACGGGCCGGTGCGGTAGCCGAGGTAGCGCTCGCGCAGGTAGATGCCGTGCTCGGTCAGCAGAAACGGTACGCCGTACTGCTGTGCGGCGATCAGCCCGGGCAGGGTGGCGAGCCCGCCGCTGGCCGCGTGCGCCACGCCGTCCTTGGGCGGCTCGACCGAGAGCGGCCGCAGGGCGTGCTCCAGCAGGTCGGTGGCGTTGAGGGCGTCGTGCAGGGTGGGCCTGGAGACGGCGGTCGGCAGGTAGTCGCGGGTCCAGACGTGCTGGAGGGTGCGCAGCGCCCGCTCGCTGCGCAGCGCCGGGCTGAGCAGCCCGGCCCGGCCGAGGTCGGCGAAGTTGTACAGCTCGGTCCCGAAGTGGGTGGTGTAGACCGGGTCGAGGATGGAGTGCAGGAAGCGCTCGTACGCGTTGAGGAAGCGCCGCATCTCCTTGCCACGGGGCGGCCGGGCATCGGAGGCCGGCCCCCACAGCGGTGCGGTGGTGACCGACCGCACGTTGGCGGGCAGCTCCCAGGCCAGTGGTTCGTGCCCGGTTCCGGTGACGGCGATGACGTCGAAGTCGACGTCGGGCATGCCCTGAACGAGCTGGTCGCACCAGACGCTCACGCCGCCGTGCTGGTGCGGATACGTCCCCTCGGTGAGCAGGGTGACGCGCATTCCTGTCCCCCCTCCTGTTCTTGCGTCGGTTCCGGCCTGGATGACCGGAACGGGAGCCGTGGCGGGGCCGGGCCGGGCGACCGGCCCGGCCCCACCAGCGGGTGTTGCCGGTTACCGGTTGCCGGAGTGTCCGGTGGTGCTGCTCGGCGAGGCCGTCCCCCCAGAGGCCTTGCCGTGCTTCGCCGCGACCCCGTCGCGGTGGCTGTCCTGACCGATGGTGCCAGCGGTCACGTCCTTGCCGGGCACCGGGGTTCCGCTACCCGGGACCAGGGACGGCGCGGGCTGGCGGGTGTTGTCGCTCGGGCCCACCGGGACCGGGGTGGCGACACCCTGCGGCACGACCTTCTTGTCCGTCGGCACCGGGGCCGGGACGGAGCCGGCCGCGACGTTCGGCGCGACGGGGGCCGGGGCGACCGGCGCGGACGGCAGCTGCAGGGTGACGCTGCTCTGCAGCGCGCCCGGGGACACCCAACCCGAGAGCGTACCGGCGTAGGCGGAACCGAACGCGGCCGTTCCGATGGACAGCTTCTGAGCAGTTCCGGTCGGCACGGTGGCCTGGACCTGAACGCCGGCCGGCGCGTTCACCGTGACGGTGTCGCCGACCCGGTAGGCGGTGACCTGGCCGGAGGCGAGAGCCGTGTTCCAGGCTGCCCGGCGCTGGAACTCCAGGCCGACCTCGCGCTGGCTCAGGTTCACGATCGGGGTGTTGTCCGCGTGCAGCGAGCGGTAGGTGCCGAGGATCTTCTCCAGCACCGGGAAGAGGATGCGGTCCTCGGAGATGTTCGACTGGTGCACGAAGTGCGGCCGGGGGTCGTTGCTCAGCACGTGGCCGAGGTCGATCCGGGCCTCCAGCGGCACGATGTACGACTGGTAACCGGTGTTGACGTCCAGCGGCTGGGTCAGGCAGGTCGAGTTGGCGTTGTTCTCGCAGATGCCGCTGCCGCCGTTGGCCGCGCTGGTGTAGATCCAGTTGTACTCGTCGGCCTCTTCCTTCGCCGTGCCGGCGTTGTAGAAGATGTTCATCGGGTACCGCGGCACGGTCAGCACGTTCGAGCCGATGTTCCGCTGGCCGGTCTCCCGGGAGGCGTCGCTGGCCGTGAACTTGATGCCGTTGGCGGCCAGCACCGGCGCCAGGTTCGGGTTGTCGGTGGTCTCCTGCGGTGCGGTCATCAGGCCGGAGTGCTCACCGGTGACCAGGGTCTGCGGGTCGAAGCCGAGGCCGTGTGCGGCGGCCCAGGCGACGTTGTTCGTGATCTCGGTGGAGATCGTGCTCTGGTCGGTCCAGACCGTGTTGCCCGCGCTGTTCTTGGTGCAGCGCCACGGCACCACCGTGACGTCCTGCACGCAGCCCAGGTACGGGTGGGTGTAGGTGTGGTTGACCCACCGGTAGCTGTTCTGGTCGGCGATCATGCGGTCCGCCGTGGGGTCCACGGTGGTCGAGTGGTCGGACTTCCAGTCCTCGCTGCCGGCACCGTTGAACACCATGTCCAGCGTGAAGTTGTTGGCGGTCTGCCACTGCTTCAGGTGGTTGGCGTCGTCGACGGTCATCCGGATCGGGTTGGCCGTCTCCGGGGTGCCGGGCGGGCAGGTGACGTCGCCGGGGGTGCACTTCAGCACGGTGTCCCAGCGGTCGTCGGCCAGGAAGACGTCGTCCACGTGGGTGGCGAAGTAGTTCCGGTCGTAGCCGAGGTGGACGCCCTGGGTGAGCCACTCGACCATGCCGCGGGCCAGCAGGCGGTACTGCTGCTGGTACTGGTTGTAGACGAACGTGACGACAAGTTCCTTGCGGCCGCCGTGGGTGTACTCGCCGACCAGCGAACCGCGGGAGGTCGTGTTGGGTATCGGCGCGTCTACCAGCGGGACGAAGGAGCTGCCGGACGGAAGGCCGGCGTACGGGGTGGCCAGGTAGCCGTAGCTCTCGCTGACGTCGGGAGCGTTGTCCTCGAACGGGACGCTGCCCTTGAGGTACCCGAACGGTCCCGAAGTTCCGGATGCCGTGGTCGCGCCCTGGAATCCGTCGAGGCTGCCGACGAATCCGGGATTCTGGGCGTAGTTCAGACCCACCGCCGGACTGGCCCAGGTGTACGCGTCGATCTGGCGGACGTTGAATGCGGCTTCGTAGCTCGCGATCGCGGTCATCTCGGCGGCACTGCTGGGGAAGGGGTTTTCGTTGGGCAGCACGATGCCCTGGAACTTCCCCCGGGGCTGGCCGTTCACCGTGTCACTCAGGAAAGCCGAGTTGATGACGGGACGGTTGGGGTCATTGAGACTGACGACCTTGAAGGGCGTGCCCTGGCTCTTCAGCTCGGCCGCGATGGCGGCGACGGACGGGCCACCGTCGTCGACGACCAGGACGGTGAGGTCGATCCTGGGCGGCGTGTCGCCGTGGGCCAGGGTGATCTGCAGGCCGCTGGCCAGCAGGACTGCCGCGGCGCACGCGGCGACTCTTCGGGTCGCTCGACCCATGGTGATCCTCCCCTTGGGGCCGGCGCGCCGCTGCTCGGCGCTCGCCTGCCCGTGTCTCTGTTCGCGGGCAGCCGGGCTGCCCGGGCCCATCCTGGTCGAGTGACGGCGGTGCGAGGGACCAATTGGGCGAGAGTGCAGCGAACCTGTTACCAACGTTCATGGTGAGGCCATGAAGGCGCTGATTGTGACCGGAACCGTACCGGCGGCGCAAATAATGAATTGGAAATGAAAAACCGGAAGCCGAGTGCTACGCGCGGTTACTGACGGTGTGGGTCCGTGGGGCGGGCGGGACACCTACACTGTCGTCGTTGCGCATGACACTCTTGCACATCTCGCCGCCCCGTTGGGCAGGTTCATGCAATATCGGGCACGGCTGTGCCATGTGACAGTCCGAATATGCAATGGAGGTGCTCGCGTGGTCGATCAGCATACCGAGTCGGGGGGATTCCGGAACGTACGGAATGCGTCACCGGAGAGCCGCGGAACGTCGCTGGTCGGACGCAGTCTCGGTTTGCGCGGCGCGATCAACGCGCGGGATCTGGGCGGGTACCGTGCGGCTGACGGCCGGATTCTCCGGCGCGGGGTGGCACTGCGCAGCGATGGCCTGAACCATGTCACCGCCGAGGACCTCGCCCCGCTCGGCGCGCTCGGCCTGCGCAGCGTGGTGGACCTGCGGAGCATGGGGGAAGTCCGCCAGGCCGGCCTCGACCGGCTGCCCGGCGGTGTGACGCTCCATCATCTTCCGCTGCTGGCAGCGGACTTCGACATCTTCCTGCTGATCCGCGACGCGCTGGCCGACCACAGTCCGCAGCGCCAGCAGGCCCTGCTCGGCGACGGCAGGGCGGCCGCCCTGATGACCGGCCTCTACCGGTGGTTCGTCACGGATCCGGTGGCGCGCGAGCGCTTCGCCGCCCTGCTCCGCCTGCTGGCCGCCCCGGACGGGCCGCCGTTGCTGTTCCACTGTTCGGCCGGCAAGGACCGCACCGGCTGGGCCGCCGCACTGCTGCTGACCGCCCTCGGGGTGGACCGCGGGACCGTCCTGGCCGACTACCTGCTCACCAACGAGCGCTCAGCCCCGGTCGTGCGCCGGGCGCTGGACGACTTCGGCGCCCGCGGCCTGATGAGCGAGCCCGAGCTGCTCCTGCCGGTCTTCCGGGCCGACCACGGCTACCTGGACGCGGCGTTCGCGGAGGTGGAGACGGGCTGGGGCGGCTTCGGGGCGTTCTGGCGGGAGGGGCTGGGGCTGGACGACGAGGTGCTGGCCGGGCTGCGCGCCAACCTGCTGGACGAGCCCGGGGCCGAGCACGCGGCCGAGCACCCGGCCGGCCCGGCCCGGGCCGACGGGCTCAGCCCGCGCTGATCAGCCCGTGTTGATCAGCCCGTGTTGATCAGCGCGCGCCGATCAACCCTCGTTGATCAGCCCTTCGCGCAGCTGGGTCAGCGTCCGGGTGAGCAGCCGGGAGACGTGCATCTGGGAGATCCCGATCTCCTCGCCGATCTGTGACTGGGTGAGGTTGCCGAAGAACCGCAGCATGATGATCCGGCGCTCCCGCGGCGGCAGCTTGGCCAGCAGCGGCTTGAGCGACTCCCGGTACTCGACGCCCTCCAGCGCGAGGTCCTCGTAGCCGAGCCGGTCGGCCAGCGGCCCGTCGCTGTCCTCCTCGCCGGTGCCGGAGTCGAGCGAGCTGGCGGTGTACGCGTTGCCGACCGCGAGGCCCTCGACCACGTCCTCCTCGCTGACCCCCAGGCAGACCGCGAGCTCGGCGACGGTGGGGGAGCGGTCCAGCCGCTGGGAGAGCTCGTCGCCGGCCTTGGTGAGCGCCAGCCGCAGCTCCTGGAGCCGGCGGGGCACCCGGACCGACCAGCTGGTGTCCCGGAAGAAGCGCTTGATCTCGCCGACCACGGTGGGCATCGCGAAGGTGGGGAACTCGACCCCGCGCTCCGGGTCGAACCGGTCGATCGCCTTGATCAGGCCGATCGTGCCGACCTGGACGATGTCCTCCATCGGCTCGTTGCGGCTGCGGAAGCGCGCCGAGGCGTACCGGACCAGCGGCAGGTTGAGCTCGATCAGGGTGTCGCGGACGTAGGTGTGCTCCGTGCTGCCGGGGTCCAGCGCGGCCAGCCGCAGGAACAGCGAGCGGGAGAGCGTCCGGGTGTCGATCCCGGCGCCGGGCGGCGTCTCGGATCCCGCGACGGGGCCGGGCGGCGCGACCGGTTCGGCCCGCTGCCGCGGGACGAGGTCCTCGGCGACGGCCGTGCCGTTGGCCTGACCAGCGTGGATCTCCGCAGTGCCCAGCTCTCCGGACATGCACCCACCCCCTCGTGACTGACAGTTGAACGGGGGCCTTCGCGCGGAGGTTCCCGGCGAGGGCCTTCCCCCTGCATACCGGAACACGGTCCACGGCAAACCCGAACGTCGCAAGATGTCACGCACGGGTAACTCGCTGCAATCTCACTCTTCCCAGGAGTTGCCGGTCCGAAGCCTGGTCAGGATCCGCGAGAGCAGCCGGGAGACGTGCATCTGGGACATCCCCAGCTCGGTGCTGATCTGGGACTGGGTCAGGTTGGCGAAGAACCGCAGCATCACGATCCGGCGCTCCCGCTCGGGGAGTTGGACCAACAGGTGGCGGACCATGTCGCGGTGTTCGACCTCGGCCAGCGCCGAGTCCTCGTAGCCGAGCCGGTCGAGCAGGGCGAGCCCGCCCTCGTGCTCCTGCGCGGCCTCCAGGGACGCCGCGTTGTAGGCCCGTCCGGCGTCCAGGCAGGCCCGCACGTCCTCCTCGGGGATCCGCAGGCTGGCGGCGATCTCGGGCACCTTGGGAGCCCTCCCGTGCAGCACCGTCAGCTCCTCCATCGCGCCGCTGACCTGGACCCACAGCTCCTGGAGCCGGCGCGGGACGTGCATGGTGCGGACGTTGTCCCGGAAGTAGCGCTTGATCTCGCCCAGGATGGTCGGCAGCGCGTAGGTGGGGAACTGGACGCCGCGGTCGGGGTCGAACCGGTCGATCGCGTTGATCAGGCCGATCGTGCCGACCTGGACGACGTCCTCCATGGGCTCGCTGCGGCTGCGGAAGCGGGTGGCCGCGTAGCGGACCAGCGGGATGTTCACCTCGATCAGGGCGGCCCGGACCCGTTCCCGCTCGGGGGCGTCAGGGGGCAGCTCGGCGAGCCGTTCGAACAGCACCCGGGTCAGCGTCCGGACATCCACGGCCGGCCGGCCGCCGGGGCCGCGCAGCCGGTCCGGGCGGAGCTCGCCGGCCGGGCTGGTGATCGCAGCCAGCACTTCGTCCACGGACACCTCACCCCTCCCAAAGTCGTCGAACGGCGGGCCCTGCGGATCGGGTGTCGGGGCTGGCTCACTACCTCGCCATGTCCGGCAAAACCGGTCATAGCATCACAAGGTGGGCACAGGTCGGGCAAGCACCCGACGGAGGTGTGTTGGTGGGGCGTTCAACCTTTCCCCGGCCGGCCGGCCGGCGGGGTGGGGCCCGGATCGTTCCCGGACGGAGCAGAACGCCCCGCCCGGACACCGGGCGGGGCGCAGCGGTCCGTCCGGGGTACGGCCCTGGTACGGGCTCCGGGCGGAAAGGGGTCGGACCGGGGCCGGAAAGGGGCCGGACCGGGTGGGGCGGGTGGGCCGGACGGGTGCTCAGACCTCGATGTCGGCGATCACCCAGGTGGCGAACTCGCGCCAGAGGCCGGCCGCGGCCTGGTGGTCCGGGTGGGTCAGGTAGGCCTGGAGGGCCTCGCCGTCCTCGACCAGGCTGTTGATCGCGTAGTCGTACGCGATGTCCCGCTCGGTGGTGTTCCAGCCGCACTCCCACTGGCGCAGCTCGGGGATCACCGCGCCGAGCGCGTCGAAGGCCTTGGCGCCGGCGAGCACGCGCTCTTCGTCCTTGCTGACGCCTTCGTTGAGCTTGAACAGGACCAGGTGCCGGATCACGATTGCCGCTCCTCGCGGACGGGGACTGAGGGTCCCGCTCACCGTAGCCGGTGGCCCGGGACCGGTCGCCGGCCGACCGCTACTTGATCAGCCCGGTCATGAAGGTGCCGACCGCCTTGGCCGCGTTGGAGATGCCCTCGAACCCGAGCTGGACCAGCTCGGCGGAGCGGGAGGGCGAGGTGATGATCGAGTAGAGCACGAAGACGAGCAGGAGGGCGATGCCGATCTTCTTCGCCTGCGCCATCAGGTGACCTTCCTCGGAGCCGTCGGCCGCCGTCATCCGGTCCCCGAACGGCCTGCAAGGCAGCTTATCCACCCGGACGGGCTATCAAGTGTGCGACGCGTTCGGCCGCCGGGACGAAGGTCCCCGCGAGTGGGGCCTTTCTCCGGGTGCCCGGTCGCGGCCCGGGCGGCAGGATGGATGACGTACCGAGGATCTGGCAGGAATCTCCGGTACATGGATCCGGAGCTCCCCGCTGTGGGACCGGTCGCCGCGACTTCCCCCCGACGCGGCTCCGGTTGTGGGACTCCGTCGGGGGAGCGGTCAGTCCCCCCGAGCCGCTCCCCCCTCCAGGCTCCGTACGGACCGGGCACCGGTGGTCATCGGCCCGGGGTACGGAGCCGTTTTTTCGTGCCCGCGCCCGGGTTGTGCCGTCGGCGCGGAGGCGGGGACAAACGCCGAGGGCCCGTCCGGATCGGACGGGCCCTCGGGCTTTCGAGCGGTAGCGGTGGGATTCGAACCCACGGTGGAGTTGCCCCCACACACGCTTTCGAGGCGTGCTCCTTTGGCCGCTCGGACACGCTACCGAGAGGAACTCTACCGGAGGGTCGGCGCAGTCACGAAATCCGTATCGGTACGGCGGCCGGCGGGCCCTCAGCGGTGGGTGTCGAAGAAGGCGCGCAGCTGCTCGCCGCACTCGTCGGCGAGGACGCCCCAGACCACCTCGGGGCGGTGGTTGAGCCGGCGGTCGCGCATCACGTCGAAGAGCGAGCCGGCCGCGCCGGCCTTCTCGTCGAGGGCGCCGTAGACCACCCGGTCGATCCTGGACAGCACGATGGCGCCGGCGCACATCGTGCACGGCTCCAGCGTGACGACCAGCGTGCAGCCGCTCAGCCGCCACTCTCCGACCTTCGCCGCCGCCTGCCGGATCGCGACCACCTCGGCGTGCCCGGTCGGGTCGCCGACGGCCTCGCGCTCGTTGTGGCCGCGTCCGATCACCTCGCCGTCCGGGCCCAGGACGAGCGCCCCGACCGGTACGTCCCCGGTGGCCGGCGCCAGCGCGGCCTCGGCCATGGCGAGGCGCATCGGCGCCGCCCAGCGGTCGCGGACCGGGTCGGGGCGGACGGGTGCGGGCAGCGGAGGGACGTGCGGGACGGTCAACGGGGCGGATGCGGGCTGCATGGCATCCAGTGTCGGGCATCCGGTGGCGGACACCGGCCTGACCGGCCCCGCTACCGGACGGCCTCCAGGACCTCGCCGCAGCCCAGGGCCTCGGCGATCTCCTCCAGGGCGTCGCCCGGGACCGCGCCCTCGCCGCTGAGGGCGAGCAGTTCGTCGGAGGCGAGGCCGAACTCGGTGAGCAGGTGGGCGTCGCCCAGCGGACCGACCGGGACGCCGCCGCGGGCGTCGGCGTCCTCCTCGTCCTGCTCCTCGGCCTCCTCGGCCTCGTCCAGCAGGTGCTCCAGGTCGCCGAACTCGCTCTCGCCGGCCTGGTCGACCAGTTCGTCGGTGAGGACGGAGCCGTAGGAGCTGCGGGCGGCCGCGGCGCCGTCCGACACGAAGATCCGAGGGTCCTCCTCGCCGTCCACGCGGACGATGGCGAACCAGGCGTCCTCCTGTTCGATGAAGATCAGGACGCTGTCGTCGTCCTGGGCCGAGTCGCGGGCCAGGTCGGTCAGATCGGCCAGGGTCTCGACGTCGTCGAGCTCCGTCTCGCTCACATCCCACCCGTCCTCGGAGCGAGCAAGCACTGCAGCGAAGTACGCCACCAGGGACACTCCCAAGATCATCGGTATCGGCTGTCGGCACGCCCGGGCGACGCGAAAATCCGGCCGCCCCCGCGCCGGAGACGGTCCGCTTGTTCGGACCGTCCCCTCGGAATCGTGACAGAAAGCCCGCCCTCGCGGGGGGTGTTCGGCAGCGCGTCTTTGCAGGTCGTGTCGGAAGGACCGGGTGGCGGACGGCGAAGTCGGGCCGGGACGGTGGGAGGCCGGTCGAAATTTGCTCCGAACGCCCGCAGGGCCGCCGCGGGTCGCTTTTCGGTGCGTCCGCCGGGTGCGCACGGTTCGTGCCGGGAGCGCGTCAGGACGGTGTGGGGCTGGGGCGGGGCCGGGGCGGGGCCGGGGCCGGTCAGGTCCGGAAGGTTCGCATCCGCATCGCCTCGCGCATCCGCCGCTCCTTGGTCCGCCGGGGCTGGACCCGCTCCCGCAGCTCGCGGGCCTCGGTGAGCTCACGCAGGAAGACGGCCCGCCGTTTGCGGCGCTCCGCCTCGGTCTCCGGGAGGTCGTGCGGCGGGCCCGGGCTCCGGCCCTCCCCGCCGACGGGCTCGTCCACCGAGCCGTCCCCGGCCTTCGGGTTGCTCGTCATAAGACGTGACATTCCCAGAACGGCCCGGTTGATACCACAGGAGGTGCTTCCGTCCGGACAGGCGCGGTGGGTCACGGCGTGTCACGAAGGCGTCACCCGGTCCGGCACCCGGGTGGGGCACGGCGGGTCGTACACCCGTCCAGGAGCGGGCTAACCTCGATACATGCGTCTCCACGTCGTCGACCACCCCCTGGTCGCCCACAAGCTCTCCACCCTGCGCGACGAGCGCACCGACTCGCCGACCTTCCGTCGCCTGACCGACGAGCTGGTGACCCTCCTCGCCTACGAGGCCACCCGGGACGTCCGCACCGACGAAGTGGAGATCACCACCCCGGTGGCGGTCACGCTGGGTACCCGGCTCAGCTACCCGCGTCCGCTGGTCGTGCCGATCCTGCGGGCCGGCCTCGGCATGCTGGACGGGATGACCCGCCTGCTGCCGACCGCCGAGGTGGGCTTCCTCGGGATGGTCCGCAACGAGGAGACCCTGGAGGCCTCCACGTACGCCACCCGGATGCCGGACGACCTCTCCGGCCGCCAGGTCTACGTGCTCGACCCGATGCTGGCCACCGGCGGCACCCTGGTCGCCGCGATCAGGACGCTGATCGAGCGCGGTGCCACCGACGTCACCGCCGTCGTGCTGCTGGCCGCCCCCGAGGGCGTCGAGGTGGTGCAGCGGGAGCTGGCGGACCTGCCGGTCACCGTGGTCACCGCCGCCCTGGACGAGCGGCTCAACGAGAACGGCTACATCGTTCCCGGCCTCGGCGACGCGGGCGACCGGCTCTACGGCACGGCCGGCTGAGCCTCCCCCGGACCGGACCACGGGACCACGGGACCACCGAAGCAGTACCGGAGCAGCACCGGGCCACCGGAGCGGCACCGAACCACCGAACACCGAGAGCCCCCCGGCACTGCGTCTGCCGGGGGGCTCTTCGCGGTCCTTGACGCCTCAGCAGCTGCCGGTGGCGGTCGGGGTGGGGGAGGGCTTGGTGGCCAGGGCGAGGGCGGCGGCCGCCTGGGTCTCGTCCAGCAGGGTGTTGTAGCTGTCGCCGATCACGAAGTCCACGCTGCCGTCGGTGCGGGCGTCGGCGGTGACGGCGGCCCCGGCGATCTGCGAGCCGACCAGGGTGCCGGCGCCGGCACCGGCCGGGCCGGCGATCACCTGGGCGGTGCCGGGCACCTTCTTGTCCAGCTCCGCCGGGGCGTTGCCGACCTTGCCGATGACGAAGCCGCGCTTCTTGAACTCCTCGGCCGTCCGGCCGGCCAGGCCGCCCTTGGTGGTGGCGTTGTAGACGTTCACGGTGACGGCGGAGGGCTGCGGGACCGCGTGCGGGTCGCCCTGCGCGCCGGCGGGCGCGCCGGCGGCGTCGGGGGCGCCCGGCGTCGGGGCGGCCAGCGGCTTGCCGGACGGGGTCGCGCAGGCCTGGGCCGAGGCGTTCTTGCCCTTGCCGGTGAAGATGTCGTACAGCTGGAGGCCGCCGAGCGAGATCAGGGCCAGGACGAGCAGGCCGACGAGCGCGGCGACCACCTTGCGGCTCTTCTCGGGGGGCCGGCCCAGCCGCGGGTAGGTGTTGCCGGTGACGCGGTACTGCTTCCCCTTGAGCCCTTGGGGAGTCAACATGCTCACGGTCTGTCTCCCCCTCGTGCCGGGGCGGGGTCGGGATGACGGATCGGCCGGGTGGGTGCTTCCCCCGGTGCGGGCGGAATCCCCTGGTCGCGGCCGTAGTCAGCAGCGTAGTGCCGTACGGCCTCGAAGGTACTAAACGATCATCATCTGGCGTACCCCGGTACCCGAAAGGGGGTACCGGGGTACGCGCGGACCGCCCTCCGCCGGGTGGCGAGGGGGCGGTCCGGAGAGCCTGTGGCGGGTCCGAAGGTCCCGGTGGCCGGGGCCGTCATTCCATCTCGAGGACGCGGGCGTGCAGCACCTGGCGCTGCTGCAGCGCGGCCCGGACGGCCCGGTGCAGGCCGTCCTCCAGGTAGAGGTCGCCGTGCCACTTCACCACGTGGGCGAAGAGGTCCCCGTAGAAGGTCGAGTCCTCGGCCAGGAGGGTTTCGAGGTCGAGTTGACCCTTGGTGGTCACCAGCTGGTCGAGCCGCACCGGGCGCGGGGCGACGTCAGCCCACTGGCGGGTGCTCGTCCGGCCGTGATCCGGGTACGGCCGCCCATTGCCGATGCGCTTGAAGATCACACGGAAAGCCTACCGTTTGGGCGGCGGATGGCGCAGCAGCCGCGGCGCCGCCACGCGTGCCGGTGTGAACTGCGCATGGACGAATGCGGCTGTTTGATGGGAAATGTCGCGAACATCGCCTCGGGGCCGACGGGTTCCGGTGCCGATGCCGAAGCGTTCCGAAGCGTTCCGATCCGCTCAGGAGTGTGCACCGATGTCCTCCGACCTCACCCCGCCGGCCGTCCGGGAGATCGCCGACGGGTACGCCTTCACCGGTCCCGCCCTCGACCTCGGAGCGGTGCTGCTGGACGGCACCGCGTACCCGGACGCCCAGGTCCGCATCCCGCTGGGCGTGCTCAACCGGCACGGGCTGGTCGCCGGGGCCACCGGCACCGGCAAGACCAAGACCCTCCAGCTGATCGCCGAACAGCTCTCCGGACAGGGCGTGCCGGTGTTCCTGGCCGACGTCAAGGGGGACGTCTCCGGCGTCGCCGCGCCGGGGACGCCGAGCGAGCGGACCGGCGCCCGGGCCGCCGAGGTGGGGCAGCAGTGGGCGCCGCGGGGATGCCCGGCCGAGTTCTACTCGCTCGGCGGGCAGGGCGCCGGCATCCCGGTCCGGGCCACCGTCACCAGCTTCGGGCCGCTGCTGCTGTCCAAGGTGCTCGACCTGAACGAGACCCAGGAGTCCTCGCTCAGCCTGGTGTTCCACTACGCCGACGGCAAGGGCCTGGAGCTCTACGACCTCAAGGACCTCACCGCGGTGATCGCCTTCCTCGCCTCACCCGAGGGCAAGGAGGAACTGCGGACCATCGGCGGGCTCTCGGCGGCCACCGCAGGGGTGATCCTGCGGGCGCTCACCGTGCTGGAGAACGAGGGCGCCGGGGCGTTCTTCGGCGAGCCCGAGTTCGACACCGCCGAGCTGCTGCGGAGCACCCAGGACGGCGGGGGGACGGTCTCGGTGCTGGAACTGCCCGCCGTGCAGGACCGGCCGCGGCTGTTCTCCACCTTCCTGATGTGGCTGCTCGCCGACCTCTACCAGGAACTGCCCGAGGTGGGCGACCTCGACAAGCCCAAGCTGGTGTTCTTCTTCGACGAGGCGCACCTGCTGTTCAAGGGCGCCTCCAAGGCCTTCCTGGAGGCGATCACCCAGACCGTGCGGCTGATCCGGTCCAAGGGGGTCGGCATCTTCTTCGTGACCCAGACGCCGCGGGACGTCCCGTCCGACGTGCTGGCGCAGTTGGGCAACCGGGTGCAGCACGCGCTGCGCGCCTTCACCCCGGACGACGCCAAGGCGCTCAAGGCCACCGTCTCGACCTTCCCGCGCTCCTCGTACGACCTCGGTGCGGTGCTGACCTCGCTGGGCACCGGCGAGGCCGTGGTCACCGTCCTCTCCGAGAAGGGCGCGCCGACGCCGGTCGCGGCGACCAGGCTGCGGGCGCCGCAGTCGCTGATGGGGCCGATCGAGGCGGGCGCGCTGCGGGCGATGGTGGAGGCCTCGCCGCTGACCGCGCGCTACCGGGACCCGATCGACCGGGAGTCGGCGTACGAGAAGCTGGCGGCGCGCGCCCCCAGGCCGGAGGCGGCGCCGGCCGGGGCCGAGCCGTCGAAGCCGTCGGAGTCGTCGGAGTCGCCCGTGCCCCGCGAGCGGGCGAAGGAGCGGGCGAAGGAGCAGGCCGGCGCGGGCGGGCTGCTCGGGTCGCTGCTGAGCAACCCGACCGTGAAGTCCTTCGCGCGCTCGGCCGGGCGCCAGCTCGGACAGGAGATCTCGCGCAGCCTGTTCGGGACGTCCAAGCGGCGGCGGTGACCGGTCAGCCGGAGAGCGCGGCGCCGATCCGGTCCAGGGAGGACAGCCGCATCAGGCCGTAGTTGTAGAACTCGACCTCGGGGACGCCGAGTTCGCGCAGGATGGCGATCTTGGCGGCGAGGTTCTCCGGGCCGTCGCAGTCGGAGGACATCGGGCGCAGGATCACCGCCATGTCCTGCGGGCGGACGCCGTGCAGGGCGAAGGCGGCGATCTTCTCCCGGACCGCCTCCGGGGTCCTCGCGTAGCCGAGGGTCTCGATCCCGTCGACGGCCCTGGCGAGGGCCGGCAGGTCGATGCCGGAGAGCCAGCCCGTGCCGGGGCCGCCGCCGTCCATGAAGCTCAGCCGCATGCCGTGGCGGCGGGCCTGCTCGGAGAGGTCGGCGGCCAGCGAGGTGACGGTGGCGGCGGAGGCGTCCACGTAGGCGGCGAAGGCGCCGTCGGCGAGGGCGCTCAGGTCGGCGGGCCCGGCGGCGGCGGACTCGTCGGCCAGCCGGCGGCGCAGCTCGGTCCGGACGGCTTCGGCGACCAGGTCGGCCGGGACACCGGCCCCGGTGGCGGCGGCGCGGCAGTGCGGGCAGAAGCAGACGCCGAGCAGGGCCTCGGCGGTCGGGCCGAGTTCCTCGAAGTAGCGCTCGTGGTGGTAGCCGTGGCGCAGGCCGTGGAAGTGCAGGGACTCGGCGCGGATCGCGTCCACGCCGTACCTGGCCAGTTCGGCGACCAGGGTCAGCGCGTACTCCCTGACCTCCGGGTTCGCCGGGCAGAGTTCGGTGAGGTGGCGGTCGCCGAAGGCGTTGGCCGGGGCGCAGTCGGGGTGGGCGAAGCCGAGCCGGTCGTTGTGGCAGAAGACCGTCCAGGCGTGCAGCTTCAGCCCGCGGCGGCCGGCCTCCTCGGCGGCCTCGGCGAAGGGGTCGCGGTCACCGATCGCGGTGGACGGCACGGGGGCCAGCCGGCGGCCCCGCCAGGCGGCAGGATCGGGGCGGAAGTACGCGGCGCCGGGCTCCAGGTAGCGGATCACCCGGCGGGGGTTGTGCGGGAAGACGTCGCGGGCCTCGTGGTAGACCGAGGCGAGGGTGACGCCACCGACCCCGGCGCGGCCGGTGAGGTTGCCGAAGAAGGTGTCGGTGCCCTCGTCGAGCAGATCGGTGGCGAAGGCGAGGACGGACGACTCCACGGTGCGGCTCCGGAGCTGGGGGAGGGTGAGCCGTCCACGCTATCCGCAGGGGTGGGAATGGTCTATACCTGATGCTCCGGGTGGCCCTGCGGGCCGATGACGTCGCCGGCCGGCACGTCTCACAGGCCGAGGTCGTCCAGCTGCTTGAGCAGGGCGGATCCGGGGCTGCTCGGGGCACCCGAGCCCTGGGGTGCGGCCTGCGGGGCCCGCGCCCCGGCCTGCTGCTCGGCGGGCCGGTTGCGGAGCAGGACGGCGGCGGCCAGTCCGCCGATCAGCCCGCCGAGGTGGCCCAGCCAGCTGACGCCCTGGGCGAGCGGCAGCACCCCGACCAGGATGGTCGAGTAGACCGCCGCGATGACGATGCCGACCACCGCGTCCAGCACGTTGCGGTCCAGCACCCCGCGCAGCACCACGTAGCCGAGGTAGCCGTAGACCATGCCGCTGGCGCCGGCCGTCACGGTGTTCGGGCCCTCCAGCAGCCAGACCGTCAGCCCGCCGGACACCACGATCACCAGGCTGGCCAGCAGGAACTTCCGCATGCCCCGGTAGGCCGACAGGAAGCCGAGCACGAACAGCGGCCAGGAGTTGGCCTCGATGTGGCTCCAACTGAAGTGCAGGAAGGGCATGGTGAACATCTCGGGCAGATCGCCGAGCTGCCCCGAGCGCAGGCCGAACTCCCGCGACAGCCCGTAGTCGCCCAGCCAGTTGACGACCTGGACCGACCAGATGACGGCCTGGACGCCGAGCATGGTGAACAGCGCGCGGCGGGAGTCGGCGAACAACTGGGCGAATTTGGCGGCCATGCTCCGACTGTAGGGCTTGTCGTCCGGCGGCGGGAGCGGATGCGCACCCGATTACAGTGACCCGTGTCATTCCGACCGTGAGAGGTGACCAGCCCATGAGCAAGCGCCCGCCGCTGCCGTACGAGTTCCTGCCGCAGGTGCCGTCCTTCGAGCTGAGCAGCCAGGACATCACCGAAGGCGGCACGCTGGGAGAGGAGTTCGTCCACGCCGGCGGCAACCTCTCGCCGCAGCTGGCCTGGTCCGGCCTGCCCGAGGGCACCCGGAGCATCGCGGTCACCTGCTACGACCCGGACGCGCCGACCGGCTCCGGCTGGTGGCACTGGCTCGCGCTCGACCTCCCCGCCGACACCACCGGGCTGCCGCGCGGCGCCGGCTCCTCGGACGGGAGCCTGCCGGGCGGGGCCTCCTTCCACGGCCGCAACGACTTCCCCGGCAACCGGTACGACGGCGCCGCCCCGCCGCCCGGTGCTCCGCACCGCTACGTCTTCGCGGTGCACGCGCTGGGCGTGGAGAAGCTCGGCGTCGCCGCCGACATCCCGCCGGCCCAGGTGGGCTTCAACCTGACCTTCCACACCCTGGGCCGGGCGCTGCTGACCGCCGAGTACGGGGTCTGAGCGGGCCGTGCCGACGACCGATCGTCCGGCCGGGGCCTGACCTGCGGTCTATTCCTCCGGGCCCGCCGCGTGGCGGGCCCGGGCGGCGAGTCCGCGCAGGTGCTCGCGCAGCGCCGGCGGCTCGTGCACCTCGAAGGCGCAGTCCAGCGACAGCAGCCGCATCGCCGTCCACTCCAGGGAGTCGGAGCGGGAGCGGAGCCGGCAGCTGTGCCCGTCGATCGGCTCGACCTCGCAGTCGCCGTGCCTGAGGCCGTGGCGGACCCGCTCGGCCGGGGCGTGCACGGTGGCGACCACGGTGCCGCTCGGTGACGGGCGGCGCAGCTTGCCCGCCACGTACGCGGCGGCGTCCTCGGCGGGGAGCTGGCGCGGGGTGAAGCGGACGCCGGTGGTGGCCGGGGCGATCAGCCGGTCGACCCGGAAGAGCCGCCAGTCCGCGCGGTCCAGGTCGTAGCCGACCAGGTACCAGCGGCGGCCGACCGAGACCAGCCGCTCGGGCTCGACCTGCCGCCTGGTCTCGGCGCCGTCGTACGCCCGGTAGCCGAAGCGCAGCCGTTCCCTGGCGGTGACGGCGCTGGCGAGCACCGTGAGGTCCTCCGGGTCGACGGTCGGGCCGTCCCCGGTGAGCAGGGGCACGGTCGCGGAGTTGAGCGTCCCGACCCGCTGCCGCAGCCGGCCCGGCAGCACCTGGAGCAGCTTGCCGAGCGCCCGTACCGAGGCCTCCTCGATGCCGACCACGGCGTGCCCGGCCGCCGCGCGCAGCCCGACCGCGATGGCCACCGCCTCCTCGTCGTCCAGCAGCAGCGGGGGCATCGCGGTGCCCGCGACCAGCCGGTAGCCGCCGACCGCGCCCATGCTGGCCCGCACCGGGTAGCCGAGCTCGCGCAGCCGGTCGATGTCGCGCCGGATGGTGCGGGGGCTGACGCCGAGCCGCTCGGCGAGCTCGCTGCCGGGCCACTCGCGCGGGGTCTGGAGCAGGGAGAGCAGGCTCAGCAGCCGGGCCGGGGTGTCGGTCATACCACCCAGCATGCCGGAACGACTGGGACAGGTTCTGACCTACATGACCCGTACTGTCCCGGACGTGGAGAAGAGCGTCGTGGACGTGGAGAAGGAAGAGGAGTACGCAATGGGCACCGCGCAAGCGGACCGGCGGAGGTGGATCGCGCTGACGATCGTGATGGTCGCCTCCTTCATGGACCTGGTGGACGTCACCATCGTCAACATCGCCATCCCGAGCATCCGGGCGGACACCGGCGCCTCCTTCAGCGCCGTCCAGTGGGTCACCGGCGGCTACGCGCTGGCCTTCGCGATCGGCCTGATCACCGGCGGCCGGCTGGGCGACATCCACGGCCGCAAGCGGCTGTTCCTGATCGGGATAGGCGGCTTCACGGTGGCCTCGGCGCTGTGCGGGCTGGCCACCGGCCCGGAGATGCTGATCGCGACCCGGCTGCTCCAGGGCGGCACGGCTGCGCTGATGGTGCCGCAGGTGCTGTCGATCATCCACGCGACCTTCCCGGCGGAGGAGCGCGGCAAGGTGTTCGGCCTGTTCGGCGCGGTGGTCGGGCTCGGCGCCGTCTCCGGTCCGCTGATCGGCGCGCTGCTCACCGAGTGGGACCTGTTCGGCCTGGCCTGGCGGCCGATCTTCCTGATCAACCTGCCGGTCGGCATCGCCGGTCTGCTGCTGGGCCGCCGCTTCATCGACGAGTCGAAGGCAGACCAGGCGCTGAAGCTGGACCTGGTGGGCGTGGCGCTGGCCAGCCTCGGCCTGCTGATGCTGATCTACCCGCTGACGCACGGCAGGGAGGCCGGCTGGCCGCTGTGGGGCCACCTGTCGATGGCCGGGAGCCTGCCGGTGTTCGCGCTGTTCGTGGCGTACGAGAAGGTCAAGACGCGGCGGGACGGCTCGCCGCTGGTGGAGCTGGCGCTGTTCCGGGTGAAGTCCTTCGCGGCCGGGATCTGCGTGCAGCTGGCCTTCGGCGTGGCGATCGGCATCTACTTCCTGGTCTGGACCCTCTACCTGCAGATGGGCCTGGGCTGGAGCGCGCTCAAGGCCGGTGCGACCGGCATCCCGTTCTCGATCGCGGTCTCCGTGGCGGCCGGGCTCTCGGTGCAGAAGCTGGTGCCGCGCTTCGGGCGGAAGGTGCTCCAGACCGGTGCGCTGGTGATGGCGGTGGGCGTGCTCGTCTACCTCTGGGAGGCGGACCGGTACGGGACGGCCATCACGGCCTGGCAGATGGTGCTGCCGCTGGTGGTGATGGGTCTCGGGATGGGCCTGATCGTCGCGCCGATCACCGACGCGGTGCTGGCGGAGGTGCCGCGCGAGCACGCCGGTTCGGCGTCCGGGCTGATCAACACCGTGCAGCAGGTGGGCAACGCGCTCGGGCTCGGCCTGGTGTCGGTCGCCTTCTTCGGGGCGATGGACGACGTGGTCGCGCCGGAGGCGGCCGGGGCGGCGTTCAGCGGGGCCTTCGTGCACGCCATGTGGTGGGTCGCCGGGGTGCTGTTCGCCGTCTTCCTGCTGATGTTCGCGCTGCCGAAGCGGCGCAAGGCGGTCGGGCCGGTCGCCGGCTCCACCGCGGAGGAGCGGGAGCCCGTCCTGGCCTGACGGAACGCTCCCGTTCGCGGGCCCCGGTCGCGCGGTGCGGCCGGGGCCCGCTTCGCGTGCTGGGACGGTGGACCGTACGGCGGTGGACTCCTCCGGCGGGACCGGCGGGGGCGACCGGTCTCAGCGCGCACCGGTCGGGGCGTGGGCGTGAGCGGGGGTGTGGGCGGGAGAGTGCGCGGGGGGCTGGGCAGCGGTCGTACGGGTGGTGGTGCGCGGCTTGGCCGCGGCCTTGGCCTCCTTCGCGGCGCGCTTCACCTCCTGCTTGAACTCCCGTACCAGAGTGAGGGATTCGGGCCCGGTGATGTCGGCGACCGAGCGGTGCGCGCCCTCCTCGCCGTACACTCCGGCGGCCTCCTGCCAGCCCTCGGGCCGCACCCCGTACTGCTTGCCTAGCAGGGCCAGGAAGATCTGCGACTTCTGCTTGCCGAAGCCGGGCAGGGCGTTGAGCCGGCTGAGAAGTTCCTTGCCGGTGCGGACGTTCTTCCACAGCGCGGCGGCCTCGCCGTCGTACTGCGCGACGAGGAACTGGCAGAGCTGCTGCACCCGTTTGGCCATCGCGGCCGGATAGCGGTGCACCGCGGGTTTCGCGGAGAGGAGGGCGACGAACTCCTCCGGGTTGTAGGTGGCGATCTCGTGGGCGTCCAGGTCGTCGTGGCCGAGGCGCTGGGCGATGGTCAGCGGGCCGGTGAACGCCCACTCCATCGGGACCTGCTGGTCCAGCAGCATGCCGACGAGCGCGGCGAGCGCACTCCGTCCGAGCAGTTCGTCGGCCTCGGGCTGCTGTGCGAGCCGAACGGTGACGTTCATGGGCTTGCGCTCCTCGGAGTTGACGTCGGGTCGGCGCCCAGTCTGGTGGACGCGACGTTGGCGCAGGCGGTCAACACGCCCGTAGCCGGGGAAGTCTTGTCTGTTCAAGGCCTTGTCAGAGCTGCATTGTTCGTTGGCGGAGCGGTTGCCGGGGGTGGCGAACGGGGTAGCGCGGAATATTTTTTGCCCGCGCCCCTGCCCGTCCGAGTCCGCCCTCCTTCCTCCTCGTCCGCGGGACTCCCGCCGCCGCCTCCCCCGCCCTCGCGGCCCGGCCCGTCACCGCGGGATCGGTGTGCGGGGGCGGGCATTGGGGGTGTGCGGGAGGTGGGAGGGCGCTCGGCCGGGCGGGCGGTTTTGAGTGGGGGCAATGGGTCATTTCATATGACTAATTCTGTTGTATCGGTGCGCCGAGCTGACGGCGGGTCATCCTTGGTCCACATCGACGCGTCCAGAAAGGCCAGACCGCCGTGACCCAGCCGTTCGAACTGCCGTCCTTCTACCTGCCGCACCCGGCACGCCTCAACCCCCACCTGGACGAGGCGCGGTCCCATTCCACCGGCTGGGCCCGGGAGATGGGGATGCTGGAGGGCTCTGGAATCTGGGATCAGGCCGACCTGGAGGCCCACGACTACGGCCTGCTCTGCGCGTACACCCACCCCGACGCCTCCGCCGAGGCGTTGTCGCTGGTCACCGACTGGTACGTGTGGGTCTTCTTCTTCGACGACCACTTCCTCGACATGTACAAGCGCTCCAACGACCGCGGGGCGGGCAAGGCCCACCTCGACCGGCTGCCGCTGTTCATGCCCGCCGACCCGGCCGCCGAGCTGCCCGAGCCGGAGAACCCGGTCGAGGCCGGGCTGGCCGACCTGTGGCGGCGCACCGTGCCGGCGATGGGCGAGGACTGGCGGATCCGGTTCGCCGAGAGCACCAGGAACCTGCTCAACGAGTCGCTGTGGGAGCTCGCCAACATCAACGAGGGCCGGGTGGCCAACCCGGTCGAGTACATCGAGATGCGCCGCAAGGTCGGTGGCGCGCCCTGGTCCGCGCAGCTGGTCGAGTACGCGGCCGGGGCCGAGGTGCCGAAGGAGGTGTCGGGTTCGCGGGCGCTGCGGGTGCTGATGGACGCCTTCTCGGACGGGGTGCACCTGCGCAACGACATCTTCTCGTACCAGCGGGAGGTGGAGGACGAGGGCGAGCTGAGCAACGGCATCCTGGTGCTGGAACGATTCCTCGAATGCTCCACCCAGGAAGCCGCCGAGGCGGTCAACGACCTGCTCACCTCACGGCTCCAGCAGTTCGAGAACACCGTGTTCACCGAACTGCCGGTGCTGTTCGCGGAGACCGGGCTCGATCCGGCGGGCCGCGCCCGGGTGACGGCGTACGTCAAGGGCCTCCAGGACTGGCAGTCCGGCGGGCACGAGTGGCACCTGCGCTCCAGCCGGTACATGAACGGCGGTGGGGCGGCGGCGGGTTCGGGCAGGCAGGGCAGGACGGGCGGGACGGGCGGCTCGGGTGGCTCGGGTGGCTCGGGCGGCTCGGGCGGTGAGGCGGTGCCCGGCTCGGGCGGTGCGCCGGCGGGGCTGCCGGGGCTCCCGGGCGGGTCCGGGGGTGGGAACTGGTGGGACCAGTACGCGATCGGCGGCATCGGCACCTCGGCGCTGGACATCCTGCGCAAGGGGGTCGTCGGCACCGAGTCGCCCGCGCCGCCGGCGGTCGAGAGCGCGGCGGGCCCGGCTGTGCGGCGGGCGCGGTCGTTCGGGTACGTTCCGTACCAGGCCGTCGGCCCGTCCCGGCTGCCCGAGTTCGAGCTGCCGTACGACCTCAGGTTGAGCCCGCACCTGGACGGCGCCAGGGAGCGGGTGATCGAGTGGGCCGGGCGGATGGGACTGCTGGCGGCCGAGCCCGGCGTCCCCGCGTCCGGGGTCTGGGACGCCGGGTCGATGCGCGACTACGACCTCCCGCTCTGCGCGGCCGGCATCCATCCGGACGCCACGGCCGGTCAACTGGACATCGCCTCGGCCTGGTTGGCCTGGGGCACCTGGGCCGACGACTACTACCCCCGGGCCTTCGGGCGCACCCGTGACCTGGGCGGCGCCAAGGCCTCCAACGCGCGGCTGTCGCTGTTCATGCCGGTGGACGGCAGCCCCGCGCCGGAGCCCGTCAACGCGCTGGAGCGCGGCCTCGCCGACCTCTGGGAGCGGACGGCCGGTCCGATGACCGTCGAGGCCAGGGGCCGGTTCCGGGTGGCGGTCGAGGCCATGCTGGACAGCTGGATCTGGGAGCTGGGCAACCAGATCCAGAACCGGATCCCGGACCCGGTGGACTACCTGGAGATGCGCCGCTCCACCTTCGGCTCCGAGCTCACCACGAGTCTCTCCCGCCTCGGCCACGGGAGGACCGTGCCGCAGGAGGTGTACGACCACGGCTCGATGCGCGCGCTGGAGAACTCCGCGATGGACTACGCGTGCATGATGAACGACCTCTTCTCGTACCAGAAGGAGGTCGAGTACGAGGGCGAGCTGCACAACGCCGTCCTGGTGGTGCAGAACTTCTTCAACTGCGACTACGCGTCGGGGGTCCGGATCGTCGACGACCTGATGCGCTCGCGGCTGGACCAGTTCCAGCACGTCGCGCGGAAGGAACTCCCGGTCATGTACGAGGACTTCGGGCTGGAGCCGGCGGCCCGCGAGCTGCTCGACGGGTACGTGGTGGAGCTGGAGAACTGGCTCGCGGGCATTCTGAGCTGGCACGAAGGGTGCCTGCGGTACGGCACGGCCGACCTGGAGCGGCACTTCGGCGCCGAGCGGGACCTGGCGGAGGCCTCGCAGGCCCGACGGGCGGCCACGGCGGGGGCCGCGGAGGCCCCGTCCACGGCGACGCCGACCATGGCGGTCCCGACCGGTGCGGTGCCGCTCGGTCCGACCGGGCTGGGCACGGCCTCGCTGCGGCTGCTGCCGGGCGGGGCGGTGCCGGAGCACTGAGCGGCTGACGCCGGGGAACCGGGAAAACAGGAGGGCGCACCCGCGCGGGTCATCCCGCGCGGGTGCGTCGCGTCGTGGCTAGGCTGGCGAACCGGGGGTCGGCGTGCGCCCTCCCGGCGCGCGCTTCGCCACACACGAAGGCAGAGAGATGGCTGCGCTACCTGAGGGCACACCCTGTTGGGCCGACGCGATGTTCACCGACCTGGAGGGCGCGAAGGCCTTCTACGGCGACGTGCTGGGCTGGACCTTCGGCGAGAGCTCGTCGGAGTACGGCAACTACACCCAGGCGTACTCGGACGGCAAGGCGGTCGCCGCGATCGTGCCGCCGATGCCCGGGGCCGAGGCCAAGTCCGCCTGGTGCCTGTACCTGGCCTCGCCGGACGCCGGCGCCACCGCGGCCCGGATCCGGGCCAACGGCGGCGAGGTGGTCATGGGGCCGATGCAGATCGGCGACTTCGGTACGTCGGTGATCGCCAGGGACCCGGCCGGCGTGGCGTTCGGCGTCTGGCAGGCCGGCCGGCACGAGGGCTTCGAGAAGCAGGGCGAGCCCGGCGCCTACAGCTGGGCCGAGGTGGTGACCCGCGAGCCGGCCCAGGCCGACGCCTTCTTCCCCGCGGTCTTCCCGTACGGCGTGAAGACGATGGCGGGCGGGGAGTACGACTACCGGATGTTCCAGGTCGGCGAGCGGGTCGTGCTGGGCCGGATGGCGGCGGAGGGCGACTTCCTGCCACCCCAGGCGTCCTCGTACATCAGCGTCTACTTCGCGGTGGACGACACCGACGCCGCGATCGCACGTCTGACGGCGCGCGGCGGCAAGGTGTACTTCGGCCCGATGGACAGCCCGTTCGGCCGGTTCGCGGCGGTCGGCGACCAGCAGGGCGCGGCCTTCGGGCTGATCGACCTGGGGCGGACGGTCGGCGAGCAGCCGGAGACGGCGGACGTCTGATGGAACGGCGAGCGACGGGGCGGCGAGCGACGGGGACGGCCGCCGGTGGGTGAGCGCGAGGAACTCGTCGAGACGTTGGACAAGCACCGCGGACTGCTGCGGCGCACCACCCGTGACCTCACCGACGCGCAGGCGGCGGAGCGCACCACGGTCAGCGAGCTGACCCTCGGCGGTCTGGTCAAGCACGTGGCGGCGGCCGAGGCGCGCTGGGCGCGGTTCATGACCGGTGGTGCGGAGGGGATACGGGGCCGGGACGGGGAGCACGGCCCCGACAACCAGGAGGCCTGGGCGGCCCAGTTCAGGATGGTGGAGGGCGACACACTGGCCGGGCTGCTCGCCGAGTACGAACGGGTGGCGCGCGGGACGGACGAACTGGTCGGGAGCCTGCCCGACCTCGACCTCGCCCACGAACTGCCGCGTGCGCCCTGGTTCCCGCCGGGCACGGCCTGGTCGGCCCGGCGGGTGCTGCTGCACCTGATCGCCGAGACGGCGCAGCACGCCGGACACGCGGACATCATCCGCGAGTCGCTGGACGGGGCGAAGTCGATGGGCTGAGCGGTGCCGGCGGGCTGCGGGGCTGCGGCCGGCTGCGGGGTGTCGGCGGGCTGAGCGGTGTCGAGGGTGCGGGACCGCCGTCAGGGCAGTTCCACACCGAGGAGTCCGCGCAGCGCCAGGTCGCCGTCCGGGGTGACCCGCAGGGCCCGGCCGGAGCCGATCCGCTCCACCCAGGCGCGGTCCAGGGCGGCCCGGCAGAGCGCCGCGCCCAGCGCCCCGCCCAGGTGGTTGCGGCGCTCCGTCCAGTCCAGGCAGCTGCGCACCACCGGCCGTCCGCCCCGGTGGCCCGCGCGCGGCGGCAGCTCGATCCCCTGCGCGGCCAGCCAGTCCCGGCCGAGCCCGGTGACGGCGATCCCGCCCTCCTCGGTGACCAGGCCGCGGGCGAGCAGCGCGTCCGAGACGGCCACGCCGAGGCGCCCGGCCAGGTGGTCGTAGCAGGTGCGGGCGCGGGCCTCGGCGCTCAGCCGGGTGGCCTCGCCCAGGTTGCGGGGTGCGCTCGCGGGGCCGGGGCGGGACTCGGCGAAGACGGTGAGGTCCTCGATCAGGGTGGCCACCGCGGGGGTGGCCAGCCGGACGTACCGGTGCCGGCCCTGCCGCTCCTCGGCCAGCAGCCCGCCCGCGATCAGCCGGGACAGGTGCTCGCTTGCCGTGGACGGTGCGACGCGTGCGTGCCGGGCCAGTTCGCCGGCCGTCCAGGCGCGGCCGTCGAGCAGCGCGGTGCAGATGGCGGCGCGGGTGGGATCGGCGAGCAGGGCGGCGAAGGCGGCGAGCGTCATGCCTCCATGGTCGGGGCACGGGGGCTCGGACGGAGGCGGGGGCCTGTGCGGAGGCTGGAGCGGGTGCGGAGGCGGGGCCGCGTGGGGAGGCGTGGGCGGTCGCAGCGGCGGGGCCGCGTGGGGAGGCGGGGCCGGGGACATGCCTCCAGGGTCGCCCCGGCACGGTTCGGCCGGGGCCGAAACGACCCGGGACCACGATGACGGCATGAGCGAAACCACGGTGATCCCCGGCCCGGCGACCCTGACCTTCTCCCGCTACGACGACGTGACGGCGGCCCTGGCCGACCCGGCGCTGGTCCCGCTGCCCGCCGCCCCCGGCGCCGCCCCAGGCACGGTGGCCTGGCTGCGCTCCGCCGTCGCCCGGTTCAGTTCGGGCGAGCCGCACGCCCGGCGCCGGGCGCTGGTGCTGGCCGACCTGGAACGGCTGGATCCGGCCCGGCTGCGGGTGGCCGCGGCCGGTGGCTTCGAGCCCGACGTACGGCTGCGGGTCGTCCGGGTGCTCGCGGCGGAGCTCGGCCTGGCCGACCCGGAGGCGGTGGCGCGGGACGTCGCGACGGTGGCGCGGGCGTACTTCGCCGACGAGCCGGCCGACCCGGAGGCGGACTCGGCGGTGGCCCGGCTGCTGCCCGCGATGGGGGACCGGGACGAGGAGACGGCCGCGAACCGGATCGGCCTGCTCGTCCAGGCCTGCGACGCCACCGCCGCGCTGGTGGAGTCCGCCCGCCGGCACCGGGACGGGCTGAACGGCGTGCTGCGCGCGGACCCGCCGCTGCGGACGATGCGCCGGCTCGCCGCCCGGGCGACCGAGGTCGGTGGCGTCCCGGTACCGGCCGGGAGCAGGGTCCTGCTCGACATCGGGGCCGCCCAGGCCGGTGCGCCGGAGGGCGTCGCGCTCACCTTCGGCGCCCCGCCCCGGGGCTGCCCCGGCCGCTCGCAGGCCCTGGTCATCGCGGAGGGCGTCCTGTACGGCGCCTCCGACCCGGCGGACACCGGGACGTCCGCCGACACGCCGCCGAAGCAGGGCCTGACAAAGGCCGAACTCGCCGCGATGGTACCTGAGATGGTCGACCATGTACTCGCGTCGGCGGCCGGCTGGACGGCCTGGGACGGCCGTCCGATCGTCAACGGTGACGGCCGAACCTATGCTCCGCACAAGGTGGTTCGCCGCATCGCCGACCATCTCGTCGACCATCTGGCGGAGTTGGAGGCCAGGCTGGCCGGAGAGCCGACCGAGCCGGACCACTGGCACGCCTCCGGCATCACCACCCCGGCCGACCTCGCCCCGTTCACCGCCGCCGACCTGGACGAGGCCCGCAGCCGGCTGACCAGGCTGGCCGGGATCTGGTCCCGGCGGGTCGCCGCGCTCCCCGACGAGTGGCTGGACGACTCGCCGGGTACGGGCTGGAGTTTCCGGCAGATCGTCTGCCACGTCTCCGGGGCCGGGTACTACTACGCGGACTCGGTCGGGAGCCTGACGGACCCGGTCGGGAGCCTGACGGACGGCCCGAGTGACCCGAGTGATCCGAGTGACCCGAACGAGCCGGAGGAGACGACCCGATGACCCCCTTCACCGCCCTGCACCACCGGCCCGGCCACCCGCTGCTGCTCCCCAACGCCTGGGACCACGCCTCGGCCGTCGCCCTCGCCGCCCAGGGCCACCCCGCGATCGGCACCACCAGCCTGGGCGTGGCGGCCGTCGCCGGCCTGCCCGACGGCGCCGCCGCCACCCGCGCGGAGACCGTACGGCTGGCGCGCCGGCTCGGGCGCCGCGGCTTCCTGCTCAGCGTCGACGCGGAGTCCGGGTTCAGCGACGACCCGGACGAAGTCGCCCAGCTGGCAGTCGAGTTGGCGAAGGCCGGCGCGGTCGGCATCAATTTGGAGGACGGCCGGGCGGACGGCACGCTGACCCCGTCCGACCGCCACGCCGCGAAGATCGCGGCGGTGAAGCAGGCCGCGCCGGAGCTGTTCGTGAACGCCCGCACCGACCCGTACTGGTGCGGGCAGGACGCCCCCGAGGCGGAGACGCTCCGGCGCCTGGCGGCCTACCAACAGGCGGGCGCGGACGGCGTGTTCGTCCCCGGGCTGACCGATCCCGTGGTCATCGCCCGGTTGGTCGGCGAGCTCGCCGTCCCGCTCAACATCCTCTGGTCGCCGGCCGGCCCCGGCCTCCCCGAGCTGGCCTCGCTCGGGGTGGCCCGGGTCAGTCTGGGCTCGCTGCTGTACCGCGCGGCGCTGGCGGCGGCGCTGGCCACGGCGGCGGCCGTCGCGGCGGACGAGCCGGTCGCCCCGGTACCCGGGTACGCGGAGGTGCAGGCGCTCAGCGGGAGTTGAGCGGGGTGCTCGGCGGGCGCCGGTCGGAGTGTCCGGCCGTCATCGGGGTCCGGGGCGGGGGCTGAGGGGTGCTCAGCTCTTGCGCCGGGCCGTCAGGGACGCCTCGATCCCGTTCAGGATGACGGTGATGCCGCGGGTGAAGCTGGTGTCCCGGCCCGCGGCGACCTCCTCCGGCACCTCGGTGGTGTACAGCCGGTGCAGCCGCGGGAACTCCTTGGTGGCCTCGATGACTGCGGGCAGCAGCTGGTCCATCCACTCCTGCTCGTCCTGGCCGCTGCGGGCCAGTGCGCTCACCCAGGAGGCTTCCACGCAGGCCGTCCCGATGGTGTAGCCCATCACCGCGCTCATCGCGTCGCTCGCCTCGCCGGTTTCGAAGCCGTCCGTCTCCAGTACGACCAGGAAGGCCTCGGAGAGCCGCATCCAGTTGGGGCCGAGGTAGATCATCCCGACGTCGCCGATCACCGAGACCATCCACGGGTGTCGCATGATCGCGGCGCGCATGCTCTCGGCCAGCTCCATGACCGTCGCGCGCCAGGCCCCGGGCTGCTCGGAGCCCTCGGCCCCGGGCAGCGGGAGGCTGCCGAAGACCTGGTCGACGACCAGGGCGAGCAGTTCGTCCTTGTTGGAGACGTGGGTGTACAGCGAGGTCGCGCCGGCGTTCAGGCGGGCGGCGAGCTTGCGCATGCTCAGCGCCTCGATGCCGTCGGAGTCCAGCAGCGCGAAGGCCTCGGCGACGATCTGCTCCCGGCTGAGGGTGGGCTGTTCCCGTCGCCGCTGGGGGCGGTTCCACGGCGTGGGGATGCCTGCTGTCGTACCTGTCGTACCGCCCTCTGATGTGGCCGCCATCGGGCCCTCCTCACCAATCGTCCGGACCCGGTCCGGTTCGGCGCAGCTCGCCGCAGGTTGCTGCGAACAGTGTACGGCGAGGAGAACAGTGTGCGGAGTGCGAGCGGTGTACGGCATTGCGAACAGTGTTCGGAGTCCGTACAGTGTTCGGAGTGGCGCACACCGTTCCCCTGGGGACGGAGGGCGGTGTGTGCCGCGACGACTTCTGCGCGGCACCGGTCACAGTCACGGCCACGGCTACGGCCACGGCCGCCACCGCCTGCGCGTCATTCCGAAGCTCGAAGGGGGAAACGCCGTGGAACGTCATCCGCAGCGCTGGCTCATTCTGATCGTGCTCTGTCTCAGCAGCCTGGTGCTGGTGATCGACAACATGGTGCTCACGGTGTCCATCCCGCCGATCGCGGAGGACCTCAAGGCCGGGGCACAGGACATCCAGTGGATCATCGACTCGTACATCCTGGTCTTCGCCGGCCTGCTGCTCACCTCGGGCAGCCTCTCCGACCGCTTCGGACGGCGGAAGGTGATGATCGTCGGACTGGCACTGTTCGGCGCCGCCTCGCTGGTCGCGGCGTACGCCGGCAGCCCCGGTGAACTGATCGCCGGGCGCGTCCTGATGGGCGTCGGCGGCGCGCTGGTCATGCCGAGCACGCTCTCGATCCTGATCACCGTCTTCGACGACGAGGAGCGCCCGAAGGCGATCGCCGCCTGGACCGCGGTGGCCATGGTCGGCCTGGTCGGCGGTCCGGTGCTGGGCGGCGCGCTGATCGCGCACTTCTGGTGGGGCGCGGTCTTCCTGCTCAACGTGCCGATCGCGGCGGTCGCCATCCTCGCCGCGGTGCTGCTGATGCCGGAGTCCAAGGGACCGTGGCGCCGGCCCGACCTGCCGGGCATGGTGCTGTCGATGGTCGGCATGACGGCGCTGGTCTGGTCGATCATCGTGCTGCCCCGGGACGGCTTCACCAGCGCCGGCACCCTCGGCGGGTTCGTCCTCGCCGCAGCTGCGCTGACCGGGTTCGCCGTCCGCCAGGTCCGCACCGGCTCGCCGATGGTCCCGCTCAAGCTGTTCCGCAACCGGGTCTTCACCGGCGCCAGCTTCTCGCTCGTCCTGCTGACCTTCGCCACCGGCGGGCTGATGCTGGTCCTCACCCAGTACCTCCAGTTCGTGCTGGAGTTCTCGCCCACCGACACCGGCCTCGCCTTCATCCCGCTGGCCATCGCCTCGCTGGTGTTCAACGCGATCGGCGCGGTGATCGGCAAGAAGGTCCCGGCGCGGGTGCTCACCTCGATCGGCATGCTGGTCATCGCGGCCGGCTTCGGGCTGCTGGCCACCCTCTCGGTCGGCGACGGCTTCACCAAGGTCGGCCTGGCCATGCTGGTGCTCGGCATCGGCTCCGGCCTCGGCATGCCGGCCGCCGCCAACGCGCTCATGGGCGCCATCCCCGGTGAGCACGCGGGCGTCGGCTCCGCGCTCAACGACACCATCCAGCAGTCCGGCGCGGCACTCGGTGTGGCCATCCTCGGCACCGTGCTCTCCGGCACCTACACCGGCGCGATGCCCGACTCCGCCCCCGCCGCCGCCCGCCACGACATCACCGGCGCCCTCGCGCTGGGCGGCTCCACCGGGGACGGCGGACTGGTCGCGGCGGCCCGGGAGGCGTTCAACACCGCCACCTCCACCACCTTCACGGTGGGCGGCATCGCGGTCCTCGCGGCCGCGGCGCTCACCCTGGTACTGATGCGCGACCCGCGGAAGGCCACCGGAGGCGGGGCCGAGGCTCCGGCGGTGCCGGACGTCGAGCCGGTCGCCTGACCCCGGCCTCGGTCCTTGGTCTTCGGCCTTGGCCCGATGGCCCGATCCATGGCCCTGACCGCCCTGACCGCCCTGACCGCCCTGACCGCCCTGACCGCCCCGACCGCCCCGTGCGGCCGGGGCGGTCGGCGTCCGCGCGCCTCCGGCCCGCCCGGCGCGTAGCCTCGCGTCATGTCCTCCGAGTACCTGGAGCGCGCGTCCCGGCTGCCCGGCGCGGTCGTCTGGACGAAGCAGGCCCTCGGGCGTACGGGCGCCGACGGGGCCGGCCCCGTCCTGCCCGACGGCTGCATGGACCTGCTGTGGACGCGGGGGCGGCTGCTGGTCGCGGGGCCGGACACCCGGGCCTTCCGCCCAGGCCCCGGACTGCGCGGCCCCTGGGCCGGGGTGCGCTTCCGCCCCGGCGCGGCTCCCGCCCTGCTCGGCGTCCCCGCGCACGAACTGCTGGACCACCGCGTCGAGTTGGCCGATCTGCGGCCTGCCGCCGAGGTGCGTCGCCTCACCGAGCGGATCGACGCGGCCCCCGACCCGGCCGCCGCGCTGGAGTCCCTGGCCCTGCACCTGGCGGCCGGAGCGCGGCCCGAGGACCCGCGGATCCGGGCGGTGGCCGACTCGCTCGCCGCCGGACGGTCCGTCGCCGCCACGGCCGAGGCGGTCGGCCTCGGAGCCCGCCAGCTGCACCGCCGCTCACTGACCGCCTTCGGCTACGGTCCCAAGACCCTCGCCCGCATCCTGCGCATGCAGCGCGCCCTCGCCCTGGCCCGCTCCGGCGTCCCGCTGGCCGACACGGCGGCTCGGGCCGGCTACGCGGACCAGGCCCACCTGGCCCGCGACGTACGGGAGTTGGCGGGCATGCCGGTGACCGCCCTGCTGCTCGGATAGTCCCGCTACAGCGGCGCGAGCAGGTCCACCCCGTTGCCGTCCGGGTCGTGCACCACGGCGTACCGCTGCCCCCAGAAGGCGTCCCACGGCTCCAGCTCCCCGTGGTACCCGGCGCCGGTCAGCTCCTCGTACAGCGCGTCCACCTGCGCGGGGCCCGCACAGCGGAACGCCAGCGCGGCCCGCGTGCCGCCGCTCGGCGGCTGCCAGGAGGGATGGAACGACCGGATGGTGGACTCGGCGTCGAGCACCAGGAGCAGCCCGCCGGGCAACTCGGCCTCGACGTGCGGCTCGCGTTCGGCCCCCTCGGGGAACTCGATCCCCAGCCGCCGGTAGAAGGCGACCGAGGCGGCCACGTCCGAGACGGCGAGACCGATGAAGGCGAACTGCGGTGCGGAAGTGCTGTTCATGCCCGCCACGCTAGGCGCTCTCGCCCGCCCGGTCTTGAACGAATCGGACACCGGGCGGCTGCCCCTGCCCCTGCCCCTGCCCTTGCTCCGGCCCCGGCCCCGGCCCTGCCCGCCGGGTCCGGGACCGGTGCGCGGCGCGGGGGCGCTACACCGCCGCCCACCGTCGCAGCGTGGCCGCCGCCGTCGCGGCGTCGGCGGCGGGCAGCTTGGCGATGCGCGCCGCGTGGGTGCCCCCCGGCACCTGGAACAGGTAGGAGTCCCGGGAGCCCCGGCCCAGCCGGAACGGCTCGGCCACCGACGGGTCGGCGCCGCCGTTGACGAACATCAGCCGGTCACCGTGGGTGCGGACCCACCGGTCCACGTCGCGCATCGCCTGCGGCTGGTAGCGCAGCGGGACGTCACGGGGGACGAAGGTGCGCGGCTCGGTGGCGCCGGGGTAGCGGAGCAGGCCGTCCAGGTGGGCCGTCTCGACCGGGAAGTACCCCAGCTGGGTGCCCAACTGGTAGAAGTACGGGACGAACTCGTTCGCCACCGAGTCCGCGTAGACCTGGAGTTGGGCGACGTCGGAGAGCCAGCCGTACAGCGTGTCGTCGGAGGCGTCCGGAGCCGGCACGGCCGGGCAGGCGGCCTGTCCGCGGCCCTGCCAGAACATGAACGGTGCCCGCAGCACGGCGATCTCGAAGGCCTTGTCGGCACTGCCGACCAGCCGGAAGCCGTCGCCCCGGGAGTCCGCCCACGCCTGGTACCCGGCGACCAGGGCGGTGCGGCGCTCCAGCAGGGCACGCTGGGCGGCCTGGAGGGCGCCGCGGCATTCGGGGGTGCCGACGGTGCGCAGGAAGTCGAGGTAGGCGGAGTCCTCGTGGTCGTCGACGTTGTTCGGCGCGGAGTAGGCGACCGAGCCGGCCACGTCCTGCGGGTAGAAGCGACGGTGGTAGACGGTGGTCATGCCGCCCTTGCTGCCGCCGGTGGAGATCCAGGCCGCCCGGTAGACCGCGCGCAACGCCTCGACCACGCGGTGGTGGTCGGCCGCGGCCTGCCGGATGTCGAGGTCGGTCCAGTCCGCGGACTCGGGCCGGGAGGTGCCGAAGAACCGCTGCTCCGTGCTCACCTGGTTGGCGTCCAGCAACTCGGTGGGCTCCACGCGGAACTGGGCGGTGGAGACGGCGTAGCCGCTGGTGTACAGCACGGTCGGCCGGTCCGTGCCCCGGTGCAGGAGCGTGAGGCGCTGCTCGAAACCGCCCTTCTCCGGGTGCCGGTGGTCGGTGGGCTGGTGCAGCGTCAGGACGAAGAAGCGGAACCCGCTCGCGGCCTGCTGCTCCTCCACGACGCGCAGACCCGGCACCGCCTCGATGGCCGCCCGGATGTCGGCCGGTCCCGTCTCCTGCGCGGCCGCGGCGGGCCCCGCGGCCACACCGGCCAGCAGCACCGCCACGGTGGCCTGCGCCAGCACCTGCCCGATACGCCTGAACAACATGGTCGCCTCCCCGGTCGTCGATGCCCCGAGTCAACCGGGCCGACGACGGCCACGGATCCCGCCCCGGCGGGTCCGCGGCTCCCTCCCGGGAGGGAGCCGCAGCCGAGGGACGACGTACGGCTGCGGCCTGAAACGACGAAGGCCCGGACCGCGTGATGCGGTCCGGGCCTTCTGTCAGCGGAGGATATGAGATTCGAACTCGTGAGAGGTTTCCCCCACACGCTTTCCAAATGTTCGTCCGGCTGTCCGCGGAGGGCCGTAGGGGGTCCTGACCTGTAGCGGAATGGCCTGTCGACTGGACTGTGAACGGCGCCGGACGGGGGTGAATGCAACCAGAACTGCAATCAGGCTCTTTGCCTCGGGCCTCTTCTGTGCGGCGGAGGCCACCTCTCGGCCGCTGTTAGCCCTGGGCGCAAACCTCTCGCCACCGCGGGGAGCCCTCGCCCTGACGGTGTGCGGCTGTCGCGATGCCCCGGCCAGGGATGCCCTGATGGTCGGTGGACCGTGCACTTCTCTCTCGGTTACCGGGCGAACGCACTATGCTTCCGCCACTCGGCTTTCACGATTCTCGCACCATCTGATCGGTTCGAACGGAGTCACCAGCATGGCCCACCGCCGCTCCGGACACCACAGTGCCGCCGACCCTTTGAGGTCGGTTCTGGAGTCCTGGCAGAAGTCTCTGATCGACTTGGGCTTCCGCAACCGGCTGGTGCACTACCGGCGCAGCAGCAGGCAGGCGGGCGCGGACATCATCGCGCCGGGGCTGGCGCAGGTGCTGGAGGCTCTGCCCAAAGGTTGCTTGTTCGCCCAGGTGTCGGCGAATTCCATCGCCGCCGTCCAGCCGGAGCCCGACCCGTCCGAGCACCTCGGCGGTGTGGTTGCAGCCCTTACTGGAAGCCGCCCCATCGACACCCCCGCCTCCCGGACAGGCGCCGGCACCACCCGGCTCGCCCTGCGCACCACCAAGGCGACCCAGGCCGAACAGGACAGGCACCTCAAGCGCCTGGCCACCGTCGCGCAGGAGAAGTACAACGACTACGGCCTGTGGGTGTTGCACCTCGGTGTGGGCTTCCTCCAGTGGCGTCCGGCTGCCGATGCCGACCCCGTCGCCTCGCCTCTGTTCTTGGTGCCGGTGCGGTTGCGCAGATGGAGGGGAGACTCCTTCCTCCTGGAGCTCAACGGCGACGAGGAGCCGAGCTTCAACCCGGCGCTGGCCGTCAAGATGGAGGAAATGGGCATCGAGTGGCCGGCTCCGGAGCAGATCGAGCTCACCGACGCCCCGGCCATGCTGGATCAGGTCAGGCGGGCCGTCTCGGCCCGTAGCGGCTGGCAGGTCAGCGAGCGCATCGTGCTGGACGCCTTCAACTCCAGCAAGGAGGTGATGTACCGGGACCTGCGGGACAACATGCAACGGATCCTGGGGAGCCCGTTGGTGCGTTCCTTGGGCCTGGGCGCCGACGCGGCCGGCACCGCGGACTCGCTGGACTTCGATCCGGTGCCGCTGAACCTGATCGACCAGAAACAGCCACCGGAGCAGGCTCCGCTCGTGCTGGACGCCGACTCCTCCCAGCGCCAGTGTGTCGCTGCCGCGCTCGACGGCCGCAGCTTCGTGATGGACGGCCCGCCCGGCACCGGTAAGAGCCAGACGATCACCAACATGATCGCGGGTCTGTTGGAGAGGGGCCGAAGCGTCCTGTTCGTCAGCGAGAAGGCTGCCGCACTGGACGTGGTGCGCAACCGCCTCGAACAGGTCGGTCTGGACGACTACGTCCTCGCTCTGCACAGCAACACCGCCAACCGCAAGCTGGTCGCCCAGGAGCTCGGCCGGTCGCTCGTCGCACCCCGCCGCTCCTTCCCGGCCGCGAGCCGCGGCGAACTGCTCACCGCCGAGGAGTTGCGCCGTGAACTCTCCGGCTACGCCGCGGCGATGAACGGGCACCGCGAGGGGATGAACCGGCCCCTGCATGACGTCCTGGGACGTGTCTCGCTGTTGCACAGCCTGAAGCAGCTCGCTCCGGAGCCCGAGTTCGATGCGGCCGGCCTCACTGAGGAACGGCTGCGGGGCATCCTCGACGGCGCACGCTGGGTTTCCCGTTCCTGGCGTCCCGCCCTGGAGGGCGAGGCGTTCGCCTGGCGCGGGCTGGGGGACACGGGCGGCGAACTGGATGCACTGGCAAGAGCCCTGGAGGACCTCGCGGTCCTGCGCGGTGCCCTGGCACCGCACGCCCCACTGATGGGGGCCATGGGGTGGGACGGCCTGTACGACGCCGCATGTCTCATCGAGGCACTGAGGCTGGGTGGGGTACGGCCCATCCTGCCCCTGGCCTGGCTGGAGACCGATCCGCCCCGGATCGCCAACGGGATCCGGAACTTCGAGCGCCGGCTGGACGCGGTCGAGGCTTCTGAACGGACGGCTCACGGACTGCTCGGACCGCACTGGGCCGAGCTGGCCGACCCCTCCGGCCCGGTCTCTCCCGAGCCGAGGCCGCGAGAGCAGGCGCTGGCCGCGCTCGTCCCGTCCGGGCTGGACTTGTCCGGCATCACCGCCGAGCGGGCCACGACACTCGCCGACCGGCTGGCGGTCGATGCGCAGAACCTCGAGCGGGCACTGCGGCTGCTGGCCAACGTCGCCCGCATGTACGGCGTCCCCGCACCGGAGACCTGCGCACAGGGCCTGCGGCTGGTTCGCCTGAGCGAACTGTCGCTGCCGGAGCAGGACGAGAAGCCTCCCGCGCGGTGGCTCACCCCGGCGGGTGCGGCCCAGGCCCGTACGGCCCTGCACCGGTTGTCCGACGCGGTCGCCGATCTGCGCACGGCCCGCGACAAGGCCCGTCGGTACTTCACCGAGCGAGTCTTGGAGGAGGCCACACTGGTTGACGTGGCCCAGCGCTTCGCCACCGTGCACCGCTCGCTCACGGCGCGCATGTCCTCCTCGTACCGGGCCGACCGACGCACCGTGCGGGCCCTGCTGCCCGAGGGTGCCAAGTGCACGAAGATCGTCCTCGCGGCGCTACCGGACGCCGTGGCCTGGCAGCAGGCACAGCAGCGGCTGGAACAGGACGGCCGCCGCGAAGGCGAGATCCTCGGCCACTTCTGGCAGGGCGAGGAGACCGACTTCGCGGCCGCGGAGAAGGCACTTGGCCGCGCTGAGCAAGCCACCGAACTGGCCCCGCAACCTGTGGATCCCGAGGCGCTGAGATCCCAGCTCGCGCACGGCGGGCAGCCCCGCCCGGCTGCCCGCGAGGCAGCGCGGGACGCTGGCGAGATCCTCACCGCGTGGCGCGACTCGCTGGTGCTCCCGCCGCACCTGGGAGCCCCCTGCGATCTGGACGATGGCACCCTGGCGGACGCCGCCCACTGGAGCAGTGTCCACGTCGAGCCACTGCGGGAAGCCGCGCGGCTGCTCGAGCACGTCAACAGTGTCTCCGAGCGCGACGGCCGGACCCTTGCCGAGGCGCGCGCCGCGATCGAGGCGGCTCGGGCCGCCCGTGCCGCCGACGAGGAGTTCGCCGCCCGCGTCGAGCAGGACCGCGACTTCCTCGGCGTGCTGTACGCCGGCCGCGCCACTGCGCGTGCCGCGCTGGAACAAGCCGCGGCCTGGCTGCAGCGGCTCAGGGAAAGCTGCATGCTCGAGGACGGGGTGTTCCCTGCCGAGGCGGCCCGGATACTCCATCAGGCAGTTCCGGACAGTGAGTTGGAAGAGGCGAAGCGGTTCTGGGACCGCTCCTGCGTCCGGCTGACCGGGACGTTCGACGATCAGCGTGGGCGCGAACTGCGCGCCGCCCTGTCCGTGACGGCGTCGGCCGAGCAGCTGCTGGCCCTGCTGGACGGAGACCGCGGAGGCCCCGACGAGTGGGCGGCCTACCATCGGGGCCAGCAGGCTCTGGAGGAGGCGGGCCTGGGCGACCTGGCCGCCCGCGCCGTCCGGGTCGGTGTCACGCCGGAGGACTTCCCGCAGGTGGTGGAGAAGTCCGTGCTGCACTCCTGGGCCGACCGCGTCATCCAGAACGACCCCCGCCTGGTTTGGAACCGGGCCAAGGACCGCGACGACAAGGTCGCCGCATTCCGCGATGTCGACCGCGCCCTGGCCGAGCATGCCCGGATCAGGGTGGCGCGCACCTGCGACATGAACCGGCCCGATGTGCTCAGCAGCCCTGGCACCAAACTGATCCAGTACGAGGGCAGGAAGAAGAGGCAACACAAGCCGGTGCACGTGCTTCTTCGGGAGGCCGGCGAGGCGGCGTTGCGGGTCAAGCCCTGCTTCATGATGAGTCCCCTGACGGTCAGCCGGTTCCTGCCGCCGGACCTCACCTTCGACGTCGTGATCTTCGACGAGGCGTCCCAGGTCCTGCCGCAGGACGCGATCAACTGCATCTATCGGGCCAAGGCTCTGATCGTGGCCGGCGACGAGAACCAGCTGCCGCCCACCGCGTTCTTCACCGCCGGCGAGGACGGGGAAGACGACCCGTACGCCGAGGAGGAGGTGCCCCGCTACGAGTCGCTGCTCTCCCTTGCCAAGGGCAACGGGATGCTCAAGGAGCTCTCGCTGCGCTGGCACTACCGAAGCCGCCACGAACACCTGATCGCCTTCAGCAACCGGCAGTTCTACCGGGGTGCTATGACCACCTTCCCCGGTGCGTTCTCGGACGGGCCCGACGTGGGCGTGGCCTTCTTCAAGGCCGAGCAAGGGGTCTACCGCTCCGGTGTGGCGGCCCGCAACAACTCCGGTGAGGCCCTCGAGGTAGCCCGGCGCGTCATCCACCACTTCCGCACCCGCCCCAACCGCTCGCTGGGCGTCGTCGCGCTCTCCCAAGCCCAGGCCGAGGTGATCCGGGAGGCGGTCGATCAGGAGCGCAGGCGGCACCCCGACCTGGACGAGTGCTTCTCCGACGACCGCTTGGACGGCTTCTTCATCAAGAACCTCGAAGCGGTGCAGGGCGACGAGCGCGACGTGATGATCATGTCGGTCGGCTACGGCCCGGACGAGAACGGCAAACTCAACCAGAACTTCGGCCCGATCAACCGCAAGGACGGCTGGCGGCGGCTCAACGTCGCCGTCACCCGGGCCCGCTACCGGGTCGAGGTGGTGGCCTCCTTCGAGCCCGAGAACCTCCGGCCGTCCGAGAGCGAGAGCTTCGAACACTTCGCCCGCTACCTCAAGTACGCCAAGTACGGGCCCGTTGTCCTCGCCCAGGAGACCGAGGACAGCGACGCCGTGACCGAGAGCCCCTTCGAGGAATCGGTGCTGGAGGTTCTGCGCGGCTGGGGATACACCGTCCAGCCACAGGTGGGCGTCGCCGGCTACCGCATCGACCTGGGGGTGCGCGACCCGCAGCGTCCCGGCCGCTACGCACTGGGCATCGAGTGCGACGGCGCCATGTACCACTCCTCGAAGACCGCCCGCGACCGCGACCGGCTGCGCGAGGCCATGCTCACCGGGCTCGGCTGGACACTGCACCGCATCTGGGGCACCGACTGGTACCGCAACCGCGCGGAGGCCGAGGCCCGGCTGAGAACCGCCGTTGAGCGGGCCGCCGCCCGGAGCGTGAGCGTCACCCCACAGCGGAGCGCCACGCCGGTCGCCGCTGTGTCGGAGGATGCCGGGGCGTTGACAGCACCCCGGCAGCCCTCGCCCAGCGGCAAGGTGTTGGCTGTGGTTGTGCTGCCAGCGTCCACGGAACAACGGATCCGTCACGAACTGGAACAGCTGCGAGCGGAGTTGGAACAGCAGTCCGGCTCCGCCGGGCGCGACTCACGTCCGCGGGCCCGTGCCGACCAGCAGCGCAGGCAGCG
Organism: Kitasatospora sp. NPDC036993; assembly: GCF_055607525.1. Taxonomy (NCBI): domain Bacteria; kingdom Bacillati; phylum Actinomycetota; class Actinomycetes; order Kitasatosporales; family Streptomycetaceae; genus Kitasatospora; species Kitasatospora sp. NPDC036993. The sequence continues at coordinate 22,996 of NZ_JBVJRP010000001.1, read as the reverse complement.
CGGGCGCACCGAGCAACTGGAGGAGCGCGCGGCCTTGCTCAAGGCGTACCTGACCGGCGACCGTAAGGCCGCGACGGACGCTGTGTGCCCCGGCCGCCTGGTCCGGGTGGACTTCGACGGGGAGCAGCAGGAGTACGAGATCACGTCCCAGGAGCCGCACTCAGCGGACGTGGAGAAGCTCAGCCCCTTTACCCCGCTCGGACAGGCCCTGTCCGGCCATACGGCCGGCAGTCGCGTCGAGTACGAGCACGACGGGCGCCGTGCGGCCGTGCGCCTGCTGGCGGTGAGGGACTGACGGCACGCTGGTGCGCGTCAGCGGGCGGCATCCCGGCTCGGGAGGCCGCCCGGCCCCCATGGGCCTTCGTCTGCGCGCCTCTTTGGTGGTCTCAGGGTCTACTTGCCGTAGTGGTAACGGCATGCGATGACGCACAGGGTGTCGGCCTGCTCTCCAAGGACGTAGACCAGACGGTGTTCCTGATCGATCCGGCGGGACCAGGCTCCGGCGAGCTCGTGGCGCAAGGGTTCGGGTTTGCCGATGCCCTCGTTGCCGTTTCGGCGGATGTCGTCGATCAGCAGGTTGATGCGCTTGAGGAGGCGGCGGTCGTCGGCCTGCCAAGACAGGTAGTCGCTCCAGCCTCGCTCGGTGAACTGGACCTTCACGCGCTCTGCTCGGTGAGGTCTTCGGGGTCGATCAGTTCGCGGGCCACTGCACGGCCCTCCCGGTACTCCTGCAGGGAGCGGCGCAGGTGGTCGGCGTTGGCCGGAGAGCGCAGCAGGTAGTCGGTCTCGCGGAGTGAGGCGTACTCGGCCAGCGGGACGACAACCAGCGGCTCGTGGCCGGCGCGTGTGATGACGAGCTCTTCGGCGTCGCTCTCGATGGCGTCGAGCGCGGCGGCGAGATTGCCGCGGAGCTCGGTGGCACTCATCGTCTTCATGCTGTACAGAATAACGTACGTCTATCGGGCGGGCTAGAGAGAAACGACGAAGGCCCGGACCGCTGAGCGGTCCGGGCCTTCTGTCGGCGGAGGATACGAGATTCGAACTCGTGAGGGGTTGCCCCCAACACGCTTTCCAAGCGTGCGCCCTAGGCCTCTAGGCGAATCCTCCGTGGGAGAGCTTAGTACATGTTTCGGGGTGGTCGCGACCACCTATCCCGCAGGCGGGAGGGCGGGGGTGGCCTGTGGATCGTCGGGGCCCGGATCCGGTACTGTGGGGCTCAGCCCCTCGTGTGGCGTTATCTCTCTGAACCCCCCCAGGGCCGGAAGGCAGCAAGGGTAGGAGGGCTCTGGCGGGTGCACGGGGGGTCTTTGCGTTCCCGGGGCCGGGCTCCGGGGGGCGTGGGGGAGCGAGGGGCGACGCGTTTGTCGGTCCGTCCCGATATCGTCGGGGGTGTGTCCCTAGCCCTGTACCGCCGCTACCGCCCCGAGACCTTCGCGGAGGTCATCGGGCAGGAGCACGTGACCGCTCCGCTCCAGCAGGCCCTGCGCAACAACAGGGTCAACCACGCGTACCTGTTCAGCGGGCCGCGCGGGTGTGGAAAGACGACGAGCGCGCGCATCCTGGCCCGCTGCCTCAACTGTGAACAGGGGCCGACGCCGACGCCCTGCGGGGAGTGTCAGTCCTGCCAGGACCTCGCGACCGGCGGGCCCGGGTCGATCGACGTGATCGAGATCGACGCCGCCTCGCACGGTGGTGTGGACGACGCGCGCGAGCTGCGTGAGCGGGCGTTCTTCGCGCCGGTGCACAGCCGGTACAAGATCTTCATCCTGGACGAGGCGCACATGGTGACCTCGGCCGGCTTCAACGCACTGCTCAAGGTGGTCGAGGAGCCGCCGGAGCACCTCAAGTTCATCTTCGCGACCACCGAGCCGGAGAAGGTGATCGGGACGATCCGGTCCCGGACCCACCACTACCCGTTCCGGCTGGTCCCGCCCGGCACGCTGCGCGACTACCTGGCGGAGGTCTGCGGGCGGGAGGGCATCCAGGTCGAGGACTCCGTGTTCCCGCTGGTGGTGCGGGCGGGCGCCGGGTCGGTGCGTGACTCGATGTCGGTCATGGACCAGCTGCTGGCCGGGGCCGGCACGGACGGCGTCACGTACCAGATGGCGACGGCGCTGCTCGGGTACACCGACTCCGCGCTGCTGGACGAGGTGGTGGACGCCTTCGCCGCGCAGGACGGGGCGACGGTGTTCCAGGTGATCGACCGGGTGGTCGAGGGCGGGCACGACCCGCGCCGCTTCGTCACCGACCTGCTGGAGCGGCTGCGCGACCTGGTGATCCTGGCCACCGTGCCGGACGCCGGGGAGAAGGGGCTGATCGACGCCCCGGCCGACCGGGTCGCGGTGATGCAGGCACAGGCGGACGCCTTCGGCGCGGCCGAGCTGAGCCGGGCCGCCGACCTCGTCAACACCGGGCTGACCGAGATGCGCGGCAACGCGGCGCCCCGGCTCCAGCTGGAGCTGATCTGCGCCCGGGTGATGCTGCCGGGCGCGTACAGCGACGAGCTGTCGTTGCAGGCGAGGCTGGACAAGCTGGAGCGACGGGCGGCGGCGGGCGGCTTCGCCACGCCGATGGCGGCCCCGGTGGGAGTTCCGATGGCGGGTGGCGCGATGGCCGAGGCGCCGGTGGCCGCGCCCGTCCAGCCCACGCCCATCCAGCCCGCGCCCGCGCCGATGGCGGCGCCTCCGGCGCAGCCCGCGCCCGTACAGGCCACGCCGCCCGCCACCGCGCCGGCCGGGCCCGCGCCGGGCGCCTGGCCGATCCCGCGCAGCTTCCCGCCTGCCGGCGCCCCCGTCGGCGGAGCCCCCGCGGAGGCTCCGGCGGCGCCCCCCGCGGCCCCGCCGCAGGCCGCCCAGGCCCCGGCGGCCCCCGTACCCGCGCCCGCACCGGCTCCCGTTCCGGCGGCGGCCCCGGCGGCGGCGCCGGGCGGGCAGCCGTCGGCGTCCGCGCAGCAGGGAGCCGCGCAGGTCCGGCAGCTGTGGCCGCAGATCCTGGAGGCGGTGAAGAACCGCCGCCGCTTCACCTGGATCCTGCTCAGCCAGAACGGCCAGGTGGCCGGTTTCGACGGCAGCGTGCTCCAGGTGTCCTTCATCAACGCCGGCGCCAGGGACAGCTTCGTCGGCAGCAACAGCGACGACGTGCTGCGCTCCGCGCTGGCCGACGCGCTGGGCGTGGACTGGCGGGTCGAGTGCATCATCGACCCGTCCGGCGGCGTCGGGGGCCCGGGCGGCGGTGCCCAGAGCGGCGGCGCCCAGAGCGGTGGCGCCCAGGGCGGTGGCGGCTGGGGAGCCCCGGCGCGTCCGGCGGCCGCCGCGCCGTCGATGCCCGCCCCCGCGCAGGTGCCGTCGCCGGTGGCGGCTCCGCCCGTCCAGGCCGCTCCGGCACCGGTCCAGGCCCCGCCCGTGCAGTCCGCGCCGGTGCAGGCCCCGCGGCCGGCGGCGGCGCCGGCCCGTCCGGCGCAGTCGGTGCGCCCGGAGGACGACATCCCGGAGGCGGACGATCCCGACCTCAAGGAGGACGTGTTCTCCGGCCAGGAGCTGATCATCCGCGAGCTGGGTGCGACGGTGCTGGAGGAGATCCACCACCAGGGATCCTGACCAGGCCCCTGCCGGGCTCGCGATCGGCCCTCGATCGGCCCCTGAGCCGACCCTGATCCGGGCCCCGAACCGGGGCCCGGAGCCGCAGGCAGCACGTAGGCTCGGCGGTGACGGACGAAGCACCGCAAGACAGCCGTGACAGCAAGGAGAGTGCCGTGTTCCCCGGTGGTGGCCAGCCCAACATGCAGCAGCTGCTGAAGCAGGCGCAGAAGATGCAGCAGGATCTCGCGAAGGCCCAGCAGGAGCTGGCCGAGACGAAGGTGACCGGTACGGCGGGCGGCGGCCTGGTCGAGGCGACGGTGACCGGTTCCGGTGAGCTGGTGGCGCTGACCATCGCCCCGGCGGCCGTGGACCCGGAGGACACCGAGACCCTGGCCGACCTGGTGCTGGCGGCCGTCCGGGACGCCAACCAGGCCGCGCAGAAGATGCAGGCCGAGCGGATGGGCCCGCTGACCCAGGGCCTCGGCGGCGGCATCCCCGGTCTGCCGTTCTGATGTCAGGCTTGGAACTTCAGAGGATCTGAAGTTCCAAGCCCTGAAATTCAGACGACAGACCCATGTGATTTATGTGGGAGTCGGGCGTCGGGCGCTGCGTCCGACGCCCGATTCGTTGGATGATGGCACCGGAGCACCACCGGCCATCCGGACGACCGGGCACCCCGACGACCGGACACCGGCACCACCGACCATCCGAGGGAAGGCGCGACGTTGTACGAGGGCGTGGTTCAGGACCTGATCGACGAACTGGGCAGGCTGCCCGGCGTCGGGCCCAAGAGCGCCCAGCGGATCGCCTTCCACGTGCTGCAGGCCGACCCGACCGACGTGCGCCGGCTCGCGCACGCGCTGCTGGAGGTCAAGGACAAGGTCCGCTTCTGCGCGGTCTGCGGCAACGTCGCGGAGGCCGAGCGCTGCCGGGTCTGCCTGGACCCGCGCCGCGACCTCGGCGTCATCTGCGTGGTGGAGGAATCCAAGGACGTCGTCGCCATCGAGCGCACCCGTGAGTTCCGCGGCCGCTACCACGTGCTGGGCGGCGCGATCAGCCCCATCGAGGGCGTCGGCCCGGACGACCTGCGCATCCGCGAGCTGCTGTCGCGTCTCGCGGACGGCACGGTCACCGAGCTGATCCTGGCCACCGACCCCAACCTGGAGGGGGAGGCGACCGCCACCTACCTGGCCCGGCTCTGCAAGCCGATGGGCCTGAAGGTGACCCGTCTGGCGAGCGGCCTGCCCGTCGGCGGGGATCTGGAGTACGCGGACGAGGTCACCCTCGGCCGCGCCTTCGAAGGGAGACGACTGCTCGATGTCTGACCGGACGATCAACCAGCAGCCCCACACCCCCCACCAGCAGTCCCACGGGGAACCGGGGGCGCACGCCCCGCACATCCACGGCCACGGCTCGGAGCCGGACGACTTCGCCGTGCAGATCGCCGACTCGGTGGAGAGCTTCGTGCTCGCCGTCACCGAGGTCGCCAAGGGCGACGAGCCGGGCAGCGCGGTCTCCCTGCTGCTCCTGGAGGTCTCGCAGCTGCTGCTGGCCGGCGGCCGGCTGGGCGCGATCGAGGACGTCGTCCCCGACGACCGCTTCGAGCCCGACGCGGGTCCCGAGCCGGACGGCGAGCAGCTGCGCGAGCGCCTCGCCGAGCTGCTCGCGCCGATCGACGTCTACCACGAGGTCTTCGACCCGTACGGTCCGCCGGAGAAGCCCAACGCCTTCCGGATCTCGGACGACCTGGCCGGTGTGGTCAGCGAGCTCCAGCACGGCCTGACCCACTACCGCGAGGGCCGGGTCAGCGAGGCGCTGTGGTGGTGGCAGTTCTCGTACCTCTCCAACTGGGGCACGACCTGTACGGCGGTGCTGCGGGCCCTGCAGTCGCTGATCGCCCACGTCCGGCTGGACAGCCCGATCGGTGCGGCGCCGGACGGTGCGGACACCGACGACGACGGGCTCACCGACGAGCAGCTGGAGCAGCAGGCGGGCGACCTGATGGTGGCCGAACTCGGCCTCGGCCGATAGCCGGTGGGCGGTAGCCGGTAGCCGGTAGCCGGTAGCCGGTAGCCGGTAGCCGGCAAGGGCCTGGCGGCAAGAGGCGGGCGGCGGGCGGTAAGCGATATGCGGAAGACGGCGGCCCGCCGTATGCGGTACGCGGCATTCCGTGAATCGAATGCGCCCTCGGATTGTGACGGATGCCTCAGCGGACCGGCCGGAAAAGAAATCCGGCCGGATCGCCGCCCCCCGGTCCGCCGATTCTTCGGAGTCGTGCCGAATCGCCCGCAGACCTGACGGCGGAGTCACCCGAACTGCCGCTCACGTGCTGAAACGACTGTCTCACCATATGGAAAGAGCCAGTCGGAGCACCCCTGCTCGGTAGACTGACGACGACCGCACCCCCTTCTCCCCCGGGGGGTACGGGGGCCCACCGCCCCCGGAAAAGACTTCGAGTCGAGGAGCGCACGTGGGCCTTGTCGTGCAGAAGTACGGCGGCTCATCCGTTGCGGATGCCGAAGGCATCAAGCGCGTGGCCCGCCGAATCGTCGATACCAAGAAGGCCGGCCATGAGGTCGTCGTCGTGGTGTCCGCGATGGGCGACACGACGGACGAGCTCATCGAACTCGCGGAGCAGGTGTCACCGCTGCCTGCCGGCCGTGAGTTCGACATGCTGCTGACCGCTGGAGAGCGCATCTCCATGGCGCTGCTGGCCATGGCGATCAAATCCCTGGGGCACGAGGCGCAGTCCTTCACGGGCAGCCAGGCCGGTGTCATCACCGACTCCGTCCACAACAAGGCGCGCATCATCGACGTGACGCCCGGCCGCATCCGCACCGCCCTGGACCAGGGCAACATCGCGATCGTGGCCGGCTTCCAGGGCGTCTCCCAGTCCAGCAAGGACATCACCACGCTGGGCCGGGGCGGCTCGGACACCACCGCGGTGGCGCTCGCCGCCGCCCTCGACGCCGAGGTCTGCGAGATCTACACCGACGTGGACGGCGTGTTCACCGCCGACCCGCGTGTGGTGAAGAAGGCCCGCAAGATCGACTGGATCGCCTACGAGGACATGCTGGAGCTCGCTTCCTCCGGCTCCAAGGTGCTGCTCGACCGCTGTGTGGAGTACGCCCGGCGCTACAACATCCCGATTCACGTACGCTCGTCCTTCTCGGGTCTTCCCGGGACGATCGTCAGCAACGACAACCCGAACAAGCCCGAAGGGGGCGAGATGGAGCAGGCCATCATCTCCGGAGTCGCCCACGACACCTCCGAGGCCAAGGTCACCGTCGTCGGCGTGCCCGACAAGCCGGGCGAGGCGGCGCGGATCTTCCGCGCCATCGCCGACGCGGAGGTCAACATCGACATGGTGGTGCAGAACGTCTCCGCCGCGTCGACCGGCCTGACCGACATCTCCTTCACCCTGCCGAAGACCGAGGGCCAGAAGGCCATCGACGCGCTCGGCCGGGTCAAGGAGGGCATCGGCTACGAGTCGCTGCGCTACGACGACGCGATCGGCAAGATCTCGTTGGTCGGCGCGGGCATGCGCTCCAACCCGGGCGTGACCGCGACCTTCTTCGAGGCGCTGTCCGCCGCGGGCGTCAACATCGAGCTGATCTCCACCTCGGAGATCCGCATCTCGGTGGTCACCCGTGCCGATGACGTGCCGGAGGCGGTCCGCGCCGTGCACAGCGCCTTCGGCCTGGACAGCGAGAGCGACGAGGCCGTCGTCTACGGCGGCACCGGGCGATGACCCGGGAGCGGAGCGGGAGCAGCGGGCGATGACCCGGGCACCCGGCCGGGACGCCGGGCGGTGACCCGGCGTCCGAACCTCGCCGTCGTCGGCGCCACCGGCGCGGTCGGCGAGGTGCTGCTCGGGCTGCTCTCCCTCCGTCAGGACGTCTGGGGCGAGATCCGGCTCGTCGCCTCCCCGCGTTCGGCCGGCCGCGAGGCGGTGGTGCGCGGGGAGGCGGGCGAGGTCGTCCCGCTGACCGAGGAGGCGTTCGCGGGGACCGACGTCGCGGTGTTCGCCGTCCCCGGACCGGTCTCCGCCCAGTGGGCGCCGATCGCGGCGGCCAAGGGCGTCGTGGTGATCGACGGCTCGCCCGCCTTCCGCACCGTCGAGGACGTGCCGCTGGTCGTCCCCGAGGTCAACGCGGCGGCGCTGCGGATCCGCCCGCGCGGCATCGTCGCCAGTCCGGCCGGCACCACCCTGGCGATGATCGCGGCGGTCGGCGCGCTGCACGCCGAGTACGGGCTGGCGCAGCTCGTGGTCGCCTCCTACCAGGCCGCCGCCGGCGAGGGCCGGGACGGAGAGGCGGCGCTGCGCGCCCAGACCGGGCTGGTCGCGGGCACCGGAGTCGGCGGGCAGACCGGCGACCTGCGCGCCCTGGTCGCCGATCAGGGACCGTTCGCCGCCCCGCTCGCGCTCAACGCGGTGCCCTGGACCGGCGGGCTGCGCGAGGGCGGCTGGTCCGCCGAGGAGGCGGGCATCCGCGACGAGTCCCGCAGGGTGCTCGGCCTGCCCGCCCTGAAGGTCTCGGCGACCTGCGTCCAGATCCCGGTCGTCCGCACCCACGCGCTGGCCGTGCACGCCCGCTTCGAGCGCGAGGTGACCAGGGAGCACGCCCAGGACATCCTGCGGGACGCGCCCGGCGTGGTCCTCTACGACGACCCGGCGGCGGGCGAGTTCCCGACGCCGAACGACGTGGTCGGGACGGACCCGGTCTGGGTCGGGCGGGTCCGGCGGGCGCTGGACGAGCCGGACGCGCTGGACCTCTTCCTGTGCGGGGACAACCTGCGCAAGGGGGCGGCGCTGAACCTGGTGCAGATCGCGGAACTGGTGGCGGGAGAGCTGACGGCGGGGCGTCCCGCGGAGGCGGCGGAATAGCGTTCCGGGGCCCTCGCGTGTTCCGGTGTGCCCGCTTGTGTCCACAGCTGTGTCCATACCTGTGTTCGCTCCTCGACACAATCTGTCCGGAATCCCGTGGGAATCCCCTGGAGGCCCGTTCCGTCGATACGGAAGAATGGCCCCCGGGCTGGGCAACCATGACAGGGGATCGAGTGTCCAACGTGCGTGGCGAACGTGATGGTGGGGGCAAGGGCGGGCATCCCGGCGAGAGCCGCGACGGCCTTCCCTTCGCGCGCCCCGTGGTCTGCGAGTAGGCCGGAAGAAGACCAGATGACGGCGGCCGCACCCGGTGCGGCGGACTCCGGTGCCGGTACCGACGCGGGTACCAGCGAGGACCTGCTCACCGCGACCTATCAGGCGCACTACCGCTCGCTGCTGCGGCTCGCCGCGCTGCTCCTCGACGACCTCTCGACCTGTGAGGACGTCGTCCAGGAGGCGTTCATCCGGGTGCACGCCGCCCGGCGCCGGGTGCGCGAGCCCGAGAAGACCCTGGCCTACCTGCGCCAGACGGTCGTCAACCTGTCCCGCTCCACGCTGCGCCGCCGCATCCTCGGACTGCGACTGCTGCCGAAGCCCATGCCTGACATGGCCAGTGCAGAAGAAGGTGCCTACGATGCCCTGGAGCGTGACCAGTTGAAGGCCGCGCTGCGTGGTCTGCAACGCCGTCAGCGGGAGGTTCTGGTGCTGCGTTACTTCGTGGACATGACGGAGGCGCAGGTCGCCGAGACCCTGGGCATCTCGATCGGCTCGGTGAAGGCCTACGGCTCGCGCGGACTCGCCGCCCTCCGCGTCCAGATGGAGGCCGGACATGGCTGAGGCGGACGGCGGCCGGCGGCGGCCGCTGGACAGGGCTTCCGGCACTTCCGGTCCTGCCGGTCCCTCCGGTCCTCCGGGCGGTTCCGGTGCCGCTGGTACGTCCGGTGACTCCGGTGCCCGGGGCGCGGACGGGGCGGCGGAGTTCCCCGGCCTGTCCTCCGAGGAACGGGCGCTGCGGGAGCTGATGCACGGCGCGGTCTCCGGCATCCAGCCCGTGCCCGGCGGGCTGCCGCGGATCCGGCGGTCCGTGCCCCGTCGGCGGGCCACCCGGCGCGGTGCCTGGACCGGAGCGGCCGCCCTGGCCTTCATCGTCGCGATCGGCCTGCCCGTCCTGCACGAGGGCGAGCACCTCGGGCTCTCCGGCGGCCCGGGCTCGGCCGCCGCCAAGAGCCCGGCCGCCGTTTCCCCCAGCGGCACCGCCGAGCACACCGCCGGCGACGCCGGTACGGCCTCGCACGCGAGCCCGAGCGGCACCGGCGAGGTCTCGCCGCCGCCCGGCACCACCTCCGCCCCGCCCACCTCGGGCGGCGAGTCGGCGCGCACCGGTGGCGTCGTCGTGCCCACCGGCACGGCCGGCACGGCGGACGACGGCATCGTCCCGCTGTGCGCCCGGGCCGACCTCGGCGAGGGCGCCGCGCAGGTCGGCACGGCCGACGCCGCGGGGCGGATCTACGGCTCGTTCACCGTCTACAACGTCTCCGGGCGCAGCTGCCGGCTCGGCGGGCCGGGGGCGGTGGCGGTCACCGCCGTCAGCGGCGGCGACCGCGGCCGCGTCCGCACCGCCGACCACGCCCCGGGCGACCCGGCCGCCGGACTGCCCGCGATGGACGGGGAGGCGCCGTTGCTCGCGCCGCGGGCCGGGTACCGGGTGCCGTTCGCCTGGGTCCCCGACCAGGCCTGCGCCGACTCGGACCCGGTGACCCCCCCGTCGAAGGGCGTCAACTACAAGGTGGCCCTGCGCTCGGACGTCCCCGCCGCCGAGTCCGGCGCCCCTGCCTCCGGCGCCTCCGGCGCCCCCGGGGTACCCAGCGCCAACCCGCCGGCCTCCCAGTCCCCGTCGGCGGCCCCCAGCACGACCTCCAGCCCGACGGCGACCCCGACCGGCAACCCGACCACCGCGCCGGCCACCGCCACCATCGCCCACACCCCGGCCCCCGGCAGCCCCGCGGCCGCCACGGTGACCCTGCCGGTGTCGTGCAGCGGCACCGTCTACCGCGGCGGCGTCCAGGGCGTGGGCGGTCCGGCGCCGCAGCCGTCGGGCTCGCCGACTGCGCGGTGACGGGCGGCGGCCACCGGGCGGCGAACGGCGGGAACCGCGCACCGGTCGGCAGCCGCGAACGGGCCGGACGTCGCCGTGTCCGGGGCCCGGGGGGTCGGGCGGATGTGAGGAGTGGTTACCGTGGGGGGTGTGTACCGGTTCCTCCTGACCCCGAGATGGCTCGGCGGCACCGTCGTGGCCGTGGCTGCCGTGGCGGTGTGCCTGTGGCTGGGCTCCTGGCAGCTCGGCCGGTTCGAGGACCGGGTGTCCACGCACCAGGAGACCAAGCAGTCGGCCGCCGATTCGGGTGACGCCCGGCCGCTCGACGCGCTGCTCAACCAGACGACCCCGCAGGTGAACACGGAGACCGTCGGCAAGACCGTCACCGTGACCGGCGGCTACGACACCGAGCACCAGCTGCTCGTGCCCAACCGCGTGATGGACGGCAAGCAGGGCTACTACGTGCTCACCCCGCTGCGCACCGCCGACGGACACGCCGTCGCCGTGGTGCGCGGCTGGGCGGCCGGGGACCCGGGGGCGGGCGCCGCCGGGCCGCCGCCTGGCGGGCAGGTGACGGTCACCGGGCGCTTGCAGGCCAACGAGACCGTGGGCAGCAACGGCGCGGTCGCGGGCGGTCTGCCCACCGGGCAGCTCGGCATGATCAACCGGGCGTCGCTGCTGAACGTGCTGGAGTACGACGGCTGGTACGACGGCTGGGTGGCCGTCGACGACGCGCCCGCCGGGCTGGCCCCCGTACCGACCGTGCAGCCGCAGGGCGGGGACGGGCTCACCCTGCGCGCGTTCCAGAACCTGGGCTACACCCTGGAGTGGTTCGTCTTCGGCGGGTTCGTGGTCTTCATGTGGTACCGCCTGGTGCGCCGCGAGGCGGAGGCGGAGCAGGACCGGGTCCTCGGGCTGGACCCGGTCCTGGACTGACGTTCCGGAGCGCCCCCGGGCTCAGCGCTTGGTCGGCAGGGCCGGTGGCGCGGTGGGCTTGACCGGCGGCGGCACGGTCGGCGGCGCGGTCGGGGCCGGTGTCGGAGGCAGCGGCTGGGTCGGGGACGACGAACCGGTGGGCAGCGGCGTCGGCTCGCCGTGGCAGTGGCCGTTGCCACTGCCGTTGGTGTCGTCGGAGTCGTAGTGGTCGGTGTGGTGGTGCACGGTGCGACCGGACTTCGACCCCTTGGAGCCCTTCGAGCCCGAGGAGCCCTTGGACCCGCTCGACCCCTTCGACCCCTTGGCGAGTTCGACGGTGCCGTCCTGTTCGGTCGCCGCGTACACCGCCGGCAGGACGGCCGTGCCGGTGCCCGACGCGCTCGCCCTGGTCGCGGTGGCGGGCGGTGCGGCGGAAGAGGGTACGGCGCCGGCCGGCGTCGGGGCGGACGGCGCCCCGGTGGGCACGGCGGGCGGCACCGCGGTACTCGTGGGCAGGACGACCGGCGGGCCGGTCGGGGGCGGGCAGGCCGCGTTGTCGCCGTCCGAGCTCGAACAGCCGGTGAGCACCAGGGCTCCGACGGCCGCCACCCCCGCGAGCGTCAGCAGACGTCTCACACGGTCCCCCCGGCCGCGGTGTGTCCGTCCGCGGTGTGTCCGTCCGTGCCCAGGTACCGCCGGACGAAGTCGATCTCCAGCCGCAGCTGCCTGATCCGCTCCTCCACCACCAGCGAGCCGTGCCCGGCGTCGTACCGGTACACCTCGTGCGGCTTGCCGAGCCGCTCCAGCCGCTCGACGTAGTTCTCGATCTGCCGGATCGGGCAGCGCGGGTCGTTGACCCCGGCGCTGATGTAGACCGGCACCCGCACCTGCTCGACGTAGGTCAGCGGCGAGGAGGCGGTGAAGCGCTCGGGGACCTCCTCCGGGGTGCCGCCGAAGAGCGTGCGGTCCAGCGACTTGAGCGCCTCCATCTCGTCGGCGTACGCGGTGTGGTAGTCCGCGACCGGGACGGCGGCGATGCCCAGCGCCCAGCTGTCGGGCTGGACGCCGAGGCCGAGCAGGGTCAGGTAGCCGCCCCAGCTGCCGCCGGTGAGCACCAGCCGGTCCCGGTCGGCGAGGCCGCTCTCGACCGCCCACGCGCGGACCGCCGCGATGTCCTCCAGCTCGATCAGCCCGACCCGCTCGTGCAGGGCGTCCGTCCAGGCCTGGCCGTAGCCGGTCGAACCGCGGTAGTTGACCCGGACCACCGCGAAGCCGTGGTCCAGCCAGGCCGCGGGACCGGCGGCGAAGGAGTCGCTGTCGTGGTGGGTCGGGCCGCCGTGGATCTCGAACACGGTCGGGTACGGGCCCTGCGCGGGCGTCGCCGGCCGTTGCACCAGGGCGTGCACCCGCCCGCCGGGGCCGTCCACCCAGACGTCCTCGACCGGGACCGAACCGGGCGGCACCGCGCCGGGCGCCCGCAGGACGACCGTCCCGGCGGTGGAGCGGACGGCGGAGGGCTCGGCGGCGGAGGACCACAGGTACTCGACGGTGCCGTCCGGACGGGCGGTGGCGCCGCCGACGGTGCCGCGCGGGGTGTCCAGGCGGGTCAGCAGGCCGTCGGAGAGCGCGTACGAGAACAGCTCGCTGCGCGCCTCGTACTCGTGCTCCACCAGCAGTTCGGCGGCGCCGGGGCGCCACTGCGCGGAGACGTCGCCGGGCAGCTCGCGGCCCTGCTCGTCGCGCAGCGGCAGGGCGGTCTCGGCGCCGGTGGCGACGTCCCAGACCATCGGCTCCCAGCGGCCGGTGCGCTGGTGGGCGACCAGCAGACGGGTGTCGCCCTCGACCGGGGCGAAGCCCAGGCAGGCGACCCCGCGCGGCTCGTCCCGGCCGGTGACCTCGTCCAGCTCGGCGACGGTCTCGACGCCGCCGTCCCCGGTGAGGCGCACGACCCGGATCGCGGAGTGCATCGCGTCACCGTGCTCGGTGTGGTCGATGGCGAGCAGCGTGCTGTCGTGGCTGAGGTCGCCGATGCCGCCGTACTCCTCGTGCCGGTAGATCTCGACCGGCTCGGCGCTGCCCGGGCGGCGCAGGTGCAGGGTGGTGCCGTGCTCGTCGGTGGAGCGGCCGACGACCACCGTGCCGTCGCGGCCGACGGCCAGGCCGGCCGAGTAGGAGGGGGCGAGGCCGGGCACGGCCTCCTCGTCGGGGCCGCCCGCGAACGGCTGGCGGCGCCAGACGCCGAACTCGTCACCGTCGTGGTCGTCGAACCACCAGACCCAGTCGCCGTCGGGGGACAGCTCGGCGTCGGTGGTGCCGTTCGGGCGGTCGGTGACCTGGCGGTGGGTGCCGGTGGCGCGGTCCCAGGCGTAGACCTCGTAGGTGCCGGTCGCGTTGGACACGTACAGCGCCCGGTCGGGGGCGTCCTCGGCCCAGTCGGGCAGTGACACCCGGGCCGCCCTGAACCGCTGCTCCCACGCCGGTACGGCGCTCTTCTCCTCGCTCATCCGACCATCCAACCCGATCGGGGGGAGCGAAGGGAACGGGCGGGCGGGCTTCGGGCCACCCGCCCGGTGCGCCGGGGGCGTCGCCGGAGGTCGCCGGGGATCCGTCGGCGGCTCTCGGCGGCGGCCCGCGTCGGGCGCCGGGCCGGGCGGGCACGAACGCCCGGCCCCGGTATCCCGACCTGCCGCGGTCCGCCGTCCTCCAACGGGCGCCGCACCAACAGAGGTTGACGACCAACCGGGCCGTCGCCCGGGCACTGCCGGACGGTGACCGCCGCACCTGGCACCTCGCCCTGGCAGCCACCGCCCCGACGCCGCCGGCGCCGGCATCGACCCGGTGTACGCCGCCCGGCTCCCTGCGGCGGTTCTCGACGCCCTGCTGAAGGCGCCTCAGCGGCAGCGCCGGAGAGGCCGCTCTCCCTGCGGATTTCTCCGGGAATTCTCCCGAGAGCCCCGGGAGAAACAGCCAGGGCCGGTGTCCCTTGCGGGACACCGGCCCTGAGCTGGTGTTACTGGGTCGGGGTGGCGGGATTTGAACCCACGGCCTCTTCGTCCCGAACGAAGCGCGCTACCAAGCTGCGCCACACCCCGGTCTTGCGTTTTGTTGCTCTGTCTCCGTCGCAACGAGTAGAACTCTACCGGACGCTCGCCGAGACGCGAAATCCGGTTTCGGGCGGGCGTCCGGCGGGGGTCAGCGGGGGGCCGGGGTGAGGGTGAGGAGGGTGGCCTCGGGAGGGCAGGCGAAGCGGACGGGGGTGTAGCGGTTGGCGCCGCAGCCGGCCGAGACGTGGAGGTGGGAGCGGTGGCCGCCCGCCGTGTGGGTGGAGAGGCCCTTGACCCGGCGGGTGTCGATGTCGCAGTTGGTGACCAGCGCGCCGTAGAAGGGGATGCAGAGCTGGCCGCCGTGGGTGTGGCCGGCCAGGATCAGCGGGTAGCGGTCGGCGGTGAACGCGTCGAGGACCCGCAGGTAGGGCGCGTGGACGACGGCGAGGGAGAGGTCGGCGTCGGGGGAGGGGCCGCCGGCGACCTCGCTGTAGCGGTCGCGGCGGATGTGCGGGTCGTCGAGGCCGGTGAACTCCAGGTCGAGGCCGTTCACGGTGAGGCGGCCGCGGGTGTTGGTGAGGTCGAGCCAGCCGGCGCCGTCGAAGCCGTCGCGGAGCTTCTCCCACGGGTTGTGGACGGCCCCGCTGATGCCGCGGCTCGCGGTCCCGTCGGGGTTGTTCATGCCGTGGACGCCGCTGCGCATGGCCTGGAGGTAGCGCGCCGGGTTCTTGCGGGCCGGGCCGTAGTAGTCGTTGGAGCCGAAGACGTAGACGCCGGGGAACTCCATGAGCGGCCCGAGCGCGTCGAGGGCGGCCGGGACGCCGAGCGGGTCGGAGAGGTTGTCGCCGGTGTTGACCACCAGGTCGGGGCGCAGGCCGGCCAGGCTCTTCAGCCAGCGCTGCTTCTTGCCCTGTCCGTTCACCATGTGGATGTCGGACACCTGGAGGACCCGGATCGGCCGGGCGCCGCGCGGGAGGACGGGGACCTCGATCCGGCGGAGGCGGAAGGCCCGGACCTCGTACCCGACGGAGTAGGCGAGGCAGGCGGCGCCGGCGGCGGCGATGCCGAGGGGAACGGAGTGCAGCGGTCGCATCAGTCCATGCTCTCAGACGGTCGATCAGCTGCCACCCGCCCGGAGCCGGCAGAGGAGCCGGCTGGGGAGGCAGCGGCGGAAGGGGGAACGGCGGCGGCCGGGGACGGCTCCTCGGAGTCGCGGCGGGCGCGCAGGGCGCGGACCTTGTGGCGGTTGCCGCAGCGCTCCATCGAGCACCAGCGCCGCCGGCCGGGCCGCGAGGTGTCGACGAAGATCAGCCGGCAGTCGTCCGCGCCGCACTCCCGGACCCGGTCCGCGTACGGGCCGGTGAGCAGGGCGATGGCGTCCCGGGCGAAGGTGGAGGCCAGCTGCGCGCCGTCGGCGGGCAGGGGGGCGGCCCCGGTGCCGTCCGGGGCGATCCGGGGGACCAGCGGCGGGTGCTCGGCGGCCCGGTTGAGGACGGCGTAGTCCTCGGGCGTGCCGGTGGTGCCGCGGGCGTGGGCGGCGGTGAGGCGCCAGAGCGCGTCGCGCAGGGCGCGGGTGCCGGCGAGCCCGGCGGGGGAGATCCGGACCGCCTCGGCGGGCAGCCGCAGCCGGGAGAGCGGGAGCCAGCCGGCGAGGTCGGCGGGCCGGTGCAGCACCTCGTACCGGGCGTACGGGCCGGGACCACCGGTGGTGAGCAGTTCGAGGCAGAGGGCGCCGGGGTCGAAGTGGAAGCGGCCGCCCCCGGGGGGCGTGAGGACCAGCCCGTCGTCTCCTTCGGTCATGCGATCAGGATAGGCGTAACCGGAAATGGGGGTTACTGGGAATGGCGGTCACTGGGAGCGGGGGGCACCGGGAGGGGAGGCCGCGCCCAGGAGGGCCGGTGTCAGGCTCCGGATGTCCCCGCGCAGCTCGCCGGCGGTCAGCGCCGCCCACATCACCCGGCGCCGCGGCTTGCCGCTGGAGGTGACGGCGATCCCGCCGCGCGGCATCTCGACCGCGAGCAGGTCCGCCTCGTGGCCCAGGGCCTCGGCGAGCACCGAGTGGGCGGCCGACTGCCAGCGCGGCTCCGGCTTCTCCAGGACGACCACGCCGGTCGGACGGTCCTCCCGGTGGCCGAGCAGGATCGCCACCCGCCGCTGAGGGATGCCCAGTTCGTGCAGGCGGGCCTCCAGGTTCTCGGCGAACACCATCCGGCCGCGGATCCTGACGCCGTCGCCGATCCGGCCGACGACGAAGAGCTGACCCCCGCTCATGAAACCCGCGTCGCCGGTGCGCAGCACCCCGCCGCCCAGCACGGTGCCGGAGGCGGTGACGATGTCGTCCCGGTAGCGGGTGCCCACGGTGCCGCCGCTGACCAGCACCTCGCCGACCACCCGGTCCGGCACCTCGTCACCGCGGTCGTCGACCACCCGCACCCGGACGCCGTCCAGCGGCCGCCCGCAGCCGACGTAGCGGCCCGCCTGCTCGCCCTCCAGGTCGACGGTCGTCCAGCCCTCGCCGATCGGCAGGCCGGTGACCGCCAGGGTGGCCTCCGCCCCGCCGTACGCGGGCAGCAGCGCGCGCCGGTCGAAGCCGTACGGGCCGAGCAGCTTCTCGAAGTCCTCCAGCACCTGTGGGTCGATCCGCTCCGCGCCGAGGATCAGCGAGCGGACGGATCCGAAGTCCAGGCCCTCCAGCTGCTCCGGCCGGACCCGGTTCAGGATGTAGACCAGGCCGAAGTTGGGCATGGCGGTGAGGGAGAGCTTGTTCTCGCTGAGGCAGCGCAGGTAGCGCAGCGGAGAGCGGAGGAAGTCGTCCGGTTGCAGCATCCAGCCGTCGCAGCCCACGGTGACGAAGCTGACCAGGCAGCCGATCAGGCCCATGTCGTGGTGGACCGGCAGCCAGGAGACACCGGCGTCGCCGGGCAGCCACTGGGTCCAGCGGTGGATGGCGTTCACGTCGTTGCGCAGCGCGTCGTGTCCGATCAGGACGCCGCGGGAGCGGCCGCTGGAGCCGGAGGTGAACTGGAGCAGCGCGAACTCGGCCGGGGGGTACGGTTTCGAGGCCGGTCCGACGCCGGCGACGAGTGCGTCGAAGAGCACCGGGGCGGGCAGGTCGAGACCCTCGGTGACGCCGCGCACCAGGGCCAGGGACTCGTCGTCGCAGACGATCACCGCGGGCCGCGCGGTGGTGAACAGGGCCCGTGCGCGCTCGGCGTACGCGCCGCGGCGCTGGAGGGCGAACGGCGGCGCTATCGAGCACGGGGTGCAGCCGGCCGCGATGGCGCCGAAGAACGTCGCCACGAAGCCGGGGCTGCACCGCTGGACGACGGCCACCACGTCGCCGTCGCCGGCTCCGGCGGCGCGCAGCGCCTCGGCGGTGCGCAGCACCTGCTCGGCCAGGTCGGCGTAGCTGTGGAAGTCCCAGGAGTCGCCCGGTCCGGCGAAGCGGAGGCCGCGTTCCTCGGGGGCCTCCTCGATCCAGTCCAGCAGGGCCCTGTCGGGGGTGCTCATTGACCGATTCCTCCCAGATCCTCGCGTCATCCGGAGCAAACTGGTGCCGCCCACGCGGAATCCTCCGGTTCCTTCGGGCGGGAGGACAGGAATCCCAGCGGGCAAGTCCGTCCCGGGGGCACCGGGGACCGGCAAGGCAGGTTGCCGGTCGCTTTCCTGGCCGACGCCCGCGGCGCGGGCCCGGCGTCGGCGGCGACGAACCGGCGATGAACCGGCGACGAACCGGCGACGAAACGGGCGCGGCATCGGTGCGAAACCGGCGGAGGCGACCGGCGGGGAGAAGAGCGCGCCCCGGAGCACACGCAGGGACCGGAGCACACGCAGGGACGGGAGCGCGGGCAGCACGGATGGTACGGGCGTGGGGGCCGGCCTCAGGCCGGAATGGCGTTGACGTACTCGCGCATCATCCGGGGCACCCGGTACGCGTACTGGTGGCCGCGGTTCACCTGGACGACGGAGAAGTCGACCAGCTCGGCCAGGACGTCGAGGTTGCGGGAGGGCTCCAGCGCGTCGTCGACCGGCTCCTGCCGGACGTCCTCGATGGAGAAGTCCTCCGGGAAGCGGGAGAACCGTCTGAGCGCCCGGCGCTGCCGTTCGTCGAGCAGCCCGTACGCCCAGGCGAGGCTGCGGTGCAGCGAGCGGTGGTGGGAGAGCCCGCCCACCTCCTCCTGGCCCAGGATCGGCAGCACCCGGCACTCCTCCACCAGGACGCGCAGCGGCACCGAGCGCATCCGGAACGCGGCGTTCTCGATCGCGAGCGCCAGACCGCCGAGGCGCCGGCACAGCTCGACCACCTGGGGCATCTGGTCGCTGAGGTCCAGTGTCGGGACGACCGAGTGCACCCGGCGGCAGAACAGTTCGGCGGCGGGTGGGCAGCCGTACAGGCCGTCCGGCTGGTCGACCGACAGCGGCGACACCTCCCACAGGTCGGCGGGGACGCCGGCGGGTGCCCGCAGCGAAGTGATCACGATGTGCAGCGCGGGGTGCCGCTCCAGCAGCGCCCTGACCTGCCGGGCCACCGTGTCGATGATGTGCTCGGCGTTGTCGACGACCAGCAGCATCTGCATCTCGGGGCTGGTCCGAGGGTCGCGGTCGAAGCTCCGGAACAGGGTGTCGAGCGCGCGCTGGGCCTGGGCCGAGGCGGCTGCCGGGTCGACGCCCTCGGGGGTGACCGAGCCGAGTTCCAGGACCGCGACGCCGTCCCGGAAGCGGTCCAGGAGGTGGGCGGCAGAGTCCAGCGCCAGCCGGGTCTTGCCGACTCCGGCCGGTCCGGTGAGCACCAGCGGCCGGCCGGGGCGCAGGGCGGTCACGACGTGCAGCAGGTCGGCCTGGCGGCCGACGGTGATGTCCGTCTTGGGGCGCAGCCCCTGCCACCGTGCGGTTTCCGGGATCGCGGCGGCCGGGGCGAGCAGGCGGGGCTCGGGCCGTGCGGGCAGCAGCCCGGCCGGGGTGCCGGGCCGTCCGGCCTGGGACATCAGGACGTCGCGGTTGGTCGCCGCGGAGAACAGTGCCCCCACCAGGAGTTCCACGGAACTGCGCCGCGGATTCCTGATGGCACCGGTTTCCAGATTGCGAATGGTCCGGACACTGACATTGGAGTGCTCGGCTAATTGCTCCTGGCTCCAGCCGACCATCTTCCGTTGCGTTACCAACATCGAGCGAAGCTGATTGTTGTCCATTCCCCCGCGCTTCCTGCTGTCGTGAGCAGAATACAAGTCAAGAACAAGTCAAGAACTCGATGCGCCGTTTCGCGGCGCCGGTCACTCCGAAAACGATCGCTCCGGCCGGGCGACCGGTCGGAGCGCAGGCGTGGGCGCTCGTACCGGGCTCGGGCCGCAGTGCGCACGGTTCGCGGTCCGCGCGGGCCGCGACGGGCGTGGGCCGCACGGCGCTCGGGCCGCAGTGGGTCGGTGCCGTGGAATAATGAATCGGGGACGTGGTGACGGTTTGTCGCAGCTGTTCGGCCGCGGTCTTCGGCAGTGCTTTTGCGGTGAGGTGATCGCCGCTCGGGGGCTGCTCGGGCGACGCGCGAACGAGTGTACTACGCGGGTAAATTCCGGGAAGCGTCCGCAGCGTTCGAGGTGCCCCTCCGACACCGGCAACTTCGCGCGGTTTCCGGCAATTCCCGGCCTTTCGACCGGGTGCGTGCGGGCATTTTCGGCCACCGTG
Organism: Kitasatospora sp. NPDC036993; assembly: GCF_055607525.1. Lineage (NCBI taxonomy): Bacteria > Bacillati > Actinomycetota > Actinomycetes > Kitasatosporales > Streptomycetaceae > Kitasatospora > Kitasatospora sp. NPDC036993. The sequence goes on along the minus strand of NZ_JBVJRP010000001.1, from coordinate 2,797 downwards.
GCCCGATTCCTTCGGCCGTTCCCGGCCTTGATCGCCGATTGTTCACGGACCCGGCCGTCGCCTGTTCACGGACTCGACCTCCGCCGTTCCCGGGTCGGATCGGCGTCGCCCGACGCGCCGCCGGGCGACGGACGGCCGGTGTCGCCGGGGCATACTCGTTCATCTGCGAAAACCCGCTGGATGCCTGCGGGAAACCCGGTTGAGCCCACCCACGGCCGAAGGATATGAAGAGGAAATGACAACGCTCAAGGAGCAGCTGCACGAGGACCTCACCGCTGCCATCAGGGACCGGAACGAGCTGCACTCGTCCACCATCCGGCTCACGCTGGCCGCCGTCACCAGCGAGGAGGTGGCGGGCAAGCAGAAGCGCGAGCTGTCCGACGCCGAGGTGCTGAAGGTGATCGGTCGCGAGGCGAAGAAGCGCCGGGAGGCGGCCGAGGCCTTCGACACCGCCGGCCGGACGGAGCAGGCGGACCGGGAGCGGGCGGAGGGCGAGGTGCTGGCGACGTACCTGCCCAAGCAGCTCTCCGACGAGGAGCTGGCCGCGATCGTGGCGGCCGCCGTGGCCGAGAGCGGCGCGAGCGGCCCGCAGGCGATGGGTGCCGTCATGAAGCTGGTGAAGCCCAAGGTCGACGGTCTGGCCGAGGGGGGCCGGGTCGCCGCCGCGGTGAAGGCCGCCCTGCTCTGACCCGCCCTGCTCTGACCCGACCCGGCCGGGGCCGCCCCGCCCTGCTCCGGCTCGACCCTTCCGGGCCCGTGGCATCCGGGCCCGTCCGGGCCTGACCTGGGCGGTCGGGCCCGCCCCCGGCCCCCGCGAGGCGGCGGCGCACTGGCCTGAATCGAGTGTTCCGGTGCCGCCGTGCGGCGCCCGGCCGCCCGTTCCGCCCGCGGCCCCGCCCCCGGCGCCCGGCAACACGCCGAAGGGGCGCCCTCCGCACTGGAGGGCGCCCCTTCGGCATGCTCGTCCGCCGAGCGCGGGGAAGGCCGGTCAGCCGTTCCCGTTGCCGCCGTGCCGGCCGTTCCCGTTCCCGTTCCCGTTCCCGTTGCCGGGCCCGCCGATGCCGGGCGGGAAGGTGAACCCGCCGGGCAGTCCGCCGGGCAGCCCGCCAGGAAGACCGGTGGTGCCGCCCTGCTGCGGCTGCTGCGGCGGCGGGGGGTTGCCGGCGGGCGGCTGGGCGGCGTTCGGGTCGGCCGGCGCGGTGGTGGCCCCGGGGGGAGTGACCGGCTGCGGGTCCGGGATGCTGGCGGTCTGGATCGGCTCCAGCGGGGTGCCCTTGAGCGCCTGGTTCATCGCCAGCGCCCAGATCGGCCCGGGGCCGGTCGCGCCGAACACGTCGTCGAAGTGCTTGCCGCCGATGTTGATGTTCTTCATCTTGACGCCGCCGGCCGGGCCGCCGAGCCAGACCGCGGTGGCCAGCGACGGGGTGTAGCCGTTGAACCAGGCGGCCTTCTTCTCGTCGGTGGTACCGGTCTTGCCGGCGATCTTTCGGCCGTCGTCCATGGTCAGGGCGGCCGCGGTGCCCTTCTCGGTCACGTTCAGCAGGACGGCGTTGAGCGAGTCCGCGGTCTGGTCGGAGAAGGCCTGGCTGCACTGGGCCTGCGGGACCGCGATGTCCTTGCCGTCCACCGTGGTGATCTTGTTGATCGCGACCGGGGTGCAGTACTTGCCGCGGGCGGCGAAGGTCGCGTAGACGTTCGCCATGGTCAGCGGGGAGAGCTCCAGGGTGCCGAGGACCATCGAGGGCACCTCCTGGAAGGCGTCGCCCTTGGCGGACTGGGTGATGCCCAGCTTGTTCGCCATCTGCTTCATCGCGCAGAGGCCGACCTGCTGCTCCATCTGCACGAAGTAGGTGTTGATCGAGCGGGCCATCGCCTCCTTCAGCTGGTACGGCCCGACCTCGTTCTCCTGCTCGTTCTTCACCGTCACCTTGGGCCGGTCGGTGTTCTTCCAGGTGCCCGAGCAGGTGGACATCTGCGGGTACTCGATCTTGTTCTCGGACGGGAACGACTGGGTGTTCGACATGCCCGACTCCAGCGCCGCCGCGGCCAGGATCGGCTTGAAGGTCGAACCGGTCTGGAAGCCGTTGCCGCCGCCCATCGCGGCGTCCACGTTGAGGTTGACGACGGTCTGGTTCTTGTTCGGGTCCAGGCCGTACGGGCGGGTCTGGGCCATCGCCAGGATCTTGCCGGTGCCCGGCTCCATCATGGTGGCGGCCGCCGACACCTGGTCGGTCACGTTGACCTTCGAGGTGACGGCGTTCTGCGCGGCGGCCTGCTTGTCCGGGTCCAGCGTGGTGTAGATGTTCAGGCCGCCGGTGTTCCACACCTTCTTGCGCTCGTCGGCGCTCTTGCCGAACGCCGGGTCCTGCTTGACCACGTGGCGGACGTAGTCGCAGAAGAAGCCCATCCCGGCCTTGGCGGTGATGCAGCCGTTCTGCGGGTCCTTGTACTTCAGACCCAGCGGGGCGGCCTTCGCCTCCTTCGCCTGGTCCGGGGTGATGTGCTTGTTCTCCAGCATCTTGTCGATCACGACGTTGCGGCGCTTGACCGTGTTCTCGGGGTAGCGCACCGGGTCGAAGGACGACGGGTTCTGCACCATGCCGGCCAGCGTGGCGGCCTCGGCGACGGTCAGGTCCTTGTTGCTCTTGCTGAAGTAGCGCTGGGAGGCGGCCTCCACCCCGTAGGCCTGGTGGCCGTAGAAGGTGATGTTGAGGTAGTTGGTGAGGATCTGGTCCTTGCTCAGCTCCTCCTCCAGCTTGATGGCGACCTTGAGCTCCTGGATCTTGCGGCCCAGGGT